>NZ_OY762929.1:1261666-1892500 GCF_963666675.1 uncultured Desulfobacter sp. | reverse complement strand
GGTTTGATAATCACCCGCCTTTGCAAAAAACAAAGGCGGGTGATTTTGCACTACATTTTATTCGCATTCAAGACGCGGCGCGGTGATAACATTATTTTTGATATCCTGGGCTGCAACTAAAAATCCCGATAAAAAGGAGGCGTTGACCTAAAATGAAGAAACAAAAGCGAACGATCTTGGTTTTTCTGCTGTTCACCCTGTTCATGCTGCCGGCCGGCCCCTTGCCCTGCACGGCATCCACGGGTGACCAGGAAGAACTGGCCCCCGGCAGGGTCCTTGCAAAACAGGCAATAAAAGATAAAAAGCGGTGGATTACTGCGGACCACTCAAAATTCGACATTTTACAGCAGGAATTCGCTTCCGGCCCTGAAGTGACCCAAGCCTGCCTCAAATGCCATAACGAGGCGGCCCTGCAGTTTCACAAAACCATTCACTGGACCTGGGAAGCCCCGGGCAAAGATCCGGACACCCCCCTGGGCAAAGGCGGATATTCGGTCAACAACTTCTGCATCAACGCCAGCAGCAACGAGCCGCGCTGCACCTCATGCCATGCGGGATACGGCTGGAAGGACAACACCTTTGATTTCACCGATCAAACCAAGGTGGATTGCCTTGTCTGCCATGAGAGCACAGGCACCTACAAAAAATTTCCATCCGGTGCCGGCCATCCGGCCAAGGAGACCAAGGTATTTAAATCAAACAAAAAAACATACCATCCGCCGGAGTGGAATAAAGTGGCCCAGAGTGTCGGCCTGCCCGGGCGGAAAAACTGCGGCACCTGCCATTTCTACGGCGGTGGCGGAGACGGTGTCAAGCACGGCGATCTGGATTCATCTTTGATCAAACCCGACAAACACCTGGATGTTCACATGGGCACCGACGGACAAAATTTTACCTGCACCCGGTGCCACTCCACATCGGAACACCATATCGCAGGCAGAATCTACACCCGGCCCGCCGCTGAGAGCAAAACGTCGTTAATTGAAGACGATTTGACCTCAAAGATCACCTGTGTATCCTGCCACGGCAGGACGCCCCACCAGCACAATGCCAAGGCCAACGACCACACCGACAGGGTGGCATGCCAGAGCTGCCATATCCCCAAATTTGCCCGCATCAACCCCACCAAGATGCACTGGGACTGGTCTGCGGCAGGAAAAATGAAAGAAGGTAAACCCTATACGGTGAAAGATGAGTTTGGCAAACCTGCCTATATGAGCAAAAAAGGCGAATTCAAATGGGAAAAAAATGTGGTACCCGAATACTTCTGGTACAACGGTTCCATTGACCATCTGACCTTGAAAGACACCATTGATCCGTCCGTTGAGGTGGCCGTAAGTAAGCCGGCCGGGGACATGACCGATGAAAAATCCTTCATTTTTCCGTTCAAGGTCCACCGGGGTAAAATCCCCTACGACAAAATAAACAAAAAGCTTGTGGTCCCCCATCTGTTCCCCAAGGATAAAACAGATAAGGCCGCCTACTGGAAAGGGTTTGATTGGAATGCAGCGATCCGGTACGGCCAGGAGTACTCAAACCTGCCCTATTCCGGCGAGTATGATTTTGTTCAGACATCCTATGTGTTTCCCATCACCCACATGGTCGCTCCCCGGGACAATGTCCTTTCATGTACCGAATGCCATATCAGAGATACCGGGCGACTGGCCGACCTGGCCGGCTTTTACATGCCCGGACGCAATCACGTCGCCCTGATGGACTGGGTGGGATGGATCCTTGTGATCGGATCATTGATAGGCGTTGCCCTCCACGGCCTCGGCCGGTTTTTCACCAGAAATTAAGAGCAAAGGAAGATAACACCATGACTCAGACCAAACGAATTAAAGTATATCTGTACACGCGTTATGAAAGATTCTGGCACTGGCTCCAGGCCGCGATCATCATATTCCTTATGATCACAGGCTTTGAAATCCATGGCACGTACACCCTGATGGGCTATGAAACGGCAGTGAAAACCCATAATTTTGTTGGCATTTCATGGCTGGTGCTCTTTGCCTTTTTTATATTCTGGCTTTTCACCACCGGCGAGTGGCGTCAATACATTCCCACAACCAAGAAACTCATAGATGTGATGCTCTACTATGCCTTCGGCATTTTCCAGGGCAAACCCCATCCGGTTCAAAAATCCTCGGGTGCCAAGCACAATCCGCTGCAGCGATTGACCTATCTGGCATTGTCGGCATTGATGCTGCCGGTCCAGATGATATCCGGCATGCTCTATTACACCTGGAACATCTGGGGAGGCGTTGGCTGGTCCCTGGCACCGGTGGCCCTGCTCCACACCTTTGTGGCCTTTTTACTGCTCTCATTTCTGGTGATACATGTTTACATGACCACCACCGGCCACTCCCTGTTCAGCCATATCGCAGGAATGATCACCGGCTGGGAAGAGATTTACGAAACCACCACAATCCATGAATGGGAGGTTGCCGACAAACGCCGTTCCTGACCCAGGGCCTTTAACCTGCTTTTGCCCATGAACCCGACACGGCCATCACCTCCAAGGCAGATGGCCGTCGTCGGTTTTAAACGGTATCCTCTCTGTGGTTAAATAAAATCTGCCGGCAACGCCCGCTATGTGTTTAAACCACAGAGGACACAGAGAGCACAGAGATTTAAGTGCTGCGGATTGTAATGATTTTTGTATTAAAAGGATTAATTAAAATGAAAACCACATGGCCCAAGCGGATGCTCATTTTCTTGATGTTCGCGTGCATATCCATGCCGGCGTGCGACTCAAAAACACCCGTAAAAATAGGTTTTATCGCCGGCATGTCGGGCCGCGTGGCCGACCTGGGGATTGCCGGGTTGGATGCGGTCCAGATGTGCATCGAAAAGGCAAATAAAGAAGGCGGCATCCACGGACACAGAATTCAACTGGTCATCAAAGACGACCGGCATGACCCCGATGTTGCCCGGCAAGCGGCAGAAGAACTGATCCGGGAGGGTGTGGCCGCAATCATCGGGCCCATGACCAGCCAGATGGGCATGGCCGTCACCCCGATTTTCAACAAACACCGGATACTTTGCGTGGCCCCCACGGTGAGTACACAAAAGCTTTTCGGCATTGACGATTATTTTTTTCGTGTTGTTCCTTCGGTCAGGATAAATACAGCGGTCAGCGCCGATTATCACATAAAATCCGGGGATATCACCCGGGCGGCAGTGATATACGACGTGGGGAACAAATCATATACACAAAGCTGGCTTGAAAATTTCAAAGAAATCTTCACTAAAGGCAGCGGGGAAATTGTTTCGATCATCCCCTATGATACCAAGGAGAACAACCCGTTCGAAGATATTGCAAAAAAAGCCCTCGCATTGGACATCAACGGTATCCTGATTATTGCCAACTCCATGGATGTGGCCCTGTTGTGTCAACAAATCAGGAAAACAAATAAAACAGTGAACATCACCATAGCCGATTGGGGGGCCACAGAACAGCTCCTGGAATTCGGAGGCAAGGCCGTTGAAGGTGTTACCGTGGTTCAGACATTTGATCGTGAACACCCCGCCCCGGCATACCAGGCCTTTCGCAAGGCGTATATAAAACAACTGGGCCGAGAGCCGGGATTTCCCGGGGTAAATGGATATGATGCCGCCCATGTGGTCATAACCGCCCTTAAAAAACAGCAAAGGGGGGAAGATCTGAAAAAAACCGTGCTCTCCATCCGCCGGTTCGAAGGGTTGCAGGGCCTGCTCGTATTTGATGATTACGGTGATATGACACGCGCCAATTCCTCCATGAGCATCGTTAAAAATCGACAATTCATGTTGGTGGAGTAATGGTTTGAAAAAGACGAAATCCCTTCGATATCATCAATTGTTACAATTTACCCTGGTGGCAGGCTTGCCGGTATTGATCATCGCGATCTTCGTGTGGTTTTTTCTGTTGCCGGCCATGCGGTCCGATACGGAAATCCGCCACCAGGGTATGGCCCGCTCCATTGCCGGGCAGGTATCCTCGCATATATTGGGCGGGCAACGGCAACTATCCGCCCTGGCTGATTTTATCCAGGGCCGCCAGGGGCTTTCCAACGAACAGCTCACGGCGCTTTTGGATTCCCAATGCGGCCAAGGCGAACTGTTTGAAACAATCTACATCTCCTCTCCCCGACAACAGCTCGTCATGGCGGTAGGGCTGGCACAGTCCCGGCGGTTTCTTCGACACGATTTGATCGGACTGGACCTGTCGGGCAGACGATTCGTTATGGCCGCCGGGCACCCTGAAAACTCGGTCTGGTCCCAGACGTTTATGTCCACGGTCAGCCGCCGTCTTGCCGTAGCACTCACCATTCCATTGGCAGACAATCTGATCACGGCTGAAATCACCTTGGATAATTTGTCCGGCGTGATCAGTCAATTACCCGGAGAAACCGGATTTTTAACCTATGTGATTGACGGTAATGCAAGGATTGTCGCCGATTCACAACGGCGCCACTGGGGACAACGATTGCCGGATTCACTGCTGTCTTTGGCCGGTCCCGGACATGACGGCCGATTTATTTCCGGGGCATTTCAATTGGATGGGACATCATATATAGGAACGGTTGTTGCCATTGACGATCTGGGGTGGAAAGTCCTGGTGGCCCAGCCCACATCCAAAGCCTATAAACCCCTCCGGGCCGCTTTGATGACGTTTATCCTGGGCCTGGCCATGGCGTTTATTCTGGCATTGTTTCTATCCTGGAACCGGGCAAAACGGCTGTCAACTATATTCAGGGTCTATTCTGAAAAAGCCGGCGCCATTGCCGATGGTCAGTATGACAATACATGGCCCGCTTCGGCCATCACTGAACTATACCAACTCGGTCAAAGCCTGAAACACATGGCCGGCATGATTGACCAACGGGAAAAAGAACTGGTTAAAAATAGAGAGGAGATGGAAAACCTTATCGCCAATGTTCCCGGCATCATGTATGAATTCTCCGGGAATCAGGAAGTTCCCGAATTCAACGATGCGTCAACCGTCTTGAAGAAAAAATTAAAAGACCTGCTCGGCATCAATTGGCACCCGAAACAATTATTTCATGATTTCATTGCCTGTCTGCCCAAACAAGATCAGTCCCGTTTCATGCGCTCGGTCCGGAACGCCACCGATAGGGTTGCGCCCTGGCATTACGAAGGACGCTTTATCAAGCCCACCGGAGAAGAGATCTGGGTTGAATGCAGCTCCCGGCCCCGCAGGGTCGGGGAAAAAATCGTCTATTATGGGATAATCATAGACAGTACCCGGCGCAAGGAGATGGAGGAATCGTTACGTCTGACCCAGTTCATTTTTGACAAAGCACCCATTGGGATCTGGCGAATGGGGCCGGACGGCAAAGTTCTTGATGTCAATGAAGAGGGATGTGAAAGCCTTGGGTATTCACGCGAAGAGCTATGCCGGATGCGTGTCTATGATTTTGATCCCGCAATGGACCGTGAACGTTTGGACCAACAAATAACCCTTCTGGAAGAGGCGGGCACAACAACCGTTGAATCGTTGCACCGCACCCGAAAGGGTGTGGTTTTTCCAATCCAGGTGATCCAAAAAATGGTGCGGTTCGAAGACCAAAAAATTCATGTGGCTTTTGTTCAGGACATCACCCCGCGCAAAGCGGCCGAACAAGAACTTCGCCGCCTTAAAAACTACCTTACCAATATCATTGATTCCATGCCTTCGGTTCTGATCGGCGTTGACCATGATCTTAAGGTCACCCAATGGAACCAAAAAGCCCGGCACACCACAGGGATCAGTTCTGAAAAAGCCGGGTCCCGCCCCCTGACCGAGGTTTTCCCCCGTCTATCCGATAAAGTAGAACAAATTAAAACCGCCATCCGGGAACACCGGGTCATCAGCGCCCCCAAGATACCGGTAAAGACAACCCAGGAGAACCGATTTGAAGATATAACGATCTTTCCGTTAACGGTCGATGGGGAACAAGGCGCCGTGATCCGGGTGGACGACATTACCGAACAGGTCCGGCTGGAAGAGATGATGATCCAGAGCGAAAAGATGCTCTCCGTGGGCGGTTTGGCTGCGGGTATGGCCCATGAGATCAACAACCCCCTGGCCGCTATGATACAAACGGCCAGTGTAGTAAAATCAAGACTCCAAGACGAAGGCATTCAGGCAAACCGGAACGTCGCCCGGGATTTGGGTGTCTCCGTTGATCAAATCAAAACCTTCATGGAAAAAAGAGGCATTTTAAGAATGTTGGACGCCATCAATGAATCCGGCCGCAGGGTTTCAGGTATCGTTCATAATATGCTCAGTTTTGCCCGGAAATCAGATTCCGCCCATTCATCCCATCATCCGGTTCAACTGATGGACAAGGCCCTTGAACTTGCGGCAACGGATTACAATCTGAAAAAAAAATACGATTTTAAAGCCATTAAAATCGTCAAGGAATATGAAGAAAACCTGCCCCAATTGCCCTGTGAGGCGGGCGAAATTCAGCAGGTGTTGTTAAATATTCTGGGCAATGGGGCCCAGGCGATGCAGTCCCGGGACAGGGACAATAATGATCCCCCCTGTTTTATTTTAAGAATTGCCCGGGAAAAACATATGTTGCGAATGGAAATCCAGGACAACGGTCCCGGTATGGACGAAACGATCCTGTCAAGAATTTTTGAACCCTTTTTTACCACAAAACCGGTGGGGGTGGGCACAGGCCTCGGGCTCTCGGTTTCATATTTCATTATTACCCAGAATCACCGCGGCACCATGGATGTGGTATCATCATTAAACCAAGGGGCAAATTTTATCATACGACTGCCGCTGGAATAAAACCAACAATCCGTCTTCTTTTAAGGCGGCCATTATCCTTACAGCGAAGATGGCCGCCTTAATTTTTTGGGGTCATATCTAGACGGGATACTTTTTTTAAATCCCCTGCAAAAAAAAAAATGTAAAAACGAGAATAAAACATGTATATATTCATCTCTCTTTTTTTGCAGCACCATAAATGCTGTATTTTTACGGTTATTTAACCTAATTTTGTGTGAAAGCAATGATAAGTTACTAGAGTTTCTTTCATGTTTTGTTGTGGTGTGGGCCTGGAAGTTGATAGACCAGGTCGGCCCATGGCCGTTATTGTAAAGGATTGCCCCAGTGAAAAAACTGTCAACGCCCTGTTATCTTATCGATGGAAAAAAGCTCCTGAAAAACATGGAGAAACTGGCCGCCATCAAAAAACAAAGCGGTGCCAGACTGCTTTTGGCCCTGAAATGCTTTGCCGCATGGGGCATTTTCGATCTGATGAAGCCATACATGGACGGCACCACAAGTTCTTCGTACTATGAGGCCAGACTCGGGCATGAAACTTTTGGCAAGGAGACCCATGCCTACAGCGTTGCCTACAGCAGCCAAGATATAGAAAAAGTCCCGGGATTTTCAGACAAAATCATCTTTAACTCCCTGTCACAGCTCGAACAATTTTACCCGGCATGCCGCAACGTCACCTGCGGCATCAGAATCAACCCAGGTGTAAGCTACAGCCATTTTGACCTGGCAGATCCAGCCCGCACCTTTTCCAGGCTGGGCATCACATCCTTAACGGATTTAGAGGCGGCCATGCCCATGGTTTCCGGCGCCATGATTCACTTTAACTGTGAAAATGAGGATGTTGACGCCTTTGAACAGCTGCTTGCCGGTATCAGCCGCAAATACGCGCCTTTTTTAAAACAGTTTGACTGGATCAGTCTGGGCGGCGGCATATCCTATACCGAAGATCATTTTGACAGCCAACGTTTTGCCGGGATCATCAAAAACTTTTCTCGTAAATTTGGCCTGCAGGTCTATCTGGAACCCGGAGAGGCAGCGGTTGCACACACGACATCCCTTGTAACAACCGTGCTTGATATCATTGAAAACACCAAAAAAATTGCCGTTGTGGATGCATCCATTGAAGCACACATGCTGGATCTGCTGGTATACCGGGAAACCGCCACGTTTGAAGGATCTGTGCCCCAGGGAAAATTTGCGTACCAGATTGCAGGAAAATCCTGTCTTGCCGCCGATATTTTCGGAGAAGCGTGTTTTCCCAAAGCACTTCAGATCGGTGACACCATCGAAATCCAAGATGCCGCCGGGTATACCATGGTGAAAAAGAACTGGTTCAACGGTTTAAACATGCCCTCCGTGGCCGTTCGGCGTGCCGACGGAACCATCGACGTATTACAGAAATCTTCCTACACGGATTATAAAAAAAGCCTGTCAACTCAATTAAGGATTTAACCGTGCTTTATGGCATATGTTTTGTATAGGTGGGGGTGAGAATCACCCTTTTGGTTAAAGAAAGGAAATAATAATAATGAAAAAAAACGTGATGATTATCGGTGCCGGGGGTGTGGCCAATGTGGCGGCCCATAAATGCGCACAAAACAATGATGTTCTCGGCAATATTGCCATCGCTTCAAGAACCCTGTCCAAATGCGAACAAATCATCGACAGTATAAAGCTAAAGAACAGCAAAAAAAGTGATGAATATGCCATAGCAGCCCATCAACTGGACGCCATGGATATTCCTGCAACCGAAAAACTGATCAAAGAGACCGGCACCTCGATTGTCATCAACGTGGGCACGGCATTTATAAACATGAGTGTGCTGACCGCCTGCATCAATACCGGTGCAGCCTATATGGATACCGCCATCCACGAAGAGCCCGATAAAATCTGTGAAAAACCGCCCTGGTACGCCAATTACGAATGGAAACGCCTTGACGAATGCCGTGACAAAGGCATTACGGCCATTCTGGGCGCAGGCTTTGATCCGGGGGTGGTCAATGCCTATGCCGCCTATGCCGACAGGTATATTTTCGATACCATCGACACCATTGACATCATGGATGTCAATGCTGGACATCACGGAAAATATTTTGCGACCAATTTTGATCCTGAAATCAATTTTCGGGAGTTCACCGGCGGTGTCTGGACCTATATTGACCGCCAATGGGTAAAAAAAGAGATGTTTGAAGTCAAACAGGTTTATGATTTTCCGGTGGTGGGAAAGATGCCCATATATTTGAACGGGCACGATGAACTTCATTCCCTGTCTAAACATATCGATGCGGAATCCATCCGGTTCTGGATGGGATTTGGAGACCACTATATCAATGTGTTTACTGTGTTAAGGAACATCGGCCTGCTTTCGGAGCAGCCGGTGACCACGGCTGAAGGGCTGGAGGTGATTCCCTTGAAAGTGGTCAAGGCATGCCTGCCTGATCCGGTGTCACTTGCCCCGCAATACACGGGCAAAACCTGTATTGGCGACCTGGTCAAAGGGCGTGTAAATGATGAAAACAAAGAGGTTTTTCTCTACAACATCTGTGATCATGAAGCAGCTTTCAAAGAAGTTGAAAGCCAGGCTATTGCCTATACCGCCGGGGTTCCGCCTGTAGCGGCAGCCATGCTGATTGCCCAAGGCGTCTGGGACTGCAAAGAGATGAAAAATATCGAAGAACTGGACCCTGCACCTTTTTTAAGAATACTCAACCAGATCGGTCTGCCCACCCGGATGGTCAAAGACGGAAAGGATCAGCCCCTCGCCTTGTGACTTGACTGGGTATCACAGGATATTGCTCAATCCTTTTGCCGGGGAAATTTTATTTTCCGGTCACCTTTTTCTAAAATAGCCTCTATTTGTTCGGCAGGCAAAGGCTTGCTGAACAAATAACCCTGGGCCTCAGTGCACCCGTTCTCTACCAGGAAATCAAGCTGCCGGTCATTGTCGATACCTTCGGCAATGACCCGGATATCCATACCCTTGGCCATTGACAGAATGGCTGAAATAATGGACTGATCATTTTTTCTGGAATCCACACCCAAAACAAAAGAGCGGTCAATTTTAAGACAGTCGATGGGCATATCCTTAAGGCGGCTGAGGCTGGAGTATCCGGTTCCGAAATCGTCCACGGAAACAGCTACGCCTTTATCCCTCAGCGTCTTTAACGTATCTGAAATTTTATCCATATCCTCGGCAAAAAGGCTCTCGGTAATTTCAACTTCAACATAATTGGCCGGCATGCCGGTCTCTTCAAGGATCTGTTCCACCACCGCCAAAAAGTCAGGGTGGATAAACTGCCGGACCGAAACATTCACCGCAACCCGTTCAAGGATCAGGCCGTTTTTGATCCACCGGCACACCTGCTCACATGCCGTGCGCATCACCCATTCGCCAATTGAAATGATCAGTCCACACGCTTCGGCAACGGGAATAAACTCCAGGGGCGGGACGCTGCCAAGCACGCTGTTGTTCCAGCGCAGCAGGGCCTCCATACCGATCAAATCACCGGAAGGCAGATCCACCTGGGGCTGGTAATACAGCTCCAGCTCATCCCTGTCGATGGCCTGGCGCAGCTGATTTTCTATGGTCAGGCGCTTTAATGCCGCATCATTCATGGACTCCTGATAATACTTGAAATGTTCCATGGTCCTGCTTCTCTTGGCAAAATACATGGCCAGATCCGCATTTTTCAATAAGGTTTCCACCGTATCCCCGTCATCGGGAAAAATGGCGATGCCGATGCTCGGGGTGATGATAAATTCGTTGTCCCCGATGGAAACCGGTTTTGCCACATGCTCAACAATTCGCCGGGACACAACGCCCGCCGTGTCCAGTTCATTGATTTCGGGCAGCAATACCGTAAATTCGTCCCCGCCCAACCGTGCCGCCGTCCGATCCTTGACTGCCCGGGAAACCGTATCAGACAGCCGCAGGCTCTTGGCAAGACGATCCCCTATAATTGTAAGCAGTTCATCCCCGACACTGTGCCCCAGGGTGTCATTAATTCGTTTAAAATCGTCCAGGTCAATGAACAGCAGAGCCCCTTTCTGCCGGTCTCGAAGATGCTGGTTGATCGCCCCGTTCAGCCTGTCCAGAAACAGCGCCCGGTTGGGCAGCCCTGTCAGATGGTCATAAAAGGCCAGCTTGTTCAGCCGCCCGTTGATTTCCCGGTTCAGCTCCCATTTGCGGGTCAAGGCATGGGCCATCTGGAGCACTTCCACGTTGTCAAAGGGCTTTTTAAGGATTAAAAGACTGTCGCTTTCCCCCAGGACCTTTTGAATTTCCGACCAGGAATAGTCGGCATAGGCCGTACAAAGCACCACCTGCAGGTCCGGGGCGGCCTGCCACAGGTGATTGATGGTCTCAATCCCGTCCCAGCCGGGCGGCATACGTCCGTCGACAAAAGCTAAAGAAAATGGATTTTCAGACGACTGGGCCTCTTTGACGATATCCAGACCCTCCTGCCCCTGGAAGGCATATTCAATTTCAAATTGTACACGACTATCCGGGGCTTTGTCGGTCTGTGTGTCAAACAAAAGCGATTCCATATCTTCCAGTTCACGGTCTGTCTCCAACGACTTGCCGAGGATCTTTTTAAAATCATTATGAATGGCGGCATTGTCGTCAATCACAATAATACGATAACTGGATTTTTGTTCCTGGGTGTTCATGATGCCTCCTATATGGATAAAGGCAGTGACAAAGAAAAAGAAGCGCCACAACCGAGTCCGGCACTTTCGGCTGTCAGTGTGCCGCCCAATTGCTTTGCGGCAATCGCGCCGCTGTGAAGGCCAAAGCCGTGGCCAAAGCTGCGCGTGGTAAAACCGTGTTGAAAAATCCGGGAAAGATTTTCCGGTGCAATGCCGACACCATTATCTTTTACCTCTATCTTAACATATTTTTTGTCGTCACTATACAATCTGATACGAATCCAACTACTATCCTTTTGTTTGGTTGTGTCTTCACTGCAGGCATGTACGGCATTGGAAATCAGGTTCACCAGAATCTGCAGCACCTGATGCTTGTCGGCAAAAATTGTCTGAAGGTGCTCAAAGCGTCGTTCAAGCGTTATGCCGTGTTTTTTTAAGCTGTCGGTATTCATGGCAATGGCATCTTCAAGCAACTGTTCAACTGCAAAGGATTCGTTTACCCCATGGACCGAGCCGTAACGCTGCTGCATGATGATGACCTTTTTGGCATGGTCCACCTGGGAGACAAGCTGCCTGAGTTCATCGCCCATGGCCTCTTGCTCCTGGGTAAGCGCCTGGGCAAGGGATTTCAAATAATCCAGCACCTGCCCGCCTTTGGGATCTTCGTTTAAGAAGGTGACCAGTTCCGTGTTTGATTGGGGCAGCATATCCACCAGTTTGCGGACATTGGCCATGCGGGATTTTTTAAACCGGCTCTCCAGGACACCCACAGAGGTGTTGATACTGTTAAGCACATTGCCCACATTGTGCAGCACATTGGTGGCCACCTCGGCCATGCCGGCGGCCCGGGAGGCCTTTACCAGGGAAGACTGACTTTCGGCCAGGGCCGTCATGGTTTTCTCCTTTTCAGCCACCTGGGCCTCAAGTTCACGAGTTCTTTCATGAACCATGGTTTCCAGCTGCGCCTGATACCGTTTGTTTTCCCGAATCAGTTTTGCTTTTTCCAGGGCCTTGTTGACGGCATGTTCTAATATTGAGAGATCATGAATCGGTTTCTCCAGATAGTCCCAGGCACCGTATCGCAGGGCTCTTATCACATCGCCGATGCGGTTTGCACCGGAAATAACGATAAAGGGCAGATCCGGAATTATTTGCCGTCCCTGCTTTAACACCTCAAGTCCGCCCATCTCAGGCATCATCAGATCCAGCAGCACAAGATCAGGCCGTTCAGATGTGATAAGCGCCAGACCATCCCGGCCGTTCTCTGCGGAAACGACATGATACTCACGGTCTTCTAGGTAATCCTCAAAACTTGCGCGGATATAGGTTTCATCATCGATCACCAGTATTTTCAATTGGCTGTCCATTTTACTCCAATTATCAGCTATTGATAAGAGATTGAAAAATATCGGCCATGGGCCGACTTGGCCTATCAGCACCCAGGTGCGCCCCACAACAAAGTACGAAAGAATATTAGCAACCTATTGATACTTTCATAAAAACTTTTTTGCCCGGAGAATCATAACCGCTTTTGTCCGGATAACGGCAGGGTCAACCTAAAAGATGCGCCGTGGCCAAGCCCGGCACTTTCAGCTGTCAGACTGCCACCCAGCTGCTTTGCGGCAAGTGCCCCGCTGTGCAGGCCAAACCCGTAGCCGTCCTGCCGCGTGGTGAAACCGTGCTGAAAAATCCGGGAAAGATTTTCCTTGGCAATACCCACGCCTGTGTCACTGACCTCTATTTTAATATATCCCTGGTTGTCGCAGATCAGACTGATGATAATGAGATCCGCTTTGTGTTCGGATTCATTTTCATTGCAGGCATTTATTGCATTTGCGATCAAATTGACAAAAATCTGCAGCACCTGATGTTTGTCCGTCATTATTTCCGGAACAGGATCAAACCGTCGCTCAATTTTTATGCCGTGCTTTTTGAGCCTGTCACTGTTCATGGCAATGGCATCTTCAACCAGCAGCGCAACGGTACAAGATTCGTTCACCCCGTAAACCGCGCCATATCGCTGCTGCATGATAATGACGTTTTTGGCATGCGTAACCTGGGTAACAAGCTGCCGGACCTCCTCAACCATGGTCTCCCGCTCTGCCCCAAGCGCCCCGGCAAGGGGTGTTAAATAGTCCAGAATCCGGGTGCCTTTGGCATCATTGCTGAGAAAGGCAAGCAAATCCTTTTTTGAACGGGGCAGCATATCAACCACTTTCTGTACATTGGCCATGCGGGATTTTTTCAGCCGGTCTTCCAGAACAGATACAGAGGTATTGATGCTGTTGAGCACATTGCCCACATTATGCAGCACATTGGTGGCCACCTCGGCCCGGCCGGCGGCCCGGGAGGCCTTGACCAGGGAGGCCTGACTTTCGGCCAGGGCCTCCAATGCCGTCTCTTTTTCAGCCACCTGATTTTTAAGCTCAAGGGTGCGCTGGGCCACACGGACTTCCAGGGAATTTTTCGCCTCAATCAGCGCCAGCCCGGATTCGACGCCGGCAACGGCATGGGCAAATATCTGGGTGATCACCTTGAGCCCGTTAATATGATCCTCAGGCCAGCGATCATGGGGCTTCATCATCTCAAAGCCGACAATACCGTATACCTTTTTGTCAGTCCGGCTGACCATAAACAGGGCGGATTCTATCCCAAGTTTTTTGAAAGCCTCTTTCCACCCAGGCAGATCGGATATCTTATTCACATCAGGAAAATGGAGAACCGTTCTATTTTTATAAAAATTGACCAACTTTTCCATGGAATTGTCAATGATGGGATGGGGGCGAATGATCCCGATTTTGCTTTCAATCCCTTTGGCACACCACTCCAGGACCTTGGCACCGTCCACCAGATACGGCATCAACGGAAAAAAGGCAACCCGGTCAAACCTGAAAAATTTGCCGATCCGACTTAATGCATCTTGGATAATCTGCCGGATGGTCACCGGAGAAGCCGCCACAAAATTTGCCGAAATTTCAGCCGTCAGTGCAAGCAAAGCCGTTCGTTCCGCCACCCGCCGTTCCAACGTTGCTTTGGCGTGTTCCAAGGCCTCTTCTTGGGCCTTGCGTTGGGAGATATCCCGGCAAAAAAAGCAGGCAAGATATTCTCCTCTATCGGATCCCAGATAATTAATGCTGACTTCCACAGAATAGATATAGCCCTTTCTGGTCACATGGCAGCTTTCAAAAAGCGCTGACCCTGTTTCCGCCAATTTTACCATACCCCGGGCCAGCATCTCGGGCGTATACCCCGGGTCAACGTCAAAAATCGTCAGACCCAGCATCTGTTCCTGGGTGTACCCCAGGGATTTGCAGGCAGCATGATTGGCGTAGACGATCCGGCCCCGGCCATCCATCAAAAAACAGTTGTCCCTGGCATGGTCCATAGCCTGCTGAATTTTCAAAAGTGCCGACTTTTCCGATGGGAAAAATTCTTTTGAATAACATTCTGTTTTTTTCATGATACGGCTTTCCCGGCACCCAACGGCAGTTCAACGGTAAATACGGCACCGTGTCCCAGGCCTTCACTCTCAACCCAGAGACGTCCGCCCATCTCCTTGGCGGCCAGGGCACCGGAGTGCAGGCCGAAACCGTGCCCGGTTTTCCGGGTTGTAAAGCCATGCTGAAAAATACGGTTCAAATTTTCAGATTCTATGCCGACACCGTTGTCTGCTACCGAGAGGCAGACCGTATTGTGTTGCCCCTTGTATATGCCCAGTGTGATGATTTTCTCAGTCTTGTCACTGTCCGAGCAGGCGTATTTTGCATTATTTATAAAATTTAACAAAATCTGCAACACCTTGTGTTTGTCCACCACCAGTTCAGGAAGCGCTTCGTAATTTTTTTCAACAACGATGTTATGCCGGACCAGGGCGCCTTGGTTGAGCATCAAGGCATCTTCCATCAACTTTTCAGGGGAAATGGTTTCGCTGATCCCGGAAACCCGGCCGTAATTTTGCTGCATGGCAACAATCTCCTTGATGTGCTCAATGCGGCCGGCAAGTTCCTTGGTTTCGGAAAACAGCCGATCGTGTTCATCTGCAAGGGCCTTGCCAAGGGATACCAGATATTTGGGGATCTGCGTTCCCTTGGGGTCCCGGGTTAAAAACCGAACCAGATCTTCGGGGGGAATATCCATCATCCCGGCAATTTTCGAAACATTGCCGGCCCTGGACTCACCCAGGGTATCCAGAATCAGGGTGGCTGAGACATTAACGCTGTTGAGGACATTGCCGACATTATGGAGAACGCCGGTGGCGACTTCTGCCATGCCGGCCTGCCTTGAGGCATCCACCAGTGATGCCTGGGCAACGGAGAGGTCAGATAAGGCCTGTTCCTTGGCCTCAATCTGATGCTCAAGCTCCCGGGTTCGCTGCTGAACCTGAACCTCAAGATTATCTCTTGCCTTGATCAGATCCTTTTGGAACCCCTGCCGGACAACGGTTGCCCCAAGCATGTCCGCCAGGGCCCTGAAACTGCTGACCTCTGCCAAGGTCCATTCCCGTGGTGCTAAACACTCTTCCAAGGCAAAAATGCCCCACCATTTGCTTTCCACAAAGACAGGAATAAGTATAAGAGACTGAATTTGCGAATACGCTAAAAGGATCTGTTCTTCAGCAGAACAATCCTGCAAGGACACCGACAGGGGCTCACCCGCCCCAAGAATGTCGGCCCAATGTGCCACACCTCGTTTTTCAAAACAAATCATCCCGTGTTCCGGATCTTCCGACTCAGGCGATATGTCCGGGGCCGTCCATTCAAAGTGTTTTTTTGCCGCCCAAACATCGTCGTCATCCGTTATAATTCTATGAAATACGGTCCTGCTGATATCAGCCCCCATGCCAATATCCTCAAGCACTTTGATGATACTTTCCTGCCATGGCTGGTCCTGCAAAAAATGATAGGCGGCAAAGCGGACACTTTCCAGAATATTATTTCTTTTCAACAGGGCATCCGCCATGGTGTTGACGGAAAACGCCAGTTCACCGAGTTCATCTCTCCTGCGGGTCTGGGCCCTGACGGCCAGATCGCCTCCGGCAATCTTTTGGACCACGGATTGAAGCGCCAAAATCGGCTGGACGATCTGCCGCGCATAAATAATGGAACCGAACAGGCTGATCAAAATACAGACCAATGCAAGATAGCCCGTACTCTTGTAAAGCACCTCAACACTTTGATCATACTCTTCAAGGGAAAGCCCCACATGAATCCAGCCCCATTGAATGCCCGAATAATCAAAGGGCTGGGCAAAATGAAAAATACGCCGCTGGAACAAGGGACTTGTTTCAATCTGCCATGAGGTTTCCCGCAGCGGTCTGACAAAGTGGGCATCATCCAACTGGGATACCGTCCATTTTTTCTGCTCAATGACCAGGGCAAACCCATCATTTTTCATGATGATCAAAAAATCAATATCCGGGTCCCCTTTTAGTAAAATCTGGGCCGAACTGACAACGCTGGAATAATCTTCATTGACGGCGGCACTCGCAGCCTCATCATGCAGTGAAGCCGCCAGGCCGTTGGCTTTGGACGCCATGGTATTCACAAAGATATCCTTTTGTCTGGGAACGGTAATCACCATGAAAACAAACAGGGGAATGATGGCCAACCCCCATCCCAGAAGCACGGTACGCAAAAAAATACTTAGGTGCCGGCCTTTTTTCTTTTTCAAAGGATTGTTTTTGTTCTTAACGCTCATTTGCCTGCCCCTTGATCTTTTTCCAACAAAGAGTATCGCTTGTGCCAAGCCCCTTTTCCGACAAAAAGACATTGACCAGTGCAGACTCAAACAGGATCCCGGCCCCCAGCAAAAGACAGAAGGCCAACATACTCAAGCACAATTTCATTTGTACCTGCTCTGCTAAAATGTTTCCCCCTTACCTTGGATTGCGCCCGAGGGGGCGCTGTCAGCCCCAAACCAATGCCGGTGTTCCTTGATCAATTGCATTGTAGGCCCGAGTATTTCAATGGAATTTAATACAAGATCCTCCATTTGAAACATGGTCAGAATCTGGTGCCCGGCAGGTGTCTGATGCCAGTTTTTAATATTGTTTACAATGATACGCTTAACTTTGGATTGATAGTTTTTACGAAACCCCAGAAAACCGGGGATGTATCCCCTGGACGCGGCCATGATTCTAAGCTGTTGTGAAATCTGGGGATTAAGTTCCGCCATGGTATCGAATCCGTTCCGGGTCACCAGGCAGGCATCGGTCTTGCCGAAAAATACCGGAAGGACAGCGTCGGAGATCTTGTTGACAGGCACCACCTTATCAAAAAATTGTTTTACTGCCGGCAAACCTGCCTTTGCAAGCTCAACATCCAACCAGACGCGATTCAAGGCAGATCTGGCATCCTTTGGGTACATTAAAACGGATTTGTTAAGATCTTTAATATCTGAAAAACGACTCTTTTCCCGGACGATCAGAAGGTATTCAACATTTAGACTGCCCCCATAAACGGCAAAGATAAATTGTTCATGGGCAATCAGGTTCTGCAAATGGAAAAAATCAACGGCACTTAAGTTGACAAGATCCAGCGTATTTTGATTAAGCGCATTTTCAATTTCGCCAATATCATTATAAATTGTCGTGTGAACTTTAATTTTAAGATCTTCCCTAAGTACCAACTGTGTTCCCAGAAGTTTCAATGCAGCCATCGTATCATTCTCGTTAATCTCACCGATGATTGATCTGGAAAATCCCAGATGGACGATCTCTTCCGACGTTGCCGGGCCAGACACCAATAAGGCGAAAATGACCGGCAGACTCATGATCCACACCCGAAACAGCACAGATGTTATCCAATGATTATTCCGCATCTTTATAATTTGAGTATTACTCCATCTGCGTTAACACCTCAGTGCCGACGATCAGGTCCAGGCGAGACAGCAAAGCGGCATGTTCATATCTGGCTTTGTAATGCTGGGCGGCCATCAGGGCCTCGGTTAACTGGGCCTGGATCACATCGTCTGTCTCCACCAATTCACTCTGGTAGGCCCGCACGTTCAGTTTTCGATTCTCCCTGGCAGCAGTCAGGGCATTGCCCGACGCATCACAGGACTTCCGGGCCGCACCAAGGGAGAGAAGGAGATCGCGCACCTGAAGCCCGATCCCCTCCTTGAGCAGCAGTTGTTCCTCTTTAATTTTTGCAATGGCGGCCCTGGCCGCTGCAATTTTATTGACCGTGAGCATACCGCTGAAAATTGGGATTTCCACGCCGATCCCAAAGCTCCATCCTTGTTTATTTTCGGGGGTGGCAAGCCCGCCGTCCGTATCCGGCCACCATTTATGAAGTTCGCCGGTCAGGGCAAGTTTTGGGAAAAATCCGCTTTGGGCGGTTTTTAATGCACCCGCCGCCGCATTGAGACCGGCTTCCACCTTGGCCCAGTCCGGATTAAACGAATATGCCTGTTCCACGATTTCCCCCATATCAGTGGTAAATGACGAAAGGGGAATTTTCGTATCTTCAGGCTCTACGCTTTTGTCCCAGGAAAGCCCCATGGTGTTGGCCAGGGCGGCACGGGACATCAGCTTGTTTTTTTCAAGCAACGCAACCATGGATCTCAGGGTATCCACCATAACCTTGTTGTTGAGCCAGTCTGTTTTTTTCACCGTGCCGGTCCCCTCTTTATACATGGTTTCGGTCAGGTTTAAGGTGGCGTTCATCCGGGACAGGGTGTCAAGGCCCACCCGGTGCAGTTTTTTGGCCATCACCGCCCCCCAGTAAAACCGTTTGACATCGTAAATGATCTCAAGATCCGTGCGCCGGACCTCCTGTTTCATCATATCCACAAGCCCCTGGGTCTGTTCTCTGTATCCTTTTCGCATGCCCCCGTCGTATAGGAGCCAGGCCGCTTCAATCTCGGCGGTGTAACTTTTTTCCACCAGGACGTCGATATTCTCGTCTATGGGAATCGTTACAGGAACAGGTCCAAGTCCAGAAACAGAAAAATCAGCAGAAAAATTAAAATTAACCGCCTCGTCCAACCGGGAATATCCTCCCCGGGCGGTAATTTGGGGCCAGTAACCGGCAAGGGCCTGCCGGTGCTGGGCCTGGGCCATCTCAAGGGCAAACCGTGACGCTGGGCGGCGGCGATTGTTCTCCAGGGCTTGTTCCAGGCATATTTCCAATCCGGCTTTTTGTATGTCGTCATTTTTTTGCAAATTCGCACTTTGAGCAAAACCTGCGTTCATGGTCAACAACATAACGAAAACAACAATGACAATTCCGGCACCTTTGCACCTATTTTTTTGCCTATCCATCAAAATTCCTTTTAAATCCTTAACTGTGGTTTAAAAAAAATTTAATTTTCTTTAAATTCAGGAACAATGAGAATTAATGCGTCATCCTTTGATCCAGTGATCGGACGAAAGCCCAATTTTAAATGAATATTTTCTTGTAATGTGTTTACTATACTATAGATATACTAAATTGACTACAATCAGAAGAATATATCGCCCCGCCCCAAAGCTTCGTTTAAGCAAATCAAGGCATTCGTAAAACCTGCCGTGATCATGTATTTCCGACCCTCCATTTGAAAAGGGGATATTTTTATGGGATATCGGTCTTTGCCTGGGATTCAGCATCAAACAAACGCCGATGTTCTTTGATCATTTCCATGGTGGGCACAAGAACTTCAAAGGGCCTGGGCACAAGCGCATCTACCTGGAAAATGGTAAGAATATGGTGACCGGAAGGGGCCTGGTTCCAGAATTCAATTCGTTTCAGTGTAATCTCCTTGATTTTTGATTGATAATTTTTACGAAACGCTAGAAAACCCGGTATGTATCCTTTGGAAGCAACCAGAATTTTAAGCTGACGTGAAATTTGAGGATTGAGATCAGCCATGACCATAAAGCCCTTCCGGGTCACCAGACAGGCATCCTCCTTGCCGAAAAAAAGAGGCAGAAGGGCATCACTGACCTTGCCCACCGATGTCACCCGCTTAAAGAACCGGCCTGTCGACGGCATCCCTGACCGTGCCAGCTCCACATCCAGCCAGAGAATCGACAACGTGGTTTTTGCATTTTTTAAAAAAATCAGGGAGCGACCCTGAAGGTCTTTGAGCGCTTTAATATGACTGTTTTTACGGACGACCAACAGATAATCTTGGGTTATATTATCGCCATACACAGGAAAAATGAATCGCTCCTGGTCCAGCAGACGCTGAAAATCAAAAAATTCGTTTGTGGAAAAGCAGATAAAATCAACCCGATTCTGTTTAAGCGCCGTTTTAATTTCCCCGGCATCCCCATAAATTTTCGGCTGAACATTCACAACATAATTTTCAGACACCATCAATTCTGTGGCCCAGGCCTTCATCACAGCCAGGGCATCGTTCTCGTTGAACCTGCCGATAATAGACCGGGAAAACCCTATGTTAATGTGCTCATTAGACTGTACCATATCAGTTTTTAAACAGACGGCAGCAACCAGCAGCGGCACCATGAGCCACGGCCTTAATTTCACAGGCGTCATCGTCTGCTCCCATCCAATGGTAATCGTATAATAAAATTTGCCCCTTTTCCCGGAGATGAAATCACGTCCATGGTCCCGCCATGGTTTTGTGTAATGATAAAGTATGAAACCGATAATCCAAGGCCTGTGCCCACACCCACAGGCTTTGTGGTAAAAAACGGTTCAAAAATCCTTGACTGGGTGGCTTTATCCATTCCCGGGCCATTGTCTTGGATCTCCATGCGCAGCATGCTGTTTTCCCCGGCAAGTCTTAAAACAAAACAGGGGCTTTCGTGGCTGCCCCTGTTCTGATCCTGCATGGCCTGGGCACCGTTGCGTAGAATATTTAGTAAAACCTGCTGTATTTTTGCCCCTTCGCAGGGAATCATGGGCAGATTCTTTTCGTACTCCCGCACAATTTTGATGGTTTTGAAATCCTGCTGTTTTTTCAGATCATAATCGGTGGTGGCAAGCTCCAGGGTCCTGTCCAGAAGCTGAATGGGATCACAAATTGAAAAAGCGGCGTCTGATTTTCTGGCAAAACTGAGCATATTATTGACAATCTCGGCGATCCGATGGCCAGACGCATTGATGGCGTCGATCATCCTTAAAATGCTTCGCTTTTCCATGAACGCCCCTATTTTCTCAACAGAGACCCCCAGGTCATCGGCAACCTTGAGATTGGCAGAAAGACTCAAATCTCCCAGTCGTGATTTTATAACATTGGCCGTTTGCAACATACCGGCCAGAGGATTATTGATTTCATGGGCCATGCCTGCGGCAAGTCCACCGACGGAGAGCATCTTTTCACTCTGAATCATCATCTCCTCCAGGCGGACCTGTTCCGTCACATCGTCCACCCGGATGACAGCTCCTTGCATACCGTTATCCGTCAGGGGGAAAATTGTAATGTTCTCGTAACGTGTTTCGCTCTTT
Organism: uncultured Desulfobacter sp.; assembly: GCF_963666675.1. NCBI lineage: Bacteria > Pseudomonadati > Thermodesulfobacteriota > Desulfobacteria > Desulfobacterales > Desulfobacteraceae > Desulfobacter > uncultured Desulfobacter sp. Next base: position 1,870,669 of record NZ_OY762929.1, on the reverse strand, counting down.
GTCTTGCGCGAAACCTTTGGGTGGCTGATTACCCGACACTCACGAATGGCAGTTTCGATTTGATGCATCTCTCCGCCCAAAGAGGGTACGACATGGGCCAGGGGGCGATTGTAAACCGCATCACGACTTAGTCCGGTGATTTTTCGGGCCTGACGGTTCCACTGGGTCACCCGGCCATCACGATCCACCCCCACCAGCACCGACGGCATGGAATCGATAATATTGGAAAGATAATTTTTAAGGTGGTGAAGCTCTCCTTCGGCTTTTTTTTGGTCGGTAATATCCCTGAACTCCGTCGTTCTGACCTGCTTGCCTTTGTATGGTATGTTACGGCCTGCCAGCCGGATCGGAAATTCGTCCCCGTTTTTACGCACGCCAAAGGCTTCATAGGGTTCTTGGTAGCCGGAAAGAATCCTCTCCATCACCATTCCCCTGGACTTTGGTGCAATGAGCAGCATCCCGTCCATTCCGATCAACTCATTAATGGAATAACCGGTTATTTCCGACAACCCTTGATTACACTCAAGAATGCGTCCTTTATCATGGATCGTAATGCCGCCGAAAGAAGAGTTGTGAAGTGCCCTAAAGCGTTCTTCACTCTCTTTGAGGTCATGGATGAGACGATGCAATTTTTCTTCATTATTTTTGCGCTCGGTGATGTCCATGGCCAGACCCACAATGGCGGGCTCCCCGAAATCCTCTTCATCACACGGCACCTTTATGGTCTGAAGCCATCGTGTCGCCCCGGTGCTGTCCTTGTAAGATTCTTCAGCGATAAAGACAGGTTCCCTGCCTTCCATGGCCCTGCGGTCATCAGCGAGCATCCGTTCCACCTCATCGGGATCAGGATGGACATCCCGGTGCAGCCGGCCCACAAGTTCTTCCACGGTCATGCCCAAACTTTGTGCAATGGACTGATTGACCATGAGAAATCGGCCTGAAGCATTTTTTGCAAAAATCATGGAGGGCACGATGTCCAGAATGCGGCGTAGCATCCGTTCATTTTGGCGCAGTTTTTTCTCCATCTTTTTGCGGTTGCTGATCTCCTTAATGAATACAAAGGCATACTGTTGTCCGTCATATTCCATTCGGTTGCTCGTTATTTCCACAGGGATCTGGGATCCATCTTTTTTCAAATGAACCGTTTCAAAACTATCCCATTGGCAGGCGGCAAGCGTTGTGAAATCTGTTTCCATGGTATCGGCTGACAAAAAGGGATCAATCTCAAAAATCGATAATGATGTCAATTCTTTTACGGTGTACCCCAACATATCAGCAGCATACGGGTTGGCATTAAGAATTCGGCCGTCCATTGCCAACTGGTGAATGCCGATGGATACATTCTTAAAATAGAATCGTGTCAGACCCAGGGCAATGCTTTGTGTTTCCTCGGGCAGAGGGGGAAAAACGGCTGTTTGACTGCGCAGTTCACGCAGTTCCGCGATAAGTTGGGATTTGGTTTTATCCTCATCTTTCATTATGATTCTCCCAAGGAGGCAGATCAGAATTTGGAAAAGTTATTTAGTTCAATCACCAAGCCACTGTGCAATTTAAGCATATTTTTATTGAAATCACCATAAATGAAAAATCAAAAGGAATATGGTATAGGGTGTTCCCTGTCATGTTTACACGGAATCTCCAGCCGGCAGCATCCAAGCCATTGACTTTTTACCCCGCCCCGCTGTAATAACGGCCATGGGCCCAACCCGAAACATAAAAAAAAACAATTTAACAACCCATTGAGACTTTCATACAAAACCACATGAATATCCAAATAACGATAAGCCGGGATACCGGCCTAAAAGAAAAACAGGTGGCTTCAGTCCTGGAACTGCTGGGCCAGGGATCCACAGTGCCCTTTATAGCACGGTACAGAAAAGAACGAACGGGCAGTCTGGACGAGGTGGCCATATCCGATATCCGGGACAGGGCAGCCCGGTTAAAAGAGCTGGAAGCCAGAAAACTGGCCATTATCAAATCTTTGGAGGAAAGGCAGCTTTATACCAAGGAGTTGGGCCGACTCATTGAAAATGCAGACTCCATGACCCGCCTGGAAGATGTGTATGAGAAATACCGGCCCAAACGGCGGACCCGGGCCTCAATTGCCCGGGAAAAAGGACTCGAACCCCTGGCCTTGATGATCCTGGCACCTAAAACCGGAATGAACCTTCAAAGGGAGGCCGCCCGCTTCATCGGCCCTGATGTGGCAAGCCCGGAAGATGCGCTGGCCGGGGCCGGCGATATCATTGCCGAAATCATCAATGAAGATGCGGCCATCCGGTCAGGGATCAGGGATCTGTTTGTCAAAACCGCCGTGATCAGCTCAACGGTGATCAAGGCCAAGGCCCAAGAGGGGGCTAAATTCAAAGATTATTTTGACTGGGAGGAACCGGCATTTAAAGCACCGTCCCACAGGATACTGGCCATGCTCAGGGGGGCTGCTGAAAAAATTTTGCGGGTGCATGTCCTGCCCGATGAAAAAAAGGCGTTGAACCTTATTCACAGGGTTTACCCGGGCAAACGGCAGGTTAACGACCAAAGCCGGGAACAGATCCTTGCCGCAGCAGAAGACGCCTACAAACGGTTGCTGTCCAAATCCATTGAAAATGAGGCGCTGAACCTTCTCAAGCAAAAGGCCGATGAGAAGGCCGTGGCGGTCTTCTCGGACAATTTACGCCAGGTGCTGCTCGCCCCGCCCCTTGGCGGCAGGCCTGTGCTGGCCATTGACCCGGGCTTCCGCACCGGATGCAAAATCGCCTGCCTGGATGCCACGGGCAAACTGGTTCACCATGATGTGATCCATCCCCATACCCCAAATGGAAAAACATCCGCTGCCCAGTTGATCCCCAAACTTGTCTCCCGGTACGAAATCCGTGCCGTGGCCGTGGGCAACGGCACGGCCGGCCGGGAAACCGAAACCTTTATCAGGGAACTGGCGTTGCCCCAGGATGTGGATGTAATTATGGTGGATGAAAGCGGGGCGTCCATTTATTCCGCGTCTGAAACCGCCAGGGAAGAGTTCCCGGACCATGATATTACGGTCAGGGGGGCAGTATCCATCGGCAGACGGCTCATGGACCCCCTGGCAGAGCTTGTCAAGGTTGAGCCCAAATCCATCGGTGTGGGACAATATCAGCACGATGTGGACCAGAACTTGCTTCAAACAGCCCTGGATGATGTGGTAGTCTCCTGCGTCAACCAGGTGGGCGTGGAGGCCAACACCGCATCAAAACAGCTTTTATCCCGGGTATCGGGTCTCAACGCCGGGATCGCAGCCAACATGGTTAAATACCGGGATGAAAACGGTGCGTTTGCATCCAGAAGCGAGTTTCTCAAGGTGCCCCGTCTAGGCAAAAAAGCCTTTGAACAGGCCGCAGGATTTTTAAGAATCCAAAAAGGCATAACCCCCCTGGACCGCAGCGGAATACACCCGGAATCCTATCCCGTGGTCAAACAGATGGCCAAAGATATCGGCTGCCGCGTGGAAGAAATGATGACGGCAAACACACCGGTAAAGGAGCTGGATCTTGCGGCCTATGTGACACAGACCACGGGCCTTCCCACGCTCAAGGACATCGTTGCCGAACTGGCCGCCCCGGGCCGGGACCCAAGAAAACCGTTCCAGGCATTCTCCTTTGACAAAAATATCCATGAGATAAAAGATCTGGTTCCGGACATGGTGGTCCCCGGCATTGTGACCAATGTCACCGCATTCGGCGCATTCGTGGACATCGGGGTGCACCAGGACGGTCTTGTTCACATCAGCCAATTGGCAGACCGGTTTGTCAAGGATCCCAATGAGGTGGTCAAAGTCCGCCAGCAGGTAACGGTGCGTGTTCTTGAAGTGGACATCGCCCGAAAAAGAATTTCGCTGTCCATGAAGAAATAAGGCCTTATCGGGCAAACCTTTTTTCGCTCTATTTGATGGCGTCGTAACACGCGTCGCCATCAGCCTTAATTTCTTAAAATTTATCAAATTTGCTTTACACCGTCCAGCCGGCCTGATATGCAAATCAAATAGAGATGAAGGGCATTCCGCCCCATCGACGATTCCCAGATTAGGAAACAACAATGACACGATCAGACAACGACAAGGCGAATGTTCGAGTAAACGGCGTTGGGACCGCAGATCAACTGGTTGAGCAGGGCCTCAAGTGTTACGAAAAAGGAGATTTTCCCAACGCCGGGAGGTATTACAAACAGGCCATTCACCTGGACCCCGGCAATGCGTCCGCCTTTCTTTATCTCGGTATCTTGGCCAATGAGGCCAATCAGCCGGAACTTGCCGTCTCCATGCTTGAACAGGCCATTTCCCTGTCGCCTGAACTGGCAACGGCCTATCAAAACATTGGGGTGGCGTTAGACAAATTAGGCCGTAACGAGGAGGCCGCAAAACATTTTGAACGCGCAAAATCCCTGGGCCCGGGTGCAGCAGTTCAGCCGTCCAAATCGGTAGAAAAAAAAGCGGAGCCCCTACAACAGCCGCCCAACGACCGGCTGCAAAAAGTGATTCAGCTGTATCAAACCGGAAACATGGCCGGGACCGAACAAGACTGCCGTGAGATGCTCAAAAAATTTCCGGATTCATTCATGTTGCTCAATATATTAGGCGCTGCGGTCCAGGCCCAGGGACGAATTAAAGAGGCAATCCAAGCCTTTGACCGGATGCTTTTATTAAATCCTGATTTTTCCGAAGGGTACTATAACCGGGGGGTCGCCTTCTCAGAAGCAGGACAAACCCAGAAGGCGATGCAGGATTATTCAAGAGCCGTTGAACTTAACCCCAATTTTTACAATGCCCACCTTAACCTTGGGTTGGCCCTGGAGGCTCTTGGACATTACGATCAGGCCATTCAAAGCTTTGATCGAGCCATTGCCCTGGAGCCGGATAATGCCCATGGTTACAACAACAGGGCATTTTCCCTGATGAATTCAGCAAAGATGGATGCCGCGCTCAAGGACTGTGAAAAAGCCATTGACATTGACCCCAATCTACCGGAAATTCATAATATCCGCGGACTGATTTTTGATAAGCTCGGCAAGCATCAAAGGGCGGTAAACTGCTTTAAGCAGGCCCTTCAACTAAAACCCGGTTCCGTTCAGTTTCAGGTGAATCTTGCCAAAAATTTAAATGAACTGGAAAAATATGAACAAGCCCTGACCCATTTCAACCAGGCCATAGAATCCCAACCCAACAGCCCGGATGCCTATTATAACAGAGGCATCGCCCTGCAAGGGTTGATGCAGTTTGAACAGGCCGTTGAAAGCTATAACCGAGCCATCGAACTTTCCCCAAAGGCGTCGGATGCCTTCTGCAACCGGGGAATTTGTTTCCATGACCTGGATCAGGTCGAAAAGGGGTTTGCCGATTTCAATGCGGCCATCAAACTAAAGCCGGACAATGTCCTGGCCTTTTCCAACCGCGGGCTGTCCCATCGTCTATTCGGACAGTTTGACCTGGCTGCAAAGGACTTTGAAAAAGCCCTTTCCATTGACCCGCATCATGGTTCAACCTTATTTAACCGGGCGCTTTTGTATCTGCTCACCGGCGATTTTGAAAAGGGCTGGACGGAATACGAGTGGCGGTGGACAAAATCCCCCAAACGGATTTTTCGGTATGGCAAGGTCTGGGAAGGAGAACCTTTATCCGGTAAACGCATATTCATTTATGGGGAACAGGGGCTTGGGGATTTTATTCAGTTTATGAGATATCTGCCACAGCTTCAAAAGATGGGGGCCATGGTCATTCTGGAGTGCGGCAAGGCTTTGGGGCGGCTGATGATACATTTTAAAGGGTATGACCGCCTGGAAATTAAAGTAAATGACAAAGACCCCCAAATCAAAAACAGCTTTGACTATCATCTGCCGATCATGTCCCTGCCCAGGATGTTTAACTCAACCCTTGACACCATTCCGGCAGAGGTGCCCTATCTTTTTGCAGACAAAGATTTGAAAAAAATCTGGAAAAACAAAATGGAGAAGAAGAACGCTTTGGGTGTCGGGGTGGTATGGGCGGGCAATCCTTCCCACAAGGGAGATCGGCGCAGATCCGTTAGCCTAAGCCGGTTTTCCCCTTTAAAAGAGGTCAGTGGCGTACACCTGTACAGCCTTCAAAAAGAAGCCCATGACCTATGGACGGACCAAGACCCGGAAGTCCTATTTTCCCGGGATTTTGGACCGCAGCTTTCCGATTTCGCCGACACGGCGGCCATTATCAGCAACTTGGATCTGATCATCTCCGTCGACACATCAGTGGCCCATCTTGCCGGGGCCCTTGGCAAAGAGACCTGGATAGTTCTGCCTTTTTCTCCGGACTGGCGATGGTTGACCCACCGGGAGGATTCACCCTGGTATCCCACCGTGAGATTATTCAGGCAGCCTGGGTCCGGAGATTGGGATGCCGTGTTTGAATCCGTAAAAACGGCACTGGAACAAAAAATCATCCAAACAAAATAATGGTAAGATGCCACGATTTTTTTTACGAGGGCATCAAATATTTACGCGCCCAGGTAGGCCTTTTTCACCTCCGGATCATCAAGCAGCTGATCAGCCGGGCCTTCCAAAACAAGTTTGCCATGTTCAATGACATACCCTCTCTGGGCAAATTTAAGTGCCAGCCGGGCGTTCTGCTCAACCAGCAGGATGGTGGTGCCGTATTTATTGATCTCTTTTAAGGCATCAAACATCTCAAGCATGAGCAACGGCGCAAGCCCCATGGACGGTTCATCCAGGATCATCAGTTTTCTGCCGCTCAAATATCCCCTGCCCACGGCAAGCATCTGCTGCTCTCCGCCGGACAGGGTGCCGGAAATCTGATTTTTCCGTTCTTCTAACCGGGGAAACAGATCAAACACCCACTTTTTATCCTTGGCAATCTGGTCTGTATCTTTTCTGGCAAAACAGGCCAGGGTTAAATTTTCGGTTACCGTCAGGTTGCCGAAAATCCTGCGGCCCTCGGGCACATGGGAAATGCCCAGCCGGGTGACCACCTTGTCGGTGTTGTAGGAGAGCACATCGTCACCCTCAAATTCAATGACGGATCCCGGCCCACTGGGCACCATCCGGGAGATGGCCCGAAGGGTGGTGCTTTTCCCCGCACCATTGGCACCGATAATGGTCACAATTTCACCGGCATCAATGCTGAAATCCAGCCCATGCAGCGCCTTGATATTGCCGTAGGATACCTTAAGATTTTTAACGTTCAACTGCATCAGGTCAAATCCTCCTTGCCCAGATAGGCTTCAATCACTTGGGGGTTGTTCTGGATCTCTTCGGGAGGCCCCTGGGCAATCACTTCGCCGAACACCAGGGTCTGGATATGCTGGCATAGCTCCATCACAAATTTCATGCGGTGTTCGATCAGGAATATCGCCACCCCAAAATCCCGGTGCACCTGGCGAATAATTTTGATCATCTGGATCAGCTCGTCCGGGGTCATGCCTGCGGTGGGCTCATCCAGAAAAAGAACCTTGGGATTGGTGGCCATGGCCCGGGCCATCTCCACCCGGCGCTGGGCCCCGTATGGAAGGCTGGTCACCAGATGGCCGGCGTGCTGCTTGATATCAAACAATTCCAGAAGCCGGTAGGCATTCTCCTGGACTCGGGTCTCCTCTCTTCGGCATTTTCCCGTGTTGAAAAATGCGTCCAACAGGCCGTAGGTCAGCTGGGAATAGTGGGCCATCTTGATATGGTCCAGCACATTCATGTGCCGCCAGAGGGCCAGATTCTGAAATGTCCTGCCAAGGCCCTTGGCTGCAATTTCGTTGGTTTCCAGCCCCACTATACTTTCATTTTCCAGGGTTATACGCCCTTCGGTGGGGGTATATACCCCTGTGATCAGGTTGAAGACGGTTGTCTTTCCGGCCCCGTTGGGGCCGATTAAGCCGACAATCTGGTTGGGGCCCACCGAAAGGCTATAATTGTGGACCGCCCGCAATCCGCCGAAATAGTGGGTCATTTTATCTACATGAAGCAAAGGCCTCATAATATGGCTCCTTATTTACTCTTTTTGGCCGCAAGCAATTTTCCAGCGTTGATCTCCTTAAAAGAGATCAAACCGTATGGCCTGAAGATCATGACAAAAATCAGTATCAACGGAATTATGATCCACTTGAACAACTCCAGGGGCCGCAAGGCTTCGCCCAGAATATTGATGGAGATGGCCCCCACAATGGACCCCACAATGGAGTTCAGACCCCCGAAATAGACCATGGCAAGAATTTCGGCCAGCCGGTTGATGCTGAACATGCCCGGATTGATATAGGTGAGCACATGGGCAAACAGGCCGCCTGCGATACCCGCCCAGAATGCACCGAACATGAAGGCCGTCATCTTGGTTTTCCGGGTTTTTACGGTCATGGATTCGGATGCGGCCTCATCGTCTCGCACGGCATTCAACGCCTTTCCCATGATGGAGGTGACAAAATTATGAATCACCCAGATGCACAGCATGGTCCAGATAAAAATCACATGAAGCGGAGCCAGATCCGGCTGCCCGCCCATGCCCCGGGCACCGCCGATGACGTTGAGATTTTCCACCGCACTCTTGACGATGAACATGAAAGCCAAAGAGATAATGGCCAGGTAATCCCCCCGGGTCCTGAACGAGGGAATGGCCACCAGAAGCGATGCAACGGACGCGGCAATCCCGCCCATGATCAAGGCAACGGGGAAAAGCCAGGGTCCCAGGGACGGCGGCAAGAGCGCTGTCCCGAAAATCTTATCATTGGCAAACAAAAACAGGGAGATCACGGACGAGACATAGGCACCCACCGCCATGAATCCTGGATGGGAGCAGGAGAACTCACCCTGGTATCCGTTGATAACATTGATGCTGATAGTCAAAATAATGGAGATCAGCGTCAGTTTCACCACAAGCACCCGATAGTCATTGATGCCGGCCCAAAGAGACAAAATCGCGTAAAAGCAGCACAGGTGAATCAGTACGGAGATCCACAACGGCAGCTTCTCCATGGCACCGGCCAGCGGGTTGGTGAAAAAGACGGAGGCTTTGCCCACAATGCAGACCGGCAGAATATAAACCACCAGGTCATAGGCCAGGGCCCCGGGGATCATGACCGGATCTTTAAGCATGATTATGGCCCCGAACAGCACCGGGATTTTGGGCAGGCCCAGGTAGTAGGAAATATAGTCGTATCCCCAGAAATACTCAATCAACACGGCAGCCAGCATCCCTAAAAGCCAGCCGGCCATGGGTATGTTCGATAGGAATTTTTTTATGGAATGTACACTCTTCATGGCAACGTTTCTTTCTGAAAACGGGTAAAGAAAAAGATATTACAGCCTTAGTTTGGTGCTGTGCTCCATGCCGAAAAATCCCCTTGGCCTGAAGGTCAGGATCAAAAGGATAATGGAATAGGCGATCAGATCCCTCAGGGTGGACGGAAATATGGTGGCAACAAATATTTCAATGAACCCGAGAAGGTAACCTGCCAGAGCGGCCCCTTTAATGGAACCCCGCCCGCCTAAGATTGCGGCAACAAAGGCTTTCCAGCCGATGAGAACCCCCATGTACGGGTCCAGAATGGGATATGCCTGGCCGTAGAGGATACCGGCAACGGCCGCCAGCCCCGCACCAATGGCAAAGGTTAAGGGGGCCATGATGTTGATGGAGATCCCCATGAGGGGGACGGCAAGAAAATCATAGGACATGGCGCGCATGGCCATTCCCCATTTGGTTTTCTGGATAAAGGCGTTCAAGGCCAGCATGAGCAGCAGGCTGATAATAATGATCATCACCTTGACGTTGGTAAAATAGACCCCGCCCACATTGTAGGAAACCGATTCGATGAGCGGTGGAAAGCTTAAGCGTTTGGCACCTAACAGAATCAAAATACCGGTTTCAAAAATAATACCGATCATAAGGCCCGTGATGGCGGCAGAGGCCCGGGGCGCCTGGCGCAACGGCCGGTAGCCGGCCACTTCCACAAACACCCCGATCCACGAGGCCAAAAACATGGTCACCACAATGGTGGACACAAAGATGAGGGGGCCGGGTAAAATGCCAGCAAACAACGCTAAAAAAAGCGTTGCAATGCCAAAACCGATATAGGTGCCCACCATGAAGATGTCACCATGGGCAAAGTTAAAAAGCATCAAAACACCGTAGACCATGGAGTACCCGATGGAGATAACGGCGTAAAAACTTCCTCGCTGGAGTGCATTGATAAAGTTCTGAATAAAAAACTGTATCAGATCTGTAAACGATTCCATGCAGCAGTTCCTGTTAAAGCAATGACCAATAGGTCCAAAAAATAACTGCCGCAGTTGTGGTGCGGCAGTTACTTCTCTAATTTAAAAACGTATGAACGCGTGATCCATTGGTTCGTTAGGGACATACGGATTTGTAGAACTCGTATTCGCCCGTATCGTTTATTTTTACGATCACTGCGCATTTAACCGGGTCACCCTCTTCGGTGAAGGTCATGTTACCGGTGATACCTGAAAAATCCTTGATCTTTGCCAGGGCATCCCGAACCGCTTCACGGTCTCTTTCAATTCTGCCGGTCAATTTTCCGGTATTCTGAATGGCCTGCTGGGCCAGGCGAAGGGCATCCCAGGTCAAAGCCGCCACATCATCGGGGACATAGCCGTATGTTTCATTGTAGCGGTCAATGAATGCTTTGGTTGCACCCTTGGCACCGGCAGCTGCGTAATGGGAAGAGAAAAACTGGCCGTAGCAGGCTTCGCCGCACAGCTCAACCGTCTCGGCAGATCCCCAGGAGTCGGAACCCACGATGGGTCCTTTCCAACCAAGCTCCTGGGCTTGTTTTACAATCAGAGGCACTTCATTGTAGTACTGGGGGGTAAAAAGCACCTGGGCACCGGACTGGATGATTTTGGTCAGCTGGGAAGAAAAATCGGTGTCTTTGGTGGTAAAGCTTTCAAAGGCAACGACGGAGCCTGGACCGTGTTTCTTTTCCCAGGCGTCCTTGAACACTTCGGCAAGCCCTTTGGGGTAATCGGAGGCCACATCATAGAGGACGGCGGCCTTGGTATAACCGAACTCATCGGTGATGAAATTGGCCACAACAGGTCCCTGGAAGGGATCCAGAAAACAGCCGCGAAAAACATAGGGGCGGTCCATGGTGGTGTCGGGGTTGGTGGACCAGGGGCTGATCATAACGGTTTTGTACTTGTTGGCCACTTCACCAGCCGGCACCGCCTGTTTGGAAGACTGGGGGCCGACAATGGCCAGAACGTCATCCTGGCTGATCATTTTGGTGTTGGCTTTTACTGCGGATTCGGCTTTGGATTCATTGTCTTCGACCACCAGTTCAACCTTGTACTTCTGGCCGCCAACTTCAAGCCCGCCCGCTTTTTCAATGTCTTCCAGCCACATTTGCGCGGCATATTTTGTGCCTTCACCAACCTTTGGGATATCACCGGTCAAAGGCGCATTGATGCCGATTTTAATGACCGTCTCTCTTTTGCAAAACGCCGACGAAGAAAAAACCATGGTCATTGCAATGACGGCGGCCAGACAACAAATAATTCTTTTCAATGTTTCCTCCTGCTCTTTAGTTGTTAACTTTCTATGATCTATCACGGTAAATACCGTATTACACCGGTAAATATATCCGGAATGCACCTTTGCTGCCGATATTCTTAAAAAAGATAAATAGACCTTTTAACAATTAATTTAATTAATAAGAAAATAAAAAAACGAAGTAAAGTACTATATTGTATAAAAAATTTTTCAAATATTCAAGTTCACCAGCCGGTAAACTTTTTTAAAATAATTAAGTTGTTTGATGACACGCTTCAGTCTATAACATACTAATGCCACTTGAAAACAATTGACGATTGCCTTCTAAAAACACAGATATAAATATATATGGACGATTTATTCGAACTTGATTTGAGGTATTATCTTACAACGCGTATATTGATTCCGGCACTCACCATGGGACTATGGTTCACGAATGCGGTATATTCCCATGCCCAAAATATAGGGAACAATGCTGGCGGCACCATTCAACTGACCCCCGCCGAAAAAACTTGGATTGAGAGACATCCCTCAATCTCCATTGCAGGTCCTCGATCTTTTCCCCCATTTCACTATTACGAACAGGGCAAATTAAAAGGCCTCTCGGCCGATTATATCGCCCAAGTAACAACTATATTAGGATTCCAAGTGCGTATCCAGGCAGACCTTCCCTGGCCCCGGGTCCTGGAGAGTGTCCGGCAGGGGGACATAGACCTGATTATCTGCATTGGGAAAACAGCCGAGCGGGAAACCTATCTTGATTTTTCCATGCCCTATCTGACATTTCCCCTGGTCATTGTCACCCGTGACAACAGCCCTTTTATCGGCGGTATCGAAGATCTTAACGGGAAAACCCTGGCCATGGTATCCCAAATCCTCACAAAAGAGTGGCTTTCCAAGGACAACATTAGCTTTTCACCCCTTTATGTAAAATCCCCATTAGAGGGGCTTGAAGCAATCTCCTTTTCGAGGGCGGATGCCGCCATAGAAAACCTGGCAGCCGCCACCTATATGATTCACCAGGCCGGCCTTGCAAATCTTAAAATCGCAGCACCAACACCCTATGACAATTATCAGCTATATATGGCTGTCCCCAAGGGGCACCAGGAACTCCTCTCAATTGTAAACAAAGCACTTGCCGCCATATCTCCCCAACAAAAAAGAGATATTCGCAATCAGTGGCTCTCTGTTAAATACGAATATGGCCTCAACCCCAAAGATATGTTTTTATACATCTTTTTGGTTTTTTTATTTTCTGCCGGCATTATCTTTATCGTCGTGTTCAAAAACCGAAAACTCGCAAGGGAAACCCAGGAAAGGATCGCAACGGAAAAGGCCTTGCGGAAAAATGAAGAAAAACTTCGAAACATCCTGGAAAACAGTACCAGCATGTATTACGCCCACACACCAGACCACCAAATCACCTATGTCAGCCCCCAGTGCAGACAGATCCTGCATTGCGAACCCGACGAGGCCATGACGCGGTGGACTGAATTTGTTACGGACAATCCCATTAATCTCAAGGGCCTTGAATACACTGAAAAGGCGATCAAAACAGGGCAGCGCCAGCACCCCTATGAACTGGAATTGAAAGGTGATCAAGGGCACAAAATCGTGGTGGAAATTCGGGAAAACCCTGTGATCAAAAACGGCAGGACTGTGGCCATTGTCGGTTCCGCAACCGATATTACAGAACATAAAAAAGCTGAAAAAGATAGAAAAGCCCTGCAACATCAGCTTACCCAGTCCCGTAAGATGGAATCCATCGGCACGCTGGCAGGGGGCATCGCCCATGACTTTAACAACATTTTAGGCATTATCCTGGGGAATGCCCAACTGGCACAACTGGATCTGCCCAAAGAGAATCCGGCCCGGTCACGCATTAATGAAATCCAGAACGCCTGTCTCAGGGCCAAGGAAGTGATCCTGCAGCTGCTCAGTTTCAGCCGCCAGGCAGAACAGGGAAACCAGCCGATAAATCCGGCCAGGCTGCTCAGCGATACAATCCGGTTTTTAAGGGCATCCATTCCCTCATCCGTTGAAATTGTATTCCAGAACCATGCGCCGAAACGAACAACCAATGCCAATCCCACACAAATCCAGCAGGTCATTATCAACCTGTGCAACAACGCAGCCCACGCCATGGAACCCGGCGGCGGCACACTGACCATTTGTCTGGACATGGCTGATACCCACGATTTAAAAACACCGGAACTCAAGTCATTGGATGGGGCCGAGGCGATCCGGCTCACCATTGAAGACACAGGCACAGGCATTGAACCGGCCATCCAGGACAGAATCTTTGATCCTTATTTCACCACCAAGGCAGTCGGCAAGGGATCGGGGATGGGGCTGGCCATCGTCCATGGTATTATTCACAACCATGGCGGCGCCATATCCGTTAGAAGTAAAATGGGATGCGGTACTGTGTTCACTATTCTGTTGCCCACAAGCCCCATCCCCCCGGCAGAGGAAGAGCCTGCGGATACCAATCCCTTACCCAGGGGCACAGAACTTATTCTTCTGGTGGACGACGAACAAGGGCTGACCGACATGATGAAGGATATGCTGGTGAACCTGGGATACACGGTAGACGCCTATCAAGATCCTCAAAAGGCCCTGGAGACATTCAAGGGGTCTCCGTTCCAATTCGATCTTGTTATCACGGATATGACCATGCCCCGCCTCAACGGTTTTGAATTGTGTACCGAAATAAAAAAAATCCGACGGGACATTCCGGTTATCATCTTCACCGGACATACGAATCAGCTAAATCCCGATTTTTCCGACACCGCAGACATCGCCGCAGTCATTATGAAACCCGTGACAACCATAGAAACAGCACAAACCATTCGCAAGGTTCTGGACCAATCCTAAGGGCACCGCCGCCATCTATAGTTCTATGTTTTTATGGGAAAGGGATTAAAATCTTGCTTGAGCAAATTTTTTAACGACAAAAACAGAGGTTCCGGGAATTCATTCCAGGCGAACCATTTCCATTTTTCGCACTTCTCGGGCTCTTTGACTTCCGGTTCCCCGGACTCGTATTCACAGACAACAAACAATGTCACATAGTGCTTGTTGGTGTCCTTAAACACATCGTTGGTACAGGCGGCGTATCGGCAATTTTTAATGCAAAGACCGGTCTCTTCATAAACCTCCCGGGCTGCGCAGCCTTCAATGGATTCATTAAACTCCAGATGCCCGCCGGGAAATGCCCAGCAGCCGGCACCATGCGCACCTTTTCTCTTACCCAACAACACGCGATTATTTTGGGTAACGATCACGGCAATACCGACGAAAGGTCTGTTCATGATTTTAAAATTCTTTATAAATACGCGCCAACGGATGGCCGGGTGCCTCAAGGACCAAGTCGTTGTAGTATCCGTAGGCTGTCAGAGAGGCCTCATATTCTGCCTTTAAAAGCCTTTGATGCACGCGATCCAACAGCTGTTTGGCTTGATCCGGGTCGGCTTTGTCCTGCCCCAGGTGGGTAAAAGAGTGGAGCAAAATTTTGTTAACATCCCATTTTCTGGCCAGCCATTTGGCATTTTCACAAGTTTGGTTTCCGATGAACTGCCCGGCTCGACATCTTTGGGTTCGATATGAACAAACGTCACGACGACTTTATTTTTCCCATCCGGCTCGGATATCGGAACTTGATCAAGGGTTTTGATCGTCGGCGTCCAGGCAAATTTATCACAATACCAAAACAACACCCTCATTGTTCGCTATCCTGTTTCCCATCTTTTTCTTCGGCATTGTTTTCCGAATCGCTAATCGCCAAAAGCTCATTTTCATCGGCATCAATCAATTTCTGACAGTGTGGACATGTCATTTTCAGCCATCTTATATTCCCCTTCATCAAAAATTTCCGGCAATGGGGACAACGATATGATTTAAAATTTGAGTTACTCCGTATCGATTCTACTCTATCCTGGTCCAAGTCCAACCCCTTCTATTCAGTTTTATCAAATACAGTCGGCCAATGTAACGCGTCTAATTTCGCTGTTATTACTCATACCATCTATTCCTTAATCTTGCCAGATCAGAAATCAATGTGCCCGATTAAGATTGATAAACGTTCAATGATTTTAGAACCTTTATTTTCTTGAATGCGACAGCGTTTATTGCATTTGTCTCTTTTTTTATATTAGAGTGTCAAAAATCCTGGGGCTTGATCATAAGATCGGCCATCTTTATATAGGGGCAATCCTCCTGTGGTTGCCCCTTTAGGGCAGGCACAGAGACCTGCCCCTACAATGGCCGACGTTAGAACCAAGCCCTGTTTATGTCTCTTGCAACCAAGAGGCGAATGTAAAATTTTTGCCTACAAGGCATGGTGCAAGACCAGGCGCGAAGGCATACATATAGTATTCCGAGCGTCGGGTCATGCACCATAACGCAGTAGGCGGAGACTTTTTACGACGCCATCAAAATTGACAAAAGCATCAAGAATAATATATTTTAAAGCTATTTTTTAAAGGTATAAACCAGCAAAGCCGCTGCGGTTTAAGACACATTTGACACCAATACAGGCAAAGGAGATGCTGGTGGAGTCGGTTCTTTCCATTGGCGGACTGGGGAAATCTTTTTCCGGTCAGCCTATTCTTCAAAATTTTGATCTCGACGTAAAAACAAGTGAGTTTATAACGCTTCTTGGGCCTTCGGGATGCGGGAAAACAACGCTTTTGCGAATTATTGCAGGGTTTGAGAAGCCGGACACCGGCACCATTTTTCTTGACGGAAAAGACCTGCTTGCCCTGCCGGCAGAAAAGCGAAAGGTCAACACTGTTTTCCAAAGCTATGCCCTTTTCCCCCATCTCACCGTGTTCAATAATGTCGCCTTTGGCCTCAAAATTAAAAAAATCCAAGGCCGGGAACTTCAGACCCGGGTGATGCAGTCCCTTGAACAGGTAAAGATGAAAGAATTTGCCCAGCGCTATCCCCATCAGCTTTCAGGCGGCCAACAGCAGCGGGTGGCCATGGCCCGTGCCATTGTCAACCGCCCCAGGATTCTTTTGCTGGATGAGCCGCTGTCTGCTTTGGATGCACGGTTGCGCCGGGACATGCAGATGGAACTAAAAAAACTGCAGCGTGAGATCGGCATATCCTTTATCTTTGTGACCCATGACCAGGAAGAGGCCTTGTCCATGTCCGACAGAATTCTGGTGATGCAGGAAGGCAGAATTGCCCAGCTCGGCACCCCCCGGCAGGTCTACGAGGAACCGGAGAATCTATATGTTGCAAGATTCATTGGCGATATCAATTTTTTCCCGGGGCAAATCACTAAAACCTTTGATACCGATCAGGTGGAAGTCACCATTTTCGGCCAACAGATCAAGGCCCAGACCGAGCGGCAGTTCCAGCCGGGCGACAAGGTTGTATTGCTGCTGCGCCCCGAGGACCTAAGGCTGTATGAGCAGCCCCCCGAGGATATTAAAACCTTTGCCGGCAGCATTGTTGAACGCAGTTACCGGGGCTCCACCCTGGACACACTGGTGCGTCTTGATGACGGCCTGTTGCTGACGACCTGCGAGTTTTTTGATGAGGATGACCCGGATTTTGACTACAGCGTCGGCCAGCGTGTATACATCAGCTGGGTTAAGGGTTGGGAGGTTGTTCTGCCTGATGAAGAGTCCTGACAAAACCAAAGGCTGCATCATCCTGCTGATCTCAGGATGGTTCTTCCTGTTTGGTGTGATTCCGCTGGTACTGCTTGTGGGGACCAGTTTTCTGACCATGGATCCCACAGATCTGGTCAAATTTTCGTTTACCTTAAAGGCGTATTTTCAGCTGTTCGTTGAACCCGGATACATCGTTATATTCATCCGGTCGTTAAAATTAGCCCTGGCAACGACGCTGCTCTGCCTGGTACTTGGATATCCCTTTGCCTGGTTTACGGCCAGAATGACACCGAAATGGCGCACCTCAACCCTGATACTGCTGATGATTCCCTTCTGGACCAACTCCCTTGTCAGGACCTATGCCATGCGCATGGTTCTGGGCACCCACGGCGTACTCAATAAAACATTATTGAGCATGGGACTGATCCACACCCCTCTAAAAATAATGTACACGGACTATGCGGTGCTGGCAGGACTTTTTTATCTGATGTTGCCCTTCATGGTACTGCCTTTGTATGCAACCATTGAAAAGCTCAACTTCCAGCTGGTCGAAGCAGCCCGGGATCTGGGGGCAGGCCCGGTCAGTGCACTAATCAAGGTTGTGTTTCCCCTTACCCTGCCCGGTATTATGGCAGGCTGCGTCATGGTCTTTGTCCCCACCATGGGGCTTTACTATGTGGCCTCCCTTTTGGGTGGCGCACGCCAACTGCTTGTGGGAAACCTGATCCAGCAGCAGTTTCTCAATGCCAGAAACTGGCCTCTGGGCTCGGCAACCAGCATCATTCTTATTATTTTCATGGCGGTGATGCTGATTGGCTACGGACTGCTTTTACGCCGTTTCAGCCGGGAAAGGAGTTAGAGACATCAACATGTTAAGACTGTTTTACTTTGCAGGCATATTTTTCTATCTTTATCTGCCCATCAGTGTATTGATTGTCAATGCATTCAATTTGAATAAATACGGCATGAAATGGGACGGATTTACCGTTAAATGGTTTACGGCAATGCTGGAAAACCACTCCCTGATGGAAGCCGCCCGGCACTCCATGGTCATTGCCCTGTGCGCGGCCACCCTGGCCACAATGATCGGCGCCCTGGCCGCCATCGGACTGAACCGCTATCGGTTTGTGGGGCGCAAAATCATCCAGGGTACAAGCATGACCCTGATGATGGCCCCTGACATCATTTTGGCCATTGCCTTTCTTGTTCTTTTCGTCACCCTGGGTATCGGGCTGGGATTCTGGTCCCTGCTCTTTTCCCACATCACCTTCTGTCTGCCCTTTGCCATCATGACCATCACCGGAAGACTCCAGGACTTTGACCCCAATATCCTTGATGCCGCCAGGGACCTGGGGGCATCGGAAAAAAACATTCTCACCCGGGTGATTCTGCCCATGATGCGGCCGGCACTGATTTCAAGCTGGCTTCTGGCCTTTACTCTCTCCCTTGATGATGTCATCATCAGTTCATTTGTTACGGGCCCAAGTTATGATGTTCTGCCGCTGAAAATTTTTTCAATGGTTAAAGTGGGAGTCAAACCTGAAGTCAATGCGCTTGCCGCACTTCTGGTCCTGCTCTCCCTTGCATTGGTTATTGTCAGTCAATTAATGTTGAAGGAGAAAAAAATCGCATGAAACCTTTCTTTAGACCGCTTATGATCCTTTCTTTCCTGCTGCTTGCCGCACTCCACGCCCAGGCCGCAGAAAAAATTTATGTGTACAACTGGACGGAATATCTGCCCGAATCCGTTATCGAACAATTCACCAAAGAGACGGGCATTGAAGTGGTTTACACCACCTATGACAGCAATGAGACCATGTATGCCAAACTCAAGCTGATCCAAAAAGATGGATACGATGTGGCCGTTCCCTCTACCTATTTTGTTTCAAAGATGGGCAGGGAAGGCATGCTGGTAAAATTGGACCAGACCCTTTTGCCCAATATGAAGAATCTTGATCCCGAGCTGTTAAACAAAAATTATGATCCGCACAACAACTACTCCATACCCTATTTATGGGGGTCCACCGGCATTGCTGTAAACACCGATGAAATGCCCAAAGAACGAATTACATCATGGAAAGATTTATGGAACCCTGAATTCAAAGGCAGACTGCTGCTCCAGGACGATCTGAGGGAAGTGTTTCACATGGCTTTGCGACTCAAGGGATATTCCGGTAATACCACGGATCCCAAGGAGATTGAACAGGCGTATCTTCTGCTCAAAAAGCTGATGCCCAATGTGCTGCTCTTCAACTCGGACTCCCCGAGATTACCCTTTATAGCCGGCGAAGTCGGCATCGGCATGATGTGGAACGGTGAAGCCTGGATGGCCCAACAGGAAAATCCGGCAATCCAGTATGTATACCCCAAAGAGGGTGCAAGCTTCTGGGTGGACAGTTTTGTGATCCCCAAAGGGGCAAGAAACCCCAAAGGCGCACACCAATTTATCAACTTCATGATGAAACCCGAAGTGGCCAAAGTCTGTGTTGAAGAGTACGGCTACCCGACCCCGGTGAAACCGGCCGTTGACCTGCTGGATCCAAAGCTCAAAAGCGACCGGACCATATTTCCCGATACCGCGATCATCAAACAAGGGGAGTTCCAAAATGACGTGGGACCGGCCATTGAAATTTATCAACGTTACTGGGAAAAACTTCGCACCGGCGATTAATGGCGGCCCCCCGAATTTAGTTCAAGCGCCAATTAAATATCTGTAAATCAATGTCAGGCAAGGCAGAAAACTCCATCTTTTCTGCCTTGCCTGTTGTTTTTTTAAATCGCTTTCACGCATAGACCGCCGCTCCCTCCCCTATTCATACGCCAATCATTCATAGTCCGTTCCCCTCCGGACCGTTATCTCAATTACGCATCTCTTTGGCTCGCCTAAATTGATTATTCCGATACCAGAAATACAAGCGCATAAGGATTTTCAATTTGCCAAAAACCCTTATTTTATATAGGTCTTGAATCGTTTCCGG
Organism: uncultured Desulfobacter sp.; assembly: GCF_963666675.1. Lineage (NCBI taxonomy): Bacteria > Pseudomonadati > Thermodesulfobacteriota > Desulfobacteria > Desulfobacterales > Desulfobacteraceae > Desulfobacter > uncultured Desulfobacter sp. Next base: position 1,850,555 of record NZ_OY762929.1, on the reverse strand, counting down.
TCTAGGCTGGATAATTGTTGCCGCCCGGAAAAAAAAGGGTATGATGACAAATTTTCAAAACAACACTGAAGATATTTTTCAAAGCACCGCCAGAGGTCGGCTGGTGCAGAATTAAATGGTTATAATAGACGTTGTTAAAGTGAAAATTTTTAAACATCCTGCCAAATTTAGTATTTAAAGGAGTCATTTAGATGATCAATGTTAGTAAGCCTGCCCAGGAACAGGTCAGGATGTACTTTGAAGGCAAAGAAATTGCGCCCATCAGAATCTTTCTTAACAGCGGGGGATGTGGCGGCCCAAGCCTTGCGATGGCTTTGGATGAAAAACAAGAGACAGATGCCGTATTCACCTTTGATGATGTGGAATACATCATGGATAAAGATCTTTTGGAAAAGGCCGGCAATGTGGATGTTGATTTCGAAGGTACCGGGTTTCGACTGGATTCCAACCTGAAACCGGCCGGCGGATGTTCGGGTTGCAGCGGCGGAACCTGCGGCGTTTAATCGGGGAAAGAGCATGGCTGAGCAAGTCCATCTTCATCCCAAGTTAGAAAAACAGCTTACAGCACTGGAAAGCCGGGGCAACACCCCGGCCATTGCTGCAGGCCGTGCCAGAAAAATTATTGAGGCCATGATCCAAGGTCAGACATCCCGGGCCGCCGGACTGTTCCGGGCGCGCTCGGACGGCCGGGTAAAAAATTCTTGGAAATATGATCTTGGCGCAGGTTACCGGTTGCTATGTATCAGAACCAAGCAAATCATTTACATCATGCATGCCGGGGATCATGAAAGCTGTGAAACCTGGTTTAATAATAATTTAAAAAAGCAGCCCCAAAACACTACAATTAAGATGACCGCATTTACCATTCGTAACACAGCCCAATCCTTTGATTTTCAAACAGTTCGGTCACCGGAGCTGGAGCCGGATTTTGACGATCAGGACCTGCCACCCATTCCTCAGGAATATTTAAGAAAAGTTTTCTGCGGGCTTACTGGTTGACACGCTGAATGATAGCGGAAAGTTCTTAATTTTAAACAATACTGATGTAAACACTAAGACCTAAAAGCAAACCTTTTCAAAGGAGAACATTATGACCGAGGCAGTAAAACTTGATAAAGGAAAAAAGGCAGCGTTTAAAACAAAACTGATGGACAAACTGCCTAATGGTGTCAATCTAAATATGTGCCTGACATGCGGCGCATGCGCTTCCGGTTGCCCGGCAACCGGTCTTAGAGATATGGATCCGCGTAAATTTGTCAGGATGGTGGCTTTGGGTATGGACGATGAACTGGCCAAGCACCCATGGGTATGGTTGTGCTCCCAGTGTCAGCGGTGTGTCTATGTCTGCCCCATGAACATCGACATCGCGGCAATGGTGTTTGAGGCCCGCGCCTCATGGCCCAGAGACGAAAGGCCCAAAGGTATTGTCGGCTCCTGTGATATGGCCATGAGAAACTCCTGCGGCAGTGCCATGGGCATTTCCGAAGAGGACTTTGAATGGGTTGTTGGCGACATTCTTGAAGAAGTCCAGGAAGAGCAGATCGGCTGGGCAGAACTTCAAGCACCGGTCAATAAAAAAGGCGCACATTTCTTTTTAAGCCAGAATTCCCGTGAACCAGGTACAGAACCCGAAGAAATGGTGCCCCTGTGGAAAATCCTCAACATGGTCGGTGCAGACTGGACCTACGCCACACGGGGTTGGGGCGGAGAAAATTACTGCATGTTCCTTGCCGATAATGAGAGCTGGGAAAAAGTCACAAGAAACTCCATTGAATCTGCCATGGAACTGGGTTGCAAGGTGTACTTGAACACCGAATGCGGCCACTCCACCTTTTCCGTATGGAAGGGTCAACAAAAATTCGGTATAGAGACCGATCTTGAAATCGCGCCCATGGTTCAATATTACGCCAAATGGATCCGGGAAGGAAAACTTAAACCCAGCTCCGACTGGAACAAAGACTTAAAAGTCACATTTACCTGCCAGGACCCCTGTCAACAGGTTAGAAAAAGCTTTGGTGATCCATTAGCCGCAGATTTACGCTTTGTAATCAAACAATGTGTCGGTGAAGAAAACTTCATTGATATGCAGCCCAACTTTTCCAACAATTTCTGTTGTGGCGGCGGCGGCGGATACCTTCAGTCCGGCTTTAACGAAGAACGTTTGAAATACGGCGAAATCAAAAAAGACCAGATTGTGGCCACCGGTGCTGACTACTGTGTAACGCCCTGTCACAACTGCCACGATCAAGTTCACAAGCTGGCGGATCACTATGAATGTGAATATCATACCATCCATTTATGGACACTGCTTGCCTTTGCATTAGGCGTGCTTGGTGGCAAGGAACGGATGTATCTTGGACCGGACCTGAAACCACTTAACATGCCGGAAGGCGAAGAGTTGGAAGAAGAATATTAAGGCATAGTGTGACCTTTTTAGGTTCATTTTCCACCATCTGCTAAGGTCACAATAACGGTTAAAGTCTATGTAGATTAAACAGACTTGGCTTCTAAAAAAAGCAAAATTTTCGGGAAGCAGGATATAGTTTGTATCTTGCTTTCCGTATTCTTTATCGAAAACATCAATCTAATTTCACATTTTCCATTTATATTTTCGCATTGATCTGAATATGTACCCTCTTTATACTGATCATTTTCAGCGCAGATAAGCGTTCGTAAAAGTGAGCATTGAACCCTTTATCTGCTGCAAAAAAACAGCAATATTGAAGTCATAAAAAAGGAGAGTACAATGAGCGAAGATTATTCATCCATGTGGGAAAGCCTTGGCATGGATTTAAAAGCCCATGACGCACTACTCGGTGTTTTAGAGCAGGGATACAAGGACATCTACCTGGCCCAGAAAAACCGCCCCGAAGGCATGGGGTATTTTGATTTTGTCATGAGCGAGGTCCATGGGTTGCGGATCAAGGAGCTTCTGGACGAAAAAAAGCAGAACCGCAAAATCATCGGCAGCTATTGTGTGTTTGTGCCCGAAGAGATCGCCCTTGCCGGAGGTGCCACACTGATCGGGTTATGCTCGGGTGCTGACTTTGCCGTTGAAGAAGTTGAAAAACATCTTCCCAGAAACACCTGCTCATTAATTAAATCCTCCTTTGGTTTTAAGCTTGGTAAGGTGTGTCCCTACCTTGAAGCCTCGGATATGATCGTTGGGGAAAACACCTGTGACGGCAAGAAAAAAGCCTATGAAATTTTTGGCAGCATGGTGGACAATCTCTATGTCATGGACCTGCCCCAGGTCAAATCCGCCCAGGGCCGGACGCTTCTCAAAGCGGAATTTGAACGCTTCAAAACAGCTGTGGAAGAATTGACCGGCAATAAAATCACCGTAGAATCACTTAAAAAGGGGATCCAGGTGGTCAATGCCAAACGGGCTGCCATGCACCGGCTTGCAACATTGCGAAAGGCGGACCCATCCCCCATTTCAGGACTTGACGCACTGTTGGCCAATCAGGTTTTCTTTTATGACAACCCGGCCCGGTTTACCGAATCGGTCAACAAGATATGTGATGAACTTGAGAGTCGGATCAAGGAAAATCAAGGCGTATTCCCTGCCAAAACCCCGAGAATTCTCATCTCCGGCTGTCCCATGGCCGTCCCGAACTGGAAACTGCCCTGGATCATTGAATCCAGCGGCGCTGTGATTGTGGGCGAAGAAGCCTGCGTGGGCGAACGGGGCACCCGGAATCTGGTCAATGGGTCCGGCCAAACTATGGATGAACTGATGGAAGCCATTACGGACCGGTATTTCCAAGTGGACTGCGCGATTTTCTCCCCCAACCAGGAACGCAGCGACCATATCGTTGAAATGGCCAAGGCCTATGGTGCAGATGGTGTGATCCATTACGGTCTTCAATTCTGCCAGCCATATATCATGGAATCCATCCCCGTGGAAAACAGACTTGAGAAATTAGGCATCCCCTGTATGAGGATTGAAACCGATTACGGCATGGAGGATGTGGGGCAGCTTAAGACAAGGGTAGAAGCCTTCATAGAACAAATCTCCGACTAGGTGTTTGAACCAAAAGTCACCCACCTGCGGCGTTGCAGGAAAATTTGCAATCCTCACATACTTCAGTATGCTCCGGTTACAAATTTTCCTGCGCCTTGCACCTGGGCAACTTTTGATCCAAACACAACCTACATTCTAACATTTTTACATCTTTTGATAAACACTTAGGAAAATAGATGATTTTTGCAGGTATTGATATTGGATCCAGAAGTATTGAGCTGGTGGTGATTAAGAATGATCAAATACTTGAAACCCGTCAGACCGATACCGGGTTTGACCCCATTTCCCAGGCTAAGAAGGTGTTGGACGGGGTTCAATTTGATCAAATCATGGCCACAGGATATGGACGCAACCTGTTTGAGGTGGTGTATGATGATGCGTCAACGGTCACTGAAATCAAAGCCCATGCCGCGGGTGTCCGGCGTGAGTTCCCCGAGGTCCTTGCCATTCTGGATATCGGCGGCCAGGACAGTAAATCCATCCGGCTCAACGAACAGGGCCGGGTGGTGAAATTTGAAATGAACGACCGGTGTGCGGCAGGTACGGGTAAATTTCTTGAAATCATGGCAAATAATCTGGGATTCCCCCTGGATGAATTTGGCCCGGCCGCCCTGGCCGCCCGGAAAGATCTTCAAATCAACAGTATGTGCACTGTCTTTGCAGAGTCTGAAGTGACGTCGCTCATTGCCAAGGGCCAGGACCGGCAGGAGATTGCCCGGGGTCTTCACCTGAGTGTGGTCAAACGCGCCGTGGGCATGCTGAACCGCGTGGGTGCCCAGGGGCCCATCGTATTCTCCGGCGGGGTGGCACAAAACCCTTGTATGGTGAAGATGGTCTCAGATGCCCTTGAAAAAGAGATTCTTGTCCCCAAACAGCCCCAGATGATGGGTGCCCTGGGCGCTGCAATGATCCTGGCCGCAAAAGGATAAATCAACCTGTGCCGGACGCTGATCTTTTTTCTTTGACGCTTCACACGCGTCAGCATCCGGTTCCAGGCCGGGCAGAATTTTGCCAAGCCAGACACTGGCCCCAAAGAAGACGACGGCCCCTGCAATATTCAGATACGGCATCAGCGACCCTTCACTGCCCGCAAGAAGAAGCCCGATTATCCAGATCATCACCGGTAACGGCAACACAACATGAAGTCTCTTTTCTTGAATCCGCTTTTCCATGGGGCGGTTTATCTTATTGATCCGAACGTGCCGATCGCCTGTGAAATGACGACCACAACCTGTTTTAGCTATAACCCGGGTGTTGGTTGACCAGACCATTCCACGGGTGTTATGCGATGAATTCTCCCGATTTGAAACACTTGATTGTTGCATTTTTCGCCCCTTTCTTTGTTGTAAAATATCATTTTCTGTTGAATTAAATAAACACAATATACAAAAAATTTTACCTGTATTCCCGGCAGCTCCAAATCACCCGGCCAAGCACCCGGACCTTTTCAAGGGCATGAATATCCAGATGAATGGGGGAAAAATCTTTATTATCACTGCACAACACCAAAGAATCAGGGTGTTTTTCCAACCGTTTGACAAGGATGGTATCGTCTACGCCCACGGCATAAATGGCGCCGGCCATGATATGGGTCTGGGACTGATCAATCAACACGGTATCCCCTTCCCGGATCAAAGGCTCCATACTCTGGCCAAACACCTCCATGGCCACCATGGCGGCAGCCGATCCTTTGCGGGCAAGCCAGGCAGAAGGAAATGACAGAAACTGCGAGATATCCGGGTCACATTCAAACGACCCGGTCCCGGCTGACAGACGGGCCGCAACCTTTGGGACCCTGCGAAACTCACTGCCCTCGTCCATCTGTTTTTGATCAAAAAAAACAGGGCCTTTACCCGTATCCACCCAATCGGGATTGACCCGGAACCGCCTGAACAGTTTTACAATCCAGTTATCAGGAATATGATTTTTGTTTCTGGCGTGGGTGATCCCCGACCGGTTGATGCCAAGCTCCTTGGCAAGCTCCGCCTGGGACGAAATTCCGGTGGCGCTCATGATCCGACGAATCAATACATCCACTTTATTTTCCGGCATGTCGGTCATCCTTTTCTTAGAATCTTCAAGTGTTATACTTTACATGCCAGCTTCGTTTAAAAAATGCAACACATTTTTAAACACTTTTTTCGTGAATTGACATCGGGCTAACTAAAAATTTTTTTGACACGTCCGGGATCCTGCCAAACGGCATCCGTATCCTCATAGAGCTGCTTCAGGGTCTGTGCCACATGCGCCTGCATCAGTTCAAATCCGGTAGGCCCTAAATCCTGGGGGACATGGATGGGACAACCAAAACGAATGATCACCCGGGAGAATGGCTTGGGCACCATAAACCGGTCCCAGGAATTAAACACCCACAAGTTTTCCCCGGAGGTAATGGTGGGTACAATGGGTAAGTCCGCATACTGGGCAATGCGGATCAAACCGGGCTTCACCATACCGAACGGTCCCTGGGGGCCGTCCACGATATGGCCGACCTTGTATCCCTGCCCGATCAAATTTTTAATGGTGTCAAGGGCCTGGTTGCCACCGCGGGATGACGAGCCCCTCACGGCCCGCCAGCCCATGACGTCTACTGCCCGGGCCGCCATCTCCCCGTCACGGCTTTGGGAAATCATAATAGCAATGGGCTTACGACTTGAAAAAAAAGTGATCCCCGGGAAAAACCGCTGGTGCCATGAGGCATACACCAGTTGTCCACCCGACTTTAAAATGCCTTGTTCATTATCCGGATCAACAATCCTGATCCGGTAGGTGGCCGACAAAAGCCTGACAAGGAGCAGTCCGCCATAGGGAAACACATAATAATACAAAAAACGTCTGAATCTTTTTTTTATCATCCAATTACTCCTCTTGCCGGAAACCGGGCACCCAAAGTACACTTAAATTTTTTAGGAAGATCCCAATACATTGTTATATTATTGTTATCTTTGGTGCGGGATGAAATGGCCCAAGAGGTACACCAGATCAGCCCGGGACTGTTATTAACATGAAAAGCCTTTCCTGCCAAGCGTCTTGCAAAGCCACATTCAAATATGTAAACTATCTTTGATAGTTGGACATTTGCGTTAACGCTTTGTATCGTTACATCGTTACCCGTTACGTTACACGAGTAACGCATCGACCTATTTTTCTTATATTTAATTGTGGAAACAAGAAAGAATATGCATTATAAAATCAATATGCTATTTGAATTTCATCTTCATATTCAGTTCCTGGCATGGATTTTGGACTCTAAAATAATTCGCAAGGCATTATTCATTTAACCTTTAACACAAAAGGACCATTAGTGATGTGGAAACTGCTACAGAAAATGAGTAAAAATCTGACCCTGGCGATTCCGGCAATGATGCTGGCCGGATTTATATTCGGCATTTTCATGGATGCCGCTTTTTTAAAAGGCCTGATTATTCCGTTTACCTTTTTAATGGTTTACCCCATGATGGTCACCTTGAATATCCAGAAAGTATTTGAGGGCGGGGATGTGAAAGCCCAGGTGCTGACCCAGGCCATCAACTTCGGCGTGGTCCCTTTCCTGGCCTATGCGCTGGGACTGATCTTTTTTAAGGACCAGCCATACATGGCTTTGGGTTTGCTGCTGGCAGGACTTGTTCCCACCTCGGGCATGACCATCTCCTGGACCGGATTTGCTAAGGGCAATCTGGCGGCCGCCGTAAAAATGACGGTTATCGGTCTGACTTTGGGCTCCATTGCCACCCCCCTGTATGTCCGCATGCTCATGGGCACAACCATTGAAATTGACATGACGGCCATTTTCAAGCAGATCGTGGTCATTGTTTTCATCCCCATGGCGGCCGGTTACCTGACCCGCAGATCCCTGGTTAAAAAACACGGGGAAAAGGGATTTAAATTATCGGTGGCCCCCAAATTCCCGCCCCTGTCCACTTTGGGCGTTGTGGGCATCGTGTTCATTGCCATGGCCCTGAAGGCCCGGGCCATTGCCGCGGCACCCAGCATGCTTGCCTACATCCTGATCCCATTGGTCATCATTTACGGATTCAATTTTATCTTCAGCAGTTTTGTGGGTAAAAAACTGTTGCCCCGGGGGGATGCCATTGCACTTGTTTACGGCTCGGTCATGCGCAACCTCTCCATTGCCCTGGCCATTGCCATAAACGCATTCGGCAAACAAGGGGCCTCGGCCGCCCTGGTTGTGGCGGTGGCCTATATCATCCAGGTTCAGTCCGCGGCCTGGTACGTCAAACTGACCGATAGAATATTCGGTCCGCCGACTGCCGACGATAAACGGCCTTCGAAACCCACCTTCAAAAAAACCCCGGTACCCCCGCCCCCCCAGGAAGAGCCCCAGGGATCCATGGTCGCGGAGATCAAAAAAATCCTCTTTGCCACGGACATCACGCCCACGGCCAAATACGCGGCCCGCTATGCCTGCACCATCGGCAATAAATTCGATGCAAAGGTATGGGCCATCCACGTGGTTCCGGATCTTCTAGCGGAATATTCGGCAGGGGCCGGTGTCAACATAAAGGACCCTGAAAAGCAGGAAGAATTCAACCGTGACGCGGTTGAAAGTGCTGAACAAATTCTTGGAGAACGTATTAAAACCACATCGGAAAAGGTGATCCAGGAGATCTCGGCCTGTCCCCTGTCAAAGGACCGTATCATGGTCAAAACAGGTGATCCTGTGGAAGAGATTACCCGGGCTGCGGTTGAAGGGGATTTTGACTTGATCATCATGGGCACCCACGGAGATCAGGGCTTTGACGATATCCTTTTGGGCAGCACAGCCCAGGGTGTCATCCACGAATCAAAGATTCCTGTCCTTGTAGCACGCCCCGCGTAACACCTTGTAATCCCACCATGTCCCGCATTTTATTAGAAATGCGGGACTTTTCTAATTCAAACTTGAAGTCCAAATACCGCGAAATGTTCTATTGACAAGCCTAAACAAGCTACGATATGGTTTCCTGTATATTTTCTTCCCCTAAAAACTTAAAAAGCGACAGATGGTATCACCATGAAAGTTATTACACTTGCAAACCAAAAAGGTGGTTGTGGAAAGAGCACCATTGTCTTAAATCTTGCCATTGAATTTGCATTGCAGCAGCACCGGGTCATCGTCTTTGACACGGACCCCCAGGGCAGTTGTTATGAAACGGCTGAGATTCGCAACGACCAGGAGACAACGGCCCATATCACCGTCGCACCCATTTACGAAAACCTGTATCAGGCCATTGAAGAGACCGATAAAAACTATGATTTCGCCGTTATTGATACCCCACCCCATGACAATAACGTTGTAACCATTGCAACGGCCTGCTCTGATCTTGTCATCATCCCCGTGCAGGACTCGCCCCTTGATATTCGCAGCACAAAAACAACGGTCGACCTGATCAACGAAGCCAGACAGCTCAATCCGGACCTAGCCGCCTATTTTCTGCTCAGTCGCATTCAGACCAATTCCGTCATGGCCAGAGAGCTTGCCCAGGTATTAAAATCAACGTATAAATTTGATATTTTAGACACCCAGATCGCCAACCGGATGGCATATAAATACTCGCTGATTTACGGCCGGAACGTATCGGAATATTCAAACAAGGATGCTGCCGCCACAGAAATTGCCGCCCTGGCCAAAGAGGTGCGCTCTATTCTTGATCGGTAGACGATGAATAACACGTTGGCATGCCCTGTTTACCTGCAAATGAAACCGACGATAAAAATAAATACATATCATCATCTTTCCGGTCCTTGGGAAAATTGGCTGATATGCAAAAGGAATCAACGTTATGAAAAAAAAGAGGCCTTCATTACTTGATATTGAGGTGTTTGCCCAAAAAAGAGCAGACAGCAGACGCAATAAACTTAAAAAAATTGAGGAAGAGACCCTTGACGCGGCCAAAGGATCCGAGGAAATCGTTGACCAGGAATGCGCTCCCGCTGACCAGTCCGCCGGACAGCAGCAAGAGCAGGTACCGGATGCATTTATGGATGAACTCGTTGACTTTGTCTCAACCTATAGAGATGAAATCCTCACCTTGAAAAATGATCTGTTCAAGGTTAAAGAACAGGTCCGCATATTCAGTACCATGATGAACAGCCAGCAGAAAAAAATCTCCCAGCTCATGGATGGTGCCACGGACAACTCGGTCAAGGATGATAATTATTATCGCCTGGTGCTCAGGAATATCATCTGGCTCAAAGAGGAAAAAGGATTTACCACCAACGACGTGATCCGGCTGTTCCGGGCCGAAGGATTTCAAACCCCTGCCCCACACCAAGCCTGGAATGAAAACGTTGTTGAGCGGCTGTATGCCGAAGCCCAAAGAACGATGTACTAACATTTGTGTTGCAAAAAATTTTAGTCAGATGACCTGTACTGTACTGACAATACCTGCTGACCGCATTGCAAAACGGCACCCATCCGCTACCCCAAACAAGGATGCGCCCAAGATCCTGACCTGCGATCAGTGCGGCTCCACCATGGATCTGGCCTGGGAACTTCTGACCGACCGGAAAATCCATACCTGGGATTCCGTTACGGCCACCGAGCAGACAGCGGGCAGAGGACAGTTCCGGCGCCGCTGGATTTCCCCCCGAGGAAACCTTCACGCCGCCTGGGTGTTGCCCCACCCTTCCCACGGGAGTCACGCCACGGCGTATCAGGAAAATTTACTCCACCTTGTCGCCGCGTATATGGTCGTACACGGTCTTGCATTGCTGGGGGTGGATATCCAAATCAAGTGGCCCAACGATCTTTTATGCTACACCCGGAAAATCGGCGGTATCCTGGTCGAGCAGCGGGACGGCAAAATCATTGTGGGCATTGGAATCAATGTGGCATCAGCGCCGGTTTTGCCCCAGGCCGGTGCCGAAACAGGTATGGCCGCGACCTGTTTAGCCCAGGAAGGATTTAATTTTTCACCGGTGGACATCTGGTGTCACCTGGTGGAATCAGGCATCCGCTGTTTTGATATGTTGATCAAGCACCTCCCCGTATCAGAATTTATACACCTCATTACCCATCGTCTGGCATGGCGGGGCAAACAGGTCCACATCCTGGAAAACGGCAAGGATGTTTCCCGTGCAATCGTTATGGGCGTTGCAGAAGACGGCGGACTGTTAGTAAAAAAAAACGCCCGAATGCAGACCATTCATTCGGGGAAAATTTTAACCGTTGAATGACACCCATGGCCCGATCTGCTCCATGGCCTCCAATACCAGCCCATAAAACCGCATACGGAATTAACCTTTCGCAACAGCGCTAAATGAATTATAATGTTAGAAATAGTTGATCTTTACTCAAACATATAAAAAATTAGGAATCCTTTAAAAGCTATGGAAGAAAAAACGCTTGAGCAGGTTCTGGCTGAAAATAAGGGCAAACCCATCCTCGTCGCAAATCGCGGGATTCCTGCCCGTCGACTCTGCCGTTCAATTTCGGAGATGGAAGCCGTCTCAATCATGACGGCCACCGATGTCGATAAAACCGCCCCGTCCACCCGCAGCGCCCGGGAATTGATGCTGCTGGGTGAAGATCCGACCTCTTATCTCGATATGGATCGGATCATCGACAACGCGAAAACCCGAGGGGTGATCGCCATTCACCCCGGTTGGGGCTTTGCGGCCGAAGACTGCAGTTTCCCTTTGAAATGCGAAAAGGCAGGGATTCGTTTTATCGGCCCGCCCCATGATGCCATGGGCCTGTTGGGCAATAAAGTTGCCGTGCGTAAACTGGCAAAAAAACTGGGTGTACCGGTCATTCCCGGTACCGAAGACGCCGTTACACTGGAAGAGGCCCGGGCCTTTGCCCAAAAAATAGGATTCCCGATCATGCTCAAAGCCGAAGGCGGCGGCGGGGGCCGGGGCATCTACGAAGTCTATTGTGAAGACGAGTTTGAATCCGCTTTTATTAAAGCATCAACCTTTGCCCAGGCCTCTTTCGGCAATCCCAAGCTGTTCATGGAACGGCTGTTGACCAACGTGCGGCATATTGAAATCCAAATCGCCGCCGACCAGCACGGCAATGTGTTTGCCTTTGATGAGCGGGATTGCACGGTGCAAAGGAACCATCAGAAACTGGTGGAGATGACCCCTTCCCCCTGGCCGGGCATGACCGAGGAACTTCGTAAAAAACTTAAGGAATATTCCATTAAACTGGTCAAACATGTCAATTACTACTCCCTGGCAACGGTGGAATTTCTGGTGGATCTGGACGGCACGCCCTATCTCATCGAGGTCAACACACGGCTCCAGGTCGAGCATGGCGTGACCGAATGCCGCTACGGGGTGGACCTTGTGGCCGAACAGATTGCCATTGCCTTTGGGGCGCGGCTCAGTTTCAACGACGAAGAGACCCAACCCTACCAGCATGCCATGCAGGTCAGGATCAACTGCGAAGATCCCCGGAACGATTTTGCACCCAATGCCGGTCTGATCACCCGGCATGCCCCACCGGGCGGGACGGGCGTACGCATCAACACCTGCATCAGCACAGGATATCAGTTCCCATCCCAGTATGACTCGGCCGCAACCCTGCTGATCGCGTACGGCCGCAGCTGGAACAAATGCCTCAAGGTCATGCGGCGCGCCCTGGGTGAATACCACATCGGCGGCGTAAAGACGACCATTGGGTTTCATCAACAGATTCTTAACCATCCGGTCTTCAATTCAGGTGTGTATGATACCAATTTCATAAAAAAAACACCGGAACTGATGGAATATATTGACCAGGCGCCCGAAACCGTAAGGCTGTCGCGTCTGGTGGCTGAAATTTCTGCCAAGGGATATAATGAATTTGTCCAATTGGGCGAATACCGCGGACGACATGATAAACGCATCGGACCTTTTAAACCGGTTTTCCCTCCCGAAGTACAGAACGATTTTATCCATCCCTACCCCGGCAAAGACCGCCAGAGTGTTCTGGATTTTGTCCGGGACAGCGGCTACGTTCATTTTACGGATACAACCCCCCGTGACATGACCCAGTCCAACAGCGGCAACCGCTTCCGCCTGGCCGAAGACCGGCTCATTGGCCCCTATCTGGACCGCTGCGGTTTCTTTTCCGTGGAAAACGGCGGCGGTGCCCATTTCCATGTGGCCATGCTGGCCAACATGACCTACCCGTTCACCGAGGCGGCCCAGTGGAAGGAGTTTGCCCCCCGGACCCTCAAGCAGATTCTGATTCGGTCCACCAACATCCTGGGATACAAACCCCAGCCGCGCAACCTCATGCGAAAAACCGGTGAAATGATCTGTGACCATTATGATGTAATTCGCTGTTTTGACTTTCTAAATCACATTGAAAATATGCGGCCCTTTGCCGAAGTGGCCATGAGTTCCAAAACCAATATTTTCGAGCCTGCCATTTCCCTCTCCTTTGCCAAGGGCTTTGATATAAATCATTACCTATCGGTCACCGATGAAATTATCCGCATGATCACCGACGTTTCCGGCCTGAAAAAGAAACAAGCGGTTCGCACGATGATACTGGGGCTCAAGGACATGGCAGGTGTCTGCCCGCCACACTTCATCCGGGATCTTGTGGCCGCCATTCGCAAAAAATATCCGGAACTTGTCATGCACTACCATCGCCACTACACCGACGGTTTGTTTGTTCCTGCGTTAGGGGCGGCAGCCCAGGCCGGGGCCAACATTGTGGATACCGGTATCGGCCCGGCCGTCCGCTGGTATGGCCAGGGCGATGTGCTGGCCACAGCCGCCTACATTGAAGAAGAACTGGGCCTGAAAACCAACCTGAACAAAGATATGATCCGGTCGTGCGGATTCATGCTCAAACAGATCATGCCGTACTATGACCGCTACTGCTCGCCCTACTTTAAGGGCACCGATTACGATGTGGTCGAACACGGCATGCCCGGCGGCGCCACCTCTTCCTCCCAGGAAGGTGCCATGAAACAGGGCTATATCCATCTTTTGCCCCATATGCTGGAATTTTTGAAGGGAACCCGCAAAATCACCCGGTATCATGATGTAACACCGGGCTCCCAGATCACATGGAATACGGCATTTCTGGCGGTTACCGGGGCGTATCAGCGCGGTGAAGACAAAGCGGTGCAGCGTCTGCTCGATACCCTCAATGCCGTAAATACCATCCCTGAAAAAGATTTGCCTAAAAAAATCAAAACGTCACGACTGGAACTGTACCGGGACAGCAACGACGCCTTCCGGGCTCTGCTGCAAGGCAAGTTCGGTAAACTGCCCCTGGGATTCCCGCCGGACTGGGTGTATGAAAGCGCATTCGGCGAAAACTATCAAGCGGCCATTGCCGGCCGCACCGAAGAATCACCCTTGACGACCCTGGAAGACATTAATCTTGAAGCAGAACACGACAAACTTAAAACGCTTATCCACCGGGACCCCACGGACGAAGAGTTCGTTTTATACCTGAATCACCCCGGAGACGCCCTGAAAACCATCGAGTTTACTACCCAATACGGCGATCCGAATACCCTTCCGGTGGATGTCTGGTTTGAAGGACTGCAGATCGGCGTTGAAAAGGAATTTACGGACAGCAGCGGCAAACCCCATCAAATGATCATTCTGGACATATCCGCCCCCAAGGAGACCGGACACTGCGTGGTACGCTATCTTTTGGATTCCGAAAGCTTTATCCACAAGGTCAAGGTCTCCGAGGCCACAGGCATCGGCACCCAATCCATTGAAATGGCTGATGTCCGCAACATGTGCCATATTGCCGCCCCGAGTAACGGCGACCTGTGGGCCATGTATGCCAATGAAGGCGACCCCATCCAAAAGGGCCAGGAGCTGTTCAATATCTCGATCATGAAACAGGAAAAGGCTGTTTGCGCACCGGTTGACGGCATTGTCAAACGGGTTCTCAAAACTGCCAATTACCAGGAAACCAAAAAGATGATCCCGGTTGTCAACGGTGAACTGCTCGTGGAAATTTCACCCACAGCGAACATCTGCACCCATTGTAAAAACCCCATTGATGTTGACCATCAAAATTTTTGTCCCATCTGCGGCAACAAAATCAGTATCGATATCAATATAGGATAAAACTTAAGGGGAGGGAGCACATGCCCCCCCTAAGTTACTTTTTCACATTTTCCTAATCCTGTATTCACAGGGATGTAACATTATCCAGGTAAACTCCCTGATTAATTAAGATATTCATCCCAAATTTTAAGGATAGGAAATGATGAAAATAGATCTTCATGTGCACACCAAGTTTTCCAAACGGCCATCCCAGTGGATCCTACAGAAAATCAGCTGCCCTGAAAGTTTCACGGACCCTATGCTGGTATATAATACGGCCAAGGCAAAGGGCATGTCCCTTGTAACCATATCCGACCATAACACCATTGAGGGCGCCCTTGAAATCGCCCACCTGCCGGACACCTATATCTCCGAAGAGATCACCTCATATTTTCCCGAAGACGGGTGCAAGGTGCATGTGCTGGCCCAGAACATCACCGAAGCCCAGCATGATGAAATCCAGAACATCCGGCAAAACGTCTTTGATCTGGTGGCCTATCTTAACGATGAAAACATCGTCAACATCATTGCCCATCCCTTATACGCGGTTAATGACCGGATGACCATCAAGCACTTTGAACAGATGCTTTTGCTGTTTAAAAACTTTGAGCTCAACGGTGCCAGAAACGATAAACAGAATCAGATCCTCGCCCAGGTGCTTAAAAAACTCACGCCCCTGGACATTGAACGGCTTTCCAACCTCTATGATTACCAGCCCCTGTTCGATACCCCCTGGGAAAAGAACCTCACCGGCGGCTCCGATGATCACTCCGGCCTGAACATTGCCAGAACCAGCACCGTGGTTGACGATGCAACGGATCTTGATGGATTTCTGAACGGTATTCTCAATGGCAAATCCCGGGTCATCTCCGATCCTTCCATCCCCCAGACCATGGCCCACAACCTATACGGCATTGCCTACCAATTTTACTCAACCCGGTTCAATTTCAAACGCCACGCAGGCAAAGACCAGCTGCTCAAATTTCTGGACCAGTCCCTGATGCCGGTATCCAATGTGGATGACGGACTTATGTCGCGCTTTTATACCTTTTTAAGTAAACGCAAAAACCGCCGGGAAAATACCAAATCCGTCTCCCTGACATATCTGATCAGAAAGGAGACCGAACGTCTGTTTGCAGAAAATCCAGACCTGTTGAAATTAGCCAGGGCACAGTCAAAGAAAATAGAGTCTGACGCATCCCTGGATAAAAAAGAACAGCACCGGGAAGACGTTTGGTTTGATTTTGTCAACCAGCTGTCAAACAAAGTGTTGTTCCACACCGGCGACCACCTGCTTGGCCAGGCCTCCGGGGCGAACCTGTTCAACATATTCCAGACCATCGGTTCCATGGGCGGACTCTATTCCCTTTTAGCACCCTATTTTGTGGCCTTTGTTCACTTTGCCAAGGACAATGAGGTGAACACGGCCGTCCTGAACCGGTTTGCCAAATACAAAAACGGAAGTCAGCCCTCCAAATCAAGGGTCAGACTCGGCCATTTCACCGATACCTATTACGATGTCAATGGAGTGGCCCAGACCCTTCAGCAGCAGGTGCAGGCAGCCCTGAAGCATGATAAACACCTGACCATCATTACCTGCGATGCCCAGGCCGAAAAAACAGGCAAAGGGGTGAAAAATTTCACGCCCACAGGCGTCTACGAAATTCCCGAATATACGGAGCAAAAATTATATTACCCGCCTTTTCTTGAGATGCTGGACTACTGCTACCAGCAAGGCTTCACCCATATCCACTCCGCCACCCCCGGCCCCATCGGCCTGGCCGCCCTGGCCATCGCAAAAATTCTGAAACTGCCCTTGACCTCCACCTACCATACCCAGTTTCCCCAATATGCCCAGTACCTGACCGGAGATAATTTCATCGAGGATCTGACCTGGAAATTCATGATCTGGTACTATGATCAGATGGATCAGATCTATGTCTCCAGTCAGAACTCCTTTGACGAACTCACCGAACGGGGGATCAAGGCCGAAAAAATCAGAATCATGCCCCGGGGCATTAACACGGATGTGTTCCATCCCTCAAAACAATGCGATATCTTGACCGCCGATTTTAAGATTGATGAGAATGCCCTGAAATTCTTGTACGTGGGCCGGGTATCCAAGGAAAAAAATCTGCCGATTCTGGTGGATGCATTCAAAGCGCTGTGTTCAAACCATGACAAAGCGCATCTGACTGTCGTGGGGGACGGTCCCTATGCCGATGAAATGAAACATCTGCTCAAAGATTATCCTGTGACCTTTACCGGGTATCTTTCCGGAGAACCCTTGTGCCGGGTCTATGCCTCGGCGGATATCTTTGTGTTCCCCTCCACCACGGATACATTCGGCAATGTGGTGCTCGAAGCCCAGGCGTCGGGCCTGCCGGTGATCGTATCTGATCTGGGCGGTCCCTGCGAAAACATGCTGGATCAAAAAACCGGCATCATCGTTAAAAGTGATGATGTTGCGGCTCTTTCAGCGGCCATGCAGCAATTTTTGAACACCCCGGGTCTATGCGGTAAAATGTCCGAACAGGCCAGGGCATACATGGAAGACCGATCGTTTGAAAACGCATTTATCCAGTCCTGGGAGTTTTACAAAGAGATGGATATGCCGGCCTCCATGATGGAATTTTCAAAGGCAGTATAATGATGCAGCGTATAAAATCAGGACTGAAAACCGCCGCACTGATGGCCAAAGGAAGGATGCCCGGCCAGCTCGTGATCCAGATCACGGATCGGTGCAATGCCACCTGCCCCCAGTGCGGCATGCGTACAACCAACCCATTTGACAGAACCCGGCTCTCCAATGATCAGCTCAAAGAGATCATTGATGCAGCCGGGGAAAAGGGATTCCAGGCCATCTCCTTTACCGGCGGCGAGCCCATGCTGCTGCGCAAGGATCTGCCCGAACTTATCCGGCATGCCGGAAAAGCAGGGATACCCTATATTCGGACCGGTACCAACGGATTCTTTTTTGCCGGCCATGACAAGCCCGGTTTCACAGACAAGGTTAAAGCCATTGCCGAGGAGCTTTCCGACACGCCGCTTCGCAACTTCTGGATCAGCCTGGATTCTTCTGTTGCGCAGATCCATGAGCAAATGCGCGGGTTTGAGGGTGTGGTTCGCGGTATGGAAAAAGCCTTGCCCATTTTCCACGAAGCAGGCATTTTTCCGTCGGTGAATCTTGGATTGAATCGCAATGTGTCCCAGGTCACCCAAGTACTAGGGTCCCCCCCCCCGGAAGATCTTTCAAATCCGGAGGCATCCCCCTTTTACCAGGCCTTTGCCCAGGGGTTTGCAGACTTCTACCGCAAGGTGATCAACATGGGATTCACCATTGCCAATGCCTGCTACCCCATGAGCATGGAAGACAGCACAGATAAAGAAGACCTGGATGCTGTTTACGCCGCAGCGTCTGCCGACCGGGTGGTTTGTTTCACCCGTACCGAAAAGGCGCTTTTATTCAAGGCCCTTTCTGATACCATCCCAAAATTCAGATCCCAAATCAGAATTTTTTCCCCCCTTGCTGGTCTGCATACCCTGTACAATGTCTATTCAGGCAAAAATGCAGATACCCCCTACGGTTGCCGGGGCGGCATTGATTTCTTTTACCTGAACTGCACCGATGGCAATACTTACCCCTGCGGGTACCGGGGCGCTGATAATCTCGGCCCGTTCCCGGACTTAAACGTCAATGCCATTGACCCTAAAGGCTACTGCCTGGCCTGCGACTGGGAATGTTTCAGGGACCCCACAGAGCTTGGCGGCCCATTTATGGAAGCCTTTACCGCTCCATGGCGCCTGGCAACCAGAATGACCAAAGATCCCGGATACGGTGCCTGCTGGCTCAAGGATCTTCAGTACTATAAGGCATGCGATTTTTTCAACGGAAGACGCCCCCCCCGGACAACAACGCTAAAAAAATTCTCAATCGTACCTTACCGCTCTGTGTTTGGACAAAAAAGGGCCCAGATGCAAGGCGCAAAATAATTTAAAACCGAAGAACCTCATGTTGGTAAATTATTTTTCAAGTACAAAAGAAAGGATCATCTCCGCCAATTTTTCGCTTGTTCCAGGGGAAAAAATATCCCCGGCCAAAATATGCTGTCCCGGATCCGCAGAATCCGTAAAGGGGACAAGCTGCTTTCTGACACAGCCCATTTGTTCAAAGGCCTGTTCCAGGGCGGGGACATGTATAATCTGATCCTGGGGAGAATAAATAAATAGACAGGGCACACGAATCTTTGAAAGGTCCAGCGCCCCGACATGCTTTACCAAACCCATCATGGGAAGAAGCGCCGCCACGGGATACCGGGTCGTCCAATATTGTTCATGGCCTTTATTTTCAGGTGTCACCGCCCTTTCTCTACCAATGACAATTCGGGCGATTTGCCGTCCCCAGGGCCAGGTAAGCATCGCTGAAAACCTGTTTTGGGGCCTGAAATTGGGAGATAGAAAAATGCAGGCATAAAGGGCGTCCATACCGCCCAAGGTTGCCGCCCGATGGGCCAGCCAGGCCAGACTGATGCCGCCGGTGGAGCAGCCGATCATGACCACCTTTTTACCCAGGCGCCGGCCGATCTCATAGGCTTCAACCACATCATTGAGCCAGTCCTTAACGCCGGCATCGGCCATGGCCTGTCCGGTCCGGCCATGGCCGGTCAGGCGGGTATAAAACAAATTGGCACCCAGTGCCTTTGCCGCAAGATCGCTCAAAGGCGCCGTTTCTTTGCGCGTGGCCGAAAACCCGTGGATATAGACTACGCTGAATTCCGTCTGTTCATTGGTTTTTCCCGCCCAGATTACGGTTTTCCGGGTACCGGGTATAATGTCTGAATACTGTTGTTCCTGACGAATCAGATAGTCATCTATATCCAAAGGAAGTATTTTGGGTATGATGGTCTGATCAATCCGGACCTGGGGCCCGGATATAAAAATAATGGCCGCAATAATACCAAGACTGAATAAAAGAATCATTTCCCTTATCTCTTTTTAGCTGCGTAATCAGTTAAACCAACGTGAAGTGACCTTGTTTATTAAAATCGTTTGGCATTTCGCAAGCTTTCGCAAAACATCGCACTTCAGTAACAGAACCCGTCACCGTGTTCAGGCAGAGAAAAAGTATCAGATTGCCCGCAAACAAATCACCTGTCAAGTCCGGATCTTTCAGGTTGACAACCGTTCGAACAAAACGTATCCATATTTTTATAAACGAAAATTGAGTTTTGGTACAGGGAGAAGAAATTTGGGCAAACGCCTGGCTGATAGCCATTGAATCAAATCAATTGACTACGGGAGTAAGGGAGAAGAAATGTTAAGAAAATGTTTACTAATTGTTTTAATTTTGGGAACGGCCGTGCCTGCATTTGGCGGAGGTATTGACAACAAGCAAAATTTTTCATCGGCATATGCCGGCAGTCTCAGCCGAAATGCCGCCACAGACGGTGCGGATGCCGCAGCTTACAACCCTGCCGGCTTGATGCTTATGAAAAACGGAACCTACCTAGAACTTGATCTTTTACCCTTTACCTTCGATTATGACCATAATTATAATGGTGAAACCCAAACTGCCAGTCCTAACCTGATCGCCCCCATGGCCTTTGGGGTTCACAAAATGGACAAATGGGCCATCTGGGGCTCCTTCACCATTAACGGCGGCGGCGGGGAGACTGAATACGAAAACGGCAATATTATTACCCAAACCGTTGAAAATCAACTGGCAGGAGGTGCGTTCGCACCAACTCTTCCAGGAGGGGGAACGCTTACCCAGCCCTATGCTTACGCTGAAAGTTATGATTACACTTTCACCGCAGGCGTATCCTACGATCTTCACCCCATGGTTTCAGTTGCCGCGGGGCTTAGGTACGTAATCACCGATAAGGAAGTGGATCTCCACGGCACATACAGCGGCGCTTTCATCCTGGCCAAATACGATCAGGAGGCAGAGGGTTACGGCGGGGTCATCGGTATTGATATCCATCCTTCGGACACCCTCAACATTGGCATAAGGTACGACACAAAGGTCAAACTGGACTGGGACACGGATACCAGCGGATCCAACGCTCTCGGTGTAGCCCTTCTCACTGGATATAACAGGCAGGACGGCCATAGCTACGCCAGGGACCTTCCGGCAGTACTGGCGCTGGGTGTTGAGTGGAAGGTCCTGCCAAAGCTCACACTCAAACCCTCATTTTCCTATTTCTTTGAAAAAGATGCGGACTGGGATACCCAAAATGATAAGGTGGATGGCAACTCTTATGAAGTAGCCCTGGCCGTTCAATACGATGTAAATGAAACCTGGTCTCTGACAGCGGGTTATCTTTATATCAATGTAGATATGAAACCGGAAAACTTTGGTATCATCGAGCAGATGAGTCCTCCGTTAGATTGCCATGCCGTTGCCGTGGGTGCAAAATACAGGATGACGGAAAAACTCACCCTGATATTGGGCTTGACCGGGTATTTTTATGAAGAAGATACAGCCCCCTCAGCCCTTGCGACCACAGGACGCCCCGAAGTCACCTACGACAAGACTTTATACCAGGGAGGTATCGGTATACAGTATCGTTTCTAACCGGTCAGCATAATAGAGAAGGCTGTTAGATTACATAATAGAGCCCGACCAAAAATCTGTGATTTGGGTCGGGCTCTATGGTTTTCCTTCTAAAACAACAATCTGTCTAAATCTTATTTTTCTTAATGGCAATGGTGATGCAGACACCGGCCCCGATCCAGGTAACGCCGAGCCCAAGCGCCATCATTACAATAGCGGAAGTCATCATTTTTCACCTCCATAAACGGTAAAGTTAATGATAATGCTGACAATAATGATCCCCCCCACCATACACCAGCCGAATATGAACAAGGCCAAAGAGGGATACCCGCTGTATGGGGTTTTAATATCCCCCACAAGGTTGGAGATGATCATATAGCATAGAATTGCCGGGGTGATGATTCTAAGGCAAAAGGCCCATAATGTACCGACTTTAAAATCACTGCTCGGATTTATGATTGCCTTAAACCCGTCAAGACCACAGATCCAGGCCAGAAATATAATTTCCACAAGGCCGCCGGCCAGCACACCGAAATTGTTGATGAACCGATCCACGATATCCAGCACCAGCAGCCCCGAATGCGTGGCAAACACAATTCCGCACAAAATACCGACGCCGCAGTAAACAGTGGCCGCGCGTTTACGGCTGATTTTAAAACGGTCAATGAGCACGGACACCGAAACCTCGCAGATGGAGACCATGGAACTCAAGCCGGCAAACAGCAGGGCGGCAAAAAACAGGGTGCCGAACAATACGGGACTTGGCAGGCTGTTAATGGCCTTGGGGATGGTGACAAACGCCAGACCTACACCCGAACTGACCACTTTATCCACACCGACGCCCTGGTTGGCGGCCATGTTCCCCAAAACCGAGAAGACCATGACGCCGCAAAGGATACTGAATCCACAATTGCAAAAGGCCGTGATAAATGCATTGTTGGTCATATCCGAATTTTTGGGCAAATAGCTTGCATAGGTGAGCATGATGGCAAACCCGATGGATAGACTGAAGAAAAGCTGGCCATAGGCCGCCACCCATACCTTGAAATTCAAAAGCGCTGCAAAATCAGGTTTAAACATCCAGTTCAACCCTTCAGCCGCCCCGTCCAGGGTCACGGCCCGGGCGGTGATGATCAGAACCATGATAAACAGCAAGGGCATAAACACCTTACTGGCGGCTTCAATCCCTTTTTTCACGCCGCTGAACAGCACGCCCCAGCAAATAAACCAGACGCAAAGAATCGCCCCGAGAATGGGCCACCGGATGCCGTTAAAGGCAAGGGGGGTATCTGAAAGCTGAAGATAGGTTTTAAAAAAGAAATTGGCGGGATCTGCGCCCCAGCCCTGGGTAAAGGCCAGGACAAAATAAGAGATGGACCAGCCGACCACCGCCACATAATAGATGGATATAATAAATGAGACCAGAATCTGCCACCAGCCCAGCCATTCCCATCGGCCGGACAAGGTCCTGAATATATTGGGGACCGAGGTTTTAAATTTATACCCGACGCCGAATTCCAGAATCAGGAAAGGAATGCCAGCGGTGAGCATGGCAAAAAGATAAGGGATAAAAAAAGCACCGCCTCCGTTTTCATACGCAACGTAGGGGAAGCGCCAGATGTTCCCCAAACCGATGGCCGACCCGATGGCGGCCAGGACAAACCCGGCCCGGGTGCCCCATTGTTCTCGTTTCTGCATAGATCAGTGTTTCCCGTTTACAATATTAATAATTAAAAAACTGTCATGGGCTCCCCCCACAACCAACCATGAAAGTATTTTGATAACATATTAAACTTTCATGTAAAGCTTGAAAAAATACAGATTTTAACCCCTGGAGTCAAAGAATTTTTTTTGAACCGGTCGAACCAAGTTATTTTAAATACAGGATATTTTCCACTTTTGCTCATTTTTATGTTAAATTTACAACGGGTATTTGAAAAATAACAAAACAGTCACTTTTATAGAATCCCCCCAACCATAGGCCTGATTATTGACCCCAGCGGCAGCCGTGAAGAGATCCAGCCATGCGATGGCCTAGCGCAAGTAAGAAATGCGCTCAGCAGCCACATATGAGCTACAAAAAATAAGATGTTTTAGGCATAACAAGATGCTCCCAAATGATACCGGGATTAATAAATTGACAGGGTCGCAGAGACGGGTTAATTTCTATACATTTTGACGGTTGAACCAAGGCTTCTCATAACAGCCACGAGCCGGTCCGACATATCAAGCCGCGGGCATGGCCCACAATAAAAATTGAAAGATCTAAGTAAGTTACCCAGACTTTCATATAAAAGCTAAAAAGGAAGCTTTTTTGTAAAAGAGTAAAAAAATTGCAATTAAAACAAGGCGGGTTATGAACATCAAAAATTCTTTTTTCCAAAATAAACCCCTACTGATTATCGTTGCCATGCTGCTGATTTTAGTAGAACTTCAAATTTTTTTTGTTTTTAGTGCAAAATCGGGCAAAAAAAATACCCTACAGGTTATGAATGATGCAGGAACAGTCATCTACGAGGCAGATGGAGAGCATTTAACCCAATTTAAAAAATACTATTTTGAATCAACATTCGGCCCCTTTGAAAATTATGAAAAAAAGCTGGTCACCCGGACAGAACCGTTTCCGTTCAGGGCCTGGTTTGCCACGGCCATTGGTCTTCCGCTGGGGTTTACGCTGTTGTTTGCCTTTATCATATCAGCCTTTTCAACATTGCTGGGTAAAAAGCAAAAGGAAGAACAGGAAACCGGAGATAGCGACAGCGATACGGCCACTGAACCCAAAGGGAAGATGGATCAATTCTTGGCCCAGATCAACCGCATGAATATTTTTATGATCGGTGCAGGTGTTTTTCTGGTTGTGCTTGCCTTCTGGGTGCTGCCGAACCTGGTTTCCGTCATCGGGCATACCGGCTTTGAAATCATTGAACGATACGGATGGTTTATTGCCATAGCCGTTGTGGGTGTTTTTTTAATTTTTGCATGGTTTCTTTACCTGCGGTACCTTTTGGCCAAAAAGACGTTGGAGGCGGAAACCCATATCCGTGAGCATCAATTGAGTTTAAGCAGACAGGCCGGACCGGAACCAGCCATCCTTGAAATCGAAAATAAATCTAAGCCTGATGCACTTGATGCACCCACATCAGAAGATTGAAGACGTCGTAAAAAACCTCCGCCTACTGCGTTAGCGTCCCAACTAGCCTCGGTCACTGTGGGGGCAGGCCCCCGTGCCTGCCCCCACAAAAAATCACCGACAATCCCCCCCCTCACACACCTTCTTGATGACCACACCCATGTAATAACATTATTGTATCTTTTTTCCAAACAGAACATAGATAAGTTAAAATCATATTCCAGCCACCGATCCCAAGAGGACTCTGATTTAAAGTCTAATCCACTTTATACAGAGGATATACAGGCCATTTACCGGATAAAACAAAATGAGATTTTACCCAAAACACTCTGGAGAACGAATATTCAAATGGCAAAAATTAATGCCATCTATTTATTACATTTTTGAAATATCAATTCGCGCTTTTTAAGCACAAAATTGAAATAAATAGAAATTTTTAAACTTATAGATAAACACTCAACGCCGACACAAAAAAAATAATTCTTTTTATTATTTATAGTTACCTCTTTAGATCATCACACCAACAGAAAACGGTGTAATTCTTGCTTTCATTATTAAAATTTTTGGTAAAATAACAGGACAAACAAAAATGGAGCAAGTTTATGTTAAAAAAGCAGCACATTTCTTTCGGTTTTGTAACTTTAGCTACTCCGCTGGCTGCAATGGCTGGGGACGGTACGGTAATTGACAGCGGCAACACGAGCTGGATGCTGATTTCAACGGCCCTGGTCCTGCTCATGCTGCCGGGTCTGGCCATGTTTTACGGCGGCCTGGTACGCGCTAAAAATGTTCTGGGAACCATGATGCATACCTTTGTGGCCATGGCGGTTATTGGTGTGCTCTGGGTGATCTGCGGATATTCACTGACGTTCGGCAAGAGCATCATGGGCGGGCTCATCGGCTGGAACAGTGATTTCTTCTTTCTCAAGGGAATCGACGAAGCGGTGACCAGCGGAATTCCGGAATATATTATTGCCATGTTCCAAGGTAAATTTGCCATTATCACGCCGGCCCTGATCAGCGGTGCGATAGCCGAGCGGGTCTATTTAAGGGGATATATCCTGTTTATCTCCCTTTGGTTCCTGGTGGTTTACTCACCCCTGTGCCACTGGGTATGGGCGCCGGACGGCTGGTTGTTCAACGCCGGTGCGGCCGGGGTAATTGACCTGGCCGGCGGTTTGGTCATCCATGTATCCGCCGGTGTCAGTGCGCTGGTGGCAGCCATCTATCTTGGGCCCCGGTTGGGACACCCCAAAATCGCCACCCCGCCCAACAACCTGACCATGACCCTCATCGGTGCCGGATTGCTGTGGGTGGGCTGGTTTGGGTTTAATGCAGGTTCTACCCTCCAGAGCGGTCTGGATTCAGCAAGGGCCCTGACCATGACCCAGGTGTCGGCGGCTAGCGGCGCCCTGGTATGGCTGTGCATGGAAGGGATTATGTACCGGAAGGCATCGGCCCTTGGGTTCGCGTCCGGCACATTGGCGGGCCTGGTGGTCATCACCCCGGCTGCCGCAGTTGTCCAGCCCCCAGGGGCTTTGTTTTTAGGCGCGGCATCCACCGTGGTCTGTTTTTATGCCCTTCAACTCAAAATGAAGCTGGGATATGATGATACCCTTGATTGTTTCGGCATCCACGGCGTAGGCAGCGCCCTGGGGGTTCTTCTGCTCAGTTTTTTCATCCGGGATTCCTGGATGGCGTCAGCCAGTGAAGCCGCCGGCCGCACCTGGACCGTTTTCGACCAGTTGCTGGTTCAACTTCAAGGCTTCGGCGCAACGGTCCTGCTCGCCGGTGTCGCTACCCTTATTCTTTGCGTGATCGTGGAAAAAACTGTGGGCTTCAGAATAGATGAAGAGAGTGAGTACCGCGGACTTGACCAGTCGCTTCACGGCGAGAGGGGCTATGATTTCTCTTCCTGATCGGAGAAAATCTGTTTAAAAGACAAAAAGTCCGGTGCCTTTTTTCGGTGCCGGGCTATTCATAAACAGTATGGCGCCGCGGATCAAAGGCTTCCCGGACCCCCTCACCGATGAAGGTGACGGTCATGAGCGTGACCACAAGGGCGGAGACTACGGCAGCGGAGATCCACCAGGCTTCCATATTCTGCCAGCCCTGGGATAAAAGTTCTCCCCAGGAGGGGGTGGGCGCCGGTAAACCAAACCCAAGATAATCAAGTGAGGTTAAAGCGACAATGCCGCCGGAAATGGCGAAAGGTGCATAGGTGACGATCACGGAGATGGTGTTCGGGATAATGTGCCTGAAAATGATCCGCATGTCCGAAGCGCCCAGGGAGCGGACCGCAAGAATATATTCGCGTTCTTTTTCCCGGTAGGTCATGGTGCGCATTACCCAGGTGATGGAGATCCAGCCGAAAAACGCCATGATCAAAACCAGAACCATGAAACTTGGCACCACAATGGAGGAGACAATAATAATCACGTACAAAAACGGGATATTGCTCCATATCTCAATGACCCGTTGAAAAAACAGATCAAATATTCCGCCGAAATACCCCATGGCACAGCCCAGGGATATGCCCACGGTATAATTAAGAAACAGCAATCCCAGAGAAAAGAGAATGGCTGTGCGAAATCCGTACACAAGCCGGGCCAGCACATCCCGGCCTACATTGTCCGTCCCCAGAAAATGACGCTGGGAAAATGACGGCGGAAACGGCGGGTATTCGTTGAGCCCCAGATCGTTTTCATAAGGATTATAGGGTACCGGCGGCATAATCACAAACCCTGCCCTCTCCACCCCGTCCAGTTTTTTTTTCAACTCGCGGTAATTGGTCTCATAAGAGTAGCCCAGATCAAAGGTTTTCCCCGGTATCATATTCTGGTAGGTGGGAAAATAGAACTCCCCCCGATAACAGACCACAAGCGCCCTGGAATTAATAAAAACTTCTGCAAAAAAGGAGATGAACATCAGGAGCAGAATGATCACAAGGGACCAGAACCCTCTTTTGACACTGCGGAATCGCCTGAATTGTTCCCGTGTTACCGGGTTCAACAATGCCATACAGTACTCCTTATTTAAACCTTACCCTGGGATCAACGATGGCAACACACACGTCAGATAAAATATTTCCCACCATGAACAACAGGGATGAAATCACCAGAATGCCCATCACCACCGGGTAATCCCGGTCCAGAATAGATTCATACCCTAGTAACCCCATACCGTCGATATTAAAGACCTTTTCAATGAGAAAAGATCCCATCAAAAGGATGGAAATATTGTTGCCGAAACTTGTGGCAATGGGGATCAGACTGTTGCGCAGGGCATGGCGAAAAACAGCCTGCTTAAAGGTTAATCCCTTGGCAATGGCCGTACGCACATAATCGGCGGACAGATTATCCATGAGCGTATTTTTCATCAAAAGGGTCATGACAGTAAAGGCACCGATCACATAGGAGCAAAGCGGCAGAACGGTATGCCATGCCACATCCTTTATTTTTTCCCAAACCGTCATATCGGTGAAATAATCGGATGCAAGACCGCCCAGGGGGAACAGATCCATACGGGAAGCAAACATCACCAGCATCATGACACCAGCCACCCAGCCCGGGATGGCGTAGCCTGCAAAAATGATCCCCGAGGTTATATTATCAAACCCGCTGTTGTGGTGCACCGCCTTGGCAAGACCTAAGGGGATACAGACGCCGTAAATGACCACCATGCTCAACACCCCGAAATAAAGGGATATGGGAATGCGCTCTTTAATCATGTCCCACACCGGGTCCTGGTACCGGGTGGAGCGGCCCAGATCGCCTTTGAGTACTTTGAGAAGCCAAATTCCGTAGCTTTGGAGTACCGGTTTGTCAAATCCGTAATACGCCTCCAGCTTTTTGATCTGATCCTCCGAAAGGGGCTGACCCTGGCCCGCCTGCTGGGCCCTTGCACGACCGCCCGACTCGCCCATCTGCATGGCCCGGGTTTCGGCAATAATGCGCTCAATGGGGCCACCGGGCACAAAACGGGTGATGGTGAACACCATGACGGTGATACCGATGAAGGTGGGGATGACCAATAAAAGTCGTCTGATAAAATACGCTGTCACAGGATGGAAACGCCCTCCCCTATTGGAACGCCTGTGGTATGTGGCGAAAATGTTATGGCCCGGGATACGAAAAAATTAATTCCCGTATCCCGAGTTTTGTTTAACGGACTTGCAATTTATTGGGATACCGTATCAAACACAGATAACAACGCTTTTTCCAGGAATTCAGGCTTGGTGCCGCCGGCCTGGGCCATATCCGGCCGCCCGCCGCCGCCGCCGCCCACGATACCCGCAGCAGTTTTAACAATATCCCCTGCTTTAAAGGTCTTGGTCAGATCGTCGGATACCGTGGAAATAAGCAGAGCCTTGCCGTTGGATTCGGCACCCAACAGCAGCACGCCCGACCCCAGTTTGGTTTTGAATTTGTCTGCCAGATCCCGAAGCTGGGATGGATTTTCAATTTCCACCCGCTTGGCCAGCACCTTGACCCCGTTGATTTCTTTGATATCGTCCTCAATATTTTCAGCAGATTTAGAGGCAATCTTGGCCTTAAGGGCAGTCAACTCCTTTTCTGCAGCTTTTTTCTCGGCTACAAAGGATTCAAGCCGGTCCACCACACCGTCCTTGCTACTTTTCAACGCATCAGCCACCGCTTCAATGGTCAACTGGTCTGCATGGACGGTCTTCAGGGCAGCAAGGCCTGTAACAGCTTCGATACGGCGAACGCCCGAGGCAATCCCACCTTCGGACAGAATACGGAACAAGCCGATATCGCCGGTGGCATGGGTATGGGTCCCGCCGCACAGCTCCTGGGAGAAATCCCCCTGGGAAACCACCCGGACCACATCCCCGTATTTTTCCTCGAAAAGGGCCGTGGCACCGGACCGGACCGCTTCATCCATGTCCATCTCCTTTGTGGTGACCTCGTGATTTTCAATGATACGGGTATTGACTTCGGTCTCGATGGCCGCAAGCTCTTCGGCGGTGGCAGCACTGAAATGGGTGAAGTCAAACCGAAGTCTGTCCGGGGTCACCAGAGAACCTGACTGCTTGACATGGTCGCCCAGCACTTTGCGAAGGGCTGAATGCAGGATGTGGGTAGCCGAATGATTGGCCGCCGTGGCCCGGCGAAGTTCGGCATCTACCTTGAGGGTGAATGTGTCGCCCTTTTTGCAGGCCCCTTTGACGACCTTGCCCTTGTGAATGAAAAGGCCCGACGGATCTTTAACCGTATCGACGATCTCAATGGCACAGGCGTCATTTTCAAAAACACCTTTATCACCGGCCTGGCCGCCGGACTCTGCATAAAATACGGTCTGGGAGGTAACCACTTCAATTTCGTCACCGGCACCGGCCGTTTCCACCTCAGCGTCATCCTTAACCACGATGAGCAGATCACTTTGCATTTCAACGGCATCATAGCCTTTGAATTCGGTTTTCACACCAGCTGAGGTCAATGGTTTATATGCATCCCCCACACCGGCAAACTTCTTTTTGGACTTGGATCTTGCCTTCTGTTCGGCCATGGACTTATCAAACCCGTCCAGATCCAGGGCAATGCCCATCTCCTTGACATGGTCCTGGATGATATCCACGGGGAACCCAAAGGTATCGTACAACTTGAAAATCACCTCGCCGGGAATGGTTTTCTCATTATTTTTTCCCAGATCCTCAATGGTTGCTTCCAGAAGCTTCATTCCGGTTTCAAGGGTTTCAAGGAACTTTTCCTCTTCGTTTTTCACCACATTAAGGATAAAAGCGGCAGACTCTTTGAGCTCCGGATAGGCCTCATCCATAATGGAAAACACGGTTTGAACGGTTTTGTGCAAAAACGATTCGGTCAGCCCGATGCTGCGCCCATACCGGATGGCCCGGCGCATGATCCGGCGAAGCACGTAACCACGACCCTCGTTGGAAGGCAGCACACCGTCGCAGATCAAAAAGGCCGATGCCCTGGAATGATCGGCAATGACCTTCATGGCCACTTCCACTTCCTTGGATTCCCCCCGCTTTTTGCCGGCCAGCTCCCCGACCCGTTCCATGATCGGTACAAAAAGGTCGGTATCAAAGTTGGTGGGAACGTCCTGGAGCACGGAAATAATACGTTCTAAACCCATACCCGTGTCAATACTGGGTTTGGGCAACGGCGTCATGGTGCCGTCTTCGCTTCTTTCAAACTGCATGAATACCAGGTTCCACAACTCCAGCCATCGGTCGCAGTCACAGCCCACCGCACAGTTGGGATCATCACACCCGAATTCCTTGCCACGGTCTATGTGAATCTCGGAACACGGACCGCAAGGGCCCGTATCACCCATGGCCCAGAAATTGTCCGCCTCGCCCAACCGGGAGATACGTTCAACAGGCACGCCGACCTGCTTGTTCCAGATCTCATAGGCTTCGTCATCATCTTTATAAACGGATACATGAAGTTTTTCAGCATCAAACCCGTACCCGTTGGTGAGCAGGTCCCAGGCAAACTCAATGGCCTGTTCCTTGAAATACTCGCCAAAGGAAAAATTGCCCAGCATCTCGAAAAAGGTGTGGTGGCGCGCCGTGTATCCCACGTTTTCAAGATCGTTATGTTTGCCCCCGGCCCGCACGCATTTTTGTGAGGTGACGGCGGTGGTGTATTCACGTTTTTCATCACCTGTAAATACACGTTTAAACTGTACCATACCGGCGTTGACAAACAGCAGGGTGGGGTCATCCTGGGGCACCAGGGACGACGAGCGCACATGGCGGTGGTTGTGTTTGTTAAAATATTCGAGAAAAATTTTCCTGGCTTCATTACCTGTCATAATAGTATTGGCTCCTGCTCAACGATTCCGGTATCCTTAATGTTTGGGCGGAAAGTCGCCCACCTGCGGCGTTGCATAAAAAACTACAATCCTCACATACATTAGTATGCTCCGGTTGCAATTTTTTATGCGCCTTGCATCTGGGCAACTTTGCACCCAAACACGAGGTTCGGTTCAGGCTTTAGGTTAAGCTTCCGGCTTAATGTCCTTTCCGGCGTCGGGTGCAGCCGTGGGTTTCGCTGTTTCCGGTCCGGCAATTCCAAGTTCGGTTCTTACTTTAAGTTCAATGGCATCAAATATATCGGGATTGTCCTGCAAAAATGCTTTTACATTCTCCCGGCCCTGGCCGATGCGTTCTTTGTCAAATGAATACCAGGACCCGCTCTTGTTCACGATATCCAGCTCAACCCCCATGTCCAGAAGGTCGCCGGTCCTGGAAATGCCCTCCCCGTACATCAGGTCGAATTCCACATTTTTAAACGGGGGGGCCAGTTTGTTTTTAACCACCTTGACTTTGGTCCTGGACCCGAGCACTTCTTCACCGCTCTTGATGGCTGCAGCTTTCCGAATCTCAAGGCGCATGGACGCGTAAAATTTCAAGGCATTACCACCGGTGGTGGTTTCGGGGTTGCCGTAGACCACGCCGATTTTCATGCGGATCTGGTTGATAAAAATCAGGGTGGTGGCGGTTTTACCAATGGTGGCGGTCAATTTACGAAGGGCCTGGGACATCAATCTGGCCTGGAGCCCCATGTGGGAGTCGCCCATCTCGCCTTCGATCTCTGACCGGGGCACCAGGGCCGCCACAGAATCCACAATCATGATATCAACACCGCCGCTTCGAACCAGCATATCGGCAATCTCAAGGGCCTGTTCTCCGGTATCGGGCTGGGAAACCAGAAGTTCATCACAGTCCACGCCCAACCGCTTGGCATAGGCCACGTCCAGGGCATGTTCGGCATCAATAAACGCGGCGATTCCGCCTTTTTTCTGGGCCTGGGCCACAGCATGAAGGGCAAGGGTCGTCTTACCGGAAGATTCCGGGCCATAAATTTCAATAACCCTGCCCCTGGGGTATCCCCCGACGCCCAAAGCCTTGTCCAGTGCAAGGGAGCCGGAACGAATCACGGGCACATCCGCAATTTCCCGTCCGCCCAACTTCATAATGGAACCTTTACCGAACTGGCGCTCGATTTGATTCATGGCGGTCTGGACAGCTTTTTCCTTTTCCTTATTTTTCTCCATCACGTCTTCCTCCTAAATCATGACTGAAAGGTGTATTGCCTTAAGCAGGAAAGCAGCCAGCAC
Organism: uncultured Desulfobacter sp.; assembly: GCF_963666675.1. Classification (NCBI taxonomy): domain Bacteria; kingdom Pseudomonadati; phylum Thermodesulfobacteriota; class Desulfobacteria; order Desulfobacterales; family Desulfobacteraceae; genus Desulfobacter; species uncultured Desulfobacter sp. The sequence continues at coordinate 1,817,714 of NZ_OY762929.1, read as the reverse complement.
CCCTGCCATTAAATCATCCAACACAATACCGGCCCCGCCGGAAAAGTTTTTTTCAAACCAGCGGATCGGAAAAGGTTTAAGTATATCAAAACATCTAAAGGCAATAAAGCCCGCGGCCAAAGTAAGTGGATTCACGGGCACCAGGGTCATGGTGACGCAAAACCCGGCCATCTCATCAATGACCACGGCACCCGGATCTTTGCTGCCCATCAAAATTTCAGCCTCCTGGGAAATCCAGACCGCACAAAGCACCACACCCACCAGAAACAGGGCGGCAGCACCGGGGCTGCATGTCGTTGACAACCATGCCATGATGCCGATCAACGGCAGGCCCGCAAAGGTCCCGAATGTCCCGGGAGCAAAGGGTATCCGCCCCAGCCCAAACCCCGTGGCAAAAAAAAGTATCGCTTTTTCCCCCATCATCCGGCTCCTGTTTCCGGTCTTTTATGACCGTCCCGCTTGCGTGTTCAGGGGATTTGCTTCAGCCAGTATCCGTTCATATACCTGGAAGAAGGGCAAATTTTGTTCCCGGGCAATGCGTTTGCATTCATCGTATTCGGGCATAATCCGGGCCTGGCCGTTCGGGCGAATGATCTTCTTGGCCTTTACAAAGCCAAGACTTGTCTCCACATCCACAGGTTCGCGTTTCAAGATCACCCGATCGCACACATGATATCGAACGCCGATGCTTGTGGTCTCGGACAGAAGAATTGTAGAAAGCGTCTGGAGCTGCGGCTTGTGGCAAATCACCTCAATGCGGGTGCCGGGACGGTTCTTTTTCATGAATGCCGGTGTAAAACTGACATCAAGCGCGCCCTCTTCCATAAGACGGTCCATGACAAAGCCAAGGCCCTCCGGGCTCATGTCATCCACATTGGTATAGAGGACATGAACCTGATCGGACAGGATGTAGTCCCCATAACTTTTTTCTTCAGCAGGGGAACCCAGCACCAGACGCAGAAGATTCGGTACAGATGCGCCGGTCTCGCGTTTACCGGCACCGTAGCCTACTTTTTCAATCTGCATGTCCGGCATGCCGCCGAACTGCGGTGCCAGCGTCGCCACAATGGATGCGCCCGTGGGGGTCACAATCTCGGTTTTGGCATCGGACCCCGTCACTTCAAGGCCCTTCAGTATGGCCACCGTGGCAGGCACCGGCACGGGAATGGTGCCGTGGGCGCACTTGATTGTCCCGGAGCCCAGAGGAATCGGCGTTGCGAAAACCTGCTCCACACCTAAATAATCCAGGGCCAGAAAACTGCCGATAATGTCCACCAGGCTGTCAATACCGCCAATCTCATGGAAGTGGACGGTTTCAATGTCCTTTCCGTGGATACGGGCTTCGGCCTGGGCAATGTGCTTAAATGCGGTCAGGGCATTGATCCTGACCTTGTCCGGCAGATCGGCTGATTCGATCATCTCCCGGATCTGGGTATAATGGCGATGGGTGACATGGTCGGTCACATCCACATGAAGGTTTACCGCCCGCAAATGGCTTCTGAACACAGTTTCCGTGCGCAGATCAAACCCGTCCAGAACACCCGACAATTTTCCTTTTAGCCACTCCACAGGCACACCAAGATCCACCAGCGCACCTAAAAACATATCCCCTGCAATGCCTGCCATCATATCAAGATAAAGAATCATACCGCCGCCTTTCCTGCTGCATGGAGTTTAAGAATTTCAAGAACCAGTTGAGCACAACCAACCATATCTTTAAGTTTAATGGATTCCTTAAGGGTATGCACATCCGTCATACCTGTACCGATGACGCCGGCTGCAATGCCTTTGCCGAAAAAGATATTGGCATCCGCCGCACCGCCGCTGGTTTTACATGGCATCTCCCGGCCCAGGTTTGCCGCAGCCTTCTGGGCAAGTTTGATCACCATATGATCTTCGGGGATACAGGTATGGGGAAAGTCATTTTTCACTATCATATCTACACTGGGAACCGTGTCCCCCTGGGCCTGAAGTTCGGCCATGGTATTCTCAAAGGTGGAGACAATGGCCTGTGTGACCTGTTCCAGTTTTGCAGGATCATGGGACCGGGCTTCGCCGTGAATTTCCACATATTCGGGTATGATATTTGTAGCCGCCCCGCCGGAAATAACCCCCAGATTGCAGGTGGTTTCATCGTCAAGGCGCCCCAGTTCAAGTTTGGAAACGGCACAGGAGGCCGCATAAATGGCAGAGACGCCGTTTTCCGGTGTACCGCCGGCGTGGGCTGCCCGGCCGTAAATTTTTGCACTGATCTTGTTGGCCGTTGGTGCCCGGTTCACAATGCCCTCGGTGTCCACGGCATCCAGGATATATCCGAATTTTGATTTGAGAATTGAACAGTCAAGGTTCTTGGCCCCCAAAAGCCCCTGCTCTTCCCCCACCGTCATGACCACCTCAACGGGGGGACACGGCAGGTTATTTTCTTTGATCACCTGCATCACCTCAAGGATAATGGCCAGGGCGGACTTGTCGTCGGACCCCAGGATGGTTGTACCGTCACTTCTAAATACACCGTCCTCAAATATGACCTTCACCCCTTTGCCCGGTACCACCGTGTCCATATGTCCGGAAAGCATCACCGGCTCAACATCCGCATTGCCTTTAAATGTGGCCACAAGGTTGCCGCAGTCACCGTTGACCTTGGCACCGGCGTCATCAAACGTAACCGTTGCCCCAAGGTCTATCAGTTCCTTTTCAAGAACCTTTGCAATCAAAGCCTCGCTACCGGATTCGGAATCAATCTGGACAAGTTCCGAAAACCGCTGCCCCAGGCGTTCTTCATCAATCATATCCCATCCTTTACACGTTAAATCCACCAGGACCATTTAAACAAGTGGGATAATATACTAGAAATTATCAAGGAATGCCAGACCCTGTTCACACGGATACACAGGGCAGTCGCCATTGGATTTGTTTCCAATTTGAAATAAAGATAAGCACTTAAATATGTATCGTATTGAAGCAGAAAGGAAGAAATGATCGCGTATCATCGTTTATATGAAAGAGTTCAGTAAGTTACTGAGTTCTTTCAACCTTCGTTGTGGGCTGTCCTTCAGTGCTGATATGTCAGGTCAGCCAATGGCTGTTATATTATAGTTGCTGAGACGGCCGATCCGGACTATCTCCATCTAAAACAGCCGGGGATTAAAACCAATCCCCGGCCCTGTCCGCTGCTTTTCATTTATTTTGCCATGAAACTAACGATCTTCCGATGACAATTCTTTGCCCATGCAGTTGGCGTAAAACGTAACTGTCGCCGGCCAGTCTGCAAAAATCCCGATAATTCCGACATCTTTAGCCAGAACATCCAGCACTTCATACATGTCGCCATCGTTATCGATCAGTTCAGTAACCGATTGGTAGTACCAGCCACCCCCCTCTTCCAGAAGCCCGGAGCGTTCCAGGGTCCAGGTGATGATTTCCAAACCCGCTTTTTTGGCTTCAAGGGCATAGGTAGAGGGCACAAGCTTTCCGTCTTCTACGGCCAGAAGCATATACATCGGCGGGGCAATGATTCTAACCCCGTCGGCCACCATCTCTTCCATGGAGGGAGACCAGGTGGAAGGATCGGTGTAATCAAAAGCCGAATCATCGTAACGGCCATCTAAATACACAGCCTGTTTGCCGTATGCCGGCGTGTTCTCGATCCAGTAAAGCACATCGTCAATATTAAAAGACTGGGCATAAACTTTGGAGGGCGGAACATTGGCGGCCTTATATTCATCAATCATCTGCTGGGCATAGACTTCCTGGGTGTAATTACCGTTAAACGGCATATCAACGCTGGGAGATTTAAGCTCCGGGGTCATTTTTACCCCCAGTTTTTTAAACAGCTCGATGCTTTCCGCATGGGTCATCAAAGTTCCATTTTGTGTATATAGATCGGTCCGCCAGGTCGGTGTGGCATTCATATATTCTTCCACGGTAACGGCCGCAGGATTATATGCATCCATTTTCCCTTTCAACGTTTTAAACTCTTCCAGGGTGATGTCACTGGTACAGCACTGGGCAGAAGCCGGGGTGACCACGTCACCGTTTTCGTCTAATACGGCCGGGGTAAAAGGCGTGGAGCACTTGGCGGCAAGTTCCGGAATGGCCAGGATGTTGGTGGTGGTGTGAAGATCGCACTGGGAATGGCGGCAGACCAGTTTTTCATCCGACGTAAAGGTGACGTCACACTCCAGGATGCCGGCACCCATGGCAGCCGCGGCCTCATAGGATTCCTTGGTATGTTCCGGGAATTGAAGTGCAGCACCGCGGTGCCCGATGGAGAAGTCGGATCTGAAAAAAACAGGCATCTTGGTGCACCGCTTTAATTTCTTTTTCAAAGGGCTGTCTTCCATATCCTCAACCAGATAAAAGGGCCGGGGACCTAAATGGGCCACCTTGCCGTCATCAATTGATTTGTACCATTTTTTATACCACCCTATTGCATTGCGCATTTTCTGTTTTTTGTTTTGATCCATGCCGGCCCCGGCGATACCCGTCATTGCAACGGAAACAAACATAGATAACATGATCGCGGTAACTATTTTCTTATAACCCATTTCTTTTCCCCCAATTTGAAATACATTGCACAGCCCACATCAGGCCATGCGTAAGAAAGAATGCATAAAATCTAATCACAGTGAAAACAGCGAACACCCGTTTGTTTATGTGATCAATGTTTTGATTTTATGACGAAAGGATTATATTTTTATGACGGTCCGCCACAGATCAGCATGCAAGGGGAACCAAAACACAAAAGCCCGGCATTCAGCCGGGCAAGAATAGATCAAGGCGTCATGAATGATCAGTTCTGAACTTCACCCATTACCTGTGCCACCATTTTTTCAAGAATCTGATACGGTTTTGCACCCACAAGCCTTTGACCCTTCATCAAAAAAGTTGGGGCAGCCACAAGTTCAAGCTCCCGGGCCTTTGCCCAATCCCGGTCCACGGCATCGGCATAGGATCTTGAATCAATGATCTCCTCTGCTTCGGCCACATCCAGATCCGCCGACGCCGCTAAATCCAGGATCACCGATTTGTCCGCCAGATTTCGATCATCCACAAAATAGGCTTTGAACGCCGCATCATGAAACCGGTGAGCTTTGCCGCAATCCTGGGCCCACAGGCCGATCTCCTGGGCCAGACGGGAATTATAGATCATCTTCCCCTCCCCAAAGGGCAGATCATAGCTTTGGGCCGTGGCTTTAAGATTGGCGTTCACCTGTTCCGGGGTGACCAGCAAACCTTTTTCCTCCAGCAGTCGGGCGATGGGTAATCCTTGTTCGGGCACATCCGGTTGCAGCGGGTAGGCCCGCCACTGGATTTCGATATCGTAGGTCTTATTTAATTTATCAATACAGCCTGTACTGAAGTAGCACCAGGGTCAGATATAGTCGCTGAAAATCTCCAGACGAGGCCGATCAGAATCGGCATTGTGTTCACTTAACTGCATTGTTCATTCCTTTGGCTTTCCAAACATCCCCATACTCAGGAATGGATCATATTTGATCTTATGCCTTATCCGGTTTAATTCTTCAATACCCTTTAAACCCAAACGAGCGGTTTACCCGGATGGGTAAACCGCTCGCTTGAATTAGTTTTTTTTAAATGGGGGGGTTAAATCAACGGATATTCAGATAGTTTCGGTTATGGGATTTTCTAATCCCAAATTTCTTTCAGCCGGTTTGGGCTGACCGGATTTATAACGAAAAGGTTGAAACACAGATACAATCACACAAAAGACAAAGGCATTGGCCGGGATATGCAAATTAAAATCCACGATACTGTGAACCAGAATGGCCACCACCGCAACCATAGCCGCCAGGGCAAATCCGCTGGTCTGCCGGCTGCGGCTCTCTCTGTTTTTAAAGCCCGCCTTAAAAAAAACAACGAGCATCCAGATCATCACCGGGATTACCCATAGACCCATGTCAGCCGTAAAATGTAGATAATCATTGTGGGCATGTTTAAATATCACCCCCAGACCCGGGGGCTGGTATGCCGGGAATTCGGCAGAGTATGTCCCGGGCCCTGTGCCGAAAAAAGGATAGTCTTTGATCATCTCCACAGTGCCTTTCCATGCGGTCACCCGGGATTCTGCGCTGGCGGCTTCATCTTTTTGGGCAACGGTCATCACCCGGGAGACAATGGGAGAGCTTGCCAGAATAAAGACGGAAATGACCAGGGTAATACCCGTCAACACCAGAATCAATTTCTTGCTGTAAAACCGCTTCTGACTCAAAAGCATCATCACCATGAACGCAATGGAAAATGCCATGGCGGCCCACCCGCCCCGGGACAAAGTCAATGCCTGGACCGCCACCAACACCAGGGCCAGATAAATAATCACCATCAGCCATGCCACACTGCGCGTTCGCGTCAACAGCAACACAAGCAAAAAGGGCAAGGCCATTTCAATGAACCCGGCCAGATGGTTATGGTTGCCGTAGGTGGCGGAGACAAACTCAGGACTGTACCGCAGTTCATCATACTGCCAGAAGGGGAAAGGATTCACCCCAAACCGCTTGAACAACCCAAACACGGATAAAAATAACGCCGTACCGATAATAGTATACACCACAAGCCGCTGCTGCTCTCGGGTACGCACCACCGACCGGCCTAACAGATAAACGCCGACATAGGTCAGCAACATCAAATAGCCCTGCCAGGCAAGGGCCCGGTGGGGTGAAACCATCATGGAAACACCGGCCATGACAACCAGAACAAATAACGGCAGGTTCAAAGGGGTTTTGGGGATCAACACGGTATCAAAATGAAGGCTTTCGATAACCAGCAGAAGGCAGGAAAGAATCACCCCAAACTGCATCACGGACGATGCCCAAGGGTGGACACTGCCCCGGGCCAAGGGTGTAAAAACAATCAGAATGCAAATGATCGTCAGCACAGCTTTACTGTAAACCGTTGATTTCATCGTTATCGTCCCGCCCCGGTCAACACACTGCCCACAGTTTTCATGATCAACATAAAATCCAGGCGAAGGGACCATTTATCAATATATTGTAAATCCAATCTCATCCACTCATCAAAGGAAAGATCATTTCGCTTGGGTGCAATCTGCCACAGACAGGTCAATCCCGGCTTCATGGAAAGCCGTCTGCGCTGCCAAACCTCATATTGGCACACTTCGCTGGGCAACGGCGGCCGCGGCCCAACCAGACTCATATCCCCCTTCAAAACATTTATTAACTGGGGCAGTTCATCCAAACTGCTCTTTCGTAAAAAAGTGCCCACATAGGGAATAATCCGGGGATCTCGTTTAATTTTAAAGGCAGGCCCGTCCGCCTCGTTCAATGCCTTTAACGCGTCCAGCTTTTTATCCGCATCCAAAACCATGCTTCGGAACTTGAGCACCTTAAACCGCCGGCCGTTTTGACCCAGCCTTTCCTGGCTGTAAAAAACCGGTCCTGGCGATGCCAGATAAATCGCCAGGCTGATGATTGCAAACACCGGCGCAAAAAAAATCAGGGAAAACAGGGCCAATCCATAGTCCATAAAGGACTTCATCAAGAGCAACCCCTCATTTACCGGGGTACTTTGCAACGTCAGTGTGGGGATACCGCTAAAATCGATTACATGCATCTGGGCCACAGCCGGTGTATATCTTAAATAATGAATTTGCCAGTCCGGCACAAACCGGACCCGGACGCCCATGGCTTCTGCCAGCACCAGGTATTTATCAGGATCATCCATGATCCTCAGGGGCATGGCAAATATCAACTCGTCCACCACATTGTTTTCAAGATATGCTTTAAGATCCGTTATGGTGCCAATCACTTTGTACCCATTGACGACCGAGGACCCAACAATTTCAGGATTTATATCAAAGCAGCCAAGAATTCGATACCCCCCTTCCCGGCTCACATCAATGGATTTGATCACAGACACAGCCCGGTCCCGGCTCCCCACAATCAGGACATTTCGCGTGTTATAGCCCTTGGCCCGAAGCTGCTGGAGCAACATCACAACACACCACTTGAACAACGTCAGACCGAATATATTCAGCACGAAAAAGATACCCATCAGAATCCGGCTCATATCCTTGATGCCCATGGCAAATAACACCACATTAAGGATGAGAACCCCTGAAAGACATGCCTTGACAATATTGATAAAAAACCAGGAAAACGGATTCTCACGAAATGATTGATACAGCCCCACCCAGGTAAAGCATATGGACCAGATCATAACAATCAACACCAGGACAAGATAATAATTGGGGCCAGTAGAGAGTGAAGAGTAGTCGGATGGAAGAAGATTTCTCTTTATAAAATAGGCTGCGACAAAACAGCCTGTAGTGATGCATAGATCAATCAGCCGTTGAATACGAAGGAAAAGTCTGTTTTTCTCTTTTAACATGACGCGATCCTTTTACAGAATGATTATAATAAATTGTATTAGAATGTTGATGGTTTGTTTCGGGTTGGATTAGGATGATAATAGAGGATATCAACCGATGGCTGTTACATGAATAGAGTTGGAAATTACGAAAATAGAAGAATGCTTGGGACATCGCCCCAAGCATGACAACAAAGAAATTTTACATCAGAAATTAAACGTAGTTGGACGAAATCCAGTCGCGGTAACTGTTGTCCATAATACTTCGCCACCATTTTTCGTTTGAGAGAAACCAGGTGATTGTTTTCTCAATTCCGGTGGGAAAGGTTTCCCGGGGGGAAAACCCAATGTCCGTACTGATTTTAGCCGGATTGATTGCATATCGGCGATCGTGCCCGGCCCTGTCTTTAACAAAGGTAATCAGGCTTTGTGAGGATTGTCCTTTCGCGGCAGGAGATTCAGGAAAGCGTTGCTTTAACCCGGCATCCACCTTAAACCGCTGATCCAGCAAATCGCAGACATGCCGGACAATATCAATATTTTTCCACTCGTTATTACCGCCGATATTGTAAGTTTCTCCGGGTATTCCTTTATGAAGAATCAAATCGACCCCATAATTGTGATCATCCACATAGAGCCAGTCCCGGATTTGACATCCGTCACCGTAAACAGGCAACGGCTTGTTATCCAGTATGTTCACAATAATCAGCGGGATCAGTTTCTCCGGGAACTGAAACGGGCCATAATTGTTTGAGCAGTTGCTGATGGTGGTCTTAAGCCCATAGGTTTCATGATATGCCCGGACCAGATGATCAGACGAGGCCTTGCTGGCCGCATATGGGGAATTTGGCAGATATGGGTTAGTCTCCGCAAACGGTGGTGCGTCGGGCGTCAACGTGCCGTACACTTCATCCGTGGAGATATGGTGAAAACGGTGATCTTCGACATTGCCGTCAATCCACATCTTTTTAGCTGCCTTGAGCAGGGTATGGGTGCCCACAATATTCGTATTGATAAACGCATCCGGTCCCAGGATGGATCTGTCCACATGGGATTCGGCAGCAAAGTGAACAATGGTTTTAATTCCATGATCAGCGAGTAAGTTTTCCATTAGCTCCTGGTCCAGAATATCACCATGGACAAAGGTGCATTTGGCATGTGCTTCCGCCTCTTGCAGACTGTGCCGGTTTCCGGCATAGGTCAAAGCATCCAGAACGATAAGTTTGTCTTTGGAATGATTTTTCAGCCAGTAGTAGACAAAATTTGTCCCGATAAATCCGGCTCCGCCGGTAACCAGCATGGCGCTCATTATATCAACTCCGTTAACATGGTTTTGAGTTGGGCCCGCCAGTGAACAGGCGTAATTGTTAAACTTTGCCAGGTTGATCTCTTATCAAGCACACTAAACGCCGGTCGCTTTGCCGGCGTAGGATATTGGGCGCAGGGGATGGGAGAGATGGGGATCTGTTTGTCCAACAGCTTTAATTCCAACCCAATTTCCTGTATGGCCACGGCAAAATCATACCAAGAGGCAACACCGGCATCGGTCCAATGATGGACGCCGGACAGTTCTTGATCAATGGCACGCCACACACAAAGCGCCAGTCCATTGGCCCAGGTCGGGGTGCCGATCTGGTCATCCACCACACTGAGATGATCCCGGTCACGCATCAATTGAAGCATGGTTTTAACAAAATTATTTCCATGGGAAGAATAAAGCCACGCGGTTCGGATAATCACACTATCATGCTGTAAAATCTGTTGAACCGCTCTTTCGCCGGCAAGTTTGGTTTTACCGTAGACGGATAAAGGGTTTGCCGGCGTGTCCGGTGCAACGGGGATGGAAGAGATGCCGTCAAAAATAAAATCTGTTGAGATCTGTACCACTTTCTTATGGGTATTACGAGCCGTTTCGGCAATCCGGGCCAAAGCCAGATGATTGAGCAAATCTGCCTGTTTCTCTTCTTCCTCGGCCCGATCAACAGCGGTATACGCAGCAGCATTGATGATCCATCCGGCATCCGACTTTTCAATGCAACGTTCGAGGCCTTTGGGATCGCTGAAATCTACATCTTGAGACCCGTAGGATTCCAACTTAATATGGGAAGGACAAGTCCGCTGCAATTCCCAGCCCAATTGCCCCCGGGAACCGAACAATAGAATGTTCATGCAAACACCTCTGCATCCTGGAACCGCACACCGTTTTCATCTTTTTGTGATAACACAGGCGGTTCTTTTTCGATTCCAGGCCATTGAATCCCAATGGTCTGATCGGCCCAGAGGATACTGCGCTCATACTCCGGTGCATAATAATCCGTGCATTTATAGGTAAACTGGGCCGTATCGCTGAGCACATAAAACCCATGGGCAAATCCAGGCGGCACCCACAGCATCCGCTTATTCTCGGCTGTCAAAATTTCGCCCACCCACTGCCCGAAATAGGGAGAAGATTTTCGAATATCCACGGCCACATCAAAGACCTCTCCTTCAATTACACGCACCAATTTGCCCTGGGGCTGCTTTATCTGGTAATGCAGCCCCCTTAAAATACCTTTTTTGGACATACTGTGGTTATCCTGGACAAACCTTACAGACTGCACCTTCTCATTAAATTCATCAGCCCGGAATGTTTCCATGAAAAAGCCGCGATGATCACCGAACACTTTAGGTTCTATGAGTACAACATCGGGTATCGAAAGTTCAGTATATTTCATTGTCAGCGTCCTGTGTGCAAAGACCCATCAAATATTGACCATACCCGTTTTTTAAAAGCGGCTGAGCAATCTGCATGAGCTTTTCTTTGTCAATCCATCCCATTCTAAAGGCTATCTCTTCCAGACAGGCGATTTTCAGACCCTGCCGATCTTCCACAACCTTAATAAATGTGCCGGCATTAAGCAAGGATTCATGGGTGCCTGTATCCAGCCAGGCCGTTCCCCTGGCGAACAGCTCCACATTTAACTGCCCCCGGGACAGATAGACATTATTGACGTCGGTAATCTCCAATTCACCCCTTGGGGAGGGTTTGATGGTTTTGGCAATGTCAATAACCTCATTGTCATAAAAATAGAGTCCGGTGACGGCATAATTGGACTTGGGATGTTCCGGCTTTTCTTCCAAACTGTTCACAACGTGATTTTTATCAAACCCCACCACCCCGTAACGTTCAGGATCTTTAACATAATAACCAAACACCGTCGCGCCTTGATCCTGTTTACCAATGGTCTGAAGACGTCGGGATAAACCGTCTGCGTAAAAGATATTGTCACCAAGAATAAGTGTAACCGGGTCCCGGCCAACGAATTGCTCGCCAATAATAAATGCCTGGGCCAGACCGTCTGGACTTGGCTGAACCGCATACTCAAGATTTATACCCCACTGACTTCCATCCCCCAGAAGATGCTTAAAACCAGCAAGGTCCGAAGGAGTTGTAATAACTAGAATCTGGGTAATTCCCGACAGCATCAGCGTAGACAAAGGATAATAAATCATGGGTTTGTCATACACCGGCATCAATTGTTTACTGACTGAATAGGTCAACGGATAAAGCCGAGTTCCGGATCCGCCAGCCAGAATAATTCCTTTACGCATTCCATATTCCTAAGTCTCATTAACTTGAAGGATAAAACGAATTTAACCCATTGAAGTTAAATGTGAAATATTAAAATTGACACGATACATCTAATCGACTTGATAACATCAAGTTAAAAAACATATCATACCGCAACTTTCTAACAATCCCGACAACGTTGGCACGGAATCTAATTTCCACTACCTATGCTAAATTGGTAGGATTTCTCTAAAAAGTCATCAATTCTGATCAACTTATCAAGAGGCACAGCCAAAGTCCAACCGATTTTATCCGCCAATAAAATTTCAGTGAACGACCTTATAGGCATGTGGGCATAAAAAATTACAATAAACAGAAATGCATCTCAACGCTGTTTTTATTTACTTGTATGATGAATATTTTGTTCAATTTACTATGGATATTTTTGACCATATGCTTAAAATGAACTCTGATGGTCTATATATCAGACAAATTGGAGGTTAGAAAGTCAAACGATTTTTCTCTTTCCATTTGGAGTAAGTGAGACACTCTCCTGTAATCAATTCGATCAGTAAGCCGACCCAAATCAATATTTTTTTCAACTATTCTTCCCGAAAGGTCGAAAAGGTTCAAAAGACTTCTTAAGCGAGTATTATACCTTGGAGGAAGAATAACAGCAAATTGCCGTTCAAAATTAATTGAAAATGCAAGGCCGTGAAATGAGCTGGCAACAACAAATCTGGCATTATAAAAATACCTTAAAAAAGTTTCAACATCAGTAAAACTACGCTGAACATCACACCCTTTCATAGAGTTAAGCTTGGCAGCTTGCGACAAAAAAACAATCCGTAATCCTAAGGAATCTGCAATCTTTTTAGCGGTCGTGTAAATAATCGTATCTATTGATCTTTCAACTGAATATATAAGCAGATAAGGTTCGTCTTCCGGGGATTCCTCTAATAAAAATTGTTGTTCCCACTCGCTGCGCGAAAGTAATAAAGTTGGATCAAGTACATGTGCGGCCCCCTCAATACCCATTTCAGAGATAATTTGAACCCCCGAAGATTCTCTGACACTTATTGCTTGATATTTCTTTAACAGGCTTCTGACTTCATCAGCTTCGGATTTTAGAATTTTGTCTTGCCCAAAAGAAGAAGCATAGGAAATCCGAGGTCTTCTAACTGAAACAAAGTCTAAAAAATATGCTCGATCAACCCCGTTGTTATATTCGCTGTTCCAAACCTGATCACTACCAGTCATAAAAATATCAGCCTCTGGAGGATTTTTCATAAGCCCATCACATGAAAAATATTTTTTGGACCCAATTGGTAAATTCCGAGACAGGAAAAGATTAAATTTCATACGCTGAATAAAATAACTTACCACCTTGAGCATTTTTATCCCTATTTGCATTGGGATCTTCCAAATTTGGATATCGTCAAATGATATATTATCGAGGATATCTTTTACAGCCCCCAAGTTTGTATGACGGGGTTCCATATAGTTTATAATTTCTGGCTCAAACCCAAAATGTTTAATAATATAACAAGTACTGTAAGCCTGAAGCACTGATCCAAAATTGAGAACTCTATGCATTGTTATTATAGCAATTTTCATTTCAATCCCTTATTATCTCAATCTTATCAATTCCTTGGTCTTTTTACGTGTAGATTTTGTTAAATCAATATTATCTGGCACAAAGCCACATGCTATAAACAGACATATAACTTCTTCAGAAGGGATTTCGCATAATTGGCGAATTTTTTTTTCTATAAAAGGGCTGAATCCTGCATTCAAACAGCAAGAACCAATATTTAGGTAATGGAGCGCATACATTAAATTCATCGCAAAAATCCCACTGTCTATCCACCCAAAATTTCGCTCAGCAGCCCCTCTAAAACTTGCAATCTCGGTTGTCAAAATCAATAACTTGTTAGCGAGATGTCCAAATCCTTTATTACCATTTTGATAAGAAAGAACTTTATCGATTTTTTCTCTCTCTTGAACAATATAGACACGTGTCGCCTGTCTATTGCAGGCTGACGGCGCAGATTTTGCTATATCAACTGCATTAATAATATAATCAGTAGGTACTGTTACTTCCGTATAATCTCTAACAGAAGCCCTACTATAAGCAAAGTCAACAAACGGTGAATTTGTTGAAGAAAAATATTCTTCATTTGTTTTTTTTATTTGAGGGACAGGTTCAATATTTACAACCCGTCTACTAAGAGCTCGGATTGACATATTAATAACGTTGGGGACTGAAATCCCGTTCATTGAATGTTCATTAAGATAAGTTTGCAAAACGCCAATAGCGCAATGTAGTTCATCATTGTCTTTACCATATCGATCAATGTAACAGTTACAATTCTCGATTAAGTCATAAATTTTGGAATGACCAAAATTCCAACGACGATTCGGCATCACGATACCTTTCTCGACAGTATGATACAAATAAATAATATTAGCAATTATTCGTTTTTTTGAAGAATTAGGCAAAATAGAATTTGAGTATTTTATAAAACGAATTGAATCTATAAGGAAAAAAAATATAATTTTAAATATTCTGAGGATAGGAAGCAAAAATTTGAAATAGTGGTTCATTGCTTTTGCTCCTTTACCGAGAAATATAATCGTAATAGGCGTACAAAATCGATCAAAGTTTTAAATAGATTCTGTTTACATCTAAAATTAATCAACCGCCGTACGTAGACCCTCAGCGGACTTGTCAGGAGGTTAAAGCCTTGATGTTTTGCATAAATAATTAGCCATTCAAAAAAAGCCACAACAGCCGTCAACTTTCGGTTAACCATTGAAGAAGAGTTGTCCGGAGAAATATTATAAGAACTTTTTCTCCAATACACATATGCACCATCAATTGCGATTATGCCTTCGGGATGAGCTAATTTGATACAGGTTGCAACATCCGTCCCCCATGCCAAATCAAATTTTTGCAACCTTCCAACTTCAATAAACTTTGATTTTCGGAAGACAAACTCCACAAAAAAGCTTTGTTGTCTGAAAAGCAGGCGGTCCCGACAAAATTCTTGAGCCGAATATACAGAGGGATAATCTGGATAGCTTTCACCCTCCAAAATATTGCCATTTGAAGTAATTTTTTTTACATTAAAATGAAAAATATTGTTCTTTGGAGCGTCTTGAAGCGCTGAGTAAAATTTTTCTACGCAAATTGTATCCATTGTATCATCGTCGGAAAAAAACCAGATCCACTCCTCATCCTGAACGAGATCAATACATCGTTCCCAGTGTGCCACGAGATCATCGCGACCTATGTTATGATCGAATCTATGATAGCTTATCGGCATTTTATCAGTAAAATTTTTGATTATAGAATATAAATCATCCGGACTGCCATCATCACCAATGTACACATGGAAATTTTTACAGGTTTGACATTCAATGGATGACAGGGCTTCACGAAAAAATTTGGCTTTATACGCTGGAATAACGATAGCCAAATTATTCTGAGCATTTTTTTTTTCACTTTTCATCGTTAACCTTTATATATACAACACTATGATTTCCTAATCTCATTATATAGAATAGGAAATATTGCCCACGAATCTATAAAATAGCGTTTGAATAATCTTTTCGGCTCCTTGAGGAACCTATACAACCACTCAAGTCTCAAATTTTGCCATAAATCAGGAGCCCTTTGTTTTGAACCCGCTATAAAGTCAATAGAAGCACCAATACATAAAGACAGGCCTTTTTCCAAATGTTCTTTAAGAAAATAAGCGATGATTTCCTGCCTTGGTGAACCAATTGCCAAAAAAATATAATCAGGAGCAGACCCTTTTACAAATTGGAGCACTTTCTCAATCTCTATATCATCATTTATAAAACCCATTGGGGGATTCATATGATACAATTTTTTTAACCTGTATTTATCCTTGATAACTGCAACATCCTTACTGTCAGATCCTATAATACAAACGCGATCGGTTTGGTTTATAATTTTTTCAAAAAGGAGAGCTGTTAAACTACTTCCAGGAATTACATGTTTAATCTTTTTCTTAAAAAGAATTGAGAGTAATTGTATTATTTTGCTATCGCATAATGTAACGGATGAATTACCGTAGATTTCGTTAAGAGACTCATTATTTTTATTATATCTTACAACATGATCAATATTGGGAGTAACAACATATTTATACGTATCTAAACTAATGTTCTCCAAGAGCTCTTCAACACTCATGTCGTTAAATTTAAAACCTATAAAATCAGTGACTTTCATTTTAAAAGTTCTAAATTTTTCAATTCAAGATTAATTTTTCCGACAAAATCACGCTTACGTTTATTAGACCATTTCATCGATATGGTCTTGTAATCTATATTCTCAGACTGCTGTACCGATTTGATGAGTAGCTTAGAGAATTCAAGGGCATTATCGTTAACAACTACAGAAGACGGCAGAGAACTAATACCTCTCACAGCTACAGAAGTGGCTACAAGAGCAACCCCGCAGCTGATCGCGTCCAACGTCTTTATTTGTATACCGGAGCCCGATACAGAAGGAACGGCTATAACTTTACAGGACTGAATAAAATCTATGGCATCATCAATGTATCCTAAAAAGCAAACATTAGGATAATGAGAGCGTTCAATATCGCCCCCTCTTCCGGCGATAGCAACACTATATACTGAGGGGATATTAGGTAAAACTGAATCCATAAACCACCTTAAACCTTTATGGTTTGCCTCCCAAGACCAGGTACCGATTAAACCAATATCATACTTTTTTTTTATGTTATTAGAAGAGACAAATGATAATGAAGAGGGGATATCAAATGCCTTTATATTATTCCCTCCGATTGATAAAAAGTCAGCTTTATCATCTGTTGTCAAGCACCAAATCTGATCAAATATTTTTAAAGCAGTATCTTCATATTTACACATAAACCGATACTCTCGGTTATAAAGATACTTTCTTACTAAATTTGAAGAATGAGAAGATTCCTCCCTATATAAATTAGACTCAAAATTATGTGAAATCATGATGATAGGCGATTTTGATTTGCTTTTAATGTATTTACCATACTCAAGTACTTGAATGTGATCCACTATAACTAAATCATAAGAGTTCGCATTTAATAAATGATCCAATTTATTGAAATAACGCTTTCCTAAATATTTATATGAACTATAAGGCTCCTTTTTGATGAGTGCCATAAGCATCCATAAATACTTATCTATCCCGGAAGTTTTAGTTTCAATATTTCTCCGTTCAACAATCTCAGCAGTATATTGAGGATCAGACTTCCTCAAATAACCTACAACATCAACATTATGGCCTAAGTCTTTAAATGAATTTAGAAATGCAGATGAGGCTATTTCTCCGCCTGTTGTTTTTCCAAACGGAATTACTGTTGTAACAAATAATATATTCAAAAGCCCCCCATCATGATCCTTATTTATCCCATGTATCCATTCACAGATTAAAAATTAAATTGGATTCCAAGGCTGGCATATCGTGACTAAATCTAAGACTCTTCCTGCCTTTTAAGCGTCTTCTATAGTAGCACTTCACCCTAATGCTAAAATTTGGAACCGGCGTCTTTCCTGCAACGCTCTAAATATATCACCTTAAGTGAATCTCGTCTTTCGTGATTACTTTGGGATGAGCATAAGTCTCCAGTATCCAGGCGGGTGAATTTCCCGATCCGTTCTGCAAGGATTTAGAGTAATGCTGGTTGTCCAGAAATCCCCTTCCCCATACTGAGAACCAGGTAAATTCCGTCCGGTTTATCAGTATATCCAGACAAGGTATCGTTCCTACTTCCGTAAGCGCAATGGGTTTACCTTGGGCTATGCGTCGAATCATATTCGCTCGCCGTAAGAATTCAGGATCGTCCCTTTTTGTGATATATATATCGATTCCAACGACATCCACCGCATTGAGGGGTAGATAGGCTGCGTAATCGTCCCCAACCTGGGCGGCACTCCACACCCAAATCAAGTTGTTAAGCCGATGGCGATTAGTCAGGTGCTCATAGGCTTTTCTCCATAGTACTCGGAATGTCTCCGGCTTCTTGCCCCCCCACCAAAACCAGTCACCGGTCATTTCGTGATACGGGCGCCAGAGGACCACCACACCGGCTTTCTGAAGCTCGCCCAGCCAGCAGGCGGCCAGGTCGAGGTGATCCCGCCACCGGCGATTCAATTCCGTTCCTTCCGTCAAAACGTCTTCGAATCGTTCCTGGGTCATCATCTTCTTCGTGCCGTACTGATAACCACCTTCGTCTAGTATGCATAGTTCCGGACTGGTTTCATGCCAACTCACGGCCACCAAGCCGCCCGCCTTGCTCCACGCTTTGGCAAAGTTGATATACCGTTCCTTCCTTGCCGGAGTCTTGTGGAAATTAAGCAAGTCGAATTCTACGATAGATGGCATCTTCCCGGTCAGTGATCGAACATGTTCAGCTTCATTGTAATTCTTAGTCAGGGATATATGCTGTGAACTTAATATCATCCCTCTATCTTTTCTTTCATAAATATACTTCAAAACAAATCGCACGTCAGAAAGGGCATTCGGATTGACAGGTTGAGATTGAGGGGAGCTTTCGCTACCATACGAGTTTATTATAGATAGGAGGCATGCAGTTAACAAAAAACAACAAACCTGTTTATTGATCATTTTTCGGTCTACCATTTTATTTTTTTTATGCTGTTACAACAACAACTTTTCTAATAAATAGTGATAGACTAACCCGTTTTTGTCTGAAAAAAACATCGTAGATTCTCTTGACATTTGACGGACTGCTCCTAATTGAGCCTCCTCAATATCAGTTATTTGGAGGAATGACTTATGCGAAACGCCAATTTTTCGAATTCTATTTGGCACAAGCTTTGGGCGTTCCTCCAAACATTAAAAACGATTCATGTAAGAGTGAAAAAAGTTTGCTGAAGAATCACCTTGGATATCATTCCCTGCTATCATAAATGATCTTTGGATTTAAATTTTTCCGTGTTCCTTAACAAATTCACCTACTACCTATCGTGAGAATTTATATCCAAAGTAGAAATCCTAAGTAAAATACCAGAGAGGACCCAATATAAGTACATGTAATGTTCTAAAGAAACCGTCATAAATAAAATAAATATTGAACACGAAACAGCTATGTAATAATAGGAAAAAGTAGAATGAAAATTACGATGCCCAATATCAGATCGAATAATTAGAAATGCTTTTTTTAATAGCAATCCATAAAAGAAAAGAAAAGAAAAAAGCCCTAATATCCCAAAATTTAAAAGCATTCTAAGATAGTAATTATCAATAGTTCTACTAAGATAAGCGCTTGTTCTTTCGAATCCCCAACCAGTGAATGGCTTCAAACTTATAAATGGAATTGCTTGCCTTATTTGTTCTATTCGGGCAAAGGCTGAAGAACCCATTCCAGTCTTAGCGGATATTGATGCTGAAAACACATTCTGGAAAGGAAGGTTTTCAGGCCCACTCACAAACAATACAGCACAAACTAAAAGGCTTAAAAAAAATTTTACATTTTTCTCCCTAAATAAAAAAAAGAGAAAAATAACAATCCACATAATCATTGGGCCTCTTGAATAACTCAGATAGCATCCTACTAATCCACAAATATATAGACATAAAAGCAATTTCCTCAAAAAATATCTATATACAAATCCAGAAATAATGAACAGTAAACTACTAATAATCACAAGAGCAGCCCCAAAATCTATTGCATGAGGGAAAGCACCACGAACTCGATTTAAACCTAATCTAAATTGCTGATTAACTGCAAACGCCATGTCCTCCCTAAAAGTGCCAAATTTTGAATAATAGTTTTGTCCTGTAATATGTTCAATTGTTCCAATCAATAAAACAATCCCTCCCGATATCGTTATCGCAATTATCAATCGCCTATGTTCAGTTTCGTTTTTGAAAAGATCATAAACAACATACATCAATAGTATCGATTCTATTGAAAAACTAAGTAAATACTTAATCGCTTCAGGGTTCAGTCCGCTTGCAAACACGCATATGAACAAAATCAACAGCATAAATGCTGCTTGTTTTATTAAAGGAAACTTTAAAAAGGATACTGCTTGGCTATGATGCAATAGAAAGCGGTCAATTAACCAAAAACAGATTATGCAAAAAACAATAACCCTTTGTAATTTTAAAACCGGAAGCCCTCCCCCAAAATCAACTCCGACATGAAAGGGCAAAATTGGATAAATTATAACAAATAGCAAAACAGAATTTCGTATAGCATCCTTTATTATAAACTCTATAAAAAAGAGGCTTATGAATGGTAAGCACAAAAATATTATATGTATAATATTACCATATGATATAGCCAAACCATAAAGTCCTGCCATCAAAATAGTAATAAAAAGTTCTCTTTTCCCTATACTCATCAATACTTTCTGAAAATTATAACGAGGTGTTATTTCCGCAAAGGCAACGTTATTTTCATACAATCCCATAGTAACCGCAACCCCATAGTAACCGCAACAGAATGTTTGCAGATCTCGTCTTTCATATATAATTGCCGGATTAATATTATGGAGAACTTGACATCTTCAAATTTTTTTTGCTATTTATAATTCAATTTTATGAACCTATAAGCAAACGGTATTCTATGCTAGGACTTCAGATATCTTTCCAGATAAACTCTTGATTAAGTTCTTTTTATAATCGGCCAATTCTTCAATTCTTCCTGGCATCTCTTCTGTCACGACTTTTATTCCACTAACGAATTTTAGAAAATCGATCAACACGGCATCAACATCCATCAAGGTCAATTCTGCACCGTAAGGATAGTTAAGCTGATCTTTAAACAGCCCTTTGAATTTTCTACTATATGCCAAAGGATATATAGGGACACCGGCAGAATATGCGCCTATGCAGCAGTGCATTCTTGAGCCTGCAAGCAAATCAAGCCCGGATATAAAGGATTTTGCTTCCACAGGAGTATAAAAAAAAGGAGCAATCAAACAATGTGGATAATCTGCCTTTAAGCACTTACATACTTTGTAATCGTCCTCAAAGCTATAACCGGGACCACTGAGTACATGCGGCACAAGAATTATATCAAATCTTTCTGGATCTAAGCTTTTTATCATCTGGCGCATTAGCTGTTCATAATCAACTTTCAAACCAAACTGATTATTTCTGGTGTACCCTCCGTCCCATAGCAGACCCGAAGGGTTTAAACCAACCTTCAATTTTTTTTTTGATTTGTTTATGGGAGTATAGTCCATAAAAAAAGCCATATCTATTGTTTGCGAAATAGATATATTCTTGGATATTTGTTTAGCTTTGTTAAAACTAATGGGATCCCGAGCAAAAACATGTGCAGCATATGATAACCCTTTTTTTGCTATTTTTTTGGCCTTGTCACTTTTAAATGGTCCGATAGTTTGGGGTAAAAAAATTAAAGGAACTTTCTTCTTTATAATTTTTGTATGGTATTTATCAAATGTTATAGGCCGATTTATTCCATAGATATCACTGTAGCTATCTCCTCCGGCAATTTCAAAAAATACTTTACAGTCATTAATAGCAGTTCGGAAATCGAATATCTTTTTCACATTATTTCTTAATAACATTTTGGCGATACTGCGAAGATGAACAGTCGGCTCACAAAAACTGATATCAACACCTCTTAATTCTTCATAGGAACTAAGGCATCTACTGTCATTAGCGGAGAAAAGAATATATTGAAAACCGCAACCGATTTTTTTAGAAACTTCTTCTAAAAGAATAATTGCTCCTAAAGTTAATGCATTACACCCCATATTGCCATTATTTAATTCTGCAGTAAGGAGGCCAATTGTAATTTTTTTTAGATTATCCACAGCGCACTATCCCTTATAAAAAAAACTTCAGGAGAATTAATCATCAAACAAATCATTATATTTTTAAGGACTTAATTATTTTTTTTAAAGGTTCTGGTACAGCTTTTTTTATTTTATTTATTCTCACCGCATCTGATGTACGATAAAATTCCGTTATTAAATTCCTTTGTTCATTATCCTTATCGATATCAGTAAAGACTTCAAATAATATAGGTTGTTTTGAATTGGTTACTACAAATTCATCAATTGCACGATCAAATTCTTCTTGATTATTGGCACATAGATATTTAAAGCCTTGAGATTCGACCCATCCTTTGGCGGATGTTTCATGTGCAGCCGCAGTATTAACTAAACAATACGGTACATTAACCGTCTTATAACGCCCAAAATTAAGAATGGCACCACCACAATTATTAATAAGCAGAATTCGTGTTTGCCCATTTACATAATGGTTCCATAACGCATTCATATCATAAAAAAAGCTAAGATCCCCAATAATCAAAAATGAGAGATTTTTAGATAAATATGATTGAGCCACATAAGTTGACATGGAACCATCAATACCGCAGGTTCCGCGATTACAATAAAAATTGATCGTTTCAGGAAGATTGAAATAAGTTGCTAAACGAATGCTGTTACTATTTGATACATGTATTAGGCTATCCGCAGGAATATTCTCAAATAAGCTTTTAATTGCATAAACACCTGAAAATTCAAAATCTGCAGATTTAGGCTCTCTTTTTATTTGTAGCGCTTCCATAGCTCGCCATTTATCCAAATAAGGATGTGTAGATTTCTTCCCCAAGGAAGCTAATCTTCCAAAGAAATACTTTTGGCGACATTCTATGATCATCGTTTGACAATGAAACGGATCAGAAACATTACCATCAGGTGAAACATGCCAATGTTCAATCTGATCTTTTATAGCTCTGAATTTTGCCTTTGGTTCTATTATACGATGTCCTCCCATTGTTATCACGATGTCCGGACAAAATTCTTTTTTATCAACCATTTTAAGGATTAGTGTAGGTTGCACCTGATTTTTCACATGACGGTTAGCCAGATGCTCACTAATAATAACTACATCATATTTATCACAAAAATTATTTATCTCATTTGTTTCCTCCTTAGAAACTGGCATATTCTGACCGTAAAGAATTAACAATTTTTTACCGGATATATATTTTGCAAGTGATTCCCATTTTTCATCACTGTCTTCCGCCATTAGACGATCTATTTTTTTTACTTTAGGAAGGTTAGGTTGATCTAAAATAAAATCCCCTCCTTTTTTGGGATAATCGGCGTCTACTTGAAAATTGATCTGTACAGGACCTTTTTCCCTATGATCAAGTTCAAGCAATGCTTCATTAACAAGTCGCCCACAATACCACTCATCAAGTTCATCACGAACAATTGGAAGGTCTACCATTTTTTTTAACACATTTTGATAAAGACTCAGTTGTGGAATACACTGATCTTCTTGTTGGTTTAAATAATAATGATTTCGATCACTGGTAAGAACAACTAATGGCAGATGCTGATAAAAAGCTTCATTAACAGCGGACAAGTAATTGCAAGCGGCAGTGCCTGATGTACAGACAATGGCTGCAGGTTTTTGAGTTGTTTGTATAATGCCAAGTGCAAAAAAAGAGGCACTTCTCTCATCAACGATTGAATAACAGTTAAAATAATCGTCTCGCAACGCTGAAAAAACAAGGGGTATATTACGAGTACCCGCTGATGCCACAATATTACGAATGCCGAACTTCTTAAAAAGACTTAAAATGATTGTCACATTTTTATGATATGAATACATAAATTAAAAAAATCTTGCCATTAAATATTTAATTTTATTTTTAATCCTGGGAATTTCTGAAAATGGAGTCCTTTCTTTAGTTATTTTATCTTTACGACCTTCGTTTCTCCAATTAATCTGCGTAAACGAATATTGATTCTGGATAAAATTTGAAAGGCTTATCTTTATTCCCTCCTCAGGAGTTGTAAATTTGCCAATATCTGCATATCTTGATTCTTTTTCTGTATTATAGTCTCTATCATAAACGCGGTCATACATAACCTGATATTTTAAATAGTTACTTCTACAATGTAAAAAATCATATAGAGAAACCATCTTCATTTTTGGTTGTATATTAAATATTCTTATCAGTGTTTCTTCATATATAGAATAAATTTCAGACCAGGTACGATGATATGGTGATGTGAAATGAATAACTTCTCCTATTGCATTTGGATTTCCAATAATATTTAAAACAAGAAGAGACATATCATAGCCGGTAGTCATAGTCGTCATCCTGTCTGCAATATCTTTACAGAAGACTATAGTTCGGCCTTTTAATGCACGATAAAGCCATTCTTCTTTTTCCAAAACACCCAACTGTAAACGTTCATCTCCGAACGTAATGCATGGTCGTACAATTGTGTAGTTTTTTTTACCCGAATCAAATAACAAATTCTCCTGCCGGGCTTTTGTTAGTGAGTATTCATCTGTATCTAAAAAAGCATAATCATCACTACAATCAAGCAATCGAGGAGAAGTTTCCTTAATTGGATGTTCTTCATTACCATAAACGCGCGCCGAACTGACAAATACATACTGATCTGTAGAATTCAACAACGTATTTAAACGTAAAGAAAATTCACCGGTTTTATAAGACATAAAATCAATAATAGCGGACCATTTTTTTTCGTTACACACAGCTCTTAGGAAAGCATAGTCTTTGGCATTTCCTTGAATATAAAAAATGGACCCAAAATTATTTCGTTTAATTCTAGATGTTACATGAGTATCTATACTTTTATCATTGAGCATATGAACCAAATACGACCCAATAACACCAGTCCCACCTAAAAGCAAAATTTTTGTTTTCATTAATTTAGTGCCGCTATATAAGTTTTCGATCTAATAAACTTAAAAATTTTATTTCGTTCTTCATTATTCACCCCAACGACGAACACACTGATTATAACCATAACGGCACTCATGCAGAATGTTAATATTCTTGAGAATAAGCTATATGGGACCAATAGATGCATTCCAACAGGTAAAATAGATGATAAAAGCATCACAAGAAAACATTTGATTATCACATCCTTATAAAAGCCAGATATACTTATATTTAATGAATTACAAACTTTATAGATACGATACATTTGCATAATTATCACTAAAAACAAGTAAATATACATCGCGTAGTATGGTGCAAAACCTAATGTGAAGAACACCCATGCTAACGGCAGATGCATCCATCCGAGTATTGTTAAAACCATCTGATACGTTTTTATATTCCCAGTGGCACCTTGAGCAACAGACAATGGGCTTGCAAAGGAATTACACAAACTGGTTAAAAGGACGAGCCTAGTAAAAATCACCGTGTATTCTGGCACTTCCTTTAACCAAAGACTTAGTATAGTTTGGGTTTCGAAACACAATGGCAGAACCAAAAAAGCCACTAAAAAAAAACCCATTTTACATCCACGTTTAATGAGTGTTTGCATAAAATACAAATCTTTTGCAGCATAATATTTCACTATCTGCGGATTAAGAGCTGTCATAAAACTTGTAACAAACTGATATACAAGATTATTTATCTGCATGGATATTCCTTGGGCAGCATTAACAGCAACCCCAAAGAACATATTTAAAACAATTGCTACGCCCTGAGTATGAGATATGGATCCTAAAGAACCGAATATTGTCCAACTTGAAAAGCCAAGCATTTCTTTAAATAAAAATTTATCATATTTCACGCTAAATCGTCTACACTCTTCGAAATGCCGCCTGCAATAACTTCCATATATTATACGTATTATAATTGAAACGATAGCCATTAAAAAAGAATATGCTATGAGCTTATCAGAATTAATTACTAATAGTAGGAATACAATGCCTAATTTCAAAAGGGCCTCAATTACTGTTATATAGGCAAATGCCGACATTTTTTCATGCGCAATTATCGTAGCATTATAAGGCACACTCATAACAGTAAGCAAGAAAGAACAAATCGTAAATTGAAATACATAATTCGAAGCGATTATACGATCTTTTGGTATAAACATATGGTTATTCAAAAACCAGACGCCAAAAGTTTCCGCTAATACTAATATGATAACCGCAATGAGAATATGTATTACTTGGGCTGTGGCAAAGACTTTTTCAACACCTTTTTTGTTATTTTTACCTAATTCTAAATTTAAAAAACGTTGTGTGGCTGTTGCCATGGAGATATTTAAAAATGATAGTACGAATACAACACCACCTACAACATTATAAATCCCATAATCCCCTACACCTAATATACTCAAAACAACCCGGCTTGTATACAAAGATACTGACATCAATATTAGCATCCGTATATATAATAAGATGGTATTATGCAGTATTCTTTTATTATTTTTTATGCAATCAGTCATCGAAGATATCTTCAGTAGTAACCTCTCAAAAACTGGAAAGAGCCCTCTATCATGAGCATTGCTCATTTCCATGGTCCTAAACCTTATAATTGTCCTTAACAGTGGTCTATCATAAAAAAGGAATATACTGACCACTGAAAGAGTATTTTAAATCAATATTGCGAAGGCCAATTTGTTTACTGGGTACCCCCCCATTTAAAGTATATGAATTCACATCTTTTGTAACAATGGCACCAGCTCCAATAACGGCTCCCTTTCCAATTGTTACGCCAGGCAGAATGGTAACTCTTGGCCCGATCCAAACTTGATCTTTAATTACAACAGGTTTACATTGATCAGCGGTTGAAAAATAGGGGCAGCTATAGTTATGTTGAAGCGTCCAAATCTGTACTTCAGAACTTAAATTTACATTCTTTCCTATTGTAATTCCACTTCTAGCATCTAATACTGCTCTGTCTCCAATAATTGACCCTCTTCCGATTTTAAGTTTGTAGGGTTCCCTTATTTCAGCACCATAATAAACGATCGCATTTTTACCGAAAGAAACGTTAAAAACTTGATAATATATAAAATTTCTTATTACGTGAGAGGCGATGTTCCCAGTTCTAATAATTTTATATCGGTAATAGCCTTCTATCCAACGTCTTATATAATTTTTTAGGACAACATAAATTTTGCTTTCAGGACTCTTTTCATTACGCCCCAATTTTTTATCAAATTCAGAAGAGGTCTCTGTTTTGCGTTTCTGGAAAAAAATAGAGGCTTTTGTATATGTCCAGCAAATAAGATATCCGGTAACCCACATAATTTTTTGACACAACCAAAAAACAACAATAATTATAAAAATAATTTTCATGAGTTAATTCCAAAGGCGATTAATTTTGGGAAAAGGGTATGGTATGTCAATAGTCTATAGCCCTCCCCCCCTCTTTGATTCGAAGAATCTGATTTTCGGGATTGATCATAACTTCGGCCACTTTGTATTTATCTTTTAAAGATCTGGGAAATAATGCTGGAATTACAGGCGGTTGATTGTGGACTGAAGTGGTTTTATTCTTGAGTGGCCAATCTTATGATCAACCCCTGATTTTCTATAATTCGTATGGCCTATTTTGTCAGACATACACCTGTTTTATAATTTTTTTTTACAAAGGTTAGACAGGGTGTCAGTCTATCCAGGCCACTGTTCTCGCTAATCCTATTTTTTGTACAGAAATTATGCGATTTTTAAACCTTGCATTTTGTAAGACGATATATTCCTTTTCCAAAAGGAATTCCGTAATCAAATCAAAATCCCACTGGCAAAGAAGCCCCCATGTGTTACCAAAAATAAAGATTCATTTTAACCGCTGTCTCAACTTTTGGAACAATGCGTTATCAGGAGATAAAGCCAAGGCTTTTGTAACATAGACTTGGGCCTCCTCAAATCTATCAACACGCTCATAACATTGGGCTATGTAGTAAGGGAACTCCGCATTGTCAGACTTCAGATAAAAGGCCCGCTTCCAGTCCATGGCAGCCGCTTCATATTTTTGCTGGGCCCAGCGGGTCCAGGCCCTATTATTAAATAACCAATGATTTTCTTTTTTGGTGGTTTCAAGCGCTTTGGTGGCAGCTTCTTCAGCCTGGGGGTATTTTTTCTGCCGTCTCAAGGCCTCAGAAAAAAGATGATAGTATAAGCTGTTATCTTTATCAAGAACCGTAGCTCTATGCGCCAGAAGTTCCATCTGCTCCAAATCCTGTTCCTGTTGTGCTATTTTTGCCAGAAGATAACAGGCTTCCGCAGTTTGTTTCTTTGCAGTGAGGCGAAGCAAACGGGCTTTGGCCAGCGGATATTTTTTTAGACTTATCCAGGCCCGTGAAATAGCAAAGTCTAATTCAGGGGGATGTAATAATTTCGATGCTACGCTGGTTGCAAAGCTTACAAAATCTGATAGTTGCTCTTTTTGTTTAAAAAAATAGTAGATAATATTCAGTGCGGATTTAAAATCGGTTGTAGTTTCTAATCCTTTCAAAAACCAAGCTTCGCTCTCATTTATATTACCAGCCAGATACTGCAATCTTCCCATATGGAGATAATCACGCCAGATATTGGTGAAGGATCGAATATCTAAGCTTGCCTGATATTGAAAGACTGCTTGATCATAGTTCATATTTTGGCTGTAAATATCAGCAAGGGCCTGATGGGCTTCGCGGGGAGAAATATCCTTCTCTATGGCGCCTTTCAAACCAGCTTCAGCCTTACTTACCAGACTGTCGGCCCAAAAATATTCCGTTTTAAGTTTTCCATAAACAATAGGAAAGGCTTCTGTCATACGCCGAATTATTTTTCCTAATTCTTCTTTATTACCTCTATAGGCCAAAAACATCGCATAGGAGTATAAAATGGTGATACCGTTTGGGCGAAGTTGGATGGCTTTCCGGTAAAGTGTATGCGGATCGTAAGGGGGACGTTTTTCAGGATAAATAGTTTTGTAAATCATAAAAAGAGAAGCTTCGGTTTGGGCCTGGCTGAAGGCAATGTCATAGATGCTTGAATCAATGCGTTTTGCTTGCTCAAAGCAGGACCAGGCAGACCGGTAGGTCTCAAAAGCCTCGGATAGTTTGACCTCCTCGGCAATCAAATACCCTTGTCCGATTTGGTTTAAAGTTTTACCGGTTGCAAGATGGATACGATAGATGTCCCAGGGAGCATAGTATCTGCCCAATAAATCCGGAACCATACTTTCTGATTTTTCAAATGACGACAGGGCTTTATCCAGGGCATTGTCTGAGATATATCTGACGCCCTGCTGGTAGACATACCTGGAAGAAAGAAGCAAACCTTGGACTATCAGCAGGGCAAACAGGACAGTTCCCAGGAGGATTTTAGCTAATTTTGCAGGACTAATTGCCATAATAAGAAGTGTAGTACTTTTTATAATACTTATAATATCCCTCTTTTTTCATATCGACTCTGTTCAGGATTGTGCCGATGATTGGCAGATTATTGCTTTCAAATCGGTTCAGGACCTCCTGTATTATCTTTCTGTTCGCGTGGCGGGATTTAATAACCAAAATTACACCATCAGTGTGTGGAGCCACCAACAACGCATCCGTGGCCGGCATGACCGGTGATGTATCAATGACGATGAAATCATACCTGGTTTTCAGGTAATCCATAAGAAACCCAGTTCGTTTGGATCCAACCAGTTCTGCGGGATTTGGCGGAACCCTGCCGGCCGGCAGGATAAAAAGATTTTCTGTATAGGTAGGCTGAATCATGTCGTCTATGGTCTTTTTAAGAAAGTCACCCATATCCTCACCCACGTTGAACTCCGCATAGAGCTTATGGAAATCAATGCCATGGCTTATTATTTTTTTCACTTCGACCGCAGATAAAGACGAAAAAGTAAATTCCCCCTGTTCCATGGCAGATACGGCTTTAATGGCTTCAATGGTATGTATGGACAGGGTCTTGGCGATGTCCTTTTTGGAAACAAAACCCATGGTATAAAGGATGGTACCCAGACGCTGGACTGATTTTTTCTGGTGTCCCAGGGCTAAAAGCGATTCTTTTTCAGTTAGGAGTTTTTCCTGTATCAGAGTGTTAGCAAGTTTCATGGAATCCGGACGGTTTTTCCAGTAAACATCTATCATCCGGCCTTTGTCGAACGAAATGGAGACCTGGGTTTCTTCATTTTCCAAATCCAAGCAACATGTATTAGACTGAAGCGTGGTAAGCTGAATCAGATCGTTGACCGGGTATTGGTCCAGAGTTCCCTGGTTCAGGTG
This sequence comes from uncultured Desulfobacter sp., assembly GCF_963666675.1. Classification (NCBI taxonomy): domain Bacteria; kingdom Pseudomonadati; phylum Thermodesulfobacteriota; class Desulfobacteria; order Desulfobacterales; family Desulfobacteraceae; genus Desulfobacter; species uncultured Desulfobacter sp. The sequence goes on along the minus strand of NZ_OY762929.1, from coordinate 1,787,764 downwards.
GATGCCGAAAACATCTGCCACCAGATCAGAGACGCCTTTCTCCTTTCTCATGGAAAAAAGGCTTGATAAATGGGGGCGGCGCAGGTCCATATCCACCAGGAGAACACTGCGATCAGCCTGGGCCACGGTGTGTGCCAGATTTACGCAGGTGGTGGTTTTGCCCTCCCCTGCCACAGAAGAGGTTATCACCACGGATTTCAGATCATTTTCCATGGCTGAAAAAAACAGGTTGGTTCTCAAGGTCCGGTAAGATTCGGCAAATCTGGAAGACGAGGAATAATTATTCAACAGGGCGTCTTTGTCCTGCTCAAGATTTCCGGCTTTATGTTTAGAAAAAATCACGATGAGGCTCCATAGGTCTCGGATGGGTCTGCTTCGGGGATAACAGATAGTACCGGCAGTTTAAAGTGGGATGTGATATCCTCTTCGGTGCGTACAGTCTGGTCCAGATATTCTAAGAAAAAGGCCAAGCCGATGCCGCCGAAAAGCCCAAGTACAGCACCCAGCAAAAGATTCCTTTTCTTGTTTGGCGATACAGGGCGCGCAGGGACCATGGCTTTTTCCACCACCCGGATATTCGAGGTGTCGCTGGTTTGAAGAATATTGGATTCTTTAACCCGGGAAAGCATCAGATCATACAGGTTCTGATTGCTGTCCACATTACGCTTCAGGATACTGTATTTCAATGCCTTGGATGAGGTATTGAGGGCATCGGTTTCAAATCCTGCAATGGTTTTCTCCAGGTTTTGTTCCCGGGCCAAAAGCACCTTACGCTCGGATTTCAGATTCGATAGTTCCTTTTTGATCTCCTCGGTGAGGCGGGAACGGCTCTTGGACAGTTCACTTTGAAGCTGTAATATTTTGGGATGTTGATCTTTATAAATTTTGGACAGGCGGGAGTATTCCAATTCCAGGTCCACTATTTTCAGATAAATGTTGTCAATCATCGGGTTATCCATCAGTGAACGGATAGCGGAGATTCCTTTTTCCCCTCTGATATGTTTGGTGAATTCATCAATTATGGCATCCAGCTCCAGACGGTGATTTCTGGCTTCAAGATACCGGGTGTTGAACGCTTCGATTTTTTGCTCGGCCATCTTCTGCTTACCGTCAAGGGAGAAGACCTTACTTTCCTGCTTATAGTCGAAAAATTCCTTCTCTGACTGCTCCAGTTTCTGGCGCAGTTCATACAGTTCATTATTCAGCCATCCCAGGGTCTGCTTGGAGGATTGCATTTTACTGGACAAATTAAACTCAATGTATTTATTGGCCAGGGTATTGGCCATGTTTGTGGCCAATACCGGATTTTTATCTTTTACATTTATGGTAAGCAGGCGGGTGTCTTGAATCTGATCAATGGAAATTTTTTCTTTCACCTTCGCCATAAGAGCCAATTGTTTTTCATGGGGGGGCAGTTCCTTTTTATCAACCTGGAGCAACAGCTTAATATTATCCTTGAACTGCCGGATCACCTTGGTGATGGGGTTAATATCCAGGTTCTCTTCTTCTTTATCCAAACCCAGGGTATTGATCAAAGATTCGATCACGGGCCCGGAAGTAATCAGCTTGAAATGGGTGTTAAAGGTCATGAACTGGGAGTTGTAATTTTCATAATCCAACCGTTCGCCGGTAATGGGAGAGGCTGACGACTCTTTGTCAATGATCAGTTTGGCACTGGATTGATACACCGGAGTCATCAGGAAAGTACCCAGAATCGTAATAGAAACAGTGATCACAAAAAAGGAGATGATCAGCGCCTTGTGCTTTAACAGCACCAGATAATAGTCCGAGAGATGGATCTCTTTTTCCAGATTTTCGTCTTCCATAATTTTCCTTGTATTTGACTGTTACAGCCAGGATTCAGGGATATGAATGCGATCACCCGGCTTGAGGAGGATATCTGCCTTGTCGCCGGTTTGAACTTTCTTTAGGTTGATTTTAATGGTTTCCTGGCCGTCAGCAGTCTTGCGGATCACCTTGGCCCGGTTGGGTGCCGCGAATTTATCAAATCCTCCGGCCATGATGCAGGCACCAAGTGCCGTGAGCCCGGGCTGATAGTCAAATATGCCCGGACTTTTGACTTTCCCCTGGACATAGACCATTGTTGCGGCCTGGTCCAGTTTTGATCCTAAGGGGATATATACGGTGTCGCCAGAGACCAGGCGTATGTTTTCGGACATGTCCCCTTCGTCCAGAAGGCGATTCAGATCAATTTTCACCAGGGTTGATTTGCTGATGGCTTCGTGTATCTCAGAATCTGACAGGGTATCGTGGCCCACTCCTTTAAGAATATAAGCCAGATTGCCGCGCCCGGGCAGAACACCGCCGGCATTGGCAATCAGATCCATGACCGTAGGGGTAAAATCCAGTTCAAACTTACCTGGATTTTTAACGGCGCCGGAGATGGAAAATTCCAGGCTGTGGTACTCCACAATCTGAAGGTGGATCTGGGGATCCACAAAATAATCACGCTCCAGGGGAATAAAAATTCTTTTTTCCAATTGACTTAAGGTCAACCCTGCTGCGGGGATTTTCCCCACAAAGGGAACATTTAAGTCACCGGTTTCGCTGACCACCATCTCTTTTACCACCTGTTCGATACCACCGGCCAAAATTGATATTTTGACCAGATCCTCGGGTCCCAATCGGTACCCGCCATTGCTTTGCTCTTCGCATAAGCCGGTCATGGACAGCATTAAAAGAGAAACGGCCAAAAGAACAACGATTAAAAGCACGTTAAAACTATTTTTCAGCATAAACAAATCATCCGTTGGGGTTAAAAAACATAGTGGTACGAATCAAAGATAAATTCGGACCACTATATTTTTGATATTACAACGTCAACTATACAGAGCTATTTGGACCCAAAATCGTAATCCAACTTAATGTTGAACATGACATAGGCGTTTTCAAAATCTTCACCGTCAACATTGGAATCTCGATCTTCCAGCCCGGCCTCCAGGCCCACGATAAACAAATCGTTGATCAGGTAATCCAGGGCACCGGAAAAAAAGATCCGGTCATCTTCACGATGTGACGTTTCGTAGTCGGAATGCTGGTAACGGCCGATCAGGGAGCCGTTGATCCGCTCAAAAAACAGATAGGTTGCCACGGCATCAAACCGGGTGTAGGTATAATAGGTGTCATCGGTGCCACTATCGTTGAGGTTGCTGCTAAGGGACAAAGACAGTGAACTTTTTGGATATTTTACCCTTTCGTCCGGGGGGTTCTGACCGGTCAGAGAAATCTGCCAGGCAAAAGCCCCCTGATCCCCGCCGGGAACATCTGCTTCATTGTCAAACGCACGGGTATGATAGCCGATCCCGGCCGCCAAAGTCAGATAATTGAACTGACGGCTTATATTGACCATCATCTGGTGAGAGTCATAGTCGGATGTGTCGGCATCGTAATCGCGGTGCCAGGTCTGGCAATCCAGATCGAAAAAGGTCCGTTCGTTAAAATAGTAGTAAAAGGTCAGAATGCCCCTGTTTTCATCTGAGTCTTCTTCTTCGTCATCGTTGTCGTAGTCTATGGTTTTATTGGTATACCCAAGCCCCAGGCCGAATTTGTGAGCAAACCGGTACTTCGCCCATGGGTTGAATCTATTAAACGTATATTTATACCGTTCGACGGCATTGGAATATCTATCGGCATTGGCTGCCTCCCGTGTCTTCCAGAATCGATTGTCCAGACCAAAGGCCAAACGATCTGTGGGCGCAAGCCGGGCCCGGAAGTTTGCCTGGTGCTCGGTGTAGTCGTACTCATCGGCGGCCGTATCTCCCGGCCTGATATCGTCTTGATCATCGTAAACCAGCCGGTTCATCCAGTAGTCCAGGGTGATTTTGGTTTTGTCCGTGGTGTAGCCGAGTTCCACGCCTGGTTTAACATAATAGGTATCTACGGTTTTGGTATTTTCTTCGGATTTATGGAAGTTGGTATCCCGGCGAACGCCTGACTGGATATGGGGATTAATCGTCATTCGCCCCTGGGCAAACACATCGTTCGCACAGACAGCAGAAAACAGGAATAAAGAAATCGCCAGAACCATGACGGTCTGTTTATAATTCATAATGAAATCCCAGGGGGAATGAATTGGAAGTCTGTCCGGAAACCACTTTTCATATAGGCTAAGTGCATATTCCCGGACAGACATGTCAGGAGGTTAATTATCAGATGGGACTTGCCGGCCTATCCACAACTAATACAAACATATTTTTATAGCGGTGGAATTTCTTAATGGTGAAATCAAATTTCCCGGCCTTATAAGCTTCTTTCAGCTCGGCCGGACTTAGTCCCGTGGCATTGCTCAGCCGTTTCACTGCATTTTTAAGTGCAGCCGTCTGCCCAATGACCACCGTACGTGCGCTTACGATTGCGACCCCTGTGGCCAAAAACGCAGCGACAAGCATGGCGATCACTATCAATCGAAACTTTCTCATGCTGCTCTCCTTTTTAAAATTTGCGTTAAACCGTTTTACTCACACTTAGCCTATATGTTTTTCCCGGGGCTTGCACTTCCAAGCAATGCAGAATCAGTCGTATGTTCAGAATCAATTTTCCGGGAGGCAATGCAAGCTGGGTTATCTTCCAGTATCAATTGGGTTGCAGTCTCCCCAATCCACCTGTTTAATCGTTTTGCCGCCTTTTTCATCCGGTATTTGCGGCCCGGGTGGATATCCGATCCCAGGCAGAACACCTGATCTTTTTCACACATGATTCGGGAAAATTTCATGACCTCCCGGCCGAAATCCCCTGTCAGGCTTGAGGCGGTGACCTGAATTTTCGCACCATGGTAGATGAATTGATCCGCCAGATCGGGCCGGTTCAAAATCACTGGGTTTCGTTCCGCATGGGCGATAATGGGGATTACGTCACGCTCGTGGAGTCTTCGGATCATCATGGAGACCGCACTATCGATAAACATAAGGGGTAGCTCTATCAGCAGGTATTTTCCTGCGTTGTTCATCGTAAGCAGTTCACCATTGTCAAAGCGATCAATAAGATCGTGATTGACACGAATCTCCGCCCCAGGCAAAATCACAAGGGGCAAGCCTGCGGCGGACAGGTCATGGGAAAATCGTCTGCATGCGTCAATGATATCCGCTTTGGTGCAATTATAAACACCGTCATAGCAGTGGGGTGTTGCAAACAGAGTATGAACCCCTTGTTTTAAGGCCTGTTTTGCAAAACCAATGGCATGGGAAAGGCGCTTGCTGCCGTCATCCATGCCGTAGAGAATATGGGAATGCGTATCAAACATTTTTTTCGTTCTCTATTATAAATGAAATTGTTGGACGCAAATACGAATCACTAAAACACAAAATTTGCATAGAATCAACCAAGGCTTCTTAAGCTGTTAAAATCATAATAATTTAATAAAATTCATCGTAAAAACGCCCGACATTGTACCTCTGCACACCTGAAATAAGAATCTCTTTTAAACTGTTGTCAAAAACATATACGAACGAACGAAATAGCTTCGCCCCGTCACTTACACGGCAAGCGACGATAATTCTCCAATCAACACCTTGGCTTAATATTGCTTAATATTTCATTTATAAATCGCAATGCGCATAACTATCAAGATAGTCTATAAAGCGAATATTTTTCTTTAATAAAAACAAAATCAGTCATAGCGTAAAAAGCATTAAATCATGAAGTTCTTTTGAAATCAATTAGATAATCGACAAACTGTAAACTATTACGACCCGCCGCTTCATATTTAAACGCAAGCGTCTGCTATTTTACTTACATCCGATCTGTACGACACCATATTTATAGATAATTACCATTGAAGCGATTACGATGGATACAGCTCCGCCCTGTCAACTACATAGCGTATAATAATAACTTATCAGCAGCGACACTTCTGTTTTAAATTTACTTTGTACTTTGGTCTAAAATCGTAAAAACAAACATCTTCGACAATACATGCCCTAACTTGAACTGAACTTGCCCCTAAAAATCTGCATTGAAACAAGTTTTTATGTAAAGCCCGTGTAATTGATCCAGAGCTTTAAGATTTCGTTTCGGGTCGAACAGGAACATCAATATATAATAACTCAACCCATGACCGCCATTACAAAAAACCAACGAATTATATAAAATTTTACACAATATCGTATTTTAGCAAATCATATGCCATCGCAAAACATGTAATCTTTTCAAGATATTAACTATTTCAGCATCCAAACACAGACGCCATAGTTACGAAACAATCATTAAGAGTTACCAATTTTGCACCTCCCTGCTTTGAAACAATTGATTTTCGTTAGATTTACCGTCAATGTGCAATTTTCGTAACTTTATAACCATGTTTATATCCTGACATAAGTTTATTCGTATATTAGGAACAGGATAAAAATCCCATTCGCCTGAGTCATTTCATGGTTTATTGAGGGGAGGTGATCTATGGATGCCAACAGGCCGGATCACCCATACTTATTATTTTGCTTATTTCAATATTCTTAATATAAGTCAACGGATAAAAAAAAATTAATTTCATCCAAACAATTGTCGGATTTAAGGCCTGTGAAAAAGTTGAGAATATCTCTAATATAGTTCGGAACCGCTGTGTTGTCGTTCACCACGACAAAATCTTTTAAGTAATATCAGTCACCGCGCGCCTGTTTTTGTAATCGGCTGAGCAAAATACAATGCCGGCCCGGTGCAGACCGTCTTCCTCCCGGCTGGTATAGGACCAGCCAAGTCTGTCGCACAACTGCCGTGTCAGTTGCAGGCCCAGCCCGAACCCCAGATCCCCGTCGGTATCGTCTTCTCCGGGGATGTCATTGACAATCTGGACACCGATTTCGTTCTGGGTGATCCGGACCTGACCGCGCCAGGTATGCTGAAACGCATTGCGGATCAAGTTGCCGGTTACAATCCGGGCAGGCACGTGGGCAAGGGGCAGCACCGTGGGCACTGTATCCAGAACAACTTCCACATCCTTGTTCTTGAGCAGATAGTCGGCCTCTTCGGTCAACTCCCGGACAAGGCGTTCAAGGTCCAGATCCGCGACCGGCAGCTGGACCTGTTCATCCTGTCCCAGCCACAAAAGGGTCTGGGTCAGGTGTTTCATGGTTAGACCGGCCCGGTCTATGCGGTCTATGATTTTGTTTTTCTGTCCCGTGTGGCGGGCAATTGTATCCGGAGTCGCATGGATAAGTTCTTGGGCCTGTTCATCCAATTTTTTAAGCAGTTCAACATTATTTCTGATCACACCGATGGGCGTTCGAAGCTCATGGCTGGCGTGGCGTAAAAATCTGTGTTCTCTGTCAAGACTCTCCTGGACGGATGACAGGCTCTCCTGGATGAGCCGGGCCAGTTCATTGAGTTCAGGATAGATAAAATCAGGGGCAGGCGCTTTAAGTTGCTCCGCATCCAGACCCCGGGCCCACTGACCTAAAAATTTTACCGGGCGTTCCACCCGTTTCAAAAGCAGCCGGATCAGCACAGCAATACCAAGCGCTGTCAGCAAACTTATGCCAAGCAGCAGGCGCTTATTCTCTTTGCCCCCATTCCCGATCAAAGGAGATGTCTTGTGAGGAGACGGCAGATGTACGACATAATACATCTGGGTTCCCAACTGAAGAGACATTGCGAAAACGACGCGCTTCGGCTTGCCGAACCAGGTATCCTCCTTGTGAACCAAAAGTTTTCCCGGTATTTGGGGGCAATCCATAAAATCTTTTATATTGTCCGGCATCTGCTCCCATTGTTTTGCAATCATAAAACCGCTGAAACGCGCCAGGCTGTTTCTCTGATCTTCGGACGTGGTTTTAACGTAACTTTCAAGGACATGGACCATATTTCCGGCAATAATATTATCCATGCCTTTGAAAAAAAATTTCACACTTAATACAGAGTACCCAATAATCAGAACCGCAGCCATCACAAAAAAAGAGAGAATGACAAACCATTTTAAACTGATAGGCTTTTTCATTTTAATCCCCTTCTTTTATGGCAAAGCCGCGCCCGGGAATGGTATGGATCAGGGGCGGCTCAAACCCGTCGTCCACCGCCTTTCGCAAATGGTGCATATGTACTTTAAGACTGTTGCTGTCCGGCGGATTATCTCCCCACACGGCATCAATAAGTTTTTGTTTGGGTACCGTTTCCGGGGCGAAACGCAATAGGGTTTCCAAAATCTGCCGGGCAGTGGGAGAAAGTCTGATCTTCTGCCCCGCCCTGCTCACAACGTCCTCTTTCAGATTCATTTCAAGATCCGCACAGTTCAAAAGCTGAACCTGGCCCGATCTTCGCCGTGCCAAGGCATGGATTCTCACCACCAGTTCCCGAAGCTCAAAGGGTTTAACCAGATAATCATCCGTACCGGCTTCAAACCCTGCCACCTTGTCATCCAGCTGATCCCGGGCCGTGAGCATGAGCACGGGGGTATCATTACCGTCCGAACGCAGCTTCTGGCAAAGGGTCAAACCGTCAAGCCGGGGCAGGTTAAGATCCAGCAGCACAACGTCATAGCTCTTATCCGTTAATAGATTTAGGCCTGCCACCCCGTTGCTTGCGTAATCACAGGAGATGGACTCAATGGCCAGATAGTCAATCACGGTTTCGGCCAGATCAAAATCGTCTTCCACCAAAAGCACGTTCAGCACGTCTCTTTCCTTTCAGCAAACGGGTTTATCCACCATTTAAACCAACATAACAACCGGCTGATATCATGGTGAACCACCAGAAGCACGGGGATCAGAATTAAAGTGATCACCGTAGCAAACATAATACCATAGGCCAGGGACACGGCCGCAGGAATCAAAAACTGGGCCTGGTGGGACGTTTCATACAACAGGGGCAAAAGCCCTGCCACCGTGGTCAAAGAGGTCAAAAGGACCGCCCGCAAACGGCTTTTACCTGCCCAGCTCACCGTTTCAAGCAAATTGGTATGGCTGCTCCTGCGCAGATCATTAAAGGTGGAGACCAAAAGCAAACTGTCATTGACCACCACACCGGCCAGGGCAATGATACCATTCAGGGACAAAATCCCCAAGGAGAGATCGTTTACCCAGTGGCCCAGAACCGCCCCCACAATACCGAAAGGGATAGCCGTCATGATTAAAAAGGGCTGAATATAGGACTTCAACGGAATGGCCAGCAGAAAATAGATAATAAACAGGGCCAGAATGAACATATTCACCATGGAGGTTTCGGTCTCAGCCTGCTCCTGGGCTTCACCGGAAAATTCAATGTCCAGGTTGGGATATTGCTGTTTGAGTTTGGGCACCAGCTGTTTTTGGAGCCGTGCCACAAGTTCCGTTGAGGAGATGATATCCTTGTCCACATCTGCTGAGACGTACACTGCCCGCTTGCCGTCAATGCGGGTAATGGTGTCCCGGGTGTACCCATACGTGATGTTGGCGACACTGGTGAGGGGCACCACGGTGCCGTCGGAGGTTCTGACATCGGCATTGAGGACATCACTGACACTTTTCCTGGCCCCCTGGGGATAGCGCACCTTCACCTCCACCTCATCGACCGAACGCTGGAACCGCTGGACCACCTGGCCGGAAAAGGCCTGGAGCACCTGTTCGGCCAGCATGTCCGTGGTAAAACCCAACGCCCTGCCCTGGGCGGTCAGCTCCATGAAGAGCTGGGGCTGGCCCGGTTCCAGGTTGTCTTCAATGCCGCTCACCGCAGCAATGGTGGACAATTTATTTTTCAGGGTTTCTCCTGCCAGGGTGAGCACGGTATCATCACTGGATCGCAGCTCAATGCGAAGGGCATCCACCATGGCCGGGGCATTTTGAACACTTAAAGTTTTGGCCCCTTCAGGCGTTCCGGATATTTCCCTCCATTTTCGGGTAAAGGTGTCAATATCATAAGGCGCATCCTTGGTTAATTGCAGCTTCACAGACCCGGACTGGTCCGCCTCGGACAGCACTTGCAGGTACGCAATGGCGCTGCCTTGATCGTCGTTAGCATGTCTAAGTTCCCGATCCGCCTCATGGGCCCGTGACTCCAGCAGGGCCAAAGCTGCATGGGTCTGGCCGTAACTTGCATCATTTTTCATGGTCAGTTCCGCACGCACTGTATCTCCGGGGATATCTGGGAAAAAGCTCATACGCACCATGCCGGTCAGGGGCATGGAAACGGCAAATATAAAAATGCCTGCAAACACCACCAACACAGCATACCGATGGTGAAGGGCAATCTTGATAAGAGGCCCGTAGATGCGTTCATTCACCAGATTTAAGCTCTGGTCGGTGATCTTCTGCACCCACATCCAGCCACGTTGTATTGGATTTTTCCCAGGAGACCGGCGCGTGTTAATATGGGCCAGATGGGAGGGCAGAATCAGCTTGGATTCAATGACCGACAGCACCAGACAGATGGTCACGACCACGGCAAACTGTGAATAAAGCTCCCCCATGTGGCCACTGACCTGGGAGATGGCGTAAAAGGCCGCCACCGTGGTCAGCACACCAAACAGGGTTGGAACGGCCACAGCCTGGGTGCCCCGGATGGTATTTTCAATGGTATCGCCCTCCTTGGCGCGCAGGGTGTAAATGCTTTCGCCGATAACCACGGCATCATCCACCACGATGCCCAACGCCATGATAAACCCGAAGGTGGTGAATTCATTTAACGAAAGCCCTGCAAAACTGTCCCCCATGAAATAGAGGGTACCGAAAAAAATAAACGGCAAGCCCATGGCCACCCAGAACGCCACGGAGATATTGAGAAACATGGCCAGAAGTACAAATACAATAATGAAACCGGTCAACGCGTTTTCCGCCAGAAGTTTCAGGCGCTCAACAATTGTGGTGGAGCGGTCATACCAGGAGGTCAACTTTACATTATCCGGCAGGCTGCCGCTGTTTTTAAATTCTGCCACCACCTTTTTGGCCCCGGCCACGGTTCTGGAGATATCATCCTGGCCCGTGGTAATGACCTGCAACGCAATGCTGGTATGGCCATTGAATCGGGAAAGCACAGGCGTTTCGTCATCAAAGGTATCGTCAATTTCTGCCACATCGCCCAAACGAATCCGGCGGCCGTCTTCAAGGGTGACCAAGGGTATGGCGGCAAATTCCTCTTTTAAATAAGCCTGCTCCGAAGCTTTAAGCTGCAGATACAGATTCTTATCCCGAAGCACGGCTGTACGGGAACTGCCCGATTCGTTGTTAATCGCATCTTCCACATCGGAGAGGGACAATTCATAGGACTGGAGCTGGGCTTCGTCAATCTCAACACTGATCATGGGATCAAGGTCGCCGGAGATCTCCACCCGGTTCACATCGGCATTGGCCAAAAGATCATCTTTGAGTTCTTCGGCGAGGGTCTGCAGGGTATGGCGCCCCACTTCCCCGTAAAGCTGGAGCCACAGGGCATGCTCTTCGCGTTCCGCTTTTTCAATGACCGGCTTATCCGCATCTGTGGGAAAATTGGAAATGGCATCCACCTTTGCCTTGACATCCCGCAGCAGCGTATCCAGGTCATAATCGTCCTTCATCTCAATGGTTACGGTGGTACCGGTGGTGGTGGAGGAACTGGTGATGGTTTTTATTCCCAGCACATCTTCAAGCTCTTCCTCTATTTTAATGGCAAGCCCTTCCTCGGACTGCCGGGCGGAACCGGAATCATAGGTAACCGAGACGGTCAGGCTGTTGGGGGAAAGACTGGGAAACGCCTCTTTCCTCAATTTTCCCATTTGCATCAATCCCAGGGAAATGATCAGGATCAACAGCAGGTTGGCGGCCACCGAATTTTGGGCAAACCAGGGGATAATCCCCCGCATTTTGTTACTCATGGGTATTCTCCTCCACCGGGGTGACGGCCATGTCGTCCAGGTAATGATTTAATGGATGAATCAGCACCTTTTGGACTGACCCTGCGATATCCTTGGGCGGTGTCACATAAATGGACTCGCCATGGCTGAACACAGGCTCCGTGGTGAAAGATGCCAGGGTATTGTCCTGTTTCACATACCAGATTTCGCCCTTCTGACTGAAAGCAGAACCTGGAAGTTCCCACAGGCCGGACATGGCCGGTCCTTGGATATTGACGGTCACAAAGGCGCCAAAAAGCAGCGGCGTGTCTGAATCCAAGGGGAGATCCAGGGCCACGACCACACTTTGCTGGCGGGAATTTTCATCCGCCTGGCGGGATGCCCGCAGAATATAGCCGGACCATTGATTGCCGGTCTGGGCATGGGTGAGGGTCACCGGCCATTTACCCGAATTCAGGGTTGCCATATCCGGTAGGCCGGACCATTGGGAGGCAGACAGGGACACGGTGATTTCTGCCCGGTCTGTGCTGTAAAGGGTGGCAATGGTGGATCCGGCCTGGAGATAGCTTCCCGGGGCCACGCTGCGCTCCACCACCAGGGCGTCAAAGGGCACGGTGATCCGGGTGTAGGATAAGTCCGCCTTGGCTGTTTCCACGGCAGCCCTGGCTGCGGTCACAGCGGCTTTGGCAGCCGCCACCTGGGGGCCGTGGAACACCAATTTCGATGCAGGTTCCCCGGTAAGTCCCGAAGATTTCCATTCCGCCTTTGCCTGCAAGGCTTCCCGCTCTTCTTCGAGCAGGGTCAATTTTGCGTCGGACAAATCTTTTTGGGCCTGGGCAAGGGCATCTTCATATTCAGTGTCGTCCAGCCGGACAATCACCTCGTCCTTTTTGACCAGTTTCCCGGTTTCAAATGTGCCGGAAATATCTTTCACCTGTCCTGCCACCCGGGCCGTAAGCGTCAACTCAAAATGGGGGGATACACTGCCGTATCCAATAATCTGTGAATTGTAGCTGGCGGTGGATACCGTTGTCACCGAAACGTCAGGATGCTGGACAACTTCTTCCTTTACAGGGGCCGGCATATTGGCCCGGGCTTTGATGGCTGCTTTAATATAAAAGACAAGGCCAATCAGAAGAACAACAGCAACCAGGAAAACCACGATCTGGGAAATACGTCTAATCATTATTTTGCTCCAATGCCCAGTGCCAGCCCGAGGGTAACCCGGTTGGCCAGGCGTTCATATTTAAGGGTGTTCAGTTGAATGGCAAGATCAAAGGTCTGGGTCTGGACGGTGAGCAGATCCAACATACTCGAAAGGCCCTGGCGGTAACTTTTCTGATACTGAAACAAGGTCTCTTGGGCCTTGCTCAGGGCGGTTTCAATATGCCCCTGCTGTTTTTTTAAAGATCGTTCAAGCCCCATGGCGTCTTCAATTTCCTGGACAGCGGTGTAGAGGGTTTCCCGATACGCCTCAAAGGCCTGGGCGGTTTCAAGATCCGCGATCTGGGCCTGGGCTTTGAGTTGTCCCCCCTGGAACAAAGGCGCTGTGAGCTGGCCCAAAAGAGACCATACCGGACTTGTCAACAGCGCAGAGCCCGGGGTTGAAGCGATATCTTCAAGGGAGGCCCCAAGACTGATGCTGGGCAAAAGATCCTTATATGCTACATCCGCATTCAAATCAGCCGATTCAATGGCCCAAAAAGCCGCTTTCAGATCCGGTCGTCGCTGCAGGGTCTGCTCGGGAAGATCTGCCAGCGGCAAGATCACATCGGTGTAATCTTCGGACACGCAGATATCTGCATTGGGATCTCCCAATAGTGTGGCAAGGGCGCGCTGCTGCCGGTCCAGGGTCTCTTGATATTCTTCCAGGGTTGCCCGGGCCGAAGCCGTGGCCGTTCCGGCCGTGTCCAGATCCTCCAGGGTGCCCAGCCCGCTGCGGTAGCGCTGTTCTGTGTATTTTTGCGTTTTTTCAAGCACATCAATGCGCCGCTGCTCAATGGCGATATTTTTCTTTGCCGATGTGAGTTCCAGCCATCCGGTCATGATCTGGGCGGCCAGGGTATCCCGGGCGGACTGGCAGAGCATCTGCTGCTCCTGGACATCCTTTGATGCGGCGTTGGCACTGTCAGCAAGCTTGCGCCATAGATCCAATTCCCAACTCACCGTGGCGGTTCCCGTGTACACCTCGTCCTGATCCTCTTCCCTGGATGCTGAATAGCCTGCGGAGACCCCGGGCAGCCGCGCGCCCTGGGCCTTGCGATATTCAGCCTGACGAATTTTTAAGGTTAAAAGGGTCTGGGCAAGACCGGGGTTTGTCCCAAGGCCTTTTTCCACCAAACGATCAAGTTCATCGGATTGAATCAGATCTCCCAGGATGGTGATGGGCTGAGCGCCGTCAAGATTGCTCCATTGAGCAATGCGCCCTTGCTCCTGCACCACCTTGGCCCCATAATCCGTATTCGAACCGGAAACACAGGCCGAAAGGGTGAACAGGCTGAGCAGAACAAGTTGTATACATGCCGGTTTACGTGTCATCTTAACTATTCTCCATGTCATTGTTCACCACGATTTTTCATAACATATCGTGATGGTATGAGAGGATATAACAGACGGGGGGTTAAGGCGGGGTTAACAACAAAAATTAATTTCCTGCAATTTCAATTACCGGTAAATTTCAGTGCGCAGCACTGATGAACTCTGTGTTTCTCTGTGTCCTCTGTGGTTAAATAAAAAAAGCGGGCAAAGCCCGCTTAATATTTGAAAACCACAGAGAGCACAGAGGTTTGGCCTACGCCAAACTACACAGAGAAAGTTTGTACTTTAAACACCTTACCCGGCAAAGAAGTCTCTAGTGGGCAGGCCATATTTATAAGTGGCTGTTTAAGGAAACAGAAAAACTAACTTCGCTGATTGAATCTTTCGTAACTGACCTGATCATACAAAAGCGTACTTGCATCATGACCTTCCAGTTCATCTGCAGGATGGCCAATACCCATCACCGCCTGCACCTGGATATGCTCGGGCAGATCAAGAATATTAGAAATATAATCAGAAGCCGATGTGCCGTCGTCACGCGTGCGCAGACGCATCTGCGCCCAGCAGGAACCCAACCCCAAATCCGCAGCGGCCAGATGAATAATAATGGCGGCAATGGAGGCATCCTCAATCCAGACATCGCTCTTTGAGGTATCGGCACACACTGCGATGGCCAAAGGCGCATTTTTTAAAAACGTTGAGCCATGGGATTTGGCCCCGGACAACCGGACGATGGTCTCTTTGTCTTTCACCACCACGAACTGCCATGGATTGAATCCCCTGGAACTTGGGGAGCGCAGTGCAGCCTCAATCAAAAGATTGCACTGTTCATCACTGACGGGTTTATCCTCAAACTGCCGAATGCTTCTTCTTTTACGCAATAATTCAATTAACATGTTTACTCCTGTGTCCATCCATTTAAATACCAAATACCGATCTAAAACATAGAGGATTCTTTATACCATTCTAATCAGTGTTTTGAATATATTTGATGATTTATTTTACATTAACCTGGAAATGAATTCAACAGCATGCGCTGATTCAACTCACAACAGATATTGAAAGAGCCATAGAGTTTATACATGCTTTTTTACAAACAAATCTCTGATAAACAGGAAATACCAATGTACTGGATGTGCAGAAAGCTCAGGAACTCGCATTGACAAATATCATGTACATATTATATATACAATATGTACATGTTCATAATTTAAGGAGAATTCATGGATCGACATTTGTTAGATACACATGCATTAATTTTCTGGTTTAATAGAGAAAATATGTCGGATGAATTTATATCTTTTCTTGATGAATTGAATGAAGCTGAAAACCTGTTTATATCACCCATTTCATTTTGGGAAATTGCTTTACTTGTAAAAAAAGGCCGTATTGAAATTGACGATGTTAATGCATGGCGGATCGACTTGATGAAATATTCACAAATTGTACTTATGAATCCGGATGCCGGCGAAATGATTGAATCCGTTTTCCTTCCTGACCTGCACAAAGATCCGTTTGACAGATTATTGATCGCCCAGGCTGTTAATAACAACTGTTCGCTTGTGACAAAAGATGAAATTATAAAACAATATAATGTAAAAACATTCTGGATGTAAAAAGGAGGCGGTTATGATTAATATCTCAGCGACCAATTTAAGGGGAAATCTTTTTGCTATACTCAAAAAAGTAGAGTCCGGTGAACAGGTCGTGGTGACCCACAACAAAAAACCGGTTGCGTATTTAAAACCGGTCAAAAAAGGGGCCTGGCGTGACCAAGTGGCACAAAAACCAAAACTGCTTGTATCTCCTGACGATATTATCAAGCCGGTTGAGGACG
Source organism: uncultured Desulfobacter sp. (assembly GCF_963666675.1). Classification (NCBI taxonomy): domain Bacteria; kingdom Pseudomonadati; phylum Thermodesulfobacteriota; class Desulfobacteria; order Desulfobacterales; family Desulfobacteraceae; genus Desulfobacter; species uncultured Desulfobacter sp. Next base: position 1,771,643 of record NZ_OY762929.1, on the reverse strand, counting down.
TCTGGGAAGATTATCTTTAAAAACACCCCAGCCTTTAATGGGAGACTTGCAGGCCCACCGTACACTTGCCCCAAATCCGACCTTAAATTTAACAAAAAGACTTGCAAGAATAGTTAAGCTGCTTTATCATTTACAACCATGAATCAGGAATTAAAAAAAAAGGTGATCAACAGTCTAATGCAGGTCACTCGAAAATTTGCCGAGGTGGAAACGCTGCCCATAGCGGTTACCGATGATGTCAGTGTCTCAACCCGGGAGGCCCACGCCATTGAAAGTATTGGGGAAAACCGGTGTATTAATGTTACACAGATCGCCGATCATTTCGGGTTTACCAAAAGCGCCGCATCCCAGTTGGTGTCAAAGCTGACCCGGCAGGGCTTTGTGGTCAAAAAGCAGGCCGGCCACAGCAATAAGGAGTTGCAGCTCTCCCTGACGCCTTTGGGGTGGCAGGCCTTTGAAGCCCACGCAACGATGCACGGCATGGATCTTCAGCAAGTTCTTGACACAATGGAGAGTGTGGAGATCAACGTTCTTATACAATTAAACGAGTTGCTGGTCAGGCTGAACAGCATTATGGATGACCGCCTGACAAAATAAAATTGGGGTAAAAACGCCTGGATAAGGCGTTGCATTTAGGAACCTTTGCGTCCCGACACTTCGTGGTCGGATATTTTTTACATAAATAGTTAAGCAGCTTAATTAAATTTTCAAAGGAATATATCATGAAAAAAATCATCTTAAGCCTGGCCGCCCTGGCCTTGCTTTCTTTGGTTCTGTTTTTCCTGGGAAGCGGAAACCAGTTGTTGCCGGCACGGGTTTCAGGCAATAATCCGGCAAACAAAGAGGTGGTCCAGCCCATTCCAACGGCCCGGGCAATCCGCTATGTGCCCAAACAATCTTTCACCTTCCCGGGCAAGGTAAAAGCAGCCAGACGGGCTGAGCTCTCATTCCAGATTCCGGGTCAGATCGAGATTTTAAAAATTCTGGAAGGCCAAAAGGTAAAAAAAGGCGCGCTTCTGGCATCCATTGACTGTAAAAATAATCTTTATGCCGTCCAGGCGGCCCGGGCCAGGTACCAGGCATCAGAGCAAGAGTTTCAACGCGCATCCCGACTTTATCAGGATAAGGTGATCAGCAAAGCCCGATTTGACACCACCCTGGCCGCCCATGATGTGGCCAGGGCGGAACTGGCCATCAAGGCGAAAACCCTGGCCGACAGCAGACTCACCGCCCCGTTTGACGGCCTGGTCTCCAGGCGCTATGTGGAGAAAAAAGAGCATGTCAATAAAGGTGAGCCGGTTCTGCTGCTCCAGGATGTCTCCGGCATTGAGGTTGAAGTGCAACTGCCCGAACAACTGGTGGCCCGGGGCGGGGCCGAGACTCTGGATCAGCTGAATGTCCGGTTTGATGCCGACCCGGAATTTGCATTCCCGGCCAGCACCATGGAGCTGAGAATGGAATCAAACCGGGAGACCCGGACCTACGCACTGGTGATCAGACTGCCGTCTCCGGCACATATGAATATTCTTCCCGGTATGACAGCCACGGTCTCCGGCGTTGTCAAGCCATCGGAAGGCAAAGCCATGTCACGGCCGTCATCCGTTCTGGTACCGGTGGAAGCCGTGGCATTTAATCCCGACGGCACCCCCTATGTCTGGATTGTGGAACCCCAAAGGCAAAAGGCCAGAAAACAACCGGTAATCACCGGTCCCATGCATGACAACACCATTGAGGTAAGCAGCGGTATTCATGAAGACGATATAGTGGCCATTGCCGGGCTTCACACGCTGACTGAAACAACCCGGGTTCGCTCCATGAAAAAAGGCAAGAAAGGACTGGAAGGATGAACAATCCGGGGGTATATGCCGTTCGCTATAAAGTGGTTACCTTGGTTTTCTGCCTACTGATTGTGCTGGGCGGAACTTTTAGTTTTCTTCACATCGGGCGCCTGGAGGACCCGGAATTCACCATCAAGGAGGCCGTGATACATACCCGGTACCCCGGGGCCTCTGCCGGGCAGGTGGAACTGGAGGTGACCGAGCCCATTGAAACCGCCATCCAACAGCTCAAGCAGCTCAAAGAGGTCCGCTCCATATCCCGGGCCGGCGTTTCCATTATTTTTGCGGAAACCCAGGAGATTTACGACAAAGAGAATCTGCCCCAGGTGTGGGACGAACTTCGCCGCAAGGTGGGGGCGGTCAATGGGCAACTGCCCCCGGGTTGCGGGAAACCCGTGGTCAACGATGACTTCGGTGATGTCTACGGCGTGATGTTTGCCGTTACCGGCGACGGGTACGATAAAACACAGCTCAAGGAATATGCCAAGGATCTTCGCCGGGAACTGCTCACCTGCCGTGATGTCGGGCGGATTGATTTCTGGGGGTTCCCTCAGGAAGCAATTTTTATTGAAATGGACCGGGCCAGACTGGCACAACTGGGGTTGAATCCCGACACCATTTTTAACACCATCGCGTCCCAGAACCGTGTCACGCCGGCAGGGGCCGTGCCCGTGGGCAGCGAATACATCTCCTTTCGCATCACCGGCGATTATAAGGCCATTCAGGATATCGGCAACCAGCTTATCAGTGACTCCCAAGGACACATGATTCGTTTAAAGGACGTGGCAAAAATCCGGCACGATATCATCACCCCGGCAGATGAACTCATGCGATATAACGGCAAAGAAGCAGTGGGCATAGGGATTTCAACCGTTTCCGGCGGCAATGTCATTGCCATGGGCAAATCCATTGATACACGTCTGGCACAACTGCAGGCCAACACACCTCTGGGCATCACCATCCATACCATCACCAGCCAATCCAAAATCGTGGAAACCGCCGTCTCGGGATTTATAACCAACCTGATCAGCGCCGTGGCCATTGTCATCCTGTTGCTGGTAATTTTCATGGGCCGGCGGGAAGGGTTTATCATCGGTTTTGTGCTGATTCTCACCATCCTGGCAACCCTGATGGTGATGAAATCCTGGGGCATTACCCTGCAGCGCATCTCCCTGGGCGCCCTGATCATCGCTTTGGGCATGCTGGTGGACAACGCCATTGTGATCACCGAAGGCATCATCACCAAACTTCGCCGGGGAATTCCCCGGGACCAGGCCGCTGCCCAGGCGGTGGACGAAACCATGTGGCCGCTTTTAGGTGCCACGGCGATCGCCATCCTGGCCTTTGCCGCCATCTCCCTGTCCAAGGACATGACCGGGGAGTGGCTGGCCAGTCTCTTCCAGGTGATCTGCATCTCGTTGGGCTTGAGCTGGTTTTTTGCCGTCACCGCGGTGCCCTGTTTTTGTGTCATGGTTCTCCCTGCCCCCCAGGCCAAAGAGAGCGCCAAGGGGCCCCAACGATTTTTCACCTGGTATAAGGCCATTGTCGCCAGGGCCATTGATCACCGGTGGCTGACCCTGGCCGGGGTGATTGGACTGCTGGCCGTGGCCATGTGGTCGTTTGGCCATGTCAAACAGGATTTTATGCCGGACACCAACCGGACACAGTTCACCATAGATATATGGATGCCCCAGGGAACGCATATCAACAGCACGGGAAAAGCCCTTGAACAGGTCCAACGGCATGTGGCCGCCCTAAAAGGGGTCCGGAATACGGCAAGTTTCATCGGCCGGGGGCCGTTGCGGTTTCTTTTGACCTTTTCGCCTGAGATGCCCGACAGTGCCTATGCCCAATTGCTGGTGGATGTGGATGATTTCAGACGGGTGTCGCCACTCAAAACCGAAATCCAGCAATGGCTGGACAGGGAGATGCCCCAGGTCATCGGCAGTGTTGACGCATTTAAACTGGGGCCCGGCGGCGGTGCCGTGGTCGCCCGGTTAAGCGGCCCGGAAACGGCCGTGCTCCGCACCCTTGCAGATCAAGTTATGAAAATTATGGCAGAACATCCCAACGCCCGCAGTATTCGAACAGACTGGGGCAACCAGATCAAGGCTGCTGAGGTTGAATTTTCAGACCGAAGGGCCCAGGAACTGGGTATTTCCCGACCGGGAGTTGCCGGTGCCGTGGCCATGAATTTTACAGGCGCCGTTGTGGGCCAATACCGGTACCGGGACGATCTTCTGCCCATTATCCTGCAGCCCCCCAGCGCCCAACGGGATTCCATCCGCGCACTTGATGATGTGCAGGTTTTCAGCCGGATGAAAAACAAATGGGTGCCGATCCAGCAGATAACCAACGGCATGACCACGGCCGTGGAAAACAGCGCCATCCATCGACTCAACCAAAAACGGACCCTGCGTGTTTTCTGCAAACAGCGGGAAGGCACCACAGATGCCCTGTTCCGCCAATTATCCCCCTTGATTGAAAAAAAGCTGAAACTGCCCCCGGGTTACACCCTGGCATGGGGTGGCGAACATGAAGAGCAGGTTGAAGCCAATGCCAAACTGATGTCCAATTTCCCCATTGCATTTGCCGGCATGTTCCTGGTTACGGTGCTGCTGTTCAACAGCCTGAGATATCCCTTGATTATTTTCATGGGCCTGCCCCTGATTGTTGTGGGGGTTGCCCCGGGCATGCTCATTGCCGACAAGGCATTCGGGTTCATGGCGATGCTGGGTTTTTTAAGCCTTTTTGGCATGTTGATCAAAAATGAAATTGTCCTGCTGGATCAAATCAAAGCAGAACTGGACTCAGGCAAAACGCCGTTCAATGCGGTGCTGGACTCCTCGGCAAGCCGTATCCGGCCGGTGACCATGGCCACCTTCACAACCGTGTTCGGCATGATTCCACTGTTGACGGACGCGTTTTTCAGCCCCATGGCCGCAGCCATCATGGGCGGATTAAGTTTTGCCACCCTGCTAACCCTGTTTGTGGTCCCGGTGTTTTTCAGTACCCTGTTTTCAATCCGCAGGCCCGTCCCGCACAACAGATAAAGGATGTATGATATGTGTTTATTTCCAAAAGGCAAAATAGAGATACCCGGGATAGTACTGTTGTTTTTCCTGTGGATGTTGCCTGTGTGGGCATCGCCCGGTGAAGAGATGAACAAACCCGCCCCTCTGCCCATGGAGATCCCCTATGGCCGCCTGACACTTGCCCGGGCACAGCAGATAGCCCTGGCCGCTTCTCCCCGGGTGGCTGAAATGCTGGCCCGCATCACCCGGGCCCAGGCGGTTTGCGCCCAGGCCCGGGCAAATCTGTGGCCACAGGTTTCGGTTCATGCCGGTTACGATTGGCAGAACCAGTCCATTCGCCCGGACTGGCATCCCGAGAGACGGGTGGAAGAAAGCCTGACACATCTGAATACCGGCATACAAATCAACTGGCTTATGTTTGACGGGTTCAGCCGGCAGGCCTCCATTCTGGCGGCAGAGGCAAATACCCAGGCAGCCAAAGAAACGGCTGATGATCTCCGCCGCCTGCTGGCCGAGGCTGTGGCCGGAGCATATTACCAGGCCCAGCTGGCCGCCGAAGGCATGCAGATCGCCAGACAGAACAGCCTGTTTAACCGCAACCTGGAAGCAGATGCTGAAAAACGGTTCCTGGCCGGTGCCGTCCCCCGGGCCGAGTATCTGAATTTCAGCGTCAAATCCCTGCGGGCGGAAAATAATTTTCTGAGGGCCAAACAATACTATTCAACCGTCTGCATTATGCTGGCCAAGCTGCTGGCCCTGCCGGAATCCCGGCTTACCCCGGATATGTATCCCATGGCGGTGGCGCAGGGTGCCCCCCTGCGTGAAATTTCCCGGTTTGAAAATGAATTTGCCTACGCCATAAACCACCGGCCGGATCTGCTTGCCCTTGACGCCAAACGGGACGCCTTGCTTCAAAAAGAACGGCAGGCTAAGGCGGCATTCTATCCCAAAGTTTTTATCACCGGCAGTTACGACTATGATGGATACCGGGACATCGGCACCATTGACCAGCACGAGCACGGCAGTGCCGTTGGTTTCAGTTTAAATTGGGATCTGTTTGACGGGGGCCGGCGTTCGGCAAAAATAGATGAAACAAAAGCGGCGCTTTTACAGATCAAAAGGCAGAGGGAACAAAAAATACTGGAAATCCAGGCCGCCCTGCACCAGGCCCTGGTCAAGGCCAAATCGTCACAGGCCGTATACGAGCGGGAGCGGTACACCCTGACACTGGTTCGGCAGATTCGTGATCATACGGCACGTGCCTACCAAGCCGGGGCCACCCCCCTGACCCGGCTCAACGAAGCCCAGACAGACCTGGTAAAAATCCAGGCATCCGTCGCCACCAGCCGGATCAACTACCTGCAGCACCTTGAAAGCCTGCGGGTCCAGAGCGGCCGGATACTGGAGGGGATACAATAAAGCATTGCATGCTGGATACAGCTGACCAGGTCCGTCAACACCCATGCCCACGAACAAGCAAATAACCACTTCATAGTCAAAAATGAGCTTAAATAAAAAAGAGGTTGACTTAATGACTCCTGGTCACTAAATTAATGACCAAGAGTCATTAATAGAAGGCAAACTAAATGGGTACACGCAAAAACACCGGAATAAAACGTCGCAGATTAAACCCTGATGCCCGTCGCACTGAACTTTTGGATGCAGCCCTTGAGGTTTTCAACACCATTGGCCCGGCAAAAGCCCGGGTGGAGGACATCACTAAAACCGCAGGCACCGCGAAGGGGACCTTTTATCTCTATTTTTCTTCATGGGAGGACATGCTGGAAGCCGTTCGTGAACGTATTCTTTCAAATTATGCAACTGAAGTAAAAAACCGCTTTGTCTGCCGGACACCTGCAGAGTGGTGGGCCGCATTTGAAAATGAATGTATGGCGTTCGTCCGTTTCAGAGAAGATTTAAAAGAACTGCACGAGGCTGTTTTCCATGGTGCAATCGCCGAACGACCAGTTCCTGCGGCTTTGTCCCCGGGAATAATTGTTGGATGGATGCTCAACGAAGGAATTAAAATAGGAGCCTGCAGGCGCGTTGATGTTGAAGTTGCAGCAGAATTGATCTTCTCAGTGATGCACACAATGGCAGATAACATCATGCTTACCGCAGAACGTGAACGCTATATTCACACCACGATTGAACTGTTTCACCTTTGGCTTGACCGAAAATTAAGAAAAGAAACCACCCCTTAATTTCACATTTTAAACCATAAAAAACGGAATCAAAAAATGAATCAGAAAAAGCCGCACATATGTCCGGTCGAACGGTCGGGATCTTTAGACAACAAACTTCGCAAACTTTTTCAAAACCCCAAAAAAATTTTAAAACCCTATATCTGCAAAGGAATGACAGCTCTTGAAGTTGGATGTGGCCCGGGGTTCTTTACCCTTGATATGGCGCAAATGGTTGGCGAATCCGGTAAAATCATAGCCGCCGATGTACAGGAAGGTATGCTTGACAAGGTTCAATCCAAAATAACAGGCACCCCATTCGAACAACGAATTGCGCTGCACAAGTGCGGTGAGACTTCCCTTGGGATCTCGGAACGTATAGATTTTGCGCTGCTATTTTACATGGTGCACGAAGTACCGGACAAACAAAAATTGTTCAGCCAACTGGCGTCACTATTAAAACCAAACGGACAAATCCTTGTGGCAGAACCGCCGATCCATGTATCGGCCAAAAAGTTTCAAGATATGCTGCAGCTGGCCAAAGACCAGGGGCTTATAAATGTACAGGGACCCAAAATATTTTTCTGCAAAACAGCGATATTAAAAAAACCGCAATAATAGGCTGTTGGATTAATGGAGAAATCAATGCTTGGGCATCGACCTTTTCATGACAGAGATCTTCAAACGATCTGTTCATTTCCGCAGAATAGAGATTTACTGTCGGGCTATTTTTGAAACAACAAGTGGATTTTCACGGAAAATGAAAAATAAACAATGCAGGGGCCAGGGACCGAGCAGTTACTGGATGCAGGAACCCGGGCTTGTATTTGACGTTCTGGATATTGGCCCGGGCCTGAGTATCCTGGACATGGGGTGCGGCGCAGGTGACTATACCCTTCAGGCGGCCCGTTTGACAGGCCCCACGGGCCAGGTAACCGCGGTGGACAACTGGTCGCCGACGGTGGATGCGCTCAAGACGGCAGCAAACACCGCAGGCCTGGCCCAGGTCCAGTGCCTGGCAGCGGATATTACAACGCCGCCCCTGCCCATCAACCCGGATACCATGGATCTTTGCATGGCATTCACGGTGTTACATAGCTTCGGAACCGAAAACAGTAGAAAAGAGCTGTTTTTTGAGGCGGCACGGGTTCTTAAATCCACGGGGCGGTTGGCCGTGATGGAGTGTAAAAAACAGGAGATGCCCTTTGGCCCCCCAATACAGATGCGGCTTTCTCCCCAAGAGGTCGAGGTGCTGGCCTCGGCCTGCGGATTTAAAAAAACTGGATGCACAGATCTTGGATATAATTACCTTGCGCTGTTCCGCCTCTCAAAATCCGCAGCCATGTCATAAATGGATGATTTCCATATGGGTATCGGCAATCATGGCAAGACCTAAGTCATCGGCCAGATTAAACACCTTGTCCACTTTGGCGTTGATTGCCCTTGCATCATTTCCCACCAGGGCAAATCCGATTTGCGCCCAGTCATGACTGTCGTTAAGTCCGGTTTCCGCCACGCTGATATTAAACCGGTTCTGCAACCTTGAAACCATTGATTTGACAATGGAGCGTTTGGCTTTCAGAGAATGAACGTCAAAAAGCCTGAGTTTGATTTGCCCTGTTCCAACAACCATTTTTAAAAAGCCTTTCGTTTCTCATATCATTCATTATATGTTGCAAGGGTATTATGATTATGTACAAATAACAGATCCGGATCAATATCTCATTTTCGGTAGCGCCTGACACCGACAACATCCGAATGGACAGCTTTTTATGAAAGGTTAAAGATGACGTATGACGTAATTATCGTGGGCGGCGGCCCCGCAGGACTGTTTGCGGCCTATTATCTGATGGAACATGCCAACCTGAAGGTATTGCTCATTGAACGGGGAAAGGACCCTCGGCAACGCAAATGCCCCATCACCAAAGTTCAGAAATGCGCCCAGTGCGACCCGTGCAATATCCTGTCAGGCATCGGCGGGGCCGGCCTCTACTCGGACGGAAAACTCAATTTCATTCCACGGCTCGGCAAAACCGATCTGACCCAGTTCATGCCCATGCCCAAGGCCCAGGCCCTGATTGACGAAACCGAAGAGATCTTTACCCGCTTTAAAATGGATGCCAAAGTATTTCCCACCAACCTGGATGAAGCCAGTCTCATTCGCAAGGAGGCCAAGCGGTTCGGCATTGATCTGCTGCTCATCCGGCAAAAGCACCTGGGAAGCGACAATCTGCCGGGCTACATCACGGGTCTGGCCGACTATATCCAGTCCAGAGGACTTGAGATACGAACCAGTGAGAATGTAATTGATATCATTGAAAACGAAGGCGTTATCCAGGGCGTGGTAACGGACAAGGGCACCTATCATACCCACAACGTCATTCTTGCACCGGGCCGCATCGGGGCCAACTGGGTCTCATCCCTGGCCCAGAAACACGGGATTGAATTAAGTCAGCGGGGCATCGAAGTCGGTGTCCGGGTGGAAGTGCACAACGATATCATGGATGACCTGTGCAACGTGATCTATGACCCCACCTTTTTCATCCGAACCCACACCTACGATGACCTGACCCGGACATTCTGCACCAACCAGGGTGGTTTTGTGGCGTTGGAAAATTATCAGGATTTTGTCTGTGTCAACGGGCACGCCTATTCAGATAAAAAATCGAGCAATACCAATTTTGCCTTTCTGTCAAAGGTAGTGCTCACGGAACCGGTCACGGACAACCAGGCATACGGGGAATCCATCGGGCGCCTGGCCAGCATCATCGGCGGCGGCAAACCCATTCTCCAGCGGTTCGGGGATCTGAAGCGGGGCCGCCGGTCCACCTGGAACCGGGTGCACAAAAGTTACATTGAACCGACCATGACCAATGTGGTGTGCGGGGACATTGCCATGGCCCTGCCGGAACGAATACTGTCCAATCTGATCGAAGGATTAGAAGCCCTGAACCTCGTGGTCCCCGGAGTTTCCAACGATGAGACCCTGCTCTACGCGCCGGAGATCAAATTTTTTGCCACACAAATTGAAACCACACCCCACCTGGAGACCAAAATCAAGGGGATGTATGTGGCCGGAGACGGACCGGGAGTGGCCGGCAACATTGTCTCTGCCGCGGCCACCGGACTGATCCCGGCAAAAAAAATTATTGGATCACATCAGGGGTAGGATAATAAATCGCGCAGGCATCATCGGATTCCCAGGCCATGACCCTGGAGACCACGATGGGTTCGTCCACATGTTTGTCCAGGTATGCCTGAACCTTACCTGCAACATAGACGGCAATACGTTCGGACGTAGGTTGTTTGTCCTTAAAGGCGGGCAGTTCATTTAAAAATTTGTGGTCCAGCTCCCCGTCCACAACAGAGCGGACCGCCCGTTTGATATCCCCGAAATCCGCCAGGACCCCGGCTCCGTTCAATTGATCACCCTTGACATATACCTCCACCCGCCAGTTGTGACCGTGCAGATTCTCACATTTCCGGCCCACCATGGCAAGCTGGTGCGCCCCGGCAAACCGGGTTTTAACCTTTAATTCAAACATAGCCCCCCAATCCGGCGCTTTTACTTAAATGTTTGAACGCACCGTCGCAATCTGCACCAGGCAGACGGCAACTTTGCGTTCAAACAATGATTTTACTTCAGGCACGATCTCTATTCTTATCCGTCACCGATATTTATCACAAGTTTTTAAATAAATTTTTCAGCTTGTTTGATATTTTATTTGAATCAAGTCTGTCAAACTCTTCGAGCAGATCTTTTTGTTTCTGGCTCAATTTGGTCGGTGTTTTGACAATGACTTTGATAATCTGATCCCCCCGCCTGCCGTTTCTCAAGGAGGCAATCCCCTCGCCTTTGAACTGAAAAGAATCTCCATACTGGGTCCCGGCAGGGAGTGTCAATTCCTTTTCCCCCACCAGTGTAGGCACCTTGATTTCAGCGCCAAGGGCGGCCTGGATAAAAGAGATGTCAATGGCACAGACAATATCGGTTCTGTCCCGCTGGAAAAATTTGTGGGGTTTGACATTAATGACCACGTAAAGGTCACCGGAAGGACCATTGGGCACATTAGAGGCCTCGCCTTCTCCGGTCAGACGCAGTTTTGATCCCACATCCACACCGGCAGGAATTTTCACCTGAACCTTGCGGTTGACTTCCATACGTCCGCCACCCCGGCATTTGGGGCAGGGATTGGGAATAATGGTTCCCCTGCCCTTACAATAGGGACAGGTGGTCTTAACCTTGAAAAAGCCCTGGCTCTGGATATACTGTCCCGTGCCCCGGCAATGGGAGCAGGTTTCCGAAGAAGACCCGGGGGCCGCGCCGGACCCGTTGCACTCGTCACAGGTCTCGTGCTTGGGTATGGAGATGGTCTTTTCCGTGCCAAAGGCGGCCTCCATAAAATCAATGGTCATGTCATAGCGCAGATCCGAACCCCGCCTTGCCCGGTTGCCGCCTCGTCCGCCGCCAAATCCGAAGAAATCTTCAAAAATGTCCCCGAAACTTGAAAAAATATCTTCAAATCCGCTGGGGCCGGAATGACCGGCGCCTTCGAGACCCTGGTGGCCGAACTGGTCATAAATCTGGCGTTTGCTGTCGTCAGACAACACTTCATAGGCTTCGGAGGCTTCCTTAAATCTATCTTCGGCCTCTTTATTATCCGGATTCTTGTCCGGATGATATTTGATGGCCAGCTTTCTATAAGCCTTTTTCAGCGTTGTTTTATCTGCATCCCGCGTTACCTCAAGGATTTCATAATAATCTCGTTTTTCACTCATATTAGTGCCCGATAGTACTTTAATTTAATTTGTGTTTAAACCGGTTGTATGATAGCTTCCAAACCTGCTTTGACTAAAATAAATAACTTAAAATAACTCAGATTCCAAAGTTGTCAACGATGAACCAAGAACTGGATTTTGTCAAAGAAATGTTTGACAAAATTGCACCCAAATATGATTTTTTAAACCGACTGCTCAGCATGCGCCGGGATATATATTGGCGCAGGGAGATGGTCAAGGCCGCAAAACTTAAATACGATGCTGTTGTCCTGGACGCCGCCTGCGGAACCTGTGATGTGGGCCTTGGGGTCAGCCGGGTCCTCAAGGGCCGGGCATCCATCACCGGACTGGACTTTTCCTTTGGCATGCTGGCCCTTGGCAAAAGAAAACTGGACAGTCCCCAAGGCCGGGCCATTGCCCTTGTCAACGGGGATGCCCTGAACCTTCCCGTCAAAGATCAGCAGTTTGACGCAGGCTTCATGGCCTTTGGCATCCGCAATATCATGAACCGCATCGGGGCCATGAAAGAGTTCCACCGCACCTTGAAACCGGGCGGCAGAATTATCATTCTCGAGCTGACCACCCCCCAGAAAGGGTTGATGCGCAAACTTTATCTTTTGTACTTTCAAAAAATATTGCCGCTGATCGGCTCTTTTTTTTCAAAACACGGCAATGCGTACGCCTACCTGCCCGAATCCGTATTGAAATTTCCCGACCCCGTATCCTTTGCAGGCCAGATGAAGGCAGCAGGATTCAAAGAGATCCGGTTCAAGGAGATGACCCTGGGTATTGTAACCCTGTTTGTGGGCATAAAACTGTAACCCATTATTATTACAGTCCGTCTTGACAACAACCCCGGCATACTTTATAACCGGTCTTCAAAAAATATTTAGAAAAAAAATTTTAGAAATGAAAAAATTTCTTTTGAGCACCACTGAAGGCCGGGTCCTTGTGACCGGTTTTATATTTACCGCCCTGTTTCTTCTTTTTGTCATCATCGGCATGTTCCGGGGAGAACCCAACGCAAATGTCGCCTTTATTGCGTTTCTGACCCACTGTGTGGGCAGCCGGGCCGGAGGCATCGGTCTATGCATCCTGAACGGATTTGACCCTGTTACCACCATTGCCCTGAATTTTTATTTGGAATGCCTGATTGTCTGCTATACCTATGCCGTATTTGTTTTGAGTACCAGCGGTATCTTCAAGGCGGCCTGGATCAATCGATCCATGAGCAAACTCAAGAAAAAGGCCGAGGAGAAAAAAGATAAAATTGCGCGCTGGGGCTGGATCGGCATATTTGCATTTGTGATGGCGCCCCTGCCTGTGACGGGTCCTGTGGTGGGAACCATCATCGGGTATATGCTCAGGATGCCTCTGTTCAGCAATTTCAGTGCGGCAGGCCTTGGGACCCTGACAGCCATCGTGGCCTGGTGTTACGGATTTGATTTTCTTGAGCATCGATTTGAAATGCTCCAATATGTCTTTGGCGCCATCTGTGTACTCATTATCATTCCTTACCTGAAGCCGTTGAAAAAATTCATCAATTCCCTGCGCCATGAAGATGATGAAGAGCCGCCTGGGGAGTAAAGTTCTCATTCACTTTTAAAAAATCACCCAATTTGACAATCGTCGTGAACTGATACATACTTTTGGTATCTTCTAAACCAATTTGGGTCGACCAAGTCATGAATACAGTTTTCACCCAGGTCAAAGATGCATTGGGCAAGCCCTATGACGATCTTCATTTTCTATTGACCTGCTTTAAAGAGGTATTGGAGGAAAATAATCAGCCCAAGCTGGTCGGGCTGATCCCGTGGCTGAACGCCGCCGTTCCGTCAGACGCAGATCTGACAAGCAATGCGTACATCCATATGATGTCCATCTGTTTTCAGCTCCTAAACCTGGTGGAGGTAAATGGGGCGGTGCAAAGCCGCCGCCACAAAGAAGATGAAGATATGGCCCAGGTGAACGGGCTGTGGGCCAATCAATTCCGATATTTGAAGTCCAGGGGGGTCATTGAGTCCCAAATCCTAAAGGTCTTACCCAACGTGCTGGTCGAACCGGTTTTAACGGCACATCCCACAGAAGCCAAACGCGCCGTGGTGTTACAGGAGTACCGGGAATTATACCTGTTGCTCGTTAAACGGGAGAACCGGATGTACACCCGAATTGAACAGGCGGACATTCGCCAGGAGATCAAACAGATCCTGCATCGCGCCTGGCATGTGGGAGAGATTTATATCGAAAAGCCCCGGCTGGAATCGGAGCTGGACAATATCCTGCACTATCTGACCCATGTGTTTCCCAGTGTGATCATGATGCTGGATAAACGATTGCGCCACGCCTGGCAGGAATCGGGCTTTGACCCGACGGTGCTCAATGATTCGGATTTACTTCCGGTACTCTCTTTTGGCAACTGGGTTGGCGGCGACCGTGACGGCCACCCTCTGGTGACGCCGGAGATCACCCAACAGACCATTGAAAAGCTGCGCATCCACGCCTTTTATATCATTAAAAATGAATTAAAAAAATTATCCCAAAAGCTCAGCATTTATCACAACATCTCCCAGGTAAGCCAAAAGTTTGCCGGGCGGATCAAAGAACTTGCCAAGGAAGTGGGGACGAATGCCGACGCTGAGCTTAGAGAACATGCCGAAGAGATATTTAAGGCCTATGTCCTTATTTTGATACACAAAATCCCCATTGATCTGAGCCGGGAGTTCAACCTTGAATTAAAAGACAAACCCAATAGCTACACAAGCTCCATTGCATTGATTGCGGACCTGAACCTGCTTCACGATGAGTTGAAAAAATGCGGTATCGCTGAGGTGGCCCATGTTGATGTCGGGCGGATGAAGCGAATCTTAAAAATCTTTGGGTTTCATCTGGCAAAATTGGATATTCGCCAAAACAGTGATTATCATGAAAAGGCTTTAAATCAGCTGGTCACCGCGTCTTTAGGGGCAACAGCCGCCGGCCGGATCCAAGAATCCCGGAACGCCAGGCGAAGGTTTCTGGATCAGGAGCTAAAAATCAACCGCCCGTTTTTAGTGCACCATACATCCCTGGGCCAGGAAGGGCAAAATGTGATTGGGGCGCTACAGGTCGTCAGTGACCATGTCCAGCGTTACAGCCCCAATGCATTCGGCAAGCTGATCGTGAGTATGACCCGGAATACCCAAGATCTGCTCACCGTTTATCTGTTCCTGCGCGAAGTGGGTCTAATTGAAACCAAAGAGGATCAATTGGGGGCGATTCTGCCTGTGGTACCTCTTTTTGAAACCATTGAGGACCTAAAGCGCAGCCCGGGCATTATGGATGATTATCTGGGTCAACCGATCGTGAAAACCAGTTTGCAGATGCAGTCATGGAAAAACCCGGATGCCCAGTTGATTCAGGATGTGATGATCGGTTATTCCGACAGCAACAAGGACGGCGGGATACTGGCCAGCTCCTGGCTTTTGCACCAGGCACAGAAAGAGCTGACCCGGACCGGCGAAAAACACGGCGTGAAAATCCGTTTTTTCCACGGCACCGGGGGCAGCATCAGCCGGGGTGCAGGCCCCAGTCATTGGTTCATCAAAACATTACCCCACGGGTCAATCAATGGTCATTTCCGTGTTACCGAGCAAGGCGAGACCATTGAGCGAAAATATGCCAACCTGGTGAATGCGGCCTATAACCTGGAGCTGATGGTTGCCAGTGTTACGGCACAAACCGTATTGCACGAAAACACCACACAAGGGCGTGATGAAGTTGAAGAGTTATTCCATCGCCTGGCCGATCGGGGGCGTCATCATTACCGACAGCTGATTTGCGACCCTGATTTCATCACATTTTTTTCCCAGGCAACCCCCATTGATGTGATCGAGTCAAGTAAAATTGGTTCCCGGCCTGCGCGCCGTACCGGGAAACGCACCATGGAGGATCTGCGGGCCATTCCATGGGTGTTCAGCTGGGCGCAATCGAGATTCAATATTACCAGTTGGTACGGGGTGGGCTCCACCCTGAATGAACTGAAACACCAGGACCCGGACGCATACAACCATCTGCTTCATTTCGTTGAATACAATCCTTTTGTACGTTTCGTGATGACAAATCTGGACAGCAGCCTGATCGCAACCGATGAGCGGATCATGAAAAAATATGCGTCGTTGGTCGAAGATACGCAGATTTGCGATCGAATCATGAAGATGATTAAAAACGAATTGGACCTGACCCGTAAGATGGTGGCCCATGTGTTACAGCGGCCGATTAACGAACGACGTATTAATCACTATTACTCGACCATACTCAGAGCCGAGGCCCTCGACAACCTGCACGAAGCCCAGGTTAAATTACTGCAGAAATGGCGCAACGCAAAAGAGACCAAGGCGAAAGAGGAGGATCATTATTTGTTTGCCCTTTTGCAGTGCGTCAATGCCATTGCCAACGCATTAGGGGCCACAGGCTGACCCGGTAACAGGTAACAGTTCCCAATGCTACCCAACGATATCAATAATTTTACCTTTACCTGTGACACTTGCAAGATCTGCTGCCTGCTGGACTTCAGTGGGTTGGGTATTAAGAGACTGGCTTGTCCCGGGCGTTTTCCCAAGCAGATCCAGCAAAAGATTGGGCATGGCCATGGCTTTTTTCATGGCATTGGTTGATGCGCCTGTACGGGTTGTCCCGTTAACGTCCATAAGACACCTTTAATGAAGTTGTTTAAGCCTATATGAATAAATATAATACTAAAAAAGATATCGGCAAATGATTAAATGGAATGAAGAGCTTCAACAATACCTATCCGCCGAAGAGTGGTGGGCAGAAAGATTCGGCCATGATCCTTTATGGGGACGCGCCAAAAAATCCTGAATGATAAAAAGGACGACAAAAGCATGCTGTATGCATTACAACAAATAATCCACTACAGCCTGCATCTGGCTTTTCCGGGCGTAATTGCCTGGATATTTTATCGAAAAGAGTGGAAAAAGGCGTGGGGAATCATGCTTGCCACGATGCTGGTGGATTTGGACCATTTACTTGCGGATCCGATATTCGATCCGGCAAGATGCAGCATCGGAACCCATCCATTACATTCTTACTACGCGATCCTGGTTTATCTTCTGCTCTTTTTCTTTGCCTGGACCAAAACGATTAAAATCGTGTCCATTGGATTGCTTTTTCATATGTTCACGGATTATCAAGACTGTTTGTGGATGCGCTTAAGGGTTTAGGCCCATGATCAAAATAGAGAGGTTTAACAACATCAGCATTTTGCCGGGAAATACGATCTGTTTTACAAAGCGTCCTTCCAATACCATAAACCAAGGAGGTATGAATGATTGCAATTTTCTATAAATTTTGCGTAGACGAAAAGTTTGTGGATCAGACCATCTCCCAGGCGCGCAAAGTGCAAAAACATATTACGGATAATGTGGATGCATGTATAAAATATCAGTGCAGCCGGGATTTGGACGATAAAACCATTATGTATATTTTTTGTATCTGGGAAAGTCAGGAAAAACACGAAGAATATCTCAAGTCAGAGTTTATACAAAAAGAGGTTTTTGATAAATTTATAGAATACAACGCTGCCATTGTATCGGCAGAACAGATGACTATTTCAAATTTAACCGAGGGTGTTTGATTGATTTTGGGCTATCAAATTTAAAAGATGCTCTTCAAAATTCATCAAACAGGGTGGGCATATTCATTCTCCATTCAAATTTGCAGTCTAAGGCCGACACCCTATGGTTGTTTGGGATTTTAACAACAGCATAGTCATTACATTACAGGCAATTACAGCAAACCCCAATTTAATTCTTGTCCTGGGCAAAAGTGTTTATTATAAAGGCTTTCGATTTTAATATTTTGAGAGAAAAAGAGGGGGGTTTTCCTTGTACATACTTTGCCTGAATTGTGATGACCGTCCGGGAATAGTTGCCGCGGTTGCCAATGCGTTGTGTGATTCAAACTGTAATATTGAAGAGTCGTCACAATTTGACGACCCATATTCCAACCAGTTTTTCATGCGCGTTATGTTTTCTGCCATAACAGACGGCGCACAGGAAAAATTTAGAACCATGTTTGGGGCTGTGGCCAAGGGGTTCGGCATGAACTGGCATATGAGAGAGATGGATGAACCGGTTAAAACCCTTGTTCTGGTGTCCAAAGATGATCATTGCCTGAACGATATTATCTATCGCTGGCGGACCAAGCATCTTAACATAGAAATCGTTGGGGTGGTCTCAAATCATGAAGTAAACCGTGAGCTTTCCGAGCAATTCGGGCTTAAGTTTTATCATGTGCCCACCCAGAAGGTCGATAAAAAGACGGTGGATGAGCAGCATTTCAAAATTATTGAAGAAACGGATACAGAACTTATCGTCCTTGCACGCTACATGCAGATCCTTTCTGAAAATATGTGCCAAAGATATGCCGGGCGTGTGATCAATATCCACCACTCATTTCTGCCGGGCTTTAAAGGCGCAAAGCCCTATCATCAGGCGTATGAGCGTGGTGTAAAACTGATCGGGGCCACCGCGCATTTTGCGACAAGGGATCTTGATGAAGGCCCGATTATAGACCAGGACGTCATGCGTATCGATCACCGCCATTGCCCGAAAAAGTTGCAGATTCTGGGACAGGAGACAGAGGCCAGAGTGCTGGCCCGGGCCATTGAAATGTACACCGAAAGACGGATCTTCCTGCACGGGAACAGGACGGTTATTTTGTAATTTTTTTTATTGTAATTGCGCTTGGGCCTTATTTAGGCCCATGGCCATTCGGCTTGTATCAGATCAACGTGTATTCAGGCGGCCTGCCATGGTACCATTCCACGATTACTCCATATATATTTGTCACTTTAAATATTCATATCACTTTGTTATGGTGACGAATATCGGGAATGAAAAGTCTTTGTACAATCTGTTGAAAAAAATCGTTGGTCACCCCTAAACTATTTTACCGGCTGTCTTAGGCGACACAGGAGCCAAGCTATGTACGAACAATTCTCACATTCTATACTAAACGAAATTTTGGACAGGCTTAAACCGGAAATCAGAAACCAGGATCTGCACCACTTCTATACCCGCCTTGGTGCCAATTTTTACAGCCTTTTCCTCATTTTTCAAAGATTATATGGCGAACGGGATGATTTTAAAATGCAATTGCTCAATCTCGTCGAAACCATGGCACGGCAGTATATAAAAAGGCCCAGGAAGCTGAAAAGAAGTGACCTGGAACGGGAAAAAAATTTCAACTGGTTTCTTCACCAGAAATGGGTGGGGATGACACTATATGCAGACGGATTCGCCGACAACCTGAAAGGGGTCCAGGACAAACTTGCCTACCTGCAGGAATTGGGAATTAACCTGGTACATGTCATGCCTATTCTCGAATGCCCCAAAGGGGCCAGTGACGGCGGATATGCCGTGAGTAATTTCAGAAAGATCAACGACAAGGTGGGAACCCTGGAAAATGTAAAAAATCTGGCCAAAGAGATGAAACAAAGGGGCATGCTGCTCACCCTGGATGTGGTGGTAAACCACGTATCCGACGAGCACGAATGGGCGCAAAACGCCCGCTCGGGCGCCCCTCGCTACCAGGAGTACTTTTATTGTTTTGCAAACCGGGAAATTCCCGACATGTTTGAACAGACCCTGCCCGAAATATTTCCGGACAGCTCCCCGGGCAATTTTACCTGGGACGACACCATGCAAAAATGGGTCATGACGGTTTTTAACAGCTATCAATGGGATCTGAATTACAGCAACCCGGCGGTGTTTATCGAAATGCTGGATGTGCTGCTGTTCTGGGTAAACCAGGGGGTGGATGTATTGCGGCTGGATGCGGTTGCCTTCCTGTGGAAAAAAATCGGCAGTACCAGTCAAAATGAATATGAAGCCCATAAGTTACTGCAATTGTTTAAAGACTGCTGCCAGATCACTGCGCCCGGGGTTGTATTTATTGCCGAGGCGATCGTGGCCCCGGTGGAGATCGTCAAGTACTTTGGTGAAGACGCCATCAATGCAAAAGAGTGTGAAATTGCATATAACGCCACCTTAATGGCATTATTATGGGATGCCGTGGCCACCAAAAACGCCAACCTGTTATCCCAGGGGCTCAAGAACCTGCCGGATAAACTGGAAAGGGCCACCTGGCTCAATTACATAAGATGTCACGATGATATCGGCCTGGGGTTTACAGACGATGATATTGTCCAGGCCGGATACGAACCCCGATCCCACCGGGATTTTATCATCAACTACTTTGCCGGCGAATTTGAAAATTCTTCCGCCCGGGGCCTGTTGTTTGCCCACAATAAAAAGACCAATGACGCCCGGATTTCGGGCACATTGACCTCTTTAATCGGGCTGGAAAAAGCGTTAGAGGAGAATGACCAGGAAAAAATTGATCTCATTATCCAGCACATTCTTTTGCTGCACAGCATTATTTTCTCCTTCGGCGGAATCCCGCTGATCTATTACGGCGACGAACTTGGGACCATCAATGACTATTCCTATGTTGAAGACATCAGTAAAGCCAATGACAGCCGATGGGCCCACCGGCCTCGAATCGACTGGGAACAGGCCCTGCGCCGCAACCAACCGGGAACGGTGGAATATAAAATATTTAACGCACTGAAAAAAATGATCGCCGTTCGCAAAGAGATTTCGGAATTTTCAGATTTCAACAACCGCAAAATGTTGGAAATCGGTAATCCCCAGTTGCTGGCCTACATCCGTTTTAACATCACAACCAGAAAGAGTGTTCTGGTTGTGGGAAACTTTGACGCACATCCCCAATATCTAAACCTCTCCGACCTCGAAACCCAGGGGTTCAGGATGGGTGAACACATAAGAGACCTTTACTCCGGAAATTCCCCAACCCTGTTTAAAGACCAGCTTGTACTTCCCCCATATCGGTTTTACTGGTTGAGCAGCAATTGACACAAAAAAAATTATACCACTACCTGATTCATATCCAGTATCTGGGCTTCCGGTACCATGGCTGGCAGAAGCAGTCAGGTGTAAAAACCATTGAAGGCATGATTGAAAAAACCCTTGGTTTTATCCTTGAAAACTCCGAATTCAGGATTTTGGGCACCAGCCGAACCGATTCAAAAGTATCTGCGAATCATTCAGCATTCATGTTTTTTGTCCGTGATGCACTGGACGTGGAAGCTCTGCAGTCACAATTAAATATAAACCTGCCCAATGATATTCGTGTGACAGGCGTGGAAGAAAAATCCGGTACCTTTAATATTATCCGTTCGCCCAAAATAAAAGAATATCTTTACCTCTTTGCATGTGCATGCACAAGCCATCCATTCTGTGCGGCCATGATGCACACGGTTCCGGAAGACCTTGATATTGAATTGATGAAACAGGGTGCAAGGCTCTTTGAAGGGCGGCATCATTTTGGTTCATACTGCACCAAACCTGGGCCCCAAACCTGCCTTGAACGAAACATCCATGTCTGCCGGATTGAAGAAAACACTGAATTCCAGGCCAGTTTTTTTCCGGAAAAAAGCTGGCTGCTCAGAATTCAGGCCTCTGGTTTTTTAAGATACCAGGTCCGTTTAATCATGGGGCAGTTGTTTAAACTCGGGAAAAAAAATATCGATCTAAACCACATTAAACAATCCCTTTCAGGCAGTCAGACCTTGCCGTTGAAAGAAATTGCACCCGGGTCAGGCCTGATCTTAAATAAAATAATATTTCAGACAGATTGAAAATCGAGAAAACCCCTATCCGCCATTGTAAAATCGACAGGGAAAATAAACTTCATCATTGAAATAAGGCGTTTGCTTAAAGCCGACTTAACGTTTTGTGGACATACAATCACGTGTGACGGCGTCAGTTCGGCCCTCTCTCTTTGGGTAAAATGCAAATTCCAATGTTTGAGCCAATCCCTTTTTCTATAAAAACCAAATCTTTCATCCTGAGATTTTCTATGATTTCATCAACAACTACTGATAAATTGACGTTGGCCTTTTCACCGGTTTTTTTCTTTATGTGGGCAACAAGCTCGCTCTTCGTAGCGCCCTTGTGCGTTTTCAAGTAGAGCAATACCAAATTTTCAATATCTTTATTTGATGTTGCTTTATAGATAAAAAACAATCCCCCCACCGAACTGCACTGTAATACAAAGGAGAGCAGATAGTATCCATAACGTAACAGAAAAATATTCAGCACTATCATGCCGGCTATGATCAAAAAGAAAAAAAATCTTTTCATAAGACATGCCTCCTTGGAATAATGTGAAGAAGGATATTGGACACTGCTATTTTTGAGCATCTTGACCTAATGGCAATTTACACCGGCCCCAAAGAAGTTACAATATACAAAGTATTTCCACGGCATTTGCATTCCCAACGGCTATGGGATAAGCTTGCGTCGTTATTCATGAAAGCCTCTAAATGTCAAACACCGGTGAGTTCCCGGCAGAGCAGGAGTTAGCCAAGGGCAGTTATGTCATATGATAAGCGTCACAATAGAACAAATTTAGAAGGGTGCGGCTCTTTTGAAACATATGAAAGCCATGGTCATTAAAGGTGTTCAGGGTTGTTAGTCTTATTTTTATGCTGCTTTCCAGCAAGATAATTCATTTGTCAGTGACTATCTGATGTAAATTGCAAAAATTTCCTGGACAGCGAGTCATAATTCCGTTATGAAAGAATAGCGGGAGGTAGATGACATGCAAATCAAGCAACAAACCTTTTGTGGTCGAAAGTTTACCGGTAAAAAAATCGCATTAATCCAGGAAGTCGTTGCTACCTGTGGAGGCCTTAGCCGACGAGAACTGGCACATACCGTATGCGAACTTCTGGAATGGAAACGCCCTAATGATCGGCTAAAAGTCCGGGAATGTAGTGATTTTTTGGAGCTTTTAGAGGCCAAGGGAGCTCTAACCCTTCCTGAAAAGAAACAACAAACAAAGATCGTTTTTCACAAGAGTATTCCCCAAACACCCTGTAAGCAACCCCACAGCACTTTGCGTGGCAGCGTAGAAGAATTTACACCTCTTGAGATACAGCGGGTTCAGAATCGAGAGCAGAGGGATCTGTTTAAGGAACTCATCGGTCGCCATCATTACCTGGGATATGCAATGCCTTTTGGCGCCAGATTGCAGTATCTGATTTATGTAAACCGTCCCCATCGAGAAATTGTGGGGTGCATCCAGTTCTCAAGCCCTGCCTGGCGGATGCGTGCTCGCGATGAATGGATCGGTTGGACAGATGAAAGGCGTAAGGTCGCTCTACAAAAGGTGGTGAACAACAGCCGTTTTCTGATCCTTGCTCCCATCCAAAATTTAGCGAACATGATACTGTCATGTAGTCTCCGGGAACTCAGAGATGATTGGGAACAGCAGTATGGTCTTAAACCCATGCTGGTAGAGACATTGGTGGATCGACAACAATTCCACGGTGGCTGTTATCGGGCATCGACCTGGATTGAGTTGGGGAAAACCACTGGTCGTGGGCGCATGGACCGATTCGGCAAACGTCATGGCGCTGATGTAAAAACCATATTAGTATATCCACTGGAAAAAGATGCTGTTCACCAACTCAGGGAGGGGATATGAATCCAGCGGTTTCCCTTTCTGCTGTGGAGCATTTACCTTCCCCCGTCATTGATCCGGGGCAAAAATGCTATGATGATATTGTCAATTTTCTTAATTCCAAGGAGAATCATTCAGTGAAACTCAGTGATTTGGAACAAGAACTTGAAAAACGAGGACGTGAGCTGATGCGCATCCTGCTTCAGGAACATTTAGACAAGCTCGGTCCCAGTCATTGTGAAGAGCCGGTCTGTGGAGCCGATGGCATTGTTCGACCGAAAGTGAGGCCACAGGATCGAAAAATCGAAACCGTATTTGGAACGGTATCGGAAAGTCGTGCCGGATATGGAAACAAGGGCGTGGCAAGTTTGCACCCGTTGGATGCCCGATTGAATCTTCCCCCAGAACTTTATTCCCTCGAACTTCGTCGCCGTGTGGCTGAAAACGCTTCAAAGAGTTCTTTTGACGAGACTGTCGAAACGATCAAGAAAACCACTGGAGCCGATATTCCCAAACGTCAGGTAGAAGAGTTAACACAGCGAGCAGCTCGGGATTTTGACGCATTTTATGAAATACGGCAATGCAGCCCGGCGGATGAGACAGTTACTGGTCCAATACTGGTAATCACCACCGATGGTAAGGGCGTGGTAATGCATGAGCAGGACCTGCGGGAACAAACCCGGAAAGCTGCCCGGAAACGAAAGCCTCAGATGGAAAGCCGGCTATCCAAAGGGGAAAAGAAAAATGCCAAGCGAATGGCAACCGTTGCCGCTGTATATACTATAGATACGTTTAAACGTACGCCCCAAGACTTGCTTCCGGGGAATGACAAGTCGAATACAAAAACAAGCCCTCACCCGGAACAAAAGCGTGTATGGGCAAGCCTTGAAAAATCAGCCGAGCAGGTCATTGCATCGGCCTTTTCTGAGGCCTCCCACCGTGATCCCAACCACGAAAAACATTGGGTTGCCTTAGTGGACGGCGAAAATCAACAACTACGAATCCTGAAACGTATGGCCAAAAGACAAAATGTGGCCCTTACGATCATTGTTGATATTATTCATGTTATTGAATACCTCTGGAAAGCTGGCAGGGCATTTCATCCCAAATCCGGCCCGGAGCTTGAAAAATGGGTCCAGTACCGCTTGGCTAAAGTACTCGATGGCAAGGCCGGATTGATGGCAGGGGGGATGCGTAGAAGTGCTACATTAAAAAAATTTACAGACAAACAACGTAAACCTGTAGAAGCCTGCGCAACGTATTTGAAAAATAAAGCACCGTACCTTGAATACCATCATTATCTTGACCTTGGCCTCCCTATTGCCACAGGAGTTATTGAGGGCGCATGTCGTCATCTTGTAAAGGACCGAATGGATATAACTGGTGCCAAATGGCGGTTGTCCAGTGCTGAAGCAGTGTTGCGTCTGCGTGCCTTGCGGAGTAGTAACGATTTTGATGAGTATTGGAATTTTCATGAAGCCTGCGAATACGAACGTAATCACCGGGCTCTTTATCAACATGGTGAGGTTCCGGCTACAAAGCTACCAAAACCTTCACCGAAACGACGGGGGCATCTAAAAGTGATCAAGTAATGCTGGCAAAGAATGGCAAATATCATGACTACCAGCTTTGGTCAGACATGTCGTAAAAGAGCCGCACCCAATTTAGAACATGAGGTTCATTTTTTACGCAAAGCGCTCTCCAGCCAGAGGCACTACATAGATAGCGTACATGAAACGACCATCGGTTTAATTTCCAACGACAAGGTCGAGGATCTACTCGAACGAATACTTTCAAAAGCCGGCCGGTTGGCTGGGACACCGGACACCTTTCTTTATCTTTACGATTCCGATTCGGATGAGTTGTTCATTAAACTTGGACAGGGCATTTACACCGATCTTCTCGGCACGCGAATCAAAACAAATCAAGGATTGGCAGGAGAAGTGTATAATACCGGCAAAGCGATTCTTATTGATGATTATGCCACATGGTCACGGCGAATTCAGCATCCAATATATGACAAGCTGCATTCTGCCATCGGCATACCTTTGAAATCTAAAACCAGTATTGTTGGCGTCATCGGTTTAGGTTCATTTGATTCACAAAAACCTTTTGGCCGGAGCGATCGTGAAAACATGCATCGTTTTGCCGAATTAGCGTCCATTGCCCTTGAAAATGCACGCATCAATACCGAACTCAAAAACGAATTAAAGGTACGAAAAAATGCTGAAAAAGCATTGCGCAAATTAAATATGGAGCTTGAAAAGCGTGTCGCTGAGAGAACAATGAGGCTTGAGAAGGCTTTTTCAGAAATCAAAACGTTAAAAGGCATACTTCCTATCTGCTCCCACTGTAAAAAGATTCGGAATGACGAGGGGTATTGGACGCAAATTGAATCATACATTAAAGAGCATTCCGAAGCCCAATTAAGCCATGGCATATGCCTGGACTGTGCAAAAAAATATTATCCGGATATAGATATTTATGAAGAATAGTAGAGCGGGGGGTATCTTTTTACAGGGATACAGGAGGGATGAATTGTTTCATCATCAAAACAACCCACAGAGCAAACTGAAATCAGGATTACCGACATGATCGAAATAATAGATATTGGTCTGACTAATGCCATCTCCTATCGAATAGAAGGCAAGATCACGGAAGAAGAGATGAAAACCATTCTCGCTATTTTCAAAGAAAAAATCAGGAAGAATGAAAAACTGATAATTTATCAGGAAGTGGTGAGTATCGGTGGCGCGGAGTTCGATGCAATGATAGAAAAATTTAAATTCTTTTTTGCATTTGGACTTTCCCATTTCAGCAGGATTGCTGTCGTTACCCATAAAAAATGGATTCATAAACTTGTGAACCTGGAGGGTAAATGTTTCAAAGGCATAGAAATGAAGGGATTCCCAAAGGAAGAAAAGGACCAGGCCATTAAGTTTTTGAAAATGAACAACGACTCTATTTCAAAAACCTCTATGGATGATGAATACCCGGAAGTTACCCCAGGCTGATTTTGACAGGGCTGTTTTTCGTCAGGGATTAAAGCCCGTAGAAAAAAACAACGGATTACCATTATGCTGGATGCCGGGGTTATTGGTTATTTCAAATCAAAAGCAGGAAAAAAAGGGTACCAGCCCCTTATAAATGAAAGCCTAAAAAGAATCATTGCAGAAAACCAGACCGACCAACCGGGCCTTGAAAATATTTTGCGTAAGGTTATCCGTGAAGAATTAGGGAAAACATCTGCATGACCCAACCCGTTCCCCTGGGATAGAAACCGGCTGATCACCGGTTTTGAACGAACGGTTTCCTGACCGCCTTTCCCGGCGAGCCCTCCCCGTTTTGGGGGAGGGTATATCGGGAAAACTAAAAATAAAAGCATATAGCCAATATATCAAAGATTGCTCACTTGCTTTCTGTTGAAATCCACCAATAAAAAAAGGAGCGCCACAGACAGGCTAACTCCTTGTTTTTATTTGGTACCTGGGACGAGAATTGAACTCGTACACCCTTGCGGGCGAGGGATTTTAAGACCTTAATGCGCCAAATCGATATTGCATTAAAATTTCAAACCCTTGTCTATCAAGCGTTTTCTCGTCCTACTTTTGGTTTCGTTTGGATTTGTTTTTAATTATTTGACCTTGACGGGCACAATTTGGGCACAACCAGGCACACCTATGGCCAAGGGATTAACGGTCCTTTGGCCTATATTTTTTCATCAAAATACATCAATCCCAGAATTTTTATGGGCACAATCTGATACCGGTCAAAAAACTCTGAGTCCCCCTACCCTCTATCTTTTCAGAAAGCGCCGTCTCAAATGGATTTTTCTTTTGGGCACAATTGATATAAATTTCATCTTGCATACTCTCTCAAACGATGATCCGCTGACTCAATCAAAATCCCGATCACGTTGGTGTCATTTTTTTAGGGTATATCGTTCGATCCTTTGGTATCGTTTTCCCGTTCATCATACTTCCCTTTTATATGAAAGTTTCAATAAGTTGCTGAGTTACTTTCATGTTTCGTTGTGGGCTTAAGCCTGGCAGTTGATATGTCAGGTCGGCCCATGGCCGTTATTAAGATCATTGCCAATAATTTTGCCACGCCTGCCGCCAGCAACCAAAAAATGAAAAGTGTGTGTAACGGGGTGGCTGTAATCGGTTACAGAAAGTGTAATGAGTGTAACGGATTTGTGACAGATACTGTAAAAACAGGCCTTAATATCTACCTATACTCAATAATATCAGTATGTTCAATTTTACAATCGGACCATAAAGGTAGATTACAAAATACCACAGTGGTTAAAGTTTTTTTTTAGTTTTTCTGGGTGCTAATTTATCCGAAATACCCCATTGGATAATGATTTGATGGAAATAATATCAAGCTGGGAATGATATGGGCCACACTCCCATAACCTCTGGCTTGGAAGCTTTTGAACGTCCAAACACTTGGATATTGAAACTGGCAACTTTGATGTTATCAGAGGCAGCGGGACTGAATACCGATTCTTCACAGATATTGCAGTCTTTGGCCTGACAACTTTCTGATAATTCCGTACCGTCAATACACCGGGTGATTCCATTCTCACAAACAATACCACCATGTTCACTACAGCAACCACGATAATCCGCATGGGCTGCAGCTGCCGAAACTAAGAGGATCAAGCACATCGCCAAAATATTTTCCATGATAGCCTTTCTTATATCGTTAAAGGATTGACGTTTGCAATCGCAACCATAAGGGTAGATACGTAGTTATTAAATGGTTCGGAATTTTTTTGAAGTTATTCGGGATGCTAAATGTATTGACTTTTTGTTGTATTCTCGAAAAATGGTGCCTGATAATGCGTTTAGGCAAGAATAATTGGCTGATTTTGAAAGGGAGTCAGTACACGCGTTGTTATGACTGATGAGGTGTAAATTACGATAATCGTCGAGTGGACGTTTAGGTATCTCTGATTAGAATCAATAGCGTCTCACTCTCCTAAGGCGGGAACAACCGATAAGTTACAAAAACAAAAGGATACAGTTTTAGTCGTTTATTGGGAACTTATTATTCAATAACAGCAATTCTCAATTTGGCCCAAATGAGGCTGAAATATCATAAAATCATGATTTCGGCTAACGTGATTTCAACAGGTTTCGGTATCCTTGAGTTGATTAAAATCCATATTGAGAATTGCTGATTCAATAATTGACACAAGGATATAAGTAGAGTAACAGTTTAGGGTCAGATGGGATTTTGGCGCTCTACCCTGCTTTAATGAAGCAGGCTCTTATTCTTAAAGCATATACGGGATAATTCCGTGAACGGTTTAAATGATTTCATTATGCTTTGCAAATGCCTTATCTTTATCAATCGCGAAGTTCAAGTCGTACTGATGGGTAACCTAATATAGGAGTGAATATGGAGATAGAATATGCAATTGTTCATGATTTGCAGAAATTAAAAGGAGGACAACCTACAATTAAACATAGAGAGGAACTACTCCCGAAAACAGAGGGCCTTTCAACTTTATTCACAAATCTTCACTCTTTATATCATCGTAAGGTAACCAAAGGGCTTGGTAGGTTCGATAAAGATACAAAAACATTTCGTTTTAGTACATTCCTTGACATTTTTATTAATAGTAATAACGGGCAATCTTTTATTGATTTCACGAAGGCAAGTTTAAATCTTCTAAAAGATAGGATCGCAAATGAAAATTTAGCAACTGGTGGTTACCTTCTATTTATTTCATATATCGAAAATGTTGATCGTTTTATATTTATAACTATCCTGCGGCAAACAACAGGTTGCGTTATTAATAAAGACTTGGATATTGACAAAGCAAAACATTTGGAAATGGATAAGCTCCATATTGGTTGTCAGATTGACATATCAACATGGAAAAATACCCCTCAAAACCAATACATTACATTCATAAAAGGCCGGGCAACCCAAACAACACCCCAATATTTTTTAAAAGCGATTGGTTGTGATGAGTTTGCAAATTCCGCATTGCAGACCACTGAACTTATTCGTGCAATAAATGATTTTGCAGAACAAGAAGAATATTCCAAGGGGAAAAAGCAGGAGTTGAAACAAATAATTTTTGACTATTGTACTGATCGCGATAATATTTTATTAGATTCGTTGAGTCAAATAGTCTCAGATAATGAGCCACAAAAATTTTTAGAGTTTATCAACCAGGGAGATTATAAAATAGGTAACGGATTTGAACCACACAAAACACATTTAAAAAAACTTAAGGAAATTAAAGCAAGTGGTGAAGGTATTCAGCTGAAATTTCCTGCAAGTATGCTGGGTACAAGAATTCAATTGGATGAGAATGGAAATAAAGTGACTATTAACGATCCTCCAGAGAGCATAACAAGAGTGCTCCGAGACGAGTCCTAAAATGGATTTGAGCCAGGAACATAAAAGTCTCATAAAGATATTAACAAATTGTGAAGGTATTCTTTGGGAGGATTCTGAACGGAATCCAATAGTTAAAATAATAATTTCTAAAGATAACGCGCCTGATATCGTTATACTGTTGGAGAATGCATGGATTACGGATAGCCTTTTGGGTGGCGTTTGCAAAGGGACAGACCCGTCGATTGTCAATGAATTCAACGGGAATGTTGTCGATTTTGAACTGCAATTACCGCTTCCAACCGATGATATTGCAATAGTAAAAGATCTGGCAACGCTTCTCAAATATTCTCGTTTTTTAACCGAAGCTCCTCAAAAAATATTCTTAATAAATAAAAAAAAGTTTGAGAGACCTAAAGAATACATAGATGCAATAACCTTTGCGAATGTCCTTAAGAGAATATCAGATCACCATGAAACTGATAACAATAAGATCACTTGTTTTTTTTACGATGGTGTAAAAATCAAAATTCCTCTCTGCTATCGTGACTATGAGTTAAATGAATTATCTGGTATCAAGTTGTTACAAGAATCATTAACTTCCCCGAGATTAAAAGAGCGGATACGGTTATTACGGGCATCTGTTGTAAAAGTTGCATTAACGGCTACTTCCGAACAATCCACTTTTGCGCATCTATTAAAAAGCTTTTCCAGAATTAAAAATACTTTTGAGCAAGATTGGAATCTTTATATCTCTGATTTTTCATTAGATGAAATCCTTGATGAACTCGAAGAAAAAATTTTAAAAATTGCTGACAAATTAAATGCTGCTTTGGCTGAGTTGCAAAAAACAATGATTGCCATACCGCTTGCAATTATCTTTGCTGCTCCCCGAATCGATACAACTAACTTACAGAGTTTGAAAAATGGTATCATTGTTGGGAGTGTCTGGATTTTTGCTCTGTTCACCTGGACTTTTTTTTCGAATCACAAAAGAACATTAAATTTTATTGAAAAAGAGATAGAAGAGCAGAAAGAATTTGTCACAGAAAAACATAAAGGGGTGGCAAATAAAATTGTCCCAAAATTCACGGAACTGAACGATAGATGTAGCCATCAAAAAAAATATCGGATGACTATTGGCTCGTTAATGTGGGTTGCGGTTATTTGCATCTCTTTGATGTATTTTTCCCCTCAATTATCTCCATTGGCCGATGTAATTTTTACATTTCTAAAAAATACGGTGTCTAAATTCAATTTTAAGTGAACACCACTGAGATTATTTTAAAATTGTCTCAAACAGATAGAGGTCCTTTCATTAAATTAATTAATTTTCCTGTTTTGTCATATTCAAACGCAAGAATACCGAATGATGCTTTAGAAACTTCGTAATTTTTATAAGATATTAAAGAAAATATTGTTTTACTCTGAGTATTAAGTCTTCTTTCAATATTTTCATCTTTAACCGGGACCGGAACGTGGAGTTTTGATGCATTAGAAACTTGAGCTATAATATCTTTCCGAGGTAGTTTACGGACTAAATATGGTGTTATCACAGAATCGGTAGTCTCTTTCTTAAACCCTAATTGTTTCCACAAGTCCTCATAGTACCCCTCTTTTGAGCCGTGATGACTAACTTTAATAAATACAGGATCAAATTTAGTTTTATTTGCTTTAATCTCTTTAAATAGTTCTTTCTGTGCATAATTGTCTGAATCACTAAAAAGCAGATAATCTCTATCTCCGTATTTTATTCTTATAATGCCCGAAACCCTATTTTCGTTTCCTGAACCAGCTACCCCAAATGGTAAATCTAAATTTTGACTAAACTGGAGGCTCTCATCAAAACTTTCTATAACGTTACCATTTGGTGCTATTACACTGATTTGGATGTTGTTAGATTGGTAAATAGTCTGACCGGCAATTAAAAAGCCTAAATTAAGCATATTTTTTTTCTGTTTCCTTATTTCAGAAAATAAAATATTGAGATCTGAAATATTTTCTCCAAGAGTATTCGATTTGATCTTTTTAATATCAACTTTTCTTAATTTTAACCATTTTAAAAGCTTTGGACTTATACCTGCAAACCGCCAAAAAAATTTAATTCGTCCATTGTATTCTTTAAATATTTGTGACATTCCTCTATAGTGATCATTATGAGGATGGGTTAAAACGACAAACTCAATTTCTTTAACTTTATGTTCTTCTAATAATTTTAAAACAGGATTGGATGTTGCATTTTTTAGATTTGAAGTGTAACAATCTATAATACCCCATTTCCCATCCGGGGTTTTGATAATAATGCTCTCTCCTAATCCTTTATTTATTACGTAAATATTTAAATTGTTATTATCCTTTATCACCATTCATCATTTCCTAATTCAAAGTCAATATCTTTTGCAATGTCTTCTATAATCTTTTTTGTCGCCTCATCGTCAGGCAACCGACCAAATGTAGTAATGATATTTCTATCTGCGATAAAGGATTTTGCCATAAAATTCATCCCTTCATATATTGCGTTCCTTTCTAACACCACTTTGGGAAGTATACTTTGATGACCGTTTTCCTCTTCATCATACAAAATTACATTTGCAAACTCATCAACAAATTCTTCAACATAACCCACATTTTCGGTAATAATTTGTTTAAAATCATTTATTTCATGAAACGAGTTATCGATTGTTGAAATTAAAACCTCTTGAACGGTATCTTTTAATCTTTGGTATCTATTTATTTTAAGAGGTTTTTGAAAATAAGCTTTAATACTATTTTGGTTAAACGGCATCTGTGAACGTACATCGTTCTCTTCACAAATAGTTATTAGAACGACTCTTACATCTGGTTGAATTTTTAATATTTTTTTTAGTACATCTGTTCCTAATTCATCTTCCAACGTCTGATCAAGCAAGATAAGATCAACTTTATATTCTTTTACAAGATCAATTGCTTGATCTCCATTTTCAGCTTTTAAAAATTGTCCAGGATATTTTAATAATCGTTCTAAACTCTTTAAAAAACTTTTTTCGTCATCAATCGCTAAAATTGTTGTTTGTTTGCATAGATCAACGATTTCTCTACTCATTATCAAGTCCCTTTGGTAAATGAACAGTAAATGCTACCCCGCTGCCAACACTATTGGGCTTAACCTCTATTTGGCCTTTGACTCCAGATTCTGATTTAACCTCTTCGGCAAATCTTTTACTGACATACAACCCTAAACCAGTTCCATTTTTTTTGGTTGAATACTTATCAAAAATCTTATCCATATCTTGTTTTTTTATACCTATACCATCATCAACTATTTTTACAAAAAAACTCTCCCCAGATATTCCTGTTGAGACATGGATATGACCTTTCTTTTTTTCAGGAATTGCTTGATATGAATTTAGAATTAAATTAAAACAAATTTCCGAAAATCTAACTTTAACCATTTTTAATGGAAAAAACTTCCCAGGCTTGTAAGTGAGCTTTATTTTCTTCGACTTTATTCTTCGCTTTTTCTTAAAGACATCAATAATTTCATCTAATCTTTTATTCGGATTAAAAATTTCGATTTGGCTTGAAGGGTTATACCAAGTACGATGTTTCGTTACAATTTCTATTGCATCTTCAATTAGGTCCTTTAATTCCGTTATCTGAACATTTAGTTCTTGATTTGATTCAATAATTGGGTTCTCATATAGTGCGGCTATAGAAGACGCTAAATTATTTACCGTATTACCAACTTCATGTGTTATCTCCCAGGAGATCTCACCTAAAGTAATTTGTTTGCTACTGCTTTCCATTGAATTTAATATCAATCTACTTTCTCTCTCGTTTCTCTCTCTTTCCAACCTGTTTACAACAACATTTGATAGATAACTAATTGTAGATTTATCTATCGAGGTTAATTTAAATTCAGAAAAGCTGAAATAAACAAACAAGAATTCTGGAGTATCAAAAGAACTGAAGCTTATCGCATAAATATCAATCCCATTTGATTCCATATTCGCACAGTCCCACCCTATGTTCTCAAGAATGATTTTTTTAATTTCGATATCTTGAACATCATCTAATTTATTATTGCATTTACTCAGTAGTTGTTTAAATGTGTCATAATTTTTTTTAGGTAATGTCATTTCCGATTCAACGCAATTATGTGACATGATCGGAATAATCTTTGTCTCATTTTCACTATCCTCAATACCATACAAAACCCCCCAATTCTCTTCGAATACGGCTATCATTGTATCAAACATTTCTCTTATGAAGGTATCGATACTATCACTATCGTTAGAAAACTGGACTCCTGAAACCATAAGATCAAGATTTTGATTTGCATTTTCCAGTTTTTCTCGATACTTATCTTCTTTTGTTAAATCGTGCAACGCGCCTTGTATGAATAAAGGATTTTCTCCATGAAAAACAAAAGGAACGGCATGAATGACTGTATGGAGCTTGTTGCCATTCTTTTTTTTAATGTAGTAACTGTATGAAGTTTCAATTGGTTCTAATTTATATCTCCTATATACTTTCTCGTATATTTCATCAAAATTCTTATCTAAAAAAATAGTGAATAAAGACTTCCCAATGATTTCTTCGTTTTTGTATCCAATAACCTCTTCAAAGGCCCTATTTACATAAGAAAATAGAAATTTGTCCCTTTTGTTTTTTGCCAGTGCATTATAGGAATATCTATATATTGGATGTGGCGTTTCATCAAAAACATGGAATGCTTTTTTAATAGCTTGTTTTTGGGATTGGTTGCATCTCAAGAAACCTGAAACGACTCTTTTATTTTCAATTAAGTACGTTCTCAAGTATGCTTCAGTGTAATGGTAGTTTCCTTCTTCATCTTTAATTTCAATCTGAACTGGTTGCAGGTCATTGTTTTTATGGTCGTTTCCAGATTTATTCCGCTCTTCAAATTGATTTTGTACGATGGTGTGTGATTTTTGACTCAGTATTTTTGAAATAGAACAGTTTAGATAATTCTCACGATTTTTAAGCCCGAAGGCACTTAGATCATCATTGAGGTAGACTACTTTTTCATCGTCATCAAATGCAAAAGTTGAAAATGGAAGATGACAATATAATTCATTTACAATCGTTTGGATTTCATTGTTTTTAACACCAAACAAAAAAAACGCCTTGCTGTTCTCGTCATAAGAATAATTAAATTTAACTGGATAGGAATTGTTAATCTCTAAATTTTTTAAATAACAAAAAAATTCTTTTTCATATTTTAACTTGTTATCTAAGATGATTTTTAAGTTATTAATAGGAGTTCGACTTTTTAGTTTGTTTGTATACGTCTTTTCCCAATCGATAAATTCATTTATGCTTCTATTCTGCAAGCCATCTGTCAGACCAACGGTTTTCAAAAAAAGCGAATTAAATTTCACAATTTTTAAATTTTTATCTAATACAAGAAGAATTAACTGTTTATCAATATCTTCTTCGAAAATGCTATTTTCATATATCATTTGGATCAGCAACCATTTTGGCTAATAACAAAAATTAAACTTTTTAAACAAATTTTTAATATAAATGTATATGTCAACCAGATATTGGTTTTTCAGTCAAGAAATTTATCTTATTTTGTATTTAAAAAAGTTAATTATTCAAATATTGAGGAATTTAGTAATGAGTTTCACACATAATTGATCGTTCGCTTATTTGGTAATCAACCCTTCCAATGCCCCACCCTCACTTCCGAATCAGTCTATCTCTCCTGGTAAAAATGGATATATCATGGTCAACCTTTCCTTTTACCGCCCGCCATATTTTCAGGGACCCTTTCCAGCTAATGGAAATCAGAGAATGGGTCAAATATCTTCCATAATGGTCATTTTGTCATTCCCAACCCAGTGAGTGTGTACGGGTGGTAGGCAATATTTTGACGTATCTTCGTTCTTGATTTGAAATATTATAGGGGGGGGAGCAGTATCCATAAGCGATCCATCCCTTCACCGGATCATTGCATTATCCACCAGTACCACCCCACCCAAGCACCTCACCTAAACCCTTAAACCCACAGCATACCATCCCCCCTCCCCCTGTCCCTGCAATCAAACGGGGAAAAACCAACCAGCCAAGAACATCAACAAGGGCTTGTCAATGCCGGGCAGGCCCTTTCGTATTTTAACCCGAAGCAAAGGAGATTTTTATGAACCCTTTCAACCAAGAATTCAAAACCCCATGTCCACGCTGCCAAAAATTCATGACGGCAACCAGGAGATCAATCGTGAATCAAGCGCACTTCTTCGTCTGCACCTGCGGTCATCGTGAGTGGATCATAAAAAAGCAGTTTGAGGCCATAACGGGCCGGTGCTTTCTCTGTGGCAAGGGTGATTGTTGCGCAAAGGACCACTGCTTTAACGGCATCATTCCGACGGGCATGGGGCTGTAAACCACAACATCAATATTAAAAAGGAGATCACATGCAACACATCTCAGAAACCCAAACCATGAAACAGTTTTTACCGCCTGAAGACAAAGTCAATTCAACCCCAACCAGGGAAAGGAGCAACACCATGAACAGAGACATCTTGGAAAAACCGTTTACCCAGGACCAGATCAAACAAAGGGAAGGCAACTTCGGTAAAATGTTGGCATATGTGGAAGGCCATGCCGTAATCCAGCGCCTCAATGAGGCGTTTGATGCCCGGTGGTCATTCACTGTGGCAAGAAACGACGTCATCAATGAAACAGATGAGGTGCTTGTACTGGGCCAACTGGAAGCGGGCGGTATTGTCAAATGCCAGTTCGGTTCCAGCAGGATCACCAGGAGTCGGCAATCAGGCGAAATGGTCTCTCTGGCTGATGATTTCAAGGCGGCCACAACTGATGCACTGAAGAAATGTGCCACCATGCTTGGGATCGGCCTGCATCTTTACAACGGGAATAATTCCGGCAATGGCCAATCCCGAAATAACGGCAATGCCCCTGGTAATGGTCAGGGGTACAACAACGGGAACGGTTCTGGTAACGGCCAGGACTTTAATAGTGGCAATGGATCAGGGGGCCATTCATCAAACAATGGCAACCGTCTGTCAGGCAAACAGTACAAATACATCATGCAGCTCAATGACAAAATGGGCAGGAACAAGGCTGACTTAGACCAGCAGTGTATTTCGATGTTCGGCACCACAGCCCAGTATCTGTCCAAAAATGACGCATCCACTGTCATCGAGCATCTGCGCGCATCATAACCATACAAAATAACCAGCATGTCAGTTTGTAATTTTATCTGACATGGAAAGGAGATTGTCATGACCATACTTCAAAGTGCGCGGGAATTCAGCCAGGAGCTTTATATCAGTTACAGCCAGGTGTTCACCTACATGAACTGTTCCTTGAAGTATCGATTTCAGTATCTGGAGAATAAACCTTACGAAAGGGTCAGCATCGCCCCCATATTTGGTTCAGCCATTCATGCCGCCATTGAGAGGCATTACCGAGGATTGAAAAACAACCAAATCATTACACTGGATGAGCTGGTAGAAGAGTTCCGCATCCATTTGGAACTTAATCTGGAACAGCAGACAGTGCCGGTGATCTATAAAAAGGATCTCAAGGACATGGAGACAGCCTTTGCCATGGGAGAAGCTATGTTGGGATTGATCTATGAGAATGACGTTGATTCTGACTTGGTCGTGGTGGAGGTTGAAGTGCCTCTTACGGCCACTTTGTACAGAGAAGATGGACAGCCTACCGACTATAAGCTGGCCGGTGTTATTGATGTCATTTTCAAAGACAAGCAGGGAAATTTGATAGTTGTTGATAACAAAACCGCAGCAAGGGCAATGGCCCAGAAAACTGCCGATGAAAATCATCAGATGACATCCTATGCCTATCTTCTGGCTGCAAATAAACTGGTGTTCCCCACCGCTCCAGTTACCTGCCGATTTGATGTCTTCAGAAAGCTGAAAACCCCAAAACTTGAGCATGTTTACACATCCAGAACCTCTGACGACAGAAAACGGTTCGCCAGGATCGCTAACGGGGTTCTGGACGCCATTGATGCCGGTGTATTTATACCGCAGTCAAGCTGGTTGTGTGCTGATTGTGGTTATCAGCAAGCGTGTAGCAAATGGTAACGGCTGAAAATCCAGCCACAATAATAAAGGATACCTATTATGATCAATGAACCCACAGCAGTACAATTGGCAAAAGTACCTGACCTTTACTCCACAGAGCATATCAGCACCCAGGACAAGGTCATCCATGCTCATTTCTTTATCGGTGATTCCCACTGGTTCATGAGCGAATTTGACAAGCAAGATTTGGCATTTGGATACGCCATTTTGAACGGTGATTTTCAGATGGCCGAATGGGGTTGCTTTAGCATCAACGAATTGAAGGCAATCAATATCCTGGGCATGTTCCAGGTCGAATACGATGTCCTCTGGGAGCCGAGACCAGCCAAAGACGTTGAATTGATCCGGCAAAGTGGGGAAGTTAGTTTTGCCCCGCGCGATGGAGGGCATTGAAAATGGCATACACCCCAGAATTAAGCCCTGAACATAGTGCCTCGTTGCGGCGGATTGCCTGGGCAATGCAGATGCCCATGACCAAGGCGCTGGGTGAAGTTCTTGATTATCTTGGCACCACCCTGGACCCTGCCAAGGTCTGTTCAGCCTGCCGTGATAAATCCCGATGTTCCACTTGTCCATTTAACAAGAAAGGAGCCTACCATGCGCAGAATCCAAAATTACAGCATCAGTAAAGAAAGCACCCAGGATATGATTCAGGCAAACCGTTTTAATCCCTGCCTTGAAATCACTTTTCGGGACCGTTCCGGCCAGCACACGCACAAACTGACGGTTGGATATGATGATGACCTATACGTTTACCGCGAAGGGCCTGAAACGCTTGTTCTATCAACCAATACCCGGCTGGGATACATCGGCCTGGAAGTGTTCGAAGGTCCAGATAAAACAGGCGAAATCTTTGTGGAAGAGCATCGGGTTAAAGAAACCATCGGACGCGAAGATTTAGCCCCTTTTAACGCCATAAAACGACTGCGAGAACATATCATTTAAGCTGACTAAACAACCCGTAAACCAAGCATTTGAGGCCTTCCTGGGCGTTTCCAGAGAAGGTTTTTTTATGCCCAAAATCAAGAAGGTTCTAATGAAAGCAACAGCAACGAAATTGATTGAAAAACAGTGTCAAAGGCATCTGGCAGCCCAGGGCATCACCAGCCGAAAGAAGCTTGAGCATCGCCTTCAGGTAATATTTGAACAGGCTGAACACCAGGAGGCAGTACTTATCGGCTTGTATAAGATGCTGTTCCCTGATTGGGATCGGATCGAACGTCTGGAGGGATATCCGGTAGTGGGTCGGGGTATGTGGCAGTACATCGCCAATTTGTTCATCGACTTTGACCAGCGCCACCATCCCCAGGTTTTTAATGGGGGGCTTTGGTTCAACACCGGCTTTTCTTCCAGCGATAAAATAGGTCCCTGGGAGATCAGCATGGACTGCTGCAACGTCATTTATTCCTGAAACATTAACGACAATTACAAGGCCATCCAGAACATGGGTTTTGGGTGGCCTTTTTTATTGGAGGACACCATGACCAAAAAGCAGAAAGAAGAGTATCAAGACGTGGAAGAACTGAAAAAGATCATCCGTGGTCTGAAAGGGAAAAAATACCGCTTATCGTGCGGTCATCACGTAACCTTCGGCCATTTTCTTGGCTCCGATATCACGATTAGAAACGGCAAAGAGCCCGTTATCATATGTTCACAGTGCGGGTATTAATTCCCCCCCCCCCCCCCCAAAAAAAAAACTTAATCAACAAAGGAGATTTACCATGACGAACACTACAACTCTTGAAAACGTAATCAACGCAGTTCACCAGGATTCCATCAATCATTTTGATGAAGTTATGCCCGTTCATGAAATGGAATTTGACAGCCTCAAACAGATGTGGATTTCAGGCAAGCAGGTGGATGTGGCTCCCACGGCCCAGCGCCTTCTTTCCAACCGTCTCCGGGTGCCTTATTCGTACCTGTCCCGCTGTCCGGCAGATTTGCAGGCCCGTAATCTGAATTTCTGGATTGAACAGGAGCGCCAGCGCCGGGATACATTCTTTTGCAGATTTAATGGCTCAACCCTTCGCGCCGTATTTACCGAACGTTATAAACCTCTCGACAACATGGAGATCCTGGCACAACTCATTGAACAGGGCTTTAATCACAACCTGAAAGTTCAGTATTCCCTTGATCACGGCATGTTCCTGTTGAAGATACCGGAGTTTGAAAAGGCATTTGGTGTTAATTCCGGCAATGGGTTCTTTGATGAAGTGGTACCCGGCATTGCCTTTAG
Organism: uncultured Desulfobacter sp.; assembly: GCF_963666675.1. Lineage (NCBI taxonomy): Bacteria > Pseudomonadati > Thermodesulfobacteriota > Desulfobacteria > Desulfobacterales > Desulfobacteraceae > Desulfobacter > uncultured Desulfobacter sp. Next base: position 1,731,578 of record NZ_OY762929.1, on the reverse strand, counting down.
CAACAGTGAAGTTGGCTTAATCGCCTTCAGCATCGAATCCTTCTTTTATCGACTGGTCTGCACCAACGGGTTGATTTCCGTTGCCAGAGCAAAGACCGCCAGGTTCAAGCATATCAGCAGCCGGGGGCTGGACAACTTCCCCGAGGCCTTGTCCGCAGTTATCGAAGGCTCTTCCCGCAATCAGGAAGATTTCAAGCTGTCCTGCCAATCGCATGTCGATGATCCCTTCGGTTCAATTGATGTTTTCAGCAGGCGTTTCGGGCTCTCACAAAATGAAGCTGACATTGTAAAGAAGTCCTTTGAGCAGGAGCCGGGAAACACCCTTTTTCATATCATTAACGCCTTCACGGCTTCAGCCAAGGTCGAAGGCCTGGCAACTGCCGACGTATATAAATACGAGAAAGCCGGGGGACAAATCCTCTCCCTGGTTAAGTCCTGAATTCAATTATCTGACGTGAATAACAATGGAGGAAAATAAAATGAAATTCCGAACAGTATGCGCCTGGTGCAACTGCTTGATTTCTGAAAAAGAGTGCCCCGAAACAAAGAACAGCCTGACCCTGTCTCAAAATGGAGTCATGATCAGCCACGGGATTTGTGAACGGTGCAGGAAAAATCTTGAAACCATCTATGGATTGAATAAAAGGAGCAAATAAAAATGGTCAAAACATACGCCTGCCAGTGCTGTGGCAAAACTTACATCAAGAATCTTAACCCTGATGTTTATCTGGAAAGAAATTGCTTCGAATGCTCGTTCTGGCTCCTCAAAACAGAATATTATGAAGACCTGACCGACAGGAGAGTAGTCGTAGACGGCAATCATTATATGATATCAGCAGTAACGGACACTTACCCCAAAGGCTTTGGCGGTAGGCAGTTTATCATCCAGTTTTTCGATGGCCGTATCATAAAAACGAATAATCTCTGGAGCCAGGGCTCTATCCCGGACCGTTTCCGTGAAATGCTCCCTGACAATGCGGTGTTTCTTTCGACTGAAGATCAACCGAGCACAACCAGCAGTTATTCTGGCAATATTTTTAATGAAGGAGGCAAACATGTGTGATTTTTTCCCGGATTGGGATGACATTGCGTTAGCCGGGGCTATGAGTGAAGAAATGGCGGAAGAGGAGCTTGAACGCCGTCGCGAACGTCGCCGCCTTGAGGCCGAATGTGAAGCAGACGAAGAAGATTAACCTATAACCCCGAATCTCTCCTTATCCTTATTACCACTCCCTCCAACGGTCTACCACTCCCGTATTTAACTAACCTCCCTATAGATAGAATGGGAATTTAATCCCAATGAAATCTTAGGAGGAAAAAAATGAAAAATAGTTACAGCATTGGCGACACAGTCAAATTAACAAAGGTATCTGCCAAACAGCTCAGATACTGGGAAGAAACCAAGGTGCTCACAGGCATCCAAAGAGTTGTCTGTGGGGAACGGGCCTATCGATATTACACTTCTGCTCAAATTGATCTGATCAAAAAAATTAAAGAGCATCTCGATATGGGCTTCACCTTGAACGCTGCAGCACGGTTTGCAAAACAACCTGCTGGGAAGGGAGGAAGATAATATGGATCTTAGAAAAGACAAAAATAAAAAGTGTCCGTTTTTCAAAGAAGATTGTCTGAAAAGCAATTGTAAACTTTACCACGAAGACTTCGGTCGCTGTGAAATCAGTTTACTTGTTCTGAATCTATTCAAACTGAAGAAACAATTAGAACCACAGCAAGACCGTTAGTTTTCCCCCGTCCCCCTCTTGTAAATAGAGTGACAAGCTCCAGGAGGGGGACCATTTCAATAAAAGGAGAGATTTAAATATGGTAGTATCTAATAATATAGAGGTTAAATTAAACAACATTCCAGAAGAACTCACCCTCTTAGTACAATGGGTCGTCTGGAATGGGATAAGCAATGGAGACAAAATTAAAAAAGTACCTGTTGATCCTAAAACTGGAAAATCAGCCAGTGTTAGTGACCCAAGTACCTGGGGCTCATTTGAACAAGCCGTCAGTGCGTACCAGGGAAGAGGTTATAGTGGCATCGGTTTTGTGTTTACGAAAAACGATCCTTATGTCGGCATTGATTTTGATCACTGTTTCAACGAAGAAATGCTTGCACCGGAAGTTTTACAATATATCAGCAGGTTGGACAGCTATACTGAATTTAGTCCTTCGGGACGTGGTATCCATACAATTGTTAAAGGGGCGCTTCCTGGTGGTGGTCTTCGGCATAATAAAATTGAAGCCTATGATACTGGTCGTTTTTTTACAGTAACCGGGAATATATGTGATGGAGTTGGGGAGGATATCAAGGAAAGTCAGCATGGTTTAGATTTCCTCCTGGCAGATCATTTTCCCCGCCGGAAACAAAATATAGGCACCAACAGCACAATCATTGAAGAGCTTTTTAATAAAAAAAATGGAACTAAACTGAAATCATTATGGAATGGTCAGTATCTTCATCTTGGGTATGAATCCCAGAGTGAGGCAGACCTTGCTCTCTGTAAAATACTTTCCCACTATTTTGATGGAAACCTGATCAAGGTGGATAGGTTTTTTCGACAATCAGGACTCTACCGGGAAAAATGGGATGAAGTTCATTCCACAACCGGGGAAACATATGGAGATATGACATTGGATAAAATCCAGTCTTTCTCTACGCATAGTCCGCATCCTAAATCAGATATTCCAGCATTCAAGTGCACTGATCTTGGCAATGCTGAACGTTTGAAACATTATTTCGGTGATCAATTAAGATATTGTCACCCATGGAGTAAGTGGGTTGTCTGGGACGGAATCAAATGGTCCGAGGATAATACCGGGACAATAAATCAACGTGCTAAAAAAACTGTCAGAAAGATTGCCGATGAGGCCAAACAGTTCCAAGACGACAATAAACGGCGAGCTATTAAAAAACACGCAGAGTCATCCGAGTCAAATGGCCGAATCAAATCAATGGTCACTTTGGCCCGAAGTGAGTTGCCTGTGAGGCCTGAGAAATTTGACAGAAATCGGTTTCTCCTGAATTGTAAAAATGGAACCATTGACCTTTCTACCGGCAGATTAAAACCCCATGATAAAGAAGATTACATCACCAAGGCGGTATCGATACATTACGATCCTGATGCAATGTGCCCTCAATGGGAGAACTTTATGTTTAGAATCATGGACAACAATGAGGATCTCATCAGGTTTCTTCAGCGAGCCATTGGCTATGCGCTAACCGGTGATGTGTCAGAGCAATGTTTTTTCATTTTATGGGGAGAAGGTGATAATGGGAAATCGACCTTTTCTCGAACCATTGGCAACATACTTGGAGACTACTCCCAGCATATGCCGATTGACACCCTCATCATCAAAAAGAAAGGCGCTGCCTCAAATGACGTGGCAAGGTTGAAAGGGTCAAGGTTTGTGACAGCCTCTGAATCAGAAAAAGGCGACAGGCTGGCTGAAACTCTGGTTAAACAGCTTACCGGAGATGACATCATCAGCGCCCGTTTTCTTTACCAGGAAACGTTTGAATTTGAAGCAGAGCACAAGCTTTTCTTGGCGACTAACAATAAGCTCATCATCGCGGGCAATGATCATGCTATCTGGCGCAGAATAAAATTAATCCCGTTTCAGGTGAAAATACCCGAGGAAGAGAAAGACACAAAACTACCCGAAAAACTCAAAGCCGAATACAGCGGTATACTGAACTGGGCCATTAAAGGTTGTCTGGAATGGCAGCGTTATGGATTGGGTACTCCTGCTGAAGTCACTGAAGCAACAGAAGAATACCGTAATGAAATGGACCTTCTCAATGATTTTTTAAATGAATGCTGTGATACTGGGCCTGAACTGTATTTGCCGTCTAAAGACCTTTATCAGGCCTACACTAAATGGTGTGAAGATAATGGTGAGTTCAGGCTCAAACAGACTACGTTTGGCCGAAAACTTAAGGAGAAGGGCTTTGAATCTAAGCAACTTGGTAAAAAAAGAACACGTTGCTGGTTAGGACTGGATCTTGTAGAAGGTGTGGAATTAGCTTAAGAAGCACTGTTAAAGCAGTTCTTCAGAGTTAGCACTCATGAAGGTAGAACAGGTAGAACACTATGAACAATAGTTTTATAAAACTTAAATTATAGAATTCTTTTATAAAAACACTTTCCCATTTTCTGTGTTCTACCCGTTCACCCATCAAAACGTGTTCCCCCCCCTAATGAAATGAGTACCTATCGGATGAATTCATTGTGAAGGTGCAGAATCTTCAGACATTCAGCAGTGCTTGCAGGATGAATACTGGTCCTCCTCCCAAACCTATGATCCAGATCCATTAGGAGAAAGGGAGGATATTGTGGTGATGCTTTGCGGATTTGATTGATCAAGTACTATTTTCCTTGCATAAGTTGACAGGGTAAGGATATTCTCCAGTTAACTTTTAATCTGATAATCAGAAATCAACTTGATTATATAAAAAAAGTGGGGGAGGGAGGTTGAAAAAAGGAAAAATATTATTTTTAGCTGATTATGTGCTTCCTTTCCCGGGTGGGGGGGCTGGAATTTCGGCGATTAGTGAAGCTCGATTACTTGCAAATTCTGGGTGGGATGTAACAATCGCATCAAGACAATCTATTACGAGAGGTTGCTGCAATAAATTGTTTAAAAAAAATATCTCTGAATTATCTCCACTAAACTATATTCATATTGATCAAATAAATTCAAGGTATAATTATAGTGTGATAATATTTAACAATATATCGCTTGCTCCTACAGTAGAACATATTAAGAAGCATACTGATTCATTGTTGATATTTAGAAAGCATATAGACTGGTTAAAAAAGATAGAAGTGTCTCGTAAAACAGGGATGTCTGTGAATCGCTTATTCAGGTTATACAAACGACATAGCCCATCAAAAACAGTGTCATTATATAATAGGTCATTGGCTGTTTGCGATGTAATATTTGATGTGCACCCATCCTCAGCGAAAATTAATCTATCTACCTTATTTGTTAAACCTCTATCATTCCCAATAAATTCCATACCAACTAACAGACGTGCCAAACCATTTTCCATATTGATTGGAGGTCGGTTAGAGGATCCCTTAAAGGGAGATCATAGGATAATAGATACCTTAAAAAATTTAAGCCTAAGGACTTTTGATGTTCACCTTATGGGTAATGCTACGTGTAGGTTTAAAACCAATTTAAAAAGTGTGGTTAAGGGGAAAATATATGATTATGGATGGGTTCGAAATCCTAAAAAAAGGGGGTATATATATCAATCTTGCGATGTCTTCCTTACCCTGCCTTTTTATGAGCCATACGGATTGATGGTTGAAGAAGCTCTACTCAGCGAGATGCATGTTGTTTCTACAAATGATGGATTAGCCAGTATTTTACACAATAAGGGTTGCCATTTAGTTTGGATAGTAGAACAAAATCAATGCACCTCTAAACTGGCATGTGAATATTTGCATGAAATCGAGGCGAACAAAGGTCGCGTAACCAAAACTGACCTGAGTGGGTTGACAATATCCATGCCGACAATAGAAAGAACTCTTGATGAATTGGTGATAAATAATGAAAAAAAAATATCAATATTTTGTTAGCTCTACATATACTGATTTAAAAGAAGAGCGAGGGGAAATAATTCAGGCTATCCTTAACCTGGATGGGATTCCTGTCGGCATGGAATTCTTTCCGGCTTCTGGAATTAATCAGGAACAACTTATAAAAAGATTACTTGATGAGTGTGATTATTACGTTCTGATTCTTGGTGGTAGGTATGGATCAATGAACTCAGAAGGGGTTGGCTATACGGAAATGGAATATGATTATGCGCGTGAAAATGGGATTCCGATAATTTCTTTTTTGCACTATGACCCTGATGCGTTACCAAGGAACAAAACCGAAACTGATTCAACTCAATATCAAAAGCTACAGACTTTTCGCAACAAAGCAAAAACTACAAATTGCCAATTTTGGGTTGATGTAAAAGATTTGAGCACAAAAGTAACTGCGAGTTTGGCTCAATCGATAATTCTAACGCCCCGTCCGGGTTGGGTTCGTGTAAACGAAAGAGTTCAACAAGCATTATTCCCAAGTATCGAGAAGTCGGGAAGTGATATATTGCTTATTCACCTAAAAGGATTGGATGTAGAGGTTAATATATATATCCAATTTTTCGAAGAAGATTCGAACTCAGACAGTTTTGATGATTTAGTGAAAACAAAATCATTTAAACTGGAACAGGATCACAACGTTTTTACAATTAACAAAAAAGATCTGATGGAATTTAAAGGCAAAATATTTAAGCTATTCTGTAAAATTAACAATGCGGATAGAAATCGTATATATGACCTGCTTTGTGATAATGGATACACTGTTAATGGCCCAGGACATGAAGATCAAAGAATGAATGGGAAATGGCTTGTCTGGTTTCTTACATCACAAGAGCCTATAAACTTTGCATCTGGAAATGTTGGAACAATAAATCAAGTTTTGACATCCAGAGCCTATCCAAGAGTTAAAGACAAAACTCATAGTGTGTAACAAGACTGCTGACGAAACCATGTTTCCTTTAATTTAATTAATGAGTTATGCAGTTTTACACTGGTGGCTTGGAGGTCTGTTTAGGGCTTCCTGACTAAATCTAAACCCTCGCCACAGCCTTTTGAGGGAGTGTTCAGAATTCTGTGTCATTTTTTAAACGTCCCTAATTGCCTCTTAGTCTAGCGGAAGTGAAAGCCAGCCCCTGAGAATGGGCACCACAAAAACTGCCCGTCGGAAGGGAGGTGGCTTTCGCTGGAGCGGGTTTAACTTCCAGCTTATTTCCTCTTTTTTTCAGATACATCTCAGATTTTCAGCTCCTGATCAAGCCGCCCTTCGAAAAAGATGGCCAATTGAGAAATCGTGAGGGACCAATTCTGGATTGGCATTGTCCATTTTTTACTGGCGTTTTGGATACCCATATAAAGCAACTTTAGCAGGCTGTCCTGGTTTGGGAATGCTCCTTTGGTTTTCGTCAGCTTCCGGAACTGCCGATGTACGGCCTCTATAGTATTCGTGGTGTAAATGATGCGCCGGATATCTTCCGGATACTTGAAATACTGGCTGAGTCGTTCCCAGTTATTTCGCCAGGACTTTATTACAATCGGATATTTGTCTTTCCATTTGTTTTCAAGGATATCCAATTCGGATTCGGCCAATTCCTTGTTAACCGCTTTATAAACCCGTTTGAGATCCGTCATAAATTCTTTCTGATTTTTCGATCCCACATATCTCAGGGAATTCCGGATTTGGTGGACGACACAAAGCTGGACCTCAGTATCAGGGAATATGGATTCAATCGCTTCCGGGAATCCTTTAAGACCGTCAACACAGGCAATGAGGATATCGTTCACCCCACGGTTAGAAATATCGGTTAACACCTGGAGCCAGAAGTTCGCACCTTCGTTTTCGGATATGTAGAGTCCGAGAACTTCTTTACGTCCTTTGATATTGACGCCCAGGATTGTATAAACTGCCTTGCTGCAAACCTTTCCATTCTCTTTGATTTTATAATGGATGGCATCAAGCCAGACGATGGGATACACATTCTCTAACGGTCGGGCCTGCCACTCTTTGACGGTATGGATAATTTTATCGGTTACCGCACTCAAAGTGCCGTTTGAAATCTCAAGGCCGTAAATCTCCTTCAAATGGGCAGCCATATCATTATAGCTCATGCCCAGACCGTAAAGGGCTATAATTTTTTGCTCAATTTCATTGCTCAGCGTTGTTTGATGTTTTTTGATAATCTTTGGAGAAAAAGTACCATCTCTGTCGCGAGGAGTTTCCAGTTCAAAATTCCCGTCTAAAGATTTAATGGTCTTTTTGCTTTTTCCATTGCGGCGGTTGGCGGAGACTTCCCGCCCGAGATGAGAATCAAGCTCTGCTTCAAGAGCAGCTTCTGCAAGATTTTTAATCAATGATGTCAGCACACCATCTTTACCAGTGAAGGGTTTTCCTTCCTGAATTCCTTTGAGTGCTTTTTGAAAATCAAATACTGTGTCGTCGTTGTTCATGTCAGTTTTCCTTTCGAAGCTGATTTATATCAGCTTACGTCTACTGACACAAAATTTTGAACGCCCTCCCTTTTGACTTTATTTTTTCTATCTGCAATCTGTCCATTCATTGATGCAAAATGACAGCCCTTTACGCTGACGGTGAAGTCACAAAAGCTCCAAAATAATCTGAAAATTTAGGTCAGGGTAAATCGCAACGCAACACTTCCATACTCTTGAGGATATCTTTAATTTCTTCTTCTATAGCCTGAACTCCTGCTTTTATATCCTCAGATTGGCCGTGGTGTACGGCATATTTAGTAACTAGTTCAAGCAATTTTTTTAAGACTTTAAAACTATCGTTGATTGCAGTTTTCAACTCTGAAATCCATAATTGGAGGTCAATTGTTTCCACAAGGTTAATTATTTTTCGAATCCTGTTTCCAACTTGGAGAATTTGTCTGCTCAAGTTTCCCAGTTCTATTCTATCATCGGCATATCGAGGTTGAAATGCTTTATCCCAAACCATGTTTCCCATCACTTCGAGTACATTTAGTATCCTCGTCCAATTATTGAACAATTCGATTTTACGTCCATTATAGGTTATTTTAATTCCGGAAGCTATGATTTGAGCCTCATTTCTTAATGCCTCTGATACCCCTGTTATATATTCTGTTTTTGAGTCATTTAATGCGGTTCTTGGTAATGCAGTAACATATTGCATATCCTCTTTAGTCAGATGCGTTTGAACTCCACTGCTAAATAACAACAAAATAGCATGAAGTAACTTAGGCTCTTCAAGGCCCTTATAAAGAAAGAACTTTTTATTCAATCTTTTATGTAATTTTACAATCATCTTAAGCAAGCCCATTACATACCTATAATGACAAATTTGTACATTATGAGACTGATTCAAGGTCATTAGCTTTCGATGCATTAGTGGAATGTCACTTCCATTAATTGCTTCAACATATCTCTTTTCTAACCTTTCCAAAAGACGTATCAGTCTATTTTCATAAGCAGCACTTGTATCAGAAAAACACCCTTTTAAAGACCTGGAATATTCAGTGAATGTACCTAAAAAAGTTTCTAAAAATTCATAGACTTCGTCAGTTATGGGCCTTATGCATAATATTTCAGTTAATATTTCTATAACCTTATTATCATCTACTGAATATTTCGTTTTCCCAGTTATTTCTATAGTTACTTGTTCGTGAATTTCCTCAATTTTTTTTGCTATTTTTTCTGCGGACAAATATTCTCCAAAACTCTTGTGGACAAATTCAATGCCTGTATCCTCTTCTTCGTCACCTTTTTTAAATTCAGGGGCATTTAAAATTGCGGTATCTGTACATTGTTTTAATTCATCAACAGAACAATCTAAAAAATGAGTAGTAACTTCTCCAATTTTATTTTTTTCAATTATTTCCTTTCCATCGAGATGCATTTTCCATGCAACCGGTGTTTGTCAAGAAAGTTGTCGCCTCAAGCGCATTTTTTGTGAAATTTTTAGGTATAAATTTTCACTGTTGTTTTTACCCTTACCGGTGTTTGTCAAGAAAGTTGTCGCCTCAAGCGCATTTTTTGTGAAATTTTTAGGTATAAATTTTCACTGTTGTTTTTACCCTTACCCCAAAAAATTTGTAGCTCCATTCCAGGATAAGTCAAGAAAAAAATCGGTTCCTCCCAGAGGGTCCCTCCCATTTTTTTCTTGACTTATCCTTCCATTCCCGCAGGATTTTTTTTGGGGATAAGGGAAAAACATAATTATGTCTGGGGGTAACCTTTATATTAAGCTGCTGGACGGTTATCGTTTTTTTCAGGATTAAGAGAGACTTCTGTTACCACAGTCCAATCTCTGATTCCACGGCTCCAACGTTCTGGTTTTTTTGCCTTTGCTTCCAGATATACCTTTTGACGGGCCTCTAAAATCGTCCTATCTGCCCCTGTATGCCTTTCATTTGGGGTAACAAATTTTATACCACTGTGACGGTGGACATTATTGTACCAGCGAACAAAATTCAGTACCCATTCTCTACAGGCCTCCAAGCTCTCAAAAGGGCCGGAAGGGTATGAAGGGGCATATTTCAGGGTTTTGAACAATGCTTCTGAATAAGGATTATCGTTACTTACCGACGGCCGACTGAATGAGGGGACAACTCCAAGTTGCTGAAGAGTGCACAGCATGGTCGCACCTTTCATCGGGGAGCCATTATCTGAATGAAGCACTATTTCATTGCCATTTACACCCTCTGACAGATACCCCCTTTTTACAAGCTCGGAGGCCAGCTCATCACTTTGCCTGTCATGGACTTCCCAAGCTACTATCTTACGACTGTAAATATCCGTTATCATATAAAGGTAATAAAACGAACCCTTTAGCGCCGCTGGAAGGTAGGTTATATCCCATGTCCAGACCTGATTAGGCCCTGTTGCTGTAAAACCCGTCGGTTTTTTATTTGTTTTATACCGGGTTTTACCTCTATGGTTCTGAAGACCGTTCTCTCTCAGTGTCCTATAGAAGCTTGCTTCGGATGCGACATAGATCCCCTGATCACAAAGCATGGGAACAATCTGGCTTGGCGGTAAGCTTCCATACTCCTGACTATTACAAATATCTATAATCATATGTTTTTCTTCTTCAGACAATTTGTTTGCAGGATTTCTTTCTGCATGGGGGCGCTTATCTTCTATTTCAGCAGTCGTTTTTTTCTGCCACCGCTGTAAGGTCCTTTCTGAAATTCCTATTATTTCACAAGCCTTACATTGGCGAGCACCGGATTTACAAGCTTCTTCCACCAAAGACAATATCTGCATTTTGTCTTCAGTAGGAATCATTCTTCCCCTTTGTCCCCCCAGATGTCCTGGACTTTTTTTTTTAACACAAGCAGGGCGGCAGCTTCTGCTAACGCTTTCTCCTTACGGGTTAATTCTTTTTCAAGGGCTTTAGTCTTGCGTTGCAATTCTTGCTCTTTTTGCTTGGTTTTCTTGACAAAATTTTGATCGGGGCTCTTTCTACATCCGGATATACAGTCTTTCTTCCACTCTTCTAACTGTTCCGGGTATATTCCATGTTTCCGGCAATATTCATTTTTTTCTGCTTCACTTAACGACGCAGTTTCCAATACTGCCTGAAATTTCCTCTCGGCTGACCAGGTTTTCTTCTTCGAGCCCACTGTACTCCCATTCCTTTTTTTGTAATTTCTTAGCCAGGTTGCTACCGTTGAATTTGGAACGTTAGCCTCTTTTGAAAAGTTTACCATCGGCGTGCCTGGGTTTAAAAGAATTTTCTGAATCATTGCCGTTTTGAATTCTTGTGTATACTCCACGTTTTCATATCCATTCCACGCCCTGTTCAAATTGTCTTATTGGCTTTTCGTTCGACACGACAACTATCCTGACACATCGGGCAACTTCCATCAAAAACTTTCGCATTGTCTTTTGATCAAATCTTGCTAAATCACGGAAATCTCCTCCTTTGCTTTCCTGTCTCAGCGAGGTATCATGTAAAATAAATTTATATATGAAGGCTTTTCCAATGTTTATATTTTTTGATAGATCAATAAATCCGTTGGCATGGACTCTAGCTACTAAGTGCAACGTTAATGGCCATGACACCAAATGATTTAAGGCTGTTTTCTTTTCAGACTCTTCAGAGGAAAAGTGTATCTCCGGGCGAAATTTTTTACCGTTGGGCATACAATTTTTGATATCATTCCATTTTTCGCCCCATCGCTTGCCTCTCTGCTTATTGAATGGCCTTAACTCTAATACGTGAGAATAATCAGGAATACCATAACCGTTAGGAAATAATGTGTCTCGACCAGAAATAATGATTTTAGTTTCTCTAAATGGATAGGTCTGGAGTTCATCCTTTAATATAATGAAGAAATTTTTTAATTTATCTCTGTTTGCCATAACGACCTCATCGAAGCCATCTAAAACTATAACAATATTTTTTAATAATCTTAGGTCCTGGATATCTCCTATTAGATGCTCATTTCTTAATGATTTTTCTATAAACCCGGTTACATTGTTACAATCCTTTAATTTTCTTAATTTTAATAAAACGGGATAAATATTTTCATTTTTCGAAAGTTGATCGCATAAAAGTTTACAAATCGTCGATTTACCTGATCCAGGGCCGCCACAAATAAAAATTAAATCTCTATTGGAAACTCTTTTGCTTAGTAGGCCACCTAATAATGTAGATAGATCTCTTGTATTTTTCTTAGGGGGTTCATTAATAATTCGCCTGAAATAGTCCACTTCTGGACAAATAAAAACTTTCCGAACCCCGAATGATTCATTAAACATACTATCTTTATTATCTGGGAGTATAGTGGACCCCAGTGTCAAGACAGTTTTTCTTCAATTTAAGCGTCATAGTTGAACTTTTCTCGGTGTCCAGCGGAAGTGGAAGCCAGGCCCTGAGAATGGGCACCACAAAAACTGCTCGTCGGAAGGGGTTGGCTTCCGCTGGAGCGGGTTTTGGCTTCATCATCCCACAAGACTTAACTGATTTTCGCCATAATACACTTCGGCAGGCGTCTGGCCGTTAAAACTTTGGTGAGGTCGTTCATTGTTGTAAAAATCAAAGTATTTTTTCAAGTGCTTGCGCAACTGTTCAACAGATCGAAATTCATTTACATAAATTTCTTCATACTTCACACTGCGCCACAGTCGTTCGATGAAAATATTATCGAGACATCGGCCTTTTCCATCCATGCTGATTTTAATGTCCTTATCTTTCAATACTTTTGTAAACTCGTGGCTTGTGTATTGAGATCCTTGATCCGTGTTGAATATATAGGGTGTTCCATGACATCGTAACGCTCTCTCCAAAGAGGATATACAAAACTCGTTGTCCATGGTTATTGATAGTTCCCAAGAGAGAACATGACGACTATACCAATCCATGACAGCCGTCAAATAAACGAAGCCACCAGAAAGTGGAATATATGTTATATCCGTACACCACACCTGATTTGATCTGGTTACTTCAACGTTCCTCAAAAGATATGGATACACTTTATTTTGGGGATGAGCCTTGCTGGTATTTGGTTTCGGTGCAATGGACTGAATTCCCATTTTCCGCATCAGTCGTTGAATCCGTTTGCGGTTAATCTTATATCCGTTACGCCTGAGGGCATTGCGAATTTGGCGGGTACCATAGAAAGGATGGGCGGTATATTCATTGTCAATTAACCTCATGAATTCCAAATTTGTAGGCGTTTCCTGTCCGGCCCGGCCTTCACGGTAATAACTGGAACGTGGGAGCCCTATCAGCTCACATTGCCTTTGAATACTGAGTTTGGAGTTCTTGGGTTGAATCCGCTGTTTTTTATCTTCAATACTCATCAAAGGTGTCCGCTGTTTTTTTTTTAGCCAATCCAGTTCTACCTGGAGTTGGCCGACCTTTTGATATAAACGGGCTCGTTCAATCTCTGTTTCTTTGGTTTGTTTTGCCTGGCTATTGCCAAATACCAATGGAAGGGCTTCGATTGCTTCCTTTTTCCATCTATTTACAAGGCTTGTATGAATACCGAACTCAGAGGCAATCTCATTGACAGTTTGGTTACCTTTTATGGCTGCCAATGCGACCTTACTTTTTAATTCTTTACTGTAGTTTTTTCGTTTCAAAATGAATCCCTTTCTGGTTCCTGGACTGTTATATTTTATCTTAACATCTTGTCCAGTTTTCGGGGGCCACTATACTCTCTTCTCATATATCCAATTGGATAGATAATGTTTAATACCTGAAAGGTGATCCAAAATTATATCTGCAGAATTCACTTGATGGTCTAAAAGGAGATAACTACGTATCCAATTATTGAGTGGGGTGTCTTCAGATATCTTAAGCCGGAAATGGTGGAAGGCCTCTTTATCTATAGATTCTATTATATTAGTGTATTCAATCTTTTCATATCCATATAAACTAAACATCTTTTTGAGCCATTGAGAATAAATTTTATAAATAGGATTCTCTATTGTAACTGGATCAACAGATAAAAAGTAACGCACCTCTTCAAAATCTATTTTTTGAATGAAATTTTTAAGATTTTGTTTTTGATCATCTGTTAACTTTTTAGGTTCAATTTTTTCCATTGAATTATACTTCGAAACGTTTTTATCAATTGCGTAAAAATAGCTTCGCTGGCACAATACAAAATAAAAAATTTCAAATTTTTCATATTCATATTTAAATAAATCTTGTAGTTCTGGCGTATTGTTTTCAAATTTCTTTATTGTTTGCGTACACAGTGAGAGGAATGAACCCGCTGTTCCGAATATGTTCGCTAAAGCCTCGGCAACGGATAGGGGGTTTCCGCTAAGAACACTCCCTACAAATCCAGTTAGTTGCCCCACATCTTTTAAAATTGAGGAGTCCGATTCTAAATATTTTGTTAGTGAGGGCTCAGACTGTGTGCGATTTTTTAGAAATGATCTTACGGAGCTTGCTGAAACAGATATTCGCATAAAAACCTCTTCATGATAATAAAAAAAAGAAATAGTTTCTATTTTTTTATCTATAGCACCTTTTAAATACTATTGCCTACTAATTTTAAGTTGGGGTTAATTGCGCATAGAAAAGGAGGGATGTTACGATTTTAACAGGTTGGGGGCAGGCCTAAGTAGCAGTTTCCTATTAAAATTTAAATCTCAGATTGCACTTTATCCACTACATTTTTTTTGGGAGGATTCTATGTTAATATTCAGCTCTATAAACTTTTCCATTACGGAGCATCTTGCTGAAATATAAGATAAATATTGTTCCACGGCCATAGTCCAATCCCTTCATTTAAGCCCTTTCTTAGGTCGATACATCATAGTTGTTTTGAGACGAACAAGGGGTGTGATATTGCGTCCAATGGCTTGAAATATTGAAACTTGTTGCGCTGTGGCACAGGAACAGGCTTCGTTTGGACGGTGTTGGACGATGATTTTACAAAAACTGTTTCATTGATGAAACATCCACACAAATAGATTTAATAAACAGAACAGGTGATGAAAATGGAAAATTCATTCGGACCTGATTATGCTTCCCTGGAAGACACAGGGTTTGTTGCCAAGTACCAGGCCTCATGCTTTTGTGGGCCGTCTGATATGAGGTGAGCGCTGATCCAGTGGATGCCAAAATTTGCCATTGCACGACTTGCCAGAGGCTACATGGTGCCCCTATGCAGTGGGCAGCAATTCTTCACAAGCGCCATGTAAGATTAATCGCTGGTTTGGAGGATCTGGTTTTTTATAACAGCGAACAAAACCGGTCAGAGCGCATTCTCCCCTGTAAAGTTCGTTGCGGCAAATGTGGCACACCCATTGCCGACGAGGGGCGCAGGATGTGGCTTGCTTTCCCATCATTGTTTGATTTCGGGTTTCCAGCCGAGGTGCCGGAGGAATTTAAGCCGACCTGCCATCTTTTCTACAATTCAAGGGCGATTGAAATACATGATGATCTGCTTAAGTGGTCCGGCCACAAAAATCATTCCGAGTTGCTGTGAGCTGTTTCATCGATGAAACGGGAAAAAAAGCATTTTGGATGGGAACTGGCTGAGGAAGTGCTCAGCACCCAATCTAAAGCCCCGGTGACACCATGCTGAAGTAGTCAACGCCTTGCCTGGAAAGGTTCTCGGGAGTCGATGATAGACAAAGTCAACACTCTGACCGTTGAATTAAACAGTAGTTTTTTTCCCATTGTTGCTTAGTATACCTTCTGTCAAGCAAAAGAGCATGGTTGAAACACTTAACAAAACAAAAATATAATTTAAAATAAGTATAAAATTTGACCTTTGAATTGTGTGCCGAATCCATATTAATTCAGCATGTGCAGGACCGCCAAAGTCGGCTACAAGCTCGGAAATGGTTTTTAAAGGATTTTCTTTTAAATAGTCAACCGCTGAAGGAGTCAATATAGTACCCGAAGTATATCTAAACTCTTCCGATCCTGGTGGGAATGTAAAGGTCATTTGACTAAAATTTAAAAAATATAAAAGAGATGAACCCATTACAACAAAAAAAGAGACAGCGGAAATACTTAACCAAAATTTTCTGTATGATATCTGGGGTTGATTCTTCATCACAGATGTAATGAATAAAAGTATAAAAATAGATGCGATAGAACTGATTCCAACAGCAAAATGCAGTGTTATGCCACCTGGCGGTGCTATTTTTAGTAGAAATCCTCCAAATGCCGCAAAAAGAAAAGCGACCACTTGAATGCCTTTTGATAGAACGTTTTTACTATCCATAAACACCTTGCTATTTTATCATGACGAGATCTAATTCTACTTGTTCTTCTTTCCTTAGACTCAATTCCATTTTTTCAGTAAGTGGTTCTGCGGCGTTTTCTGGTTTGCTAGCCCAGATGCAATAGTTAGCGCATGGGATGGTCTTCGAAACAGGTGAACCTATTTGACAGAAAAAATCTTTATATTTTTCTCGGACCTTCCATAAGGCTTTTGGTACGTAATGCACTCTTAAATCCTGAACTTCTGTCCGTTTTCCATTTTTAAGATTAAATATGCGAACTATTACGCGTGATTCTGGCCATCTGTCAGGCATTTTTCCAGGCCCTTTTTTTTCTTTAAGAAATGATGAACGGATTTCCATATTAATCATAATTTGTTTTACAAATTCAACAGTTGATGTTGATAATTCATGTTTTTTTTCAAGAACTTCAGTTAGCTGATGAGTCAAATATTCTCCTTCATTGGTCATCTGGTGAATAACTTCAGAGCTAAGAGGTCGTGTCCTCTCCACTAATAAAACTCGAAATAGCCTCATTATTTCACATATGGAATTTAAATTTTCAAAAAATGTGGATTTAACATCATTGAATTCAAATAATGCGTTGTAGTTTTTTGATACTTGATCTTTAAGTAAACCAAGAGTCTCCGACATTTTTATAAATTCTATTTTAATATTCCGATCAAGAGTTATCGCTACCAGATAACCATCCTCTAATGCCTTCAAATAATCTTTATTTCCAGAAAATTTAGGGACAACGATCTTATAAATATTTGGTGTTTCATTATTATAGTCTGGATTTAATTCATAAAAAAGGCCCAAAGACTCACCATCTAATAAAATTCCATTTTGTTTAAATATTTTTTTTATATTTTTATCAGCAGAGTATTTCTGTATTTCAGTATATATATTTAGTGGTACAGTTAGCGTGGTGTTCTTATGAGGATTAAATAGCACGGTGGTAATATTTAAATGAGATAAATCAGAATTAGATTCTTTCCCTAATAGTACCATAGGTTGAAATATTGATGGTATTATAATCAATAGGAATAAAAAAATAGTTACTGTTTTTTGAGCAACTTTTATCCAAAATAATGCATCAAACTCAATAAAAATATTATCTCTTTTCAAAATATGAAAACAACTACAAGCTTTTATTAAAATCGAACAGCTTAGGAGTTTGTATCTTAATTGGGGCTTCATTTCGTATCCTCTCCTTATATAACATCGGAACTCGATCAACTGCATAATGTAATGCATCTCTAAGAGTTACTTTCCCATGTTTTGCCGCTTTCTTTTCCCCAATTCCTTCATATGCGAAAGCATATGAAAGCAAGCTATAGCCTTTTGCCCAAGCAACTTCATTAGCTGTAGACGCTGTTAAAATTGGCATTTTTTTATCATAAGATAATTGTCCCAATCCTAAATTTCCTAACGGCGCGGGTTTGAATCCATTAATTTCTATAGCAGATGCGGAATGACAAGTGTCAATAATCATCAAGAGTTCAGCGTCAAGAGAAATTAACCAGGATGATAATTCCTGGCTTGAGATAGCTTTTGACAACATCACAGATTTATCTTCGTTTCTTCTATTTGAGCCAATATCATAAGGTATGAGATAAAACTCACCGTTCTCGCTTGTAACTCCATGACATGAAAATGACAAAATTATCATATCTTCAGGAGCAACTGGTTTAAGATCTAATAAAATACTTTGAGGGATTTTATTTAAAAGATCAGGTCTAACTGCCTTGCCAGATAGGATATCAATAACCAATTTAATGTTATCTTTAGTTGGTTGAATTATATCTTCAGTGTTGGATAGTTGGCTACTTTGCAGCAATCCAAAATCAGGAGGAGATGTGATCAAACCAATTTTGTTTACTTTGTCATACTGCCCTTCACTTTTTAAATGCTCCACAACTTTTTGCTGAATCAATTTTGCATCCTCAGCTGCAAACCCCAAACGCCAGTTAAAATCTTGGTTATTTGAAATCCCTACTGCAATAACATGTGCGCAACGTTTTCCCTTGCTTATTTTTGTTTTATTTTGATATACGATGGATGAAGTATTGCTCTTTACCCGATCTGAATTAAAAGCATATGCTGAGAAATTGGTCTCTTTAAGATTCGTATTCCGGGGTATTTTTACTGTAAAAGTTTTAATTGCTTTACCATTCTTATCCAATTTTATCTTAGATGCTTTGCGCCAAGCTATGAGTTCTGTTTTGGATTTAGTATCTATATCTTTATAAGTGTCTTTATTATTTTTTGGCCACTGAGAAACAATTCTTCCTTGGCGATAAATTCGTAAATCATGAACCCCAGACATAACCTTTTTCTTTTTACCATTTTCTCTTATTGTTGTTGTAACAGATTCTACTTCAACATTTACGTTAACCTCTGTTGGAGAATCGGCTTGTCTAACACTTAAAATTTTAACCTTTGGTTGTATTCTGTTAAGGTTTTTCAAATCACGAATTTGCTTAAACTTGCCCCCAGTCAATATTTGGGGCAGTAAATATGGTTTAAAATAATCTCGCAGAAATATTTCTATCGGAATAGGTGTTAAAGGATCATCAGGCATTATCCAAGATAATCCTGGAATAGATTCAGGCCGATCTGTGTCAAAATATCCCTCTGGGTTAACGACCACCCAGCTATTGTCAAAATCAAACAAATTGGCAATTAAGGCTCCGTTTGATAACTTCCAAACGCCTACGCTACCATCATCACTTGCACTTAATATCCGTTTTCCATCATTGGAAAAAACTAAGCTCGTTATTCTGCCGCTGTGATACTGAAACGTATGCGTCATTACACCATCGTTCAATCTCCATATGCAAATATTTCTTTCTTCTCCAGCTATTGCTATCAACCTCCCATCACCTGAGACTGATACTGCAGTTATATCTCCACCTCCCCCTACAAGTTCTTGTTTTATTTCACCATTGGTTGGATTAATAATTGTAATTTTTCCTCGTTTCCCATAATCAAGCAACATTGGGTCCTTTGGGGGTGAATCAACTACCCAATAGGAATTGTTATGTATTTGGTATTTTTTCTCTGAAAAGCTGCGGATAATTTCCCCTTTTTTCATATCCAGCACCAGCGCGGAACCTGTCAGTCCCTGAGTATAAAGTATGGCGAATTCCCCATTTTGGGTAAAAACAGCTCTCTCAAATCCTATAAAAGCATCTTTTTTTTCAATACTAACCATACTTTTATTACTATTTATATCCCAGAGTACAACATTGTGATGGGTAACTGTAAGAAACGCATCTTCTGCCGGCGTAAAGAGAGGCGGAAACGACACTATTCCAGTATTATAATGTTCTAATATTTTTCCGCTATGGTAATCGTGTAAGATCACCTCTTCACTCCCCCAACGTTGGATGAGCATCTTATTAACCTTGGGGGCTATTGCAATGTAATTAATGAAACCAAAATCATACTTATTCGTCCTTGGGATAGTTATAGTGCGCTCGTTTTTATTTTGTTCTGAAAAAATTCTGACCGTTTCTTCCAATGGAACGGCTATGCTACCTTCCTTTGAAAGAATCGTGCATGGTTTAAAGATGGTCTGTTTATGTCGCTTTAGAACTTTTCCAGTCTCCAGGTCCCAAATCGTTGTGCCATTTTTTCCATCTACAATTATAAAATGTTCGTCCGGCGAATATCTGGCGAGTACCGGTATCTGTACATATGAAGAAAAATCATTTATTAGTTTATATTGTTCTGCCTCAAATAGTTTAATGTATCCACTCTCGCCTTCGAAAGCTCCAGAGCTAATTGCAAAAATATCTTTTTTCGTAGAAAAACATATACTTCGAATATCTGAACTCCACCCATTCATTTTTTTGAATTGAGGCAAAGAATGCACATGGTTTCCATGTTTAATGGAATATATGTGAACTTCCCCATTATTTAGCCCTACAAAAAGTCTATTCTGATCAGGAGCAAATTCCAAAGCAAAAATTTGATTACCTGGGAAATTCCATGAATACAAAAGTTTTTCGCTATTGAGCTCCCATATCCCAACTTGCCCATTCAAACTGCTTGTTGCAATATGTTTACCGTCTGATGTGATAACCACATTGTTTACTACAGTTTTTTCTGAAATTAATAAATTTTGAAGTTCTTTGCTGTTTTTTAAATCTAATATTGTTACTGTTCCATCTCTCTTTGCTGCTGCAATTCGTCCTTTTTCCTGAAGAACTGATAGGGAAAATATACCTTGATCGCGTTCATAAAAGTTGCTAACCGTACGGATTTTATTTCCATTCCTGCCATTCCATTCAATAATGCTACCTCCATCCTCTGAAGCAGTTAATATACGCTCACCATCATTAATTAATGCAATATCACTGAGAGTGGTATGATTTGTATTTATATGCAACAGCCTTTTTCCAGTTAAGATGTCCCAGATACTAAGTTTTCCATCACGGCTAGCAGTTACAATCGCTTTCTGGTTAAATGCTATAAATATTTTTATTATTTCTCCGCGGAGACCAGGGTGAGCCATAAATCGTTTGATTACGTTCCCATTGTTTGTATGCAATAGTTCCACGTTCCCATTTGCATCTCCGGTTGCAAGAAATTTTCCATTTTCACTTAGTGCCGTTGCAGTAACTCCTCCTGTATGGCCCTTATTAACAGATAGGGTTGGAAGTTGAGGCAGCGTTCTGTCGATCTCCTTAGTCGATATTGTTTTTTCTATATTCCAAACACGAGACGTATTATCATTTGCAACACTTATTAATACTTTTTTTTGAGGGCCAAAATTTAATCCGTTAATACCTTGACTATGTCCCTTGAGTTCATCAAGTTGCCTGCCCGTTTCGATGTCCCAGATCCGAATGGTTTTATCTTGCCCAGCAGAGGCCAACAACGAACCGTCATTACTGAACACTACTGTTAAGACCAGATCTTGATGTCCTTGGAAGCTTCTTACGAGTTTTCCCGTTTCCACCTCCCATAGACAGACTTCGTTATTTCCCATGGCTGTAGCAAGAAAAAGACCATCAGGGGAAAAGGAGGCACCAAAAAAAATCCCATGTCGCTCTATAGACCTCTGAACCCTACCCGAATTTAGATTATACAGAAACCCCTCATTCGATGTCCCGGCAAAGATCATATTATTTTTATGTGTGATTGCAATACTCTCAATGGAGAGCCCATTTTTTTTAGGGAGTTTGAAATCTAAAAATATTTCCCCTGAGATAGTATTTATTACTTTAGCTGATGAATGATATTCACTGGAGACAACTATGAATTTTCCATCTTCAGACCATACGAACTTATTAAGATCAAGTTCAGTATTTATAGACCAACGCTGTTTACCATTTTTTAAATTAAAGAGGTATAAAGTTCCATTAGTGGCGATAATAAATACATCAAGCTTTGGTGAAACTGAAGCGCCATGAATCTGTACATATTGTTTGAAAAATGATTCTAATGACACATCATAAATTTTACTTTCAGTTTGTATATCCCATACGACTAAATTAAAAGAATCAATGCTAATTGCCTGTTTAACATCCGTACTAAGACGGCCTTCTTTCACAAAACAGTCATCATGCCATATGATCTTTGCGCTATCTGCCAAAACGACATTATAAAAAGCCAAAGTAAATGCTAATAGGCCATAAAAGATTTGTCGTCCGAATAATAAAAAAACATTACGTAATAAAAAAAAACACCCTATGGAGTTCCGCACAAATAAATGACGTAATTTAAAATTCATTTTTTAAAACAAAATGTTCTTAAAATAAAAAGTGTAATTTATTGCCATGCGATGCCTATGTATAATTGATGACCCTAACCGTACAAATGAATTACTTATAACGCATGAAGCGAATGCATATTTATTATGTTAGCACTAAAATATTTTTTAATACAAGAAATTATTCAGCAAAGTCAACCGAAGACTAATGGTATAATTTTTGAAAACGGAGCCCTCCCAGTACCCCAACCACTACCAAAAGCATTGCTCCCCATAAAAAAAATCAGCTCAGCCCCCACTACCTGAACTAAAGCTCACCCCAGTGCCTTCACCAAAGGATCATCACTTCTTAAAACAGTACAGGATTCTGTTTTCTGGTCAAAAAACAATAACGACTGTGCAGGATTTTAGCTGGGCCTTCACCTGGGAAATCTTGGTACCCAAAGGCACTTACATCTCACCATAGTCCGTGCCATCCTTGGTTAGGAATTCTTCAACCACACATTGGAGAGCTTCCGGGCTCAATTGATCATAGGGGTAATTTTCACTGCGGTCATATGTTCAACGCCAAAGCTTAATCAAGGGACCATTCTTTCCATAAACAGGATCATACTCAGGCAGGTCAACATTTTGGATGTTCTGGTCTGTTTCAGGGCGTTCTCCGGGCTTGCCATATTTCATGTCAGGAATTTGGCCGGTAGGATAGGCACCCACCACTTTGAAATCCGTGGACTGGTCAATATTTTTATGGGCAACTCCAGCGGGGATGATAACAACATCACCGGCCTCAACTGTGACAATTTCGCCGCCCGGGCCACCGAGTTGCGCCTTCACCCATCCAGAATAAACCCCCAGCGATTCATGGGCAGTACTGTGATAATGGTGAACGCCAAACAGACCGTTACGCCAGGAATTCACCCAGTTGTTTTCATGGAATACTGTTTCAATGGATCCGGGATCTATGGTCACAGTCGATTGGATGGCTTGTTTGAACAAGACCAAGGGGATAGTGTTATTGGGATAGGTTCCGTCATCTTTAAAGATATATGATGTTTTGTTCATGACAAATTCCCTCTGGTTATATATTGTTATTGTTCTGAATTTATCCCGATAAGATTCCTGCATCAGCCCCGATAAATCTGTTTGTATTCATCCCAGGAGATTGATCCCATAACCATTTTCCAGGTGGGCGCAAAACAACGGCCTATTGGATCTTTGCCTTTTACGGTAATATCAAGCCGGTCATCACCAGCATATTTGTATTGGGCGGTATAGAGCTTCATGGATTGCCATAATTGATCAGAGATAAAAAATCACACGTCAACAGATTTTTCAATTTTCGATAGCTGTTCTTCTAACTCTTTTGATTTTTTAATATTATTTTGCTCTTCAAGTTTTTCCATCATTGACTCGAACGTTTTTCTGAGAGATGGGAGTACTTCCTTTTTGAATGTTTCTTTTTGTTTTGCTGAAAAGTTTGAGATTTTATCGATGCAATCATCCATTTGTTTTTGAAAAGCTTCTGTATCAAAATTTTTAATATATTGTTCAAGTTGATTTAGGAGCTCGCCATTTTGTTCTTTGAAGTTGTCCATCAATTCCGTTAACTCTTCCCCGGCGACAGCAAATTTATACTCCAAAAAAGTGAACCCCTTAACTGAAGCTCCTGATTTTAAGGGTGTTTGATTGGATGAATCTAAAGAGGGTATAGCAAGAATATATGGTTTCGAATTTTCCGCGAAAAGTCCGTCTATCAACACAAATCGTGTTGTTTTATATATTTTTTCTTTATATTCTTTATCGATAATGATTTCGACATTCGATGCTGCTGGTTTAACAAACGAAATTTTGACAACATTACCAATGAGAGTTTTCTGTTCTTTAGGATCTTGGGCCAGATATACTTCACTGCCTTGGATAAGATTTTTATGATCCTTGTATTGTATATTGATCACAAAATCCTTCTGGAACATTGAAAATAAATTGGATAAAGGATTCGCTAAACAGGTGGCAGAAAAACCTAAAATTATGATACCAATTAAAATGACTTTTGGAAGTTTTTTCATATTATATTCCATGAATTTGATTGTTAAATTATTTCCGGAGGCGGATTGATTCGGTCCTTCAATTTCCCGGCACATTTAAATGTAACCACCCGTCTTTTAGCCAGCACCATTGAATTACCGGTGGCAGGATTCCGCCCCTTTCTCGGTTGTTTTTCATTTACCTGAAATTTCCCGAAACCGCTAACCATAAGATCTTCACCTGAAGCAAGGGTGGATTTTATGATTTCAAGAAGCTCCTCTAACACGTCTTTTGCTTCGGCTGGACTACAATCATTATTCTCGGCAATCCGTTCAACAAGGTCAGTTTTTGTCAGTGCCACAATTTGATCCTTCCATTTAAAAAAAACGCTCTTCATACCTTTTGAGCGAGGTTGGGTCAATGGACAATTTAAAAAAGCGTTTCAACGATGAAACATATTTTTGTACCCTACATTATTTCCAGGGAAAAGCGAACACGTTATTGGTGGCTGAATAGGATGGGTGATGATGGGATTCTTGGGTGAAAGGCTGTACTGATGGGGGAGTACAGAAATTGGTATTGATCTTAAAAGAACAGACGAACACTATGAACACCATAGAACAGGTACTTTCAGTACTTTCTCATGAGAACTTAATTGTTTTAAATTACCCAAAACCTGTGTTCTTATCTGTTCACCTGTTCAAACGTGTTCACCCTGGATAGACGAGGTCGTGGAGTTGGATCTATGGTTCTCCTAAAAATAAAAATCCCCCCCAATAAAGAGGATTGGGGTGTTTATATCTCTTTTCAACAATATCCTTTTGCTGTAAAGCTGCCTGGCGCAAAGCCTGACACCTGTTCATACCTGACTGAATGTTTTTGTATAATTGAATCATCAATTCCTTTGTTTCTTTATCCGGCACCGGACACATACTGGTAATCAGGCTTTTAGCGCCTGCTTGAAAAAAGGCGCGTCGGAGTCCGTATACCCCCTGACCATTTTGAATGACGCCCATGCCTGTGTTGCAGGCGGACAGCACAACCAGATCCGTTCCTTTGAGCTTCAGACCAAGGACCTTTTCAGCAGTAAGCAGTCCCTGTGACGTTGCAACATTCTGTGAACTTAAGGTATGATTTGCTCCGGTTAGGGCCAGTCCTGATCGGATAAGCGGGTTCTTTATCTTCAAATGTTTGCCGGCAGGCGCCGGGTTCTGTATTTGACTTACGATGCCTCGATCATCCTTCAGCGTCGGCAAGTCCTGGTCGGAAAGAAAAAAACCGTGAGTGGCGATGTGAAGTATCTGGGGGGATTCTGCCTGAAAAAGGACCTGTTCGGTGGCATTATCGCCCGTTCTGAGTATGCATTTATCTGCGCCGATTACTTTGCTGATCGATTTGACCTCTATCAGTGAACCGGGCAGAGGGTCGAAATGCATCCCTTGCATATCAGCGGATCTTTTACCTGAACCTGGCAAAACAGTTGAAGAATCGATCCCTAAATCAAAATTGGGGGCACCTATTAACAGCGGTTTCCGGCTTTTTTCTTTGTGGGTCCCGAAACCAACGATATCCCGCCCGGCAGAAAGGTAATTAAAGGTAAAATCCTCAATCAAATATCGTCCATTGGGGTCCTGTAGAATCTCGAAGGGGATCAGGCTCAGATTACCGTCCGGTGAGATAAATATCTCCTTTGAACTACCAAGCTCAGGTCTAATTTTGGCAAAAACAAGGTCATACAGTTCTCTGCCTGCCCCCCGGCGCCTGTTTTTTGATTTAAATGTCTGGATGATTTTATCAATAGGTCCCGCAGGCCCCAGATCAATGAGCCGGACTTTTTGGTTGGGGTGAATGACAAACACCAAATAATGTGCCGGTATCCAACTTGTTTCATTCTCTTTGGCACCAAAATTAAAACGATTAATTTTCGCAATTTCAAGCAGCGTAGTCTTTTGTGGCAAAGCTGACGATACGGTTTGCGTGGTTGCCCGATTAATTTGCATCTGGCGTTCAAAGGCGTTGCTGAGCTTTATCAGTTTATCCTCCAGGCCTTGTTTTTGTATTTCAAGTTCGGTCAGTCTCTTACGATACTCTTCCAAATCTCCATTTGGTGCCCGGCTGAAATATAATTTGGATATTAGTCCCCGGACCCTTGACAGCTCATTGAAAATTAATGCGACTTCCGGGTTATCCGAATACACCAGAGCGTCCTGATAACGCTTTTGAGCTTCTAAAATAAGCCCTTTCAGCCCCAGCCAGCTATCAAGTATTTCCTTCGGTGCATCAGGGGTGTTCTGCATATGAAATGCAACCAGGCTGCAAGCTATTTCAAAGTTTTCTTTGTATCTGACCAAAAATTTTAGTTTTTGGTCTTCAGAACTAAACCCTATTACCTGGTCGATGAGTTTCGCGGACGCCTCTTGCGCGTGTATACTCAGTGCGTAGGCTTTCTTGAAATTCCCCAGTTTGGCGTTCAGAATGGCCAGGTTATTCAGACTTGCGGCAGTATAATGATGTTCTGACCCAAGATTTTTTTTATGGATGGAAAGTGAGCGTTCATAAAATGATTCGGCTTCAAGGTAATCCCCCATGTTTTCATACAGTCCAGCCAAGTTGTTGAGACATGCGGCGGTATCTATGTGTTCCGGTCCGAAGGATTGCTCAATTATAGAAAGTGCTCGTTTAAATAAAGACTCGGCTTTAGCGTAATCGCCCTTATCTTCATACAGCGCCGCCAGGTTGTTGAGACATGATGCGATGTCTGGATGTTCTGGTCCAAAAGCCTTTTCTCTGATGGAAAGAGCTCGTAGATACAAAGGCTCAGCCTTGTCGTAATCACGTATCTCCCAATATAGTGCTGCGAATGTATTTAAACTTTTGGCAATATCTGGATGTTCCGGCCCAAGTATTATTTCCCTGATGGAAAGAGCTTGTTCAAACATAGGCTCAGCTTTGGCGTAATCGCCGATGTCTTTATACAGCTCTGCCAGATTGTTAAAACTCTCAGCGGTATACGGATGTTCGGCCCCCAGGGCCTTTTCATTAATGGCGAGAGCTCGTTTATATAAGGACAAGGCCTTGCTGCTATTATCCATTTTGTGATACAGCACTGCCAGGTTGTTAAGACTTGATGCGATCACAGGATGTTCCGGACCAAAATTTTTTTCTCTAATGGAAATCACTCTTTTGAACAAAGGCTCGGCCTTTGAATTATCATCTTTCAGCACATACATCACTGCGAGATGGTTCAGGCTTATTGCGGTCTCTATATGTTCTGGTCCAAAGGCTTTTTCTCTGATGGAAAGTGCCCGTTGATACAGAACCCCGGCTTTGTCGAAATCAGCTGTTTTCACATACAGTGCTGCCAGGTTGTTCAGAGATGCTGCGGTTTCCGGGTGCTCAGTCCCAAAGGCTTTTTCCTTAATAGAAAGGGATCGTTGATACATAGGCTCAGCCTTGCCATAATTACCGATTTCATAGTACAGCGCAGCCAAGTTGTTTAAATATGTGGCGAGATACGGGTGTTCCGGCCCAAAGACCTTTTCCCCGATGGAAATTGCTTGTTGGTACAAAGGCTCGGCCTTGTAGTAATTACCCATGTATTTATATAACCATGCCAAGTAGTTGAGACTCTCTGCAGTCTTCGGATGTTCCGGTCCAAGGGCTTTTTTATGAATGGAAATAGCCCGCTTCAACAAAGGTTCAGCCTTGCTGTAATCAGCTGTTTGTACATATAAATCCACAAGTTTGGTCAGGCATGTGGCGATATCTGGATGCTCCGGTCCAAAGGAGTCTTCCGTGATGGAAATTACGCGGTTATACAGATGTTGGGCCGTGTCATAATCACCGCTTTCATAATAGAGCACCGCCAGGGTGTACAGGTTCTTTGCAGCATCAGGAAGGAATTTTTTTTCAGAAAATTCATAGTGTGCTATAGTTCTAAACTCGTTTTTTATATGTTCAATCTTAGCAGGAAGATTCATTTTCAGGAATTCGTCATATACTGCTAAATCTTTTGGAGTATTGTAAAATACATAGGTGCCATCTTGGGGATTTTCAAACAGGACACCTCGAAAAGTATCCGATGACATCGTTCCATATATTACAGAATGATGTTCATCAATTTCGATCAATTCGACATCATCTATTTTTTTAACATTATGACCCGAATGTTTTTTTGCAACGATTTTGGCGGTCAAATAAAAAATTTGTTTTAACTCATTAGAAATGACGTTTTTCTTGTCTATGGCAGGCCCTGCAACAGATATTTGAATTTCACTGAACACCAAAAACAAACACGTAAGTACCAAGAAAAACAACAAGAGACAGTTCCTGAGAACCTTAACCCACAAGGATTGAAATTTTAAATGATTCGGTATTACAAAAAAATGCATATTTTATTCATGCTTGAATTGAAATATTTTTATTTTTGCATTATCAAATATTTTTTTAATTTTTGTTTCGTCTAAGGATTTAATCATTTTCATCTGCTCATCGAAATTTGAAATTTCAACCGATGATAAGATCAGAATTATTGATTCTAATCCTTTTGAAGAATCTAATTGATACCATTTATCGTCATCTGGAAAAGTGATTGTTTGATTTGTCGTTGTTTTTCCTGTTCCCAATTTGCTTAAGTTTTGATGACTATCCCACATAATCAGGTAATAGAAAGTATCCTTGTTAATTCGGGCAGTTATTTGAAAAAATTCTCCTGATTTTAGAATGTCCCCTTGATTTAGGTTTTTTTCTTCATATTCAGGTTCTTCTCCTCTCATTGAGTCACTTATAACGATTTTTCCGATAATAGACAGATTTTGTTTTTCTAAATCAAAGAGGGTGCTATGAATAATAAAAACTGCCAGACAAGCTATCGCAACAGTAGAGATCATCTTAGGAAATGAAATAAAATCAGTAACTGTTTCATATAAATTCAACACCCTGTCTAACAATCTATTCCACAGGTTTGGGGTAGATATCTCAGGGCTGTCTGTTTCTAACGCTTTTATTAATTCAGGTGGGATTTCAGGCAGTTCATCAGGATCATCCTCTGCTAAAATTTCTGAAATTTGAATGTCGTGAACCAGCTGGGAGCAGTAACTGCAGTTCAATAGATGTTTTTTAAATCTTATGGTTTCATCTTCTGACAATTCCTTAGATGCATACAAAATTGCATTTTCAGATTCTGGGCAATCAACAGCGTTTATCTCATCTTCTCCTTTAAAGGCAGGCATCAGATCGTTTAAGAAAGTATCTGGGATCTCAACATCTTGAACATCATCCCACTTCGGAGATTCATTCAGCCACCAGTCGTTTTTGGGTGCGGCTCTTTTACGACATGTCTGACCAAAGCTGGTAGTCATGATATTTGCCATTCTTTGCCAGCATTACTTGATCACTTTTAGATGCCCCCGTCGTTTCGGTGAAGGTTTTGGTAGCTTTGTAGCCGGAACCTCACCATGTTGATAAAGAGCCCGGTGATTACGTTCGTATTCGCAGGCTTCATGAAAATTCCAATACTCATCAAAATCGTTACTACTCCGCAAGGCACGCAGACGCAACACTGCTTCAGCACTGGACAACCGCCATTTGGCACCAGTTATATCCATTCGGTCCTTTACAAGATGACGACATGCGCCCTCAATAACTCCTGTGGCAATAGGGAGGCCAAGGTCAAGATAATGATGGTATTCAAGGTACGGTGCTTTAT
This sequence comes from uncultured Desulfobacter sp., assembly GCF_963666675.1. NCBI lineage: Bacteria > Pseudomonadati > Thermodesulfobacteriota > Desulfobacteria > Desulfobacterales > Desulfobacteraceae > Desulfobacter > uncultured Desulfobacter sp. Next base: position 1,701,841 of record NZ_OY762929.1, on the reverse strand, counting down.
TTTTCAAATACGTTGCGCAGGCTTCTACAGGTTTACGTTGTTTGTCTGTAAATTTTTTTAATGTAGCACTTCTACGCATCCCCCCTGCCATCAATCCGGCCTTGCCATCGAGTACTTTAGCCAAGCGGTACTGGACCCATTTTTCAAGCTCCGGGCCGGATTTGGGATGAAATGCCCTGCCAGCTTTCCAGAGGTATTCAATAACATGAATAATATCAACAATGATCGTAAGGGCCACATTTTGTCTTTTGGCCATACGTTTCAGGATTCGTAGTTGTTGATTTTCGCCGTCCACTAAGGCAACCCAATGTTTTTCGTGGTTGGGATCACGGTGGGAGGCCTCAGAAAAGGCCGATGCAATGACCTGCTCGGCTGATTTTTCAAGGCTTGCCCATACACGCTTTTGTTCCGGGTGAGGGCTTGTTTTTGTATTCGACTTGTCATTCCCCGGAAGCAAGTCTTGGGGCGTACGTTTAAACGTATCTATAGTATATACAGCGGCAACGGTTGCCATTCGCTTGGCATTTTTCTTTTCCCCTTTGGATAGCCGGCTTTCCATCTGAGGCTTTCGTTTCCGGGCAGCTTTCCGGGTTTGTTCCCGCAGGTCCTGCTCATGCATTACCACGCCCTTACCATCGGTGGTGATTACCAGTATTGGACCAGTAACTGTCTCATCCGCCGGGCTGCATTGCCGTATTTCATAAAATGCGTCAAAATCCCGAGCTGCTCGCTGTGTTAACTCTTCTACCTGACGTTTGGGAATATCGGCTCCAGTGGTTTTCTTGATCGTTTCGACAGTCTCGTCAAAAGAACTCTTTGAAGCGTTTTCAGCCACACGGCGACGAAGTTCGAGGGAATAAAGTTCTGGGGGAAGATTCAATCGGGCATCCAACGGGTGCAAACTTGCCACGCCCTTGTTTCCATATCCGGCACGACTTTCCGATACCGTTCCAAATACGGTTTCGATTTTTCGATCCTGTGGCCTCACTTTCGGTCGAACAATGCCATCGGCTCCACAGACCGGCTCTTCACAATGACTGGGACCGAGCTTGTCTAAATGTTCCTGAAGCAGGATGCGCATCAGCTCACGTCCTCGTTTTTCAAGTTCTTGTTCCAAATCACTGAGTTTCACTGAATGATTCTCCTTGGAATTAAGAAAATTGACAATATCATCATAGCATTTTTGCCCCGGATCAATGACGGGGGAAGGTAAATGCTCCACAGCAGAAAGGGAAACCGCTGGATTCATATCCCCTCCCTGAGTTGGTGAACAGCATCTTTTTCCAGTGGATATACTAATATGGTTTTTACATCAGCGCCATGACGTTTGCCGAATCGGTCCATGCGCCCACGACCAGTGGTTTTCCCCAACTCAATCCAGGTCGATGCCCGATAACAGCCACCGTGGAATTGTTGTCGATCCACAAATGTCTCTACCAGCATGGGTTTAAGACCATACTGCTGTTCCCAATCATCTCTGAGTTCCCGGAGACTACATGACAGTATCATGCTCGCTAAATTTTGGATGGGAGCAAGGATCAGAAAACGGCTGTTGTTCACCACCTTTTGTAGAGCGACCTTACGCCTTTCATCTGTCCAACCGATCCATTCATCGCGAGCACGCATCCGCCAGGCAGGGCTTGAGAACTGGATGCACCCCACAATTTCTCGATGGGGACGGTTTACATAAATCAGATACTGCAATCTGGCGCCAAAAGGCATTGCATATCCCAGGTAATGATGGCGACCGATGAGTTCCTTAAACAGATCCCTCTGCTCTCGATTCTGAACCCGCTGTATCTCAAGAGGTGTAAATTCTTCTACGCTGCCACGCAAAGTGCTGTGGGGTTGCTTACAGGGTGTTTGGGGAATACTCTTGTGAAAAACGATCTTTGTTTGTTGTTTCTTTTCAGGAAGGGTTAGAGCTCCCTTGGCCTCTAAAAGCTCCAAAAAATCACTACATTCCCGGACTTTTAGCCGATCATTAGGGCGTTTCCATTCCAGAAGTTCGCATACGGTATGTGCCAGTTCTCGTCGGCTAAGGCCTCCACAGGTAGCAACGACTTCCTGGATTAATGCGATTTCTTTACCGGTAAACTTTCGACCACAAAAGGTTTGTTGCTTGATTTGCATGTCATCTACCTCCCGCTATTCTTTCATAACGGAATTATGACTCGCTGTCCAGGAAATTTTTGCAATTTACATCAGATAGTCACTGACAAATGAATTATCTTGCTGGAAAGCAGCATAAAAATAAGACTAACAACCCTGAACACCTTTAATGACCATGGCTTTCATATGTTTCAAAAGAGCCGCACCCGTCGTTTTTTGCGTATTCCCTTTTATTCAATGCAACTAAATCGTCAGAAAGTTGATTGAAATAACCAAAATTATTTCTAAACACCTTTTCTATATTTTCAAAATTTTGGACAAATGTTTTTGAGCCAATGCAGTTTTGAAATATATCCAACGCTAATTGTTCTTTATCCAACGCTAATTGTTCTTTAAGGTTGGCCATTTGTTGGAAGTTTTTCAAAAATACACTACCAGTTTCCTTTAAATCGTCTTCAAAACTTTCAGGATCATCTATTAGATCTCCATCTTGAGCTATCTTAATCATATTATTAAGATTTTCTTTTATCTCATCCTGGCGGTTAGAAAAATTATCTTTAATAATAGAAGTGATCGTTTCCTGATTACAGTTGACAATATTAATAAAATCTTTTTCTGCTTTTTCCCAGGTTCTCTCCAATTCCAAAAAGCGTTCTTTAAAATCTTTGGGCGCACTTTCAAATTTAGATAAACCTGAAAACACTTTTGAGCGACAGTTCAAAGATACCCACAATAAGTCTGCCTGCGTATATCCTTCAGGCGAACCATCCCAGGAATCTAAAGCCCAACAATACATAGAGATGTCTTCAGTTAAATATTCGAAGGTATTTTCCCACGATTCATTATTCTGGATGGTTTTACTCATCTTGCTCTATATCCATTATTATATTTGATGCTTTTATAGTAAGTTGATGAATAATTTACACAAAAAGTTCCCTATAACTTAACTTATGTTTTTCTAAACATCTATTTAAACAAATTTTAAATTTTGCAAGAGAACCTGTCCTTTTTCGTGTGAATTGCTTTTTTAATGAATTAACCTTCTTTCCCAGTTCTTGCTCATCAGGCTGTGAAATTGTCAATTGCATTTCAGCCATTTGTCTATAATCGAAGCCCTGTAAATGCATTCGGATCAAGTCCGCATCTTTGGGTGAAACATCTTCTAATATCAATAAAGCCTCATTGATTATTCTCTTTTTGTCATCATCAAGTATTCTATCCTCAGGGGAAGGATTGTTATCTTTTTCTTGTAAGACTTTTGTAGCGTTATCCTCTAAATAGTCTTTTTTTGAATTTTCCCTGAGGTATGAACGATTATCATCAATGATACGCCTGAATAAAATTTTTATTAAATAAGATTTAAGAGAGGCTTGGGCTTTATAATTGCAGATGGCATTAGCGTTCAGTAATTCGACCCAAAAATTCGACAAAATAGACTCAGCTTGATTCGGGTCATTACTGTAAAGTCGCTTTTGGGCTATGCCAACAAACATTTTTTGAAATTTATAGAAAAGTTCCTGAATGGCCTTCTTATTCTTATTGAGTAATTCCTGACAAATTTTTTGAGCGAGATGAAAATCTTCCAAATAAGGATTGTTTTTTAACATATATAGTTTCTGTTAATTATGATGTTCCTGTAAAGAGCCAGGTAGTCAATATTAAACCGTCTGCGAGCTGAAATTATATTATCTCATCTATATCGTTAAGATCTCACCTGTCAACATCTTGTTTTTATTTTTAGGCACTGAACCATCCTAAAAGCGGTAGGTGTCAAGCAAGTTGTCGCCTTTTTTAAAAAAGCTAGTGCCAAGCTCGACGCAAAATTCTCTCATGCCCTCCGACGAGCAAATGAGGGCCCATTCTCGGGCATGAGAGAATTTTGCTGCACCGTACCAAAGCACTGTTATGCCGCACGCTTATGGCTACTCTCACCGTTTTTTGTTTTTAGGCGTTTAACTTTTTTCAATACAACTTGAGCATCATGCTCCCAGTTCCTTGTTTCACCTGACCACCGCTCCGGATGCCGTTGTCTTGCCATCTGATAAATTTTATGACGGTTGTCCAAGATCGCAATGTCCATACCATTATGCCGGTCAGAAGGAGTAACAAAACGGATTCCACTATGAAGATGAATGTTGTTGTACCAGTTCACAAAAGATTGACCCCATATACGAGCCTCCCAAATGGTTCTGAACGGTTTCTCTGGATAATCAGGGCGATATTTCAGGGTTTTAAACAATGATTCGGAATAAGGATTATCATTGCTGACACTGGGCCTGCTGAACGATGGCATTACTCCTAATTCCTGGAGTTTGGCCAGCATAGTCACCGATTTCATAGGAGATCCATTGTCTGAATGCAGTGTAACCTGCTTACGATGTACATTTTCCTGCATGCAGGCATCAGTGATAAGATCTGCCGCCAAGTCACCCGATTCACAGTCATACACCTGCCAGGACACCACTTTACGACTGTATATATCCATTATCATGTAAAGGTAATAGAATTGGCCCTTAACGTTTGAAGGCAGATATGTAATATCCCATGACCATATCTGATTTGGGCCTGTTGCCAGCAATGGATCAGGACTTGTTTTTTGCGCGGGTCGACTGCTCTGGCGATGAGTACTCATGTCCAGCCGCCTTAGTATGCGGTGCATTGTAGACTCGGATCCAATATAAATCTCTTGGTCTGCGAGTCTGGGAACGATCTGTTTGGGAGACAGATCTGCAAATTCAGGAGATTTAAGGATGTCGATGATCTGCTGCTGCTCCTGATCGGATAATTTGTTGACAGGGGTGCAACCCGAGCCTATACGCCGATCGGTTATTCCTGTCTTTTCCCAACGTTGAACAGCCCTGAGGGAAAGCCCCATCAATTCCGCAGCCATGCGTTTTCGTGCCCCTGACGCACATGCTTCTGCTATCAGATCCATAACTCTTTGTTTGTCTTGGGATGATATCAATCTTCCTCGGGCTCCCCCCAAATCGCCTGGGCTTTTTTTTTAAGCACCAACAGCGCTGCGGTCTCTGCCAGAGCTTTTTCCTTACGGATAAGGTCTTTTTTCAAGGCAGAAAGTTCTTTTTGAAGCTGCTTTTCTGTCTCTGACGGCCCTTTTCTTGGTGATGTTGTCATGCTTGTGACAGCATCCTGCTTCCATTGCTGTAAATGATGACTAAAGATACCGTGCTGACGGCACCAAGCAGATTGTTCCTCCGGCGACATCGCCCCGGTTGTTATCAAGGCTGAAATCCGTTCTTCTGCGGTCCAATCTTTGGGGCGTTTTTCTGTTGATTGCACTTTTATACTATCGCCTTTTCTGTAGTCTCTTAGCCACTTACCGATTGTTGATCGGCCGATACCAAATTCTTTTGATATCTGAATATGGGTTTTGTTTCCAGAGAATACTTTTTGTAACACTGTTTGTTTAAGTTGGACTGAATACCCCATGCCATCTCCTTAATGCCCCTCTTTTTAATTTTTCAGAAGAGGCGACAACTATCCTGACACAGGGGGAAAGCCTCTAATTGTAACACTCTGCGTTGTGTTAGTGATGATCATTAATTCAGAAATTATACATTTTTTTTAATATTCTTCAAAAAAATGTCACTTTTATTTTCTCTCAACGACTGCGCTAACAAACACAGAGAAAGAGAACACATATTTGAATCTTCTTTCGCTATGTTTCAGGCCCTTAAGGGAACCCAGATCCATTAATTTTTTTTAGCAAGGAGAACACACAATGAGAAACGTTACAGCTTCTAACCAGGCAGAAATTAAGATCGAACAATTAATCAAGGACCCAAACCATCCGAGACTAACGTCCGGCAATCTGGAATCATTAATCTCAAGCATCCGGCATGATGGACTGATGACTCCGATTTCCATAGCGAAGGTGTCCGATGATAAGTATCATGTTTTTGAAGGCTGGAGACGAGTTGAAGCCCTGAAGGCAATGGGACAGACTGAAGTTGCCTGCATTCTTTACGAAAACCTTAAAGATGCGGACACCGCTCATAAATCCTTCATCTTGAACACGGAACGCAGCCAGCTGAGCGAAATTGAAATCGCCCTGCACATTAAAAAAATGCGCGATGATTTTGGTTACTCCTTCCGGGATCTTGAAATCATGGGTTACGGTTCAAGCGCCAACATTTCCAAACAAGTCAAGCTCCTTGATCTGTCCAAAGAGGTCCAGGGACTAATTGCATCCGGCAGTCTATCAAAGGCCCATGGTACAGAGCTTCTGAAACTTGGTGATCCGAAAAAGATGACCCGTATGGCGAAAAGAGCTTGTGATCACGAATGGTCAGCCAATCAGCTTCAAAATGCCATCCGTAGACACCTTACACCCAAGGAACCAAGGAAATCTGTCGGTAAAAAAGATCTCCCGGCCCAAGTTATTCCCGGAGTCTATTTCAAAGATTCTAAGGATATGTCTGAACTTCCTGATGAATCCGTGGGATGCATCTTCACCAGCCCCCCGTATTTTGTGGGAATGGAATATGAAAAAGGCGTGTCCTTTCGGCAAGCCTGTGTAAATCAAAAAAATTAAGATAACATTCAAAACAGACCCGATCCAAAAAAACAGTGTGTAAGGCGATGAGGGATAGTTTGCAGTGCAAAAATGTGTCTCAAAACATACTGGATTGGCTAAAAGGTCGTTTTACAGATTATCAGCTGTTTCCCCTGATTTTTTAGCGATTGTGTTTTCAAATGACCACGGCAACCAGTCAGAAGGGTTTTGGAAGATCTCGGAAGAGTGCTTCTGTAGTGCGGTCAGGTATTCAAAGGGATTTATATTTTGCAGGTTGCAGGTATGTATCAGGCTCATGAACAGGTCGCCAATATAGGCACCGTGTTCGGTTTTATAAAATAATGAATTTTTTCGGTGCAGAATCGACTTTTTCAGCAATTGTTCGCAAAGATTATTATCCAGCGGTGCTCCAGGGATCTCCAGGAAACGGGTCAATTCCTGCCAGTGATTCAACATATATGATATGGCCTTGCCCAGACTGGAGTTGGGTTCTACTTCTTTGTTTTCAAACTTGTCTTCCAGCCATACTTTAAGCGCCCGCATCAGTGGACCGCTGTGGGTTTGATGATATTGAAGGCGTTGAGCATCGTCCAGGCCTTGCTCCCTTACCTTATGATCGTGCTCATAAATTTTAGCCACTGTATCAATTACATGGTCACACTCCTCAGGGAAATCGTCCATGACGTCGACAAAGTTACGGCGTCCATGCACGAGACAATTGCATAATATCGATTCAAAACCTTTTGGCAGATTCCTGGACAGAGCATCACACATCTGTATTGGCCGATCTTCTCTGGATCCCCGTTCTTTCAGAACCCTGGATAAATTTTCTCCAGCATGATTGTGGCCGGTAAAAAACAGGGCAATCTTTCCTACGTCACATTCTGACAGGATTCCGGAAGTGAACATCCCTTTTCGCTTGGCTGCCTTGTCTGTTTCTTTTATCAAGGATAAAATTTTCATTGTCGTGTCGTCATTGTACAACACCTTGCCTTGTGCAGCCTGACGGACTAACTCTGTATATACCGGATGAATCTTGTCTGCTACGCTTTCGATGATTTCCCATTGGGTCGATGGGGGCAGCGGCATCCCCAGGCTAGCCTGAAGTTTGCCCAAGCGGTATAAAGGGACTCCGCTGCCATATTTTAGAAGGGCCAGCATGGCACCGGATTTGGCATCATATTTTTCTTTGCCCACATTGTCGGGCGCCTGGGCAGTAAAAATCTGCCCACAAAGGTTACACCGCAATCTCTGCAGTTCATATACTGTCGCCTGGAAGGGAGCACCGCCTGTTATCCGGACGATCTTGGCAGGTGGTTTTTCACCATACAATTTACCTTTTTCACAGGCAGGGCAATCATTACCTGACTTAAGGCTTTGATGACAGATCTTGATCTTCTTGGCACCTTTATAGGCGTTTGCACCATTTTTGCCGTGACCTTTTTTCTTCTTTTTTCGTTTCGGCCGGTTCTGCGGATTCGACGTTTTCTTCTTTTCGGTCTTATCGCCGAATACCATTTTTAATAACCGTTTAATGGATGCTGCTTTTTCATTGGACAACGTATTCAAATAAGCAACGGTTTCAACCAATGCTTTGATCAACTCATAATCGCCGTCCTGCAGTTCATTTGATCTTACCCGCTCAAGGAGCGCGTCAAGTTCGTCCTGCTTTATGTCCATCGTTTTTGACATGAAATGTGTGCTATCACATTTAAACTCTAATGTCTAGATTTTTTTCCACAAAAGTACATTATTTTTTTGAGGATTTCCGTTCCATATCAACATCTGTAATTCATGTGCAGCCAATGGGTGAATTTCATCTCCTCCCTTTTTAGGCCACCATTTAAAACGCCCCTTGCTCAATCTTTTTTGACAAAGCCAGAAGCCCTGGCCATCATATATTAGTATCTTCAGGGCAGTCCCCGGTTTGTTTCTGAAAACAAAAACATATCCGGAAAAAGGATTTTGTTTTAACACCCTGCGACAAACAGCTGCCAGGCCGTCGATCCCCTTTCGAAAATCAGCAGGAGTTACCGCCAGCATTATCCGCATTTGCGGTGTGATTTGGATCATGGAACACCAGCCAGTAAATATTTACCAAGGCTGATCACTGCCGGGTCTGCACGACCTTTAAAACACATACGCATCTTAAAACCGGCCTGATTCTCCATTTCTATTATACAGTTGGTATCTTCCGGCGCTGGAGTGATCTCTATAAACAGGGGGGAGTCATCGTCTTCTTCAGGAGAATCGACTGTAGTACAATGAATGGCATTATAAATTTTTTGTTTTAATGTGGTATGATTAAGCCGTAAACTGTGGGCAATCTTATTTATGCTCAGCCCTTGAGCATGGTGAAGGTCTGCTGCCGCCTGCCATAAATTATCCGGTATTCTTGACCTTCCGGTTCTGTTATTTCGCCAGTCTGCAAAAAGCTGCTGGACTTTTTCTAATGCGATTGATTGTTCTGCTGTCAATAATTGTTTATTCATCGGTCCCTCCATTAGCAATGTTCAAGTTGGAACCGATAATATCACCCGGTACTGGGTATTTCACGCAGGCTTACCGGAAGGACACAAAAAGGCTACACCTTTGAGGAACACCTGGACAATATTAAAGCGGTAATGGAGGAGTGCGCCAGAGTAACTGTCCCTGGTGGGGTTATTGCCCTGAATGTGGATGATATCCATAATTTCAAAGGGAAACGTGGTAACGACAAATATCCTCACGTTAAGCTCATGATTCACAAATACCAGACTTACCTGAAGAGACACGGTGTTTTCCTGGAAGACAAAATCGTTTGGGTAAAAGATCAGACCCCACATAGCAAGGATATGTCTAAGGCGTTTTCTGCGGATACTGTCCACAGCACATATCGACATATCAAGAGACATGACTTCGTCTATATATTTAGAAAAAAAGGAGAGCGGGTTGCCCCATCTGAAGAAGCAAGTTTTGCATCCGCTCTGACCAAGGAGGAATGGTCCAGATACATCCCCAGCATATGGACTATACCTGCGGTCAGAAAGAATGATGGGCATCCCACTGTTTTTCCAGATGAGTTGGCTCGACGGATCATCAAGATGTACTCCTTCGTTGGGGAAACGGTTCTTGATCCCTTCCTTGGCAGCGGCACTACCATCAAAGTGGCCCGGGAGTTGGAACGGGAAGGACTCGGGTATGAACGAGCAGAGGAGCTTTACCGAGATGTTATTGCGACAAAACTGGAAGGGACTCTTCCTAATGAAGATTCCGAGCCCAAGGAAACTTTAACTGAACATTCAAAAAGAATATTGGACGATCTTGAGGCAAATCAGCCTGAGGAACCCAAAGCAACAGTAATTATGTCCGAGGGGATGAAGGAAGCTGCTGAAGAAATTCTGGCCAAACATGCACAAGCGCTGGAACACGCCTAATTTTAACCAGGGGAGCGGGGGATTGTGTATCCTTCGCTCCTCTCAAGACGGAGGATTGACAAGTGTCTTCAACCCTATGTGCCCAGACTGTGCCCATAAAAAGACTTTACTCGATCAAAGAGCTTGTCGCCCTGATCGGGGCCACCGAATGGTTCTGGCGTAGCCAAATCTGGGATGGGCAACTGCCCTATATCCAGGTTGGCCGAAAACAGCTCGTAGATCACCAGGATGTCGAAAGTTTTATCGAAAAAAACAAATACAAAAATTAAGGAGTATTTAACATGCTGCTTTATATAACGAATTTAACAACAGCTGATCATGCCGAAATCAAAATTATCAATCACAATCATGAATCTAAATTAGTCAAAGTAATCTCAAATATCTTGCGCACGGAACCGTATGTTGAAAAGGATTCAAATATTTGGACGATTACTCTTACCAGCCAGGAAATCAATATTTTATATGAGCATGCACAAGAGACGCCCGAAGATTTAGCAAGGATTATTGATGTTGAGCAGCTAAATGCGCTTCGCGGTATTAAAGGTATAGATTACTAATCAAATCAAATGCCCTCGGTTTTTTCCCGGGGGCATTTTTGTTTCTTCTTGAAATAACCAAATCCAGATGGGATATTCAAAGGTACAAATCATGTTCTCGGTTTACCCTTCGGCGGCAAAAGCCGGAGAGCATGTTTGTCCATCTTGCGCCCGTCAAGGCACGATGGAGGTATAATATGGGAAGCGTTTATCTGCGCGGAAATGTTTATTGGATTAAGTATTACAGGCAAGGGAAGTGTTTTCGGGAAAGTTCCGATAGCACCAAAAAGATGGTGGCCAAAAAACTTTTAAGCAGAAGGGAGGGTGAAATCGCCCAGGGCAAAATTCCTGGGGTACAGTTTGAAAAGGTCCTGTTTGAAGATTTGGCAGAGGAGTTTTTGCGAGATTATCGTATCAACCAGAAAAAATCCCTTGTGAAGGCCGAAAGAAGTGTCAATCATCTGAAAAAAGTTTTTGAACGGGTTCGTGTGCCACAGATCACAACCCCGCAAATTAACAAATTCATTGAATACCGTATTGACGAAGGTGCATCAAACGCAACGGTCAATCGGGAATTGGCTGCCTTGAAACGTATGCTTAATCTGGGGGCACAACAGACACCACCGATTGTTGACAAGGTACCGCACATATCAATGCTGGAAGAAAACAATGTCAGGACGGGGTTCTTTGAGTATGATGAGTTTCTGGCACTTAGATCCTGCCTACCTGAATATCTAAAAGGCTTCGTAACCTTTGGATATAAATCCGGTTGGAGAGTTTCTGAAATTGCCGGGCTGAAATGGTCAAATGTAGATCTGGAGCAGAGAGTGGTGTGCCTGGAAATAGGCACAACGAAAAACAAGGAAGGCCGCACTATTTATTTGGATGATGAGCTTTTGGAGATTTTTGATGCCCAGCGACAACTTCAGAAGGGCGGAAATAAGATTATCCCAAACGTTTTTCCGAATAAACCAGGGACCGGTCCGATAAAAGATTTTCGGAAGTCCTGGAAAACTGCATGTAAAGCAGCGGGGGTTCCGGGTCGCATTTTCCATGATCTTCGAAGGACCGCTGTTAGGAACATGGTTAGATCAGGCATCCCGGAAAGAGTAGCCATGATGATTTCAGGGCATAAAACCAGATCCGTTTTTGAGCGTTACAACATTGTCAGTGAAGATGATTTGATGGTAGCTGCCAGAAAACAGGAAGATTACCTGAAAAACCAGTTGGGCACAATTTCGGGCACAGTGACCCAAATCCAAAATAAAAAGGCTTCCAGTTAAGCGCCGAAAGCCTTGATATTCGTGGTACCTGGGACGAGAATTGAACTCGTACACCCTTGCGGGCGAGGGATTTTAAGTCCCTTGCGTCTACCAGTTCCGCCACCCAGGCATTTCAATCATGTGAAAATATATTATTGTGCGCGGATTTGCAAGTCAAAATCCACAGTTCATCCTTGACACGTGATCATTTTGTATGTTTTAAGCTCTCTGATGTGCCTTTAACCATGTTCAGACAGCTGATAAAGGATTTTTTATGCCGGAATTGCCCGAAGAAAAACAAAAATTATTCCAAGAATGTGTTGTGTTTCATGGCCACGTGTGCCCGGGTCTTGCGTTCGGGTTCCAGGCGGCCATGGCCGGTATGGATTTTATGTCGGAGAGACGCGCCCGGGATGAGGAAATTGTGGCTATTGTCGAAACGGATGCCTGCGGAACCGATGCGATCCAGGTGATTACGGGATGCACCTTCGGCAAGGGCAATTTCATTTTCAAAGATTATGGAAAAACCGCATTTACCTTTGTCAGCAGAAATTCAGGCAAAGGGGTTCGCATTGCTAAAAAACATGATCCCAAACCCTTGCTGGATGCCAGACATCAGGAATTGATCAAACGGATCAGGGACAACAATGCCGACAAGTCTGACCATGATGAATTCCGGGCACGTCACAAGGAAAAGGCCATGGAAATTCTGGGACAGAAGCCGGAGGACATTTTCACCATCACCGAAATAACAGTCACCATGCCCCCCAAAGCCAAAATAGAGCCGTCACTTCCGTGCGACAAGTGCAAAGAACCCACCATGTCCTCAAAGCTATCCCAGACAGACAGCGGGTTCCTTTGCCCAGGCTGTAGGGCAGATATGAATCCGGAATAAAGCTTGATCCCCCAGGCTTGATTAAATTCCAGACAGGCCTGGGCACTATCTGTAAAAGCTGTCACTTGGTACCCTAAATCAAAGAATGATGACCCATACATTTCTTTCAACTTTCGTCTGCTGAGACTGACAGCTGATGGTCAGGCCTGCCCATGGCGGTTAGATTGTGCTTAAGAATTCAAGAATAGAACGCAACGCCCATGAAAAACATGGCATCAATTTGGAAAAGACATTAGAATACTAATCAAAAACTAATAAAAGGCGGAATGTTCGGTAGGTTTTAAATTAACACAAAGGCGGTTTTCTGATGCAGCGGGCTATCAATTCTCTTTTTTTTGACCGGCGGGATTACAAGCTCATTGAGATTGTAAACTCGGTGTATAACGAACCCAAAACACTGGGATACACGGGCAAGCTCTTATATCCTTTTTTTCATCCGTTAGGCATCAAGGAGCTTGCAGAATCCCGGGGCCTTCGCGCGGCATATTCCATTATCAATCTCATTGAATCCATTGAAAGCGGTGACATCACAAGCCGACTTGACGCCCTGTCGGGCCTTAAAGATGATCTTGTTGACACTGTCGGCGGCCCCATGCCCAAAAACACGTCCAGGGTATTGTTGCAGATCATGAAAGACCTGGTCCGGGCCAAAGGGCAGTTTGAACATCAGCTCAAACTGGCCCATGATTTCAGAATCGCGGCATTCGGCAAACCCAGGGTCATCCGGCGGTTGCTTGATCACTACCGCCTGCTTGAAATGCCCGAAGAGTGGAATCAGATCACCTTTGACGACCACGTCCATGATGCCAACACCTCGGGCAGAAAAAGCGCCACGCACCTGATCATGGATGCCTGGATCAAAGGCATCCGGAGACTGCGTGTGATTTACTATCACTACATTGAACCCCGATGTGCATTGGAGCTCATTGAGGCGGCGAGAATCATGGAGATAGATCTGAGAATCGGCGTTGAATTCTGGCCCATTCACCGAAATAAATATATCTCTATTATCTGGGTTTCCAGGGGACTGCCTAATCTTGAAGCCTTCTTGAATTTTCTTGCCCAACCCGATGTGAGCCGGTTCATGGAACAGGGTGAAGCCCTTGAAAAGTTCCAGGAAAATTATCTTTATCTTTTGCTGGAGAGATTCAATTCGTCGGGACGCATTGAATTGTGCCGGGATCTTGGGATTGCCATGCCCCCTGTGGCGGCGGAAGAATTTCTCGATTTTGTCGGCCCGGGCCAGCCCAGTTTTCAATACCTTGGCGAATTTATTCACTCAAAAGTCCTCGGTACGTTTGAGATTGCAATTTTCCGCATAAAAAATGAAAATGAAGCATCCCCGGAAATTCAAACGCAACTGGACCGCCTTGTCAGAACGATGAATAACTTCATGGCCGGCGACATTCTTGAGCAATACCTTGATGCGGCAAACTTTTTTACCGGGCTTTACAACTATGTGCAGGAACAAGGAGAGGATGCACCGGCAAGGCTCCGTGTACCCTTTGCTAGGCTTTTAGACCAGCTCGACGATCTTCTGGACGATTTTCGAATCACCCTGAATCTGGACAGGATCGGTCCGGCAGATGTGCTTGAACTTTTATATGAAAGCCACGGCAAAATCGCCAGAATTGAGATCATCAATTTAAAAAAATACAATCCCCTGGACACCGAAGTCATGCGCCGGGTCAATGAGTTGCAGGCAGCGATCAATCAGGGAAGTATATTAAAACTAAAGCGCGTTATTTCCAAAATCATTGAAGGCGAGCAAAAACGGGATGATACAGCCCAAAAAGCAGACCGGCTGAACGCGCTGTCAGTGATCCTCAACGACATTGACGAATTCAAGCACATGTTTGACGCCCGGCCGATCAAATTACGAATCGGGTCTGACTCCACAGGCAAACCCGGGCATCACGGCATGGGCTTTGCCGTGATCAATACCCTGCCCTTCAAGGTTCGGCAGAAAATCAAAAAAGAAGACAGTGACAGACTGCGCCTTCCCGTTGATGTTAAAACCAGCCTTTGCACCATCACATCCCCATCGGAATCCATTCCCGGTGCCGTTGCCTGGATACCGGGCATAGGCCATCTGTTGGCCGGCAAAAAAAGGAAATGGATACCGGAGTTTTTTCTGATCCACCCGGCTTCCCGGGGAAATTTGGTGACCCTGGGCCGCTCGGCGTTGATGGGCCAAAACATGGGGGGTGCCCCCACCCCCGAAGAAAAGGCCAAGCCGGAAAGATCCTTTCAATACCTGAAGTCCCCCCTTAAAAATCTTATTAAAATTTTTGTGGGATTTATTCCGGCCCAGTTGTGCTTCATGCTGACCAAAGAGTGGTGGCTTTTAGCCTATTTTGGGGCGTCGATCTGGTTCGGCATCACCGGCATAAGAAATGTAATACAGTCGGTGATCGGCGGCGGCGGTATTCGACGGGCCTCCCGTTTAAAATGGAATGACTATGTCAGCTGGGATCGGTTTGCAGATTCTCTGTTGTTCACCGGTTTTTCCGTACCGCTGCTGGATTACCTGGTGAAGACCCTTCTGTTGGACAACACCCTGGGTATCACCGTCGATAACGGTCCTGTGATGCTCTATAGCGTCATGGGCCTTGCCAACGGTATTTACCTTTCCACCCATAACTTTTTCAGGGGCCTGCCCAAAGGGGCCGTGACCGGCAATTTTTTCAGAAGCATTCTCTCCATTCCTGTCGCCGTTGTGCTCAGTGCAGGCATCGGTGCGGGTTTGGGGTTTTTGAATGTGCCCAACATCAACGGGATTCTGCAAAAATGGGCGGCCATCATTTCCAAAGGGGCGTCGGATATTGTTGCAGGATTCATTGAAGCGGCGGCCGACCGCTCTGTTTACACACGGCTTCGAAAACAAAACATTCGCAAAAAAATCTCTGAACTGTTTGATATTTATTCCAAACTGATCATGCTCTTCCCTGAAACCGAAGAGCTCAATATTTTAGAAAATTCAGGCGTTCTTTTAGATAATAAAAACTCTGAAGTCCGGGATCTGGCAATGTTGATCATCATCAATTCCCTGGATCTTTTTTATTTCTGGATGTATCTGCCCCGGGCCCAGTCCTCATTGATCCGTGTGATATCCGACATGACACCCGAAGAAAAGGTCATCTTTTTCCAGGCACAAAACATGCTGCGCCATGAACACCACATCAGCAGATTGTTTGTGGACGGCGTTCTGGGGGGTAATTTTTCCAGGCCCCTCTCTTTCTATCTGACCTTATACCGGTCTTATCTAAAAAGCATTGAAAAGGTAAAAACATCCATCCTGCAAGAAAAAACCTCCGGGAGGCCTTATTTATAACCCTCATTTTACAAGGGTTCATACGTCCACTGGTTTTGGGTTGATGGTCAAAATGAAATCACAAAAACACTTTTGATTTACAATATTTTTGTGTAATATATCTGAACTGCACCAAAAAAAATCGTAAATAAAAACAAACTCGCATTAAAAGATGGAGAGGGTTTAAATGAAGTGGTTTAAGGATCTTAAACTGGGCTTTAAACTTATATTTTCTTTTCTGGCTGTGGGAATTATTCCTTTGGGAGTACTGGGCCTAATTTCCATTAACCTGTCAACCAAAGCCTTGGAACATGCGGCCTTTAATCAATTGGAAGCGGTCAGAGAGATAAAAAAAGTCCAGCTTGAAAATTTTTTCCAGCAAAGACTCGGTGATATTAAAGTACTGGCCAACAATCCATTTACGAAACGTGCCGCCCAAGACCTTTCCCAGGCATTTAACGCAGCAGGCGGCGCAGCGTCAAACCGTTTCGTCGGCAAAACCGGTGAGGTATATGAGGCACCGGATTCATACAAGACGGTTCATGATCTCTATTTTAAAATTTTCAAACACTACATGGAAGAGTATGGGTATTATGATATTTTTCTGCTTGATCCCATACATGGGGGCACCTATTTTACCGTCACCAAAGAGGCTGATTTCGGACAGCGTGCCCAGGATATTGATTCGTCTTTGCGGGATGTGTGGCGGGCCGCTAAAAATGGCAAAATCAGTATCTCGGACATGCGAACATATGCGCCGTCGGCCAATGCACCAGCCCAATTTCTGGCAGCACCCATCAAAGAAAACGGTAACATCATAGGCGTTCTTGCCTTTCAACTCTCCATTGATGCCATCAATAAAATCATGACCGAACGCAGCGGTATGGGCGAAACCGGCGAATCTTATCTGGTGGGCCCGGACAAGCTGATGCGTTCGGATTCATACCTCGACCCGGATAACCATACTGTTTCCGCCTCTTTTGCAAACCCTGTAAAGGGCAAAGTGGACACCCAGGCATCCAGGGATGTGCTTTCAGGGAAAACCAATAAGGAAATTATAATTGACTATAACGGCAATTCGGTGTTGTCAGCCTACACCCCGATTAAAGTGGGAGGCACCGATTGGGGACTTTTGGTGGAAATCGACCAGGCAGAAGCGTTCAGCACCATCTGGTCCATCAAAATCGATATCGCAGTCATAGCCGTGATCGCCGGCGTTCTCATTATTTTAATCGCCATACTCATAGCCCGATCCATCACCATCCCCATCAAAAAAGGTGTGGAGATGGCCGGAAAAATGTCCGACGGTGATTTAACCCAGCGCCTTGATATTGACCAAAAAGATGAAATCGGCATACTTGCCCAGGCATTGAATATGATGTCCTCAAATCTACAGCAGATGTTCAATGACATTATTACGGGCACACACACACTCGACACGGCCTCGACAGCCCTGTCATCCATATCCGAACAGATTTCATCAAACGCAGAAAACACTGCCGGAAAGTCAACCAATGTCGCATCGGCTGCCCAGGCAATGAATGAAAATATAACCCGGGTGGCTGCGTCGACGGAAAACATCACATCAAACATCCAGATGATCGTATCGGCAACCGAGGAGATGACGGCAACCATCCAGGAACTGTCCCAAAACACCGCCACCGGAAATGAAACCACGACCCAGGCCGTTGAAAGGGCAAACACAGTCCTGGAAAAAGTTGACGCCCTTGGCGCGGCGGCCCAGGATATCAACAACGTATCGGATACCATTTCAGAAATTTCAGAACAGACCAATCTTCTGGCATTAAACGCCACCATTGAAGCGGCACGGGCAGGTGAAGCCGGCAAGGGATTTGCCGTGGTCGCAGGAGAGATCAAAGCATTGGCACAGCAGACGGCCCAAGCCACCGAAGAGATCAGCGCTAAAGTCTCAGGGGTCCAGGCCACCACTACGGATTCGGTGGATGCCATAAAAGCCATTGTTGAAATTATCAATGAAATTAATTCGATTGTCAGCTCCGTGGCCGTGGCCATTGAAGAACAGTCCGCTACCACCCAGGAGATTGCAGACAATGTCAGTCATGCGGCCCAAGGGCTTGACAGCGTCAATGACAGTGTCAATCAGACGGCCCATGCGGCCGGTGAAGTTGCCGGCGACATCAGTGACGTCAGCAAATCAACCGATGAAATGAAAACAGGCAGTCTGAAGGTCATGACAAGTGCGGGGGAATTATCAACCCTGGCCGGAGACCTAAAGCAGATGATGGAGCGGTTCAAAATTTAATTTCTGTTACGATTTACGGAATATTCAAACCGATATGTTTTTTTGCCGGCACTTGAATTGTGCTTGTAAACAACAACCAAATTGTCATATAATATTTTTTTTATAACAGCCGCGGGCTGGCCTGACATATCAGCAGCCGGACACAGCCCACAACTGAAACTGAAAGATCCGTGTAGTTTACACAGACTTTTTTATAAATAATGGCTTATTTATTTTAAGGATAAATCAATGGCAAAAATGTTTTACACCGGGAATAGGGAATCCAAGCTTCTTTCTAAGATCGAGTCGTCAAAGGAGCGGGAGAGAATTAAAACCATCAGCGCCATCCGGGATAACATTGATTCATTCAGCAACAAAGTCTCCATGAAACTTATTGAGACAGGTCTCATTGAAACCGTGAGCAAGTCCAGCGTGGAAAACCAGATTGTGCGTTGCCTGGATAAACTGTGCCGGGCCGAGGATTTTGATATTGACTATGCTGTGGCTCCATTTAGAACCCTGATTTCAAATCCCAATATTGCCAGTCTTTACCTGACCGCATTTGTGGTCGAAACCTTGATCAATCACAAAGACGTTATTGATATTTACGGCAGCGACGATGATATCTATTTTTGCATTCAAAAAGAATTGACCGCCCTGCTGGAGGGCGGCAGATAACTGGTATTGATCCTCCGGCTTACGTATTAGAATTAATCGAAGCCGCTTTTTTTAATCCATTCACCGGCCTCATTCTGATAATAATGACCTTTTGTTCCGTTTGAAAATAAAGATTCAGCCCTTCTTTTCTGGACTAGCTTGACGGATACGTTCTGCTGTGTTGCAATCTGGTTGTAGATGGCCTTGCGGTCCTCATTTTCGGCGGCCACCACATCCTGTTTTGCGCGTTTAGCCGTGACAAATCCCAGGTACCCGGTATTGGTTTCACCAACAATACCTCTGTTTTTTAAATCCACAATCTGGGGCAACCGTTGTTTCATACGTGATTTAATACTGTCGGCAAAAGCCGTTGCACAAAAAGCAAAGGACAAGACAAGGGTCGTAATCATTAGTAATTTAATGGGTTTCATTATTCATCTCCTCCCGTTTTAGAGTGATTCTGTTCAATTTTTTCCTGGGCCGCATCAATATCACCGAAAAAATCATCCAGGGCTCTATCAACCTTGACGTTTACATCAATTGTAATATGAATGGGCTTGATTTCAACCGGTTTGACGTCAACCTCGTGGCTGGTGCTGCAACCGGCCAATGTCAGAAAAATAATACCTACACCCACAGTCCCACATCGTTTTAGCATGGCACCCTCACTGTTTAAGGATTTATAATACGCTTTAGATTATTACCAAATTGAATTACCTGGTTAAACGGCAGGTTTAAATTAACGTTTAATTTTATGCCCTGGAAATTTGATCCGGGGCTTTTTGCACCAATGCGGATAAAACTGTTCAGGTTCCGATTATACTCAAAGGGTAAACTGGATAACGGCTTTCCATCAAGCTGCATGTTTACGGCAAGTGTCTCCCCATGGGAATTGAGTTTAAGGGTCACCCACTTGTATTCAAAATTTTTTAATGCTTCTCCGGCAAGATCCAGCTGTGCATATTCCCTGGTATTCTTCGGAATCCCCACAAGCATTTTATCCAGGTTCCGGATAAAAATCCGCCCCCCCTGCCCGGGTGTGGAAAACAGAAAGCCGTCGTCAAAACCGATTTTGGTATTTTTCACAACCACCGGGATACGCCCGCTCAGGGTGCCGTCCCCTTCTGCGTCAAAGGCGTCAAGCTGATAAAAGAGATCTTCCATCCCAAGCCGGTCACAATACAAGGTGATATCTATGATGCCATCGTCCGAAGGCAGCCGGAACGCTTCTGTGGAGACAATACCATTGCACCAGTTAAATTTCAAATTTTCAACGTTGATAAACCTTCCGTCTTCAAGGCTGAATCGTATTCTGGCGTTATTGCAGTTAAACCGGCCGGCATCAAATCGGTCGATACTCAAATACTGGCCCGGCAGGGTTTCAGGAACCATCAAGTCATTAAAATGCATGTCCGTAGATATACCCGAAACCGTAAACCCGGATTCAACAAAATTTATCGTGCCGTTGGAGACCTGGATATCGGCAGAAGATTTTATCGCCTGATGTGCATAGGAAAAATCCGACTGGGCCGAGATGTCAAATTTAAAGTCATAAATCCCGGATATGGCGGGTACGAACGGAATCACCGTATCCTGGCTGATGGAAAACTGATTGGTGTGCATTTTCCCTTTTGCAAACGGAGCCATGGACGCCTCAAGACCTGCTCTGGTGGAAAAATCAACGACCAGCCCCGGCACCTGGGTAGACGTTACCGTTCCCGCTATATCCACGGCAAAATCGGATGCCTGGGCGACTTTGGCAGAGACGGCGGCGCGAACCTTATCCTGCACAATGATTTGACTTGCCCCGACCCGGCCGAATCCCTTCGTACCTTTAAACGGATAGGTTCCGGGCAGTTCAACATAAACCCCTTTGGCCCGGACCCCTGAATTGTTTTGTTTAAAGGCCAATTTATCAATCCGGGCATTCAACTTGCCATACGCTAACGTCTCATGACCTTTAAGGTTGCCGTTAAATTGAATGTTGAGGTCCAACCCGGCAGCATCCAGTTTTGCTTTGCCACTTCCCGAAGATTCAAGGCTTTTTCCGGAAAATGCCAGCGTGCCCGTCTGGTGATCAAGATCGCCCGAAACCCGCAATTTGAACCGGGGGGCAAAAAGTTTAATTTTCTGGAAAGAATCCGCCGCGGACAAGGGCAGTGCCATAATTTCCGGCTTAATGAGCCAGGCGTTGGTCGGTTTATTTTGAACTGTTAAAGAAAATTGATCCATGGTTTCGGAAGTAATCCGGGATGAAATTTGAAAGTCGAACAGACCCAAATCCATCCCTGGACTTCTGATCTGTACGGGTCCGTTGGCCTTCAGTAACAGCACTGCGTTATCAGCAGTCAGCGTACCGTCAACTTTAGGGAAGTTGAATTTGAAATGGGGATCGGGAGCAAGGTCCAGATCATTTAGTTCGACATGAAAGGTTGAAAAATCTTTTGTTTCGATTGCAAAATTTACAGGCCCGTAACATGTACCCAATCCCTGACCGCCGCCCGGCATCATGGCGAAAAGCAGTTCAGGATAAATATGATCTCCCGACATTTTCATCTCGACTGGACCGTCTAAAATATGGCCCGTGGCACCAAGTAAAATCTTTTGATTCATGGGGAAAATGGACAGTTTGACGTTCCCCAAAAGCGTTTCACGGTCCAGGCGGCCCTCTGCCGCCACCGGGATATCAAACCGGTCTTTTCCATTGTCAATAACGATGGTACTGTTTTTTAAAACAACCTGTGCCGGAAGATATCGAATATAGGATTCCAAAGCAGTGCGATCAAAGGCAGGCGCAGAAGAAGGTGCATCTTTTTCCTGGGGAATGGAAAAGCCGCAGCACCGGACATTGTTCTTTTCATCCAGATAAACGTGAAGACTAAGCCCGGAGATAATGCACCTGTCAACAGTGACAATATTTTTTTTATCCATGTGGTAATCAAACCGCATGGTGTCCAGTTGCACATCCTCTCCCAGGGAAATGTCACTGATCCGGGTCCAATTGACTCCCACATGGGAAATTGTAAAATCAAGGGGCAGGTTCCCCGGCAGCGGGTCAATGGCTGAACGGACCCAATGCGTTGCAATGCCGGGGAGGAAAATAATAAGGCACAGAATACCCGCCACAAGGAACAGGCACCCAGGCAATAAAATTTTTAGAATCGTTTTAAATGGCATTTTTAATGTCTACGCGCAGTAACAAATCTCCCCGGGGCATACCCGGAACGGATTTACCCATCCCTTTAAGCCGCAGCATGGCACCGCGCCGGATACCCGGGGGCACCACCACCCTATAAACAGACTTTTTAAAGCCCCAGGGAATGGTGACAAGTTTTTTGGTACCGGTGAGTGCTTCAAGGGAGGTCAATGCAATGGTGCCGTAGAGATCAGACCCGCCAGACGGGTTTGCTTCGGGGGTGATCACGTGAAGCCGTGGGCTGTGTTTTTTGACGGTGAACCTGTCAAATTTTTCGCTGAATCCGGCCTTGGGCAGTTTTTTATTCACACCAATGAGGATCATCCCCGTAAGAAAACCGCCGATGTGGGCCCACCAGGCAACACCGGCACCGGCCCCCGGACCTGTGGCATTAACGAATTGGATAAGGAACCAGATCCCTAGAAAAACAAACGCAGGTATCCTGACAAACAAAGGAAAAATCAAAATGGGAACCAGGGTGAGAATTTTATTGCCCGGATGGAGAAGAAAATAAGCGCCCATCACCCCGGCAATGGCACCGCTTGCCCCAATGGTAGGCACAACCGATGAATGGTTGAGCAAAAAATGGAAGAATGCGGCCAAAAGTCCGCAAACCAGATAAAATCCCACAAACCGGAACGGCCCCAACTTTTCTTCAATGTTGTCACCGAAAATATATAAGAACCACATATTGCCGATAAAATGCCAGAAACCACCGTGTAGAAAAATATAGGTAAACGGTGAGTACACCTTGTTCAGCCAGGAAAAATGCGCCGCCATCTGCGTCGCGGTATATTTGGCAGGGACAAAACCGAAGGTGTAGGAAACGGCCTGATTATCCATGCCCATAATCAACTGCCAGACAAAAACCAGCGTGGTGATACCGATAATGCTGCAGGTTGCCACGGCACAGCTTGTGGTTTCCTGTTCGTCCCTTAATGGAATCATGACGACACCACCCGGAGTTGAAAATTATCTGCCAATTGAGTTTTAAGCGTTTTCAAAAGTTCCATCACCGCATCTTCAGGCGTATAATCCCTCAGCGCCCTGCCCTTGGCAAGCGCCTTGAACAGATCTGAATCTTTATCAACCAGATCAAGGGATAACTGCACATATTCAAGCAGGGTAAAATAGATATCGGCCATTTGATGGGCCTCACTTCTGGCAATAATGGTCTTTCCCCTTAATGTCAAACTTTGTTCAAGGGCTTGGAGGGCCTGATCCATATGGGTGATGGATTTAGGGAATTCAAACCCGGCATCAATCATCTGCTCGGTGGACCAGGCCTCTTCTTCGGCCTCAAGAAAATCCAGATACAAAACCGCCGAGACAATGGCTTTAACATCGTAATAGATATCAGGGTCATTGCTTGCCCTTGGCCCTGCAACGTTCAGCACGCGGATGTCCTGCTCCACAATAAAGGCATGAAGGGTCAATGCCGCTTCAAAAATATCCTGTTCCAGCAGGTTTATTGTGCAGACCCACCGGTCGGCTTTGGTTGCAACTGCATAGGTCAGGGCTGACCCACCGGTCAAAGCCCCCCGGGCAATAATAACCGTGCCGTCGGAATCAAGTATATTCTGCCGGGTCCGGGCCGGATAATCCCGGGTATTCATCTCCTGTAAATTATAAAAATCAGGCAATGGTCCGGATTCTGTTTTCCGGCCTTTGGTAATCCACCCGCCATGGGGAACATTGAATTTTATGGCGGCATCCAAAGCGGCACGGTCCGCCCCGGTCTGTCCGCCTGACACTATTTTAGTTAAAACACCCATGGTATCCTTATGTTACATCTCTCTTGTAAATTATCAATGGTACTATACCAAGAAACGCAATGGGAATAAAAGGAATATTAGATCGAACGGCGTGTCTGCTACAAGGCGGGTTCTGCGGCACACTCAAAGGCATGGGTACCGATATCCATACTGAATTCATCCAGAAGCGCACGTATCCTGAGGATATCGTTTTTGGCTTTTTTTACCATGACAAGGTGCTGGTTTTTCTCCTCCTGTTTGAGACAGAAAAGCGCATCCATATCCTTGTTCAAGGTTTCATACATGGTAAATCGTTGAAGAATTTTATCTTTAAAATCCCGGGTGACCGCGTCGATCAGAGGAAAAAAATAGTCCTGGGTCAAACTGCTGTGGTACGCTTTGATCTGCCGCTGCATGAGGACTATCGTTTTCTTCTTTATTCTGCCGGCAGCCCTGTCAAGCCCGGGCGTAAATGAAAATCGTACATGTTTGTCCATCATGGCGGATACAAACAGAACCAATGAGTGAAAGCTGAAATCAGTTACGGCATTGGCCTGCATCGTCCGGGTGTATTCAGGCGAAAAGATTTGGGTGCGGCTCTTTTGAAACATATGAAAGCCATGGTCATTAAAGGTGTTCAGGGTTGTTAGTCTTATTTTTATGCTGCTTTCCAGCAAGATAATTCATTTGTCAGTGACTATCTGATGTAAATTGCAAAAATTTCCTGGACAGCGAGTCATAATTCCGTTATGAAAGAATAGCGGGAGGTAGATGACATGCAAATCAAGCAACAAACCTTTTGTGGTCGAAAGTTTACCGGTAAAGAAATCGCATTAATCCAGGAAGTCGTTGCTACCTGTGGAGGCCTTAGCCGACGAGAACTGGCACATACCGTATGCGAACTTCTGGAATGGAAACGCCCTAATGATCGGCTAAAAGTCCGGGAATGTAGTGATTTTTTGGAGCTTTTAGAGGCCAAGGGAGCTCTAACCCTTCCTGAAAAGAAACAACAAACAAAGATCGTTTTTCACAAGAGTATTCCCCAAACACCCTGTAAGCAACCCCACAGCACTTTGCGTGGCAGCGTAGAAGAATTTACACCTCTTGAGATACAGCGGGTTCAGAATCGAGAGCAGAGGGATCTGTTTAAGGAACTCATCGGTCGCCATCATTACCTGGGATATGCAATGCCTTTTGGCGCCAGATTGCAGTATCTGATTTATGTAAACCGTCCCCATCGAGAAATTGTGGGGTGCATCCAGTTCTCAAGCCCTGCCTGGCGGATGCGTGCTCGCGATGAATGGATCGGTTGGACAGATGAAAGGCGTAAGGTCGCTCTACAAAAGGTGGTGAACAACAGCCGTTTTCTGATCCTTGCTCCCATCCAAAATTTAGCGAGCATGATACTGTCATGTAGTCTCCGGGAACTCAGAGATGATTGGGAACAGCAGTATGGTCTTAAACCCATGCTGGTAGAGACATTTGTGGATCGACAACAATTCCACGGTGGCTGTTATCGGGCATCGACCTGGATTGAGTTGGGGAAAACCACTGGTCGTGGGCGCATGGACCGATTCGGCAAACGTCATGGCGCTGATGTAAAAACCATATTAGTATATCCACTGGAAAAAGATGCTGTTCACCAACTCAGGGAGGGGATATGAATCCAGCGGTTTCCCTTTCTGCTGTGGAGCATTTACCTTCCCCCGTCATTGATCCGGGGCAAAAATGCTATGATGATATTGTCAATTTTCTTAATTCCAAGGAGAATCATTCAGTGAAACTCAGTGATTTGGAACAAGAACTTGAAAAACGAGGACGTGAGCTGATGCGCATCCTGCTTCAGGAACATTTAGACAAGCTCGGTCCCAGTCATTGTGAAGAGCCGGTCTGTGGAGCCGATGGCATTGTTCGACCGAAAGTGAGGCCACAGGATCGAAAAATCGAAACCGTATTTGGAACGGTATCGGAAAGTCGTGCCGGATATGGAAACAAGGGCGTGGCAAGTTTGCACCCGTTGGATGCCCGATTGAATCTTCCCCCAGAACTTTATTCCCTCGAACTTCGTCGCCGTGTGGCTGAAAACGCTTCAAAGAGTTCTTTTGACGAGACTGTCGAAACGATCAAGAAAACCACTGGAGCCGATATTCCCAAACGTCAGGTAGAAGAGTTAACACAGCGAGCAGCTCGGGATTTTGACGCATTTTATGAAATACGGCAATGCAGCCCGGCGGATGAGACAGTTACTGGTCCAATACTGGTAATCACCACCGATGGTAAGGGCGTGGTAATGCATGAGCAGGACCTGCGGGAACAAACCCGGAAAGCTGCCCGGAAACGAAAGCCTCAGATGGAAAGCCGGCTATCCAAAGGGGAAAAGAAAAATGCCAAGCGAATGGCAACCGTTGCCGCTGTATATACTATAGATACGTTTAAACGTACGCCCCAAGACTTGCTTCCGGGGAATGACAAGTCGAATACAAAAACAAGCCCTCACCCGGAACAAAAGCGTGTATGGGCAAGCCTTGAAAAATCAGCCGAGCAGGTCATTGCATCGGCCTTTTCTGAGGCCTCCCACCGTGATCCCAACCACGAAAAACATTGGGTTGCCTTAGTGGACGGCGAAAATCAACAACTACGAATCCTGAAACGTATGGCCAAAAGACAAAATGTGGCCCTTACGATCATTGTTGATATTATTCATGTTATTGAATACCTCTGGAAAGCTGGCAGGGCATTTCATCCCAAATCCGGCCCGGAGCTTGAAAAATGGGTCCAGTACCGCTTGGCTAAAGTACTCGATGGCAAGGCCGGATTGATGGCAGGGGGGATGCGTAGAAGTGCTACATTAAAAAAATTTACAGACAAACAACGTAAACCTGTAGAAGCCTGCGCAACGTATTTGAAAAATAAAGCACCGTACCTTGAATACCATCATTATCTTGACCTTGGCCTCCCTATTGCCACAGGAGTTATTGAGGGCGCATGTCGTCATCTTGTAAAGGACCGAATGGATATAACTGGTGCCAAATGGCGGTTGTCCAGTGCTGAAGCAGTGTTGCGTCTGCGTGCCTTGCGGAGTAGTAACGATTTTGATGAGTATTGGAATTTTCATGAAGCCTGCGAATACGAACGTAATCACCGGGCTCTTTATCAACATGGTGAGGTTCCGGCTACAAAGCTACCAAAACCTTCACCGAAACGACGGGGGCATCTAAAAGTGATCAAGTAATGCTGGCAAAGAATGGCAAATATCATGACTACCAGCTTTGGTCAGACATGTCGTAAAAGAGCCGCACCCAAAAGATTTGGGCCGGCAAATGCAGACCAAGGATTTTCTTGATGTTTTCAAGGTCGGCCCCCTTGGAATACTCTTCCTCTTCTTTGATCAGCTCAAGGGAGAGACGGCCGTCCTCCCGCTCCCCCGGGACAGCCATGGTGACATAATCGATGCGGTATGAATCCAGAAGGGATTTAAAATAGGACGCGATGCGGCCCTCCTGAATGCCCACCAGCTGTTTTAGTTCCGGGGTCACCTGTTCAAGGATAAAAAGATCAAGCTCACGCTTGAAGTCCTGGAACATCATATAAAGAATCTGCTTGAACCCCGTTGTGTCCACCCCGGTCCTGTAAGGTTGTGAATCAATTGTGGCCTCCCGGATAAATTCCGTCACAAGTTTCGTAATATTTTCGCTGTCCTTGAGGAATGCATTCTTCAGATTGGCCTCAATTTCCCTGCGAAGGGCGGAGACGGCTCCGGCAACCGAATTATCAACGATAACCCTTAAACGCCGGGCATTGCCTTCAAGGTCGGAAAGGCGCTCCCTTGCCTTTTCCTGGTCCAAAAGCCCGGCGGAAAATACATCAAAGAGAAGTTGTATTTTTTCACCCAGAATATGGGTGACTATTTTAAGGCGCTCGATGTGATTGACATAGAATAAATTAAACCGGGACGCGTCAAAGAGCAGATGAAATCCGTCAAGAAAACGACGATACTCTTTGGTGCAGAAAGTGACCATCTCTTTGTCTTCCTGCCAGAGTTCCAGGCGCTTTTTATTTTTGGAAGAGAGTCGTTTGCCCTGGGTGTCAAACAAGGTATACAAGGCAGAAAAAGAAAAAAACCTGACATCGGGCACCAGAAGTTTGAGTTCGGTAATGGTTCTGTCCCGGGTTTCTTTGAGGTTGTTCAGGGAATCGTGCTCACTTAAATCACAATTGAAAATAAACAGCATGTTTTCCATTAACCCCAGGCGCTTTATCCGCTTTAAAAAAATCATGTCGGAGTGCCGAAGCCCCGTACGTGACGAGATGCAGTATACAATCAGGTTGGCGGCCTCAAGATAGGAAAATATTTTTTCAAGGACCGCAGGGTCTGTGGCGTCGGCACCCTGGCAATCGGCAATTTCAACATTGGGATGAATGGTCTTTCCGTATACCTCCAGGCACACGTCTTTGACATAAAAGGCCCTGGCCGCATCCGCCGTAAACTGTTTATGACGGTCAAAGGATTTGGTGTCAAAGCAGATGGTCTGCTCATCTGATCCGATCACGTCCAGACAATGTTTATACCCCTCAAGGGCGTTACGAATAACTAAAGCCTCGGGGCGAAGGCCTTGGGATGTGATTGGAAATTCCGAGACAATGGTGTCAAAAATACGGCGCAGCTGCTGCCGGTCCTGGGTACGCCTGATATCAAACGGCGGCCGGCCCTCCCGTCCGGGAAACATCTCCAGACAGTTTTCAATTTCACGGTTGATGTCATCCCAGGATTTGAGATGGATAATCGCCCTGTTTTTTTTACCCTTCCGGATACGGGTAGTAATGGATGTCACCACCCCTGCCCCGCGCTGAACCAGTTCTCTGCCCGAAACGGCATTGATAAACGTACTTTTGCCGGATTTAATCACCCCGACCACGGCCACACGCAACACCCCTTCACTGATAAAAGAGGGAATTTTGCTGCAAAGTTGCCTGCTCTCGGCAAGACTTTTGTCCGAACGTGTTGAAACGGCAGCCAGGCTGTCAATGACTGAGAGGGTATCAGATACTAAATTTTCTATGGATTCCTGGGGGTGTAAAGTCATCGGCCCGGCAAATCAGATCAGCATCATGGCTTTTTCATACTTCAGGTCCGGTTTGGTATCAAACATAATTTCCCTGGACATATCACAGGTGAGCCAGGCGGAATCGGCCAGTTCATTGTCCAACTGCATGGGCCCCCACCCGGCGCAGCCTAAAAGAATCATAAAGGTCTCGGGGCCCTTGCCCACCGCGATGGCTTCCAGGATGTCCCGGGAGTTGCTCAGGGCCAGCCAGTCTGATATTCTAAGGGTTTCGTTCCACTCAAACGGGCCGCAGTGCAGCACAAACACCCCCGAAGGCTGAACCGGCCCGCCAAGGAAAATATCTGTTTTATCGATACTCTCATTGCAGGTAATGCCCAAATCTTCAAACAGCTCCCGGCCGGTGAGTAGGGGATGGACTTTATTGACAATAAAGCCCAGGGCACCGGATTCATTGTGTTCACAAAGACAGGTAACGGTCTGTGCAAAATTGGGATCCGGAAGGCCGGGAATGGCCATGATGAATTTACCTTTCATATTTTGTGTAATCTGGTCGTTCATCAATTTTTCTCCATGATGCCGGCCGGCATGCTATGTCCTTTTTTGTTGAGGGGCGATTCTGGGTGTTGCTATACCAAGTCGCCCCATGGCCCTTATTATCAATCTTGACAGTACAAGCAAACTTAATATTACAAACGAGATGTTAATTTCAAATGTTTTTATTTAATTTGCAATAATTTATTTAGTTCCCGGCTCTGCTTCGCGCCCATAGACGTCATCAAACCTGACAATATCGTCTTCTCCCAGATATGGGCCGGACTGCACCTCGATCAGTTCCAGGGGGATCTTTCCCGGGTTTTCCAGCCGGTGCATGGTGCCCAAAGGAATATAAATGGACTGATCTTCCTTTAAAAGGATCTCATCGGTTCCCTTGGTGACAATGGCGGTTCCGGAGACAACGGTCCAGTGCTCGGCCCGGTGATAGTGTTTCTGCAACGACAGTTTTGCACCGGGTTTTACGGTGATGCGTTTGACCTGGTATCTGTCTGCCATATCGATGGTTTCATAATCACCCCAGGGCCGGTACACTTTGGCGTGGCAAACCGCTTCCCCTCGATTTTTGGCCTTTAGCTGGCCCACTATCTTTTTTACATCCTGTACCTGATCCCGGGGGGCCACCAGTACAGCATCCTTGGTGTCCACAATTACAAACTTTTCAAGACCTACGGCGGCCACAAGACGGCTGTCGGAATGGATATAGGTATCCGTGACATTGTGCACCAGCACATCTCCGCTGGTCACGTTATTGCGGTCATCCTTGTCACCGGTCTGCCACAGGGCGTCAAAGGAGCCAAGGTCATTCCATCCGGCATCAAGGGGAATGACAACGCCGTTTTCTGTTTTTTCCATCACCGCGTAGTCGATGGAGTCTTCCGTGATCGCCTCAAATGCGGCCTTGTCCACCCTGAAAAAATCCAAATCCAGGCTGCCCGCTTTAATGGCCTTTCGGCACTTTTCCAGCATGTCCGGGGCAAAGTTGCCAAGTTCTGAAATCACGGCCGAGGCCTTGAACATGAACATGCCGGAGTTCCAGCAAAAATCGCCGGAGTCAAGGTAGGAAACCGCTGTCGCATAATCGGGTTTTTCCACAAACCGTTCAATCATGAAGGCCGGGGATGAATGATCAAGTTGAGATCCTTTCTTGATATACCCGTAGCCTGTTTCCGGCGATGAGGGTACGATACCGAAGGTCACCAGCTTGCCCTGCCGGGCCAGTTGCGCACCCGATTGAATAATCTCCTGGAAGGCTTGAACGTTTTTGATTTCGTGATCTGCAGGCAGCACCAGCATCACCGGATCGTCCTGAAGTTCGGACGGTCGCGTATCATCAAGGACCAGGGCCGCCAGGGCAATGGCAGGGGCGGTATTTCTGGCCGCCGGCTCAAGAATGATCTTGAACGCATCGATATCAATACGCCGGACCTGCTCTGCGGTCATAAACCGGTGGTTTTCATTGCAGATAATGACCGGTTCGCCAAGATCGTTAAGGCCGGATAACCGCAAAAGGGTATTTTGCAGCATGGTATGCGCGTTGTACAGATTAATAAGCTGTTTTGGGTACAAAGACCTGGACATGGGCCACAGCCGCGTCCCGGAACCGCCAGCCAGAATAACAGGATAAATCATTGTTTCTCCATTATTTTTGTGCAAGATAAAAAGTTAAAGTCAATGTGTTTCCAACCGGATAGGATTCAATATGTTTAAGATTAAAGCCGGTTCTCTCCAGCCATCCTGAAATCTGCTGCCGGGTAAACCCCAGCCAGACTCCGCCGATTATATCTTTGATCTGCTCCTGGTTGTGCTTTAAAAAATCCACCAGAAGAAACAGACCGCCGGGATTAAGAACCCGGTGCACTTCCTGAATTGCTTTTTCAGGTTCGGGCACATGGTACAACACCATGCTCATTAACGCCGCATCAGCCTCCTGTTCGCGCATGGGAAGGTGTTCAAGTTCTCCGATGCGAAGTTCCAGATTCGGGCTCTCGGGCAGCCGAAGCCTTGCCTGCTCAAGCATCTCAGGAGAAACATCCACGCCGATCAAATTTTTTTTCCCTTTATCAAGAAGCCCTGCAAGCATCTCTCCCGTGCCGCAGCCAAGATCGGCAATCACCGAGGCGCTCCCAAGGTGTGGCTCAAACACGGAATTGGGGTTAAAATCGCCCAGGACCTTTCTTTTTAAGCGATCCCACCGTGGGGCGGCAGTTTTGAAGAAACGCCTGGATTTATTTTTCCTCAATGTTATACATTGCCTTGTCCGGTCAAGATCTTCCTGCAGACCGGGATCTTCTTCAAGCTGGGAACAGGCAAGCATGATAAGTTTTCGGTTGTTTCCGCTTTGATTGGTGGCATAATAGATGAAACTGCCGTCTTTGCGTGATACCAGCAATCCTGCTTCAAGCATGATTTTTAAATGCCGGGACACCCCGGACTGCACCATACTTACCACGGAGACGATTTCATTCACATTGAGTTCAAAATGCTCAAGGATAAACAAAAGCCGCAACCGGGTGGGATCAGACAAAGCTTTGAACTGTTTAATTATTTCCATAAAAGTGATGGGTGACACATGTTAAATTATTTCTGCTCGGGCGGAATTGTCAGCCGTTTGCTGCCGGGAGATAAAAAGGCATATATGATTTATTAGATAGTGATCTGATCACCAAAATTCATCATTTTACATGCAATGCCTTTGGCACTGACTTTTTCACAAAAGTCTTCGGGGTTTGCCTGGATCACGTCAAATGTATTGTAGTGCATGGGAACGGCCTGAACCGGTTCGACAAACTCACAGGCCATGGCAGCGTCTTCGATTCCCATGGTAAAGTTATCACCGATGGGCACCATCATGGTATGGATATCGTCCAGCTGTCCAATCAGCTTCATATCGGAAAACAGTCCCGTATCCCCCGTATGATAAAGGGTCTTGCCGTCGATGGTGATCACAACGCCTGTGGGGGTGCCGTGACAGACATTATCCGGGGTGACTGAGCTGTGAAGGGCCTGGGTGAGCTTAACTCTGCCGAAATCAAAGGCAAAGGCACCGCCAATGTGCATTCGATGAACATTAAGTCCCTTGTTGGTTAAATACGAACCAAGTTCATTCTCACAAATGCACAGCGCATTGCATCTTTGGGCAATGCCCAGGGTATCGCCAAGGTGGTCCCAATGGCCATGGCTGATCAGAATATAGTCGGCGTCAACATCTTCAGCCTTCACCGGAGATATGGGATTATTATCAAAAAAAGGGTCAATCAGAATTTTTAACCCGTCATCACAGGTAATTTGAAAAGCAGAGTGGGAAAAATATCTTAATTTCATGACAGAAGCTCTTATAAATGTTGTTAAAATATGCTTTGTTTTATCACATTACTGCCAAATCTCAAGCAGTGATAAAGTTTTCAGACCATAAATTTGGGATTAGAAATAGAACAACAGTCAGAAATAATGGAGAAACACCTTGGATTTGATTAGACAGAACAAAAATAATGGGCAGCAATCGGCATATACTGCCCAAGGGGAAATGATATGAGGTTTACCTTACGCTGACAACCGGACAGTCCGCCTCTAATATCACTGTTTGCGCTGTGGAACCAAACAATAGCTTGCCGACATTTGAACGGCTTTTCACGCCAATGATAATTTCATCCACATTTTTTTCATCTGAAAAGGAGACAATATCCTCCCCGGCTTCCATACCCCGGATGAGCAAATGTTTTTCACAGGTGATGCCCTCTCCCTTAAAAAAAACCTGGGCCTGGTCCAGATTTTTTTCCGCTTCCAGGATTTTTTCCTGGTCTTTTTCGGTCCCCTCCAGCATCGAGGTGACAACCAGTACCGTGGCATCGAATGCCTTTGCATGCTCAGCCGCAAGCTTGAGCAGATCATGACCGATATTTGTGCCTCTATATCCAACGAGAATTTTCATATAATTCCTCTCTTGTTTTCGTCACTTATCTTTATCAACCCAACCGATGAACACCCCAAAAGTGTTTAATTGAAAAAAATAATACCCAAAATAATGGATCAAATCATGTTTAACAAGACTAAACCCCATTGTTTCACAAAAAATTTATAAAAATTTGGGGAAGGCCCATGATCGGGGTTAAATCTCAACCCTTGCGGAGTAGGGTTCCGATAATCAGCAAAATGACACCCAGACCCATCAAAATCCATGCAAGATGAATCTCATAAAAAAGAGAATACAACACATTGTAAACCGTCTCATTGGAGATTTTGTCCAGGATTGCACCGGTAATTCCCTCAAAAAAAGAGGAGATGGTCATGGTTGAAATAAAACCGGCCGTGCCCATAAAATTAGCCAGCATGGCAAACAAGCCGATGACGAGACCGGCAATAAGTGAAAGACCGCCCAACTTTGATGTCATGAATTTTCCTTGATTAAATTCGTTTTCTTTTTTTTAAAGTCAGTCGTATTATAGAGCCTGAACGAAACCCTGAAAATTTTGCTCACACCAAGACAGAACGGCAAAATTTACGATCTTCGGCCGGGCTCTATTTAATATCTGAACGAAAACCCGTGTTTGGACGAAAAGTTGCCCAGATGCAAGGCGCAAATAAATCTGAAACCGGAGCGTACTTTAGTACGTGAGGATTTCAGATTTGTGCAGCAACGCCGCAGGTGGGTGACTTTTCGTTCAAACACTATTTAGCAATTGTGTGCTTTCATCTTTATTCAATTCATTGTATATGCAGGCTGCATTTCAGGTCAAATAATTTCAGACCATCTATACACGCGGATATATTTTATGATTAAGCCTCCATCGGACATCAAACCATGACACAAACCTCAACTTATAAAAAAATCGGACTGGCCTCGTTTATCATGATGGCATCGGTCTTTGCCAGCAGGATCATCGGTCTTGTACGGGAAACCGCCATTGCCTGGATGGGCGGGGCAAGCGCGGGCGTTGACGCGTATCAGGTGGCCTTTGTAATTCCTGAAATTTTAAATCATGTGGTGGCCTCGGGGTTCTTATCCATTACATTTATACCGATCTTTACCCGTTATCTTGTTGAAAATAAGGAACGTGAAGGGTACCGGGTATTTTCGGTTATCCTGAACTGCTTTGGTGCAGGCCTTTTAATGTTTATCTGCCTTTCCATGGTCTTTGCCCCGGAACTGATTTGTGTCCTGGCTCCCGGCCTTAAAGACGGTCCGGCCTTTGACCTTGCCGTGCGCATGACCCGGATCATTATTCCGGCCCAGTTTTTCTTTTTTGCAGGCGGCCTGTTCAATGCCGTGCAATATTCAAAGGAGCGGTTTGTTTTCCCGGCGCTTGCACCATTAATTTACAATACCGGCATTATTATTGGCGGGATACTGCTGTACCCGGTTCTGGGCATGGAAGGATTTGCCTGGGGTGTGCTGGGCGGCGCCTTTTGCGGAAGTTTTCTGCTTCAATTATTTGGGGCCAAAAGGGCGGGGCTGGTCTATATACCAAGTTTTAATTTCAGGCATCCGGATATGATCAAGTACGTATTGCTGACGCTCCCTCTGATGCTTGGACTGACCATGACCTTTTCCACGGAAATTTTGATGAAATTCTTTGGGTCGTTTTTAACGGAAGGAAGCATTTCAGCCATGAATTACGCCCTTCGCATCATGTTTATACTGGTGGGGCTTTTCGGCAATGCCGTTGGCGTGGCCTCCTATCCGTTCATGGCAAAAATTGCGGCCAAAAAAGATTTTCACCGCTTGAATGCCCTTATCAACCAGACACTGAAATATATCTTTATTGTGATGCCCTTTTCAGTTGTCTTTATGATTCTTAATAAAGAGGTGGTGGCCGTTTTATTCCAGCGCGGCGCATTTGACGCCCATGACGCCGCCCTGACATCAGGAGTGCTGCCCTATTTCATGGCAGGGGCATTTGCATTTTCCGCCCAGACCATTGTGTCCCGGGGTTTTTTTGCCGTTCAAAATACGATATTCCCTGCGGTGTTCTCGTCTGTGTGCGTGGCGTTAAGCCTGCCGCTGCTCTATTTTGCCATGACCGTCATGGGGATTAAAGGCGTGGCGCTGGGCCTGTCGTTGTCCGTGATCATTACCACAGGCGCTTTATTTGAAGTGTGGAGCAGAAAAACAAAAAATGCCGGCCGGTCGGATGTCTACACCTTCTTTGGTGTAATGCTGGCGGTCAGCATCCTGGTATGGTTAATCTTAAAAGGGGTATATGTTGAAATTGTCCAGATAATGCCGATTTCCGGATTTTTTTCCCATCTTTTCACATGTGTGATTATCGGCACATTATTTCTGATCATTCTGGCATTTATTGGGAAGATTTTCAAAATCAGAGAGGTTAGTTCGCTCTATGCCAAGGTGCTTGAAAAGACCGGTCTATTGAAAAAGGGGGCTTGATCATAAGATCGGCCACCTTCTGTAGGGGCAATCCCCTGTGGTTGCCCCCCGTTAGGGCAGGCACAGGGACTAGCCCCTACAATGGCCGACGGTAGAACCAAGCCCGAAAAAGGATTATAATTATCCGGCAGCTTGAAATCGTCCTTGGACATGCTATCATGAAATCATGCTAAAATTTCTGGATAAGATCCCATATCCGGCGCTGGTCATTTTTTCCGTAATGCTGCTGGCGGCGCCCATGACGCCAATGCCCCATGTGGTTGAAAAAATTCTTATGCTGATCAACGGCACACTCACCAGGCCCGTTGATATTTTTGATTTACTGTTTCATCTGTTTCCGTCAATTTTACTGGCCTTGAAATTAATCAGAGACCGTCTCAGATGAATTTTTAATCATGCGCCGATTCACTTGCTGGGACAAACCATCTGAGCGCGCACAGGACGATCCTCTGCCCATTGTTTAATTTCGGCGGATTTTTTGTACCGACCGTGCATCGTTGAACAGGGGACGTTTTATGCGTCTCTGATTAATTTTCATAGATCGGATGAAAATGGTTTAGATCAACCGTCCACGTCGGCAGACAGTCACTGCTGTCAAACCCTTCGTTTAGCCATAATCCGGGGAACCCCATATCGGCCGGTTTGCTTAACCGGATAAAACATTCGCAGATATACAGCCACCCGCCTTTACCGATCAGGGGAACACCGTTGGATGTTTTGATCTGTTCCCAGTCCGGCAAAATAAGTTTATAAAGGCCACTTAGGGCCTCTTCAGTGCTTTGGGACGCTTCAAATATATTGTCAACCTGTTCTTTTGTTATCTCCATGACCCCTCCTCATCGATTTTATCAATCCCTGCAATACGTATTATGCAATATAAATGCCATAATAAAAAGCATTTATTTACAATATGTTATTATTTTCTATAGGAGAGAAAAGGAATAATATTCTATAATTAACCATCCAATCATTGGGTAAAAAAAGTAACAAATTATGTACATTCTATGCCGAACAGTAAGGCCCATGATCAAAATTTAATCTGCCATAGGTGCGCCGGATATTACGGTCACCAAAAATGTGCTGGCAACAGGCGTGGAACCCATGGGTGCCAACCTGACAACCATTGCCGGAGGAACCAATTTCGCGGTCAGCAACCATGTCTGGAACAGCGGATTTGAGCCCATGGCAATGAAAAATGGGTCAGAGCCGGCCTTTAATGGGTGACCCTTTGTCTTTTAATTTCAGAAAAGGCATTGAAATAAGTTATGAATAAAATTAGATTACATTATGCAGATACCTGCGAGAATATCTTTAATTACACCCATCAAACGTTAATGAGGAGGAGATCAAATGGCGAATTGTTGCGATATGAAAGACGGCGATGTCTTTTATTGTGAAGCGTGTGGCCTTGAATTGAAAGTGTCCAAACCCTGTTCCTGTAGTGCAGGATCCGAAGATGCCTGCTCTGTTCCGCTGACGTGCTGCGGCAAGGAGATGAAGAAAAAATAGAACCTGAGATTTTATGAGGTTGAATCCCAAAAGCCCGGCTTTTTTTGAAAAAAGCCGGGCTTTTTCTTTAAACTCGATCTGGAATCAAGGTTCAATTAATAAATGTAAACTGCATTTTTTGAGGGTTTTTTCTTTTTTTCCAAACGTTCCACCGTCATAAATATGACATCGTATCCATCAATTTTCCGATACGCCACCCTTCCGCCAGCCATCACCCAGTCATTATCCTGAATGCCGGAATCTTCCTTTCCGGCCATAAAAACGCCGACAGGCATGGCGTCGGCTACACAACATGAGATAAAATAGCGAAAAACGACAGAAAACGAATCCTTTCCAGAAACCGTATTGGCAAACAGTCCTTCAACACGGATACGTTTGCCTTCGTATTTCTCCCATTTTCGGACCAAATCAGAAAATGGGACCAGGGGTAGATCACTGTCTGCAGTTTCCGGTGATTCGACCGATATCGGCGCAACAGAGGGCTGCATTTCTGAGGCCTTGGTTTCTATGGGTGTCATGGTTCTTTTGGATAGCGCAAAATTTCCCAGGGTACTGCTCCCGGCACTGCAGATGAACAATATGGGAAGTATCAGCACCAGTCCTTTGATGGTATGGTCGGCATTTTTGGTAATACCTTTGCCGGCAAGGCTGACCGCATAAATAAGGCTAAGCACCAGGCCCGCAGCAATCAGAAATCCAAATTTCGGAGCCAGAAAAAATTGATAATTATCATTGAATATCAAATAGCCAAGGGTGGCAGCCCAGGCGGCCATGGAAAAAAAATGTAAGGAGATCAGGCGGCGAGCCATTGGCATACCTCCATCAGAATAGATATCAAAAATACGGCCAGACATACAAAGCTGACAAGTACCAGTATCATTTTCCGGGTAAAAATCCCCAGATACATGAGTACCAGTTTGACATCCAGCATGGGACCCAGGACCATAAAAGCAAGCTGGGCGGACAAAGGGATACCCAGAGAACGAAATGACGCCGAAATAAAGGCATCGGCTTCACTGCAGAGGTTGAGGATCACCGCCAGTGCCATCATGGCGCCCGTTGAGAGCACCGGGCCGTTTGCAATTGACAGTATGGCCTGCCGGGGAATGTGAGTCTGCAGCAAGGCTGCAATAAAGGCACCGAAAATGAGAAATCGGCCGATGTCATAGAAATCTGCCGCGCCATGGGCGAATGCATCCCGGAGTTTTACCATAAATGGCCGTCCTGGATCATGGTCGTGTCCGCATCCGGCATGGCAACATCCTCCCTGGGCGTCAAGGGCACCGGGCAGCAGGGCCTGGTCCCGGCTCAAAACCGAATCCACAAGGAGCCCCCCGGCCACGGCCACCCCCAGCCCTTGAATCATTCTGAGGATTGCCACATCCCATGAAAATGAATACGCCACAAGGGTGGAGCTGAACACCAGGGGATTCACAATGGGGCCGCCCAGCAGAAACGCCACGGAAGACCCCAGAGGCATGCCCTTTTGGATAAACTTTCTAACCACCGGAACAATGGCGCATTCGCATACCGGAAATATGATCCCTAAAAATGCGGCTGCGACGATGGCCATCTTTTTATTTGCGGGTAAAAATTTGATCATGGTTTCCCTGGAAAGGAACACCTCCACCACGCCCCCCAGCAGGGTGCCAAGGAGCATAAACGGAAGGGCCTCCAGAACAATTGCGGAAAAAATAATGGCAAATGTCGTATAGGCCTCGGTCTTTGCGGAGAACAGGACCATTGACAGGGCAACGACCAGAAAACATATTTGAAGAGACTCTCCCAGGGAACTGATCCGGGAGCGGGGAACCGCCGGCACCGACTTGGATGCCAGGGGAAAAGGGTCAGTATTTAATTTCATTTAATCTTTCCTGATTAATTAAGTTCAGTATCAACAGAATCACAAATACAAGCAACTGAACACGGTAGCCAAATCGAACCATGGCCGTTAGTAGAGTTTACCCACTGCATCCTCCACAGCCCGAACAATCCGGCCGCTGTGTAACAGTGTTCGGACAGCGGCAATGTCGGCTGACAAGAATCGATCCTTTGTCATACAGGGCACCTTGCTGCGGATGGTTTCATAGGCGGCCATGGTGCCCTTGCCCGCCTTAAGATTGGTAAACGTATCAATGGCCTGGGCACCGCACAACAGCTCAATGGCAATGACCTGCTCGCTGTTTTCCACAATATCCCGGCATTTGCGGGCGGCTGTGGCGCCCATGGAGACATGATCCTCTTTGTTGGCCGAGGTGGGGATGGAGTCCACGCAGGCCGGATGAGCAAGCACCTTGTTTTCAGAGACCAGGGAGGCGGCAACATACTGGGCAATCATGAACCCGGAGTTCAGTCCTGTATCCTTTACCAGAAAAGCGGGAAGCCCAGAGAGCTGGGGATTGACCAGGCGCTCCACCCGGCGTTCGGAGATATTGGCCAGTTCGGCAATGGCGATGCCTAAAAAATCACAGGCCAGGGCCAAAGGCTGGCCGTGGAAGTTGCCCCCGGAAAGAAACTCTCCGGATTCGGGAAAAATCAGGGGATTTTCCGTGGAGGCGTTCATCTCCACCCGGATCACCCGGTCCACATAATTAAACGCATCCCAGGATGCGCCGTGGACCTGGGGGGAACACCTCAGGGTATAGGCGTCCTGGATTCTTGAGCAATCCCTGTGGGAGGAGATAATCTCAGAATCCTGGGTGATTTTCATCATATCCGAGGCCGCCTTCATCTGTCCCAGATGGGGCCGGGCATTATGAATTCTGGGATCAAAGGCGGCGCGTGTGCCCATGAGGGTTTCAAGGCTCATGGACGCGGCAATATCCGCATGTTTGCAAAGATTTAAGGCATCATAAAGGGCAAGACAGCCCAGGGCAAGCATGAACTGGGTGCCGTTGATCAACGCAAGCCCTTCCCCGGCCCCAAGTTCCAAGGGCTCAATATCTTTTGCGGCCAGGGCCCGGGCACCGGGCATGCGCACCCCGTTCACAAAGGCTTCGCCTTCGCCGATGAGCACCAGGGACAGGTGGGCCATGGGCACAAGATCGCCGCTTGCCCCCACAGATCCTTTTTCAGGCACCACGGGAATGATACCTGCATTGAGAATCCGGGCCAGTGTTTTTATGGTTTCAAGGCGCAGTCCGGAATTGCCCCGGCAAAAATCATTGATCCGCACTGCCATCATGGCCCGGACCACATCATCATCCATGTAACCACCCACCCCTGCGGCATGGGATAACAGAATATTGCGCTGCAGCATTTTTGTGTCCTCAAAGGAGATCGGCACATCGGACAATGCCCCGAACCCCGTGGTCACACCGTATATGCGCGCACCCTTTTTCACCCAATGTTCCACCAGGGCCCGGGCCTTTTCAATCCGGTTTTCAGAATTTTTGGAAACGGCAACGGTTTTGCCGTCGCGGGCAATATCAACCAGTTGCCCCAGGGTAAAATTCTGCCCATTGAGCAAAACAGAATCATTCATCATGTTTTATTCCTTAACTATGCCGACCTGACGCGTTACGATAATGACTTGACGCAGCGTATCTGCTTGTATAGACAAGCAGTATAAAATTGCATCTAAAATGTCAACATCCATAAGGGAGATCGCCCATGCCCCATACACAGGCCTTTTGGGATACCCTGTTTGTTCATGCAGATATTGCAACCATGGCCCACGGCCGTTACAGCATCATCAAGGACGGTGCCATCGGGACGGCCAGGGGAAAAATCCAGTGGATCGGCCCCTGCAGCGATCTGCAAACGGCAGGATTTAAACACTCATCCCATCCCATGGCAAAAAAAATCATTGACTGCCGCGGCAAGTGGATACTTCCCGGATTTGTGGACTGCCACACCCATCTGATCTGGTCCGGTTCCAGGTCAAACGAATTTGAAATGCGCTTGTCCGGTGCAAGCTACGAAGAGATTGCAAAACAGGGCGGGGGAATTGCAGCCACGGTGGCAGCGGTACGCGAGGCATCCGAAGATCAGCTCTATGAAATCGCATCCCGGCGCATCAGCCATTTTTTAAGCCGGGGCACCACCTGTGTGGAAATAAAATCCGGGTATGGGCTGGACCTTGAAAATGAATTAAAGATGCTGAGGGTGGCTGACCGTCTGGATCAAACCTTGGCTTTACATGTTTCGCCCACGTTTTTAGGGGCCCATGCCCTGCCCCCGGAATATAAAGGACGGGCGGATGACTATGTCGACCTGATCATCAACACCATGCTCCCCGGCATCGGACGCCAGGGCATTGCCTGTGCAATGGATGTATTTTGCGAATCCATCGCCTTTTCCAAAAAACAGACCCAACAATTGTTTACTGCCGCCAAAAACCTGGGCCTGCCGGTGAAACTCCACGCCGAACAACTCTCGGATTCCGGCGGAGCAGCCCTTGCCGCACAATTCAACGCGCTGTCCTGTGATCACCTGGAATACCTCTCCCTTGACGGCGCAAAGGCCATGGCCCATGCAGGGGTAATAGCCGTAATGCTGCCCGGCGCTTACTATATGCTCCAGCAGACCCAAAAGCCACCGGTCCGGGATCTCGTCCGCCTGGGCGTCCCCATGGCCGTGGCCACGGACCTGAACCCGGGCACAAGCCCGGTGTATGACATGACTGCCGCCATGAACATGGCCTGTGTGCTGTTCGGCCTGACCTGCGAGCAGGCCCTTGCCGGGGCCACCATCAACGGAGCCAAAGCCTTAGGGATAGACAAAAACAAAGGCAGCCTGGAAACAGGGAAAGATGCCGACTTTGTGGTGTGGGATATTGATGCCCCCGCCGACCTGAGCTACCAGGTGGGCATCTGTGATGTAAACAAGGTTGTGATTGCAGGCAAAATCGCATATAAGGTTTAAAAAAGGTTAACTTTTATCTTGGAGAACAGATGCGTATATATGCAGTTGCAGACATCCACGGCAAACCCGAACATATGGAATCCATTTACGGGATTTTGGACCAATACAAACCGGAATTGATGGTTATCCCCGGGGATATGACCCATTTTTTCAACTGGTCCACCGTCCTTTCCCAGCTTGACAGCCTGCCGGTTCCCGTTCTGGCGGTCCGGGGAAATACCGATTTAAAACGCATTGAACCCAAAATAAAAAAAGCCGCCAACATCACGCTGTTAACCCAAACACCCCATAAGGTTGAAGGCTTTTCTTTTGTAGGGGTTTCGGGCACCCTGCCTGTCCCCTTTGCCAACCGGATCAGCTTGAATGAAAAAGGACGGCTTTCAGACCTGCCCTGCCCCATGGCACCCAATACGGTACTGGTGGTCCATCCACCCCCAAAGGGCGCGTGTGACCGTGCGGGCAAAAAATTAAGTGTGGGCAGCCGGCATCTGGCCCGGTTTATCAAAGCCGCATCCCCACGCCTTGTGCTCTGCGGTCATATCCACGAAGATTTCGGCCTTAAACCGCTGCATCAAAGTACCGTGGTGAATTGCGCCATCGCAGGCCCTGGATCAGGGGCCATCATTGACCTTGAAGAGAATGAAGCCCCCAAGGTCAATCTTTTGCTGTCGGATACACCATAAGATTAAACACTGAAAAAAGTTAGGCCGAAGCATTTATCTGCAAAATGCCCGGCACTCGCTGTCCAGGCCGTTGATAACCAGTTGATAACCAAAAGATGAATTGATAAATAACAAATTTTGATCTATAGTCTTCCCCAAATTTATAAGGATTCATTCCAATTATAGGGGCTCACTCAAAATCTATAACGGAGAGAACAAATGAAAGTACTAAAAATTATATTGTTCATAATCTTCCTGGTATTTCTGGCCATTTTCGGCATCCAGAATCAGGGATACTTTCTGGCAGAGACACCACTCCACATTGACCTTAAAATAGCATCCCTTCATTACACGGCAATGGCCATTCCCAACTGGGGATATTGGCTTTTCTGCCTGATCCTGGGTCTTTTGCTCACAGGTATTCGCGGAATGATCACGGCCTTTCGCATGAAACGCCAGGTTAGAACACGGGACGAGCGAATTGAAAGCATGAAAGGAGAAATCAATTCTCTTCAGACGCGTCTTGATATATTTCTCCATGACCCCGTCATTAAAAAACACCTGGAAGAACAAGCCCGCAAAGATAAAGAGCAGGCGCAGGCTGCAACCCAAGAGACCCAAACGGTCTAATCATACCTTCCCACCTTTGAACATCCATGACCAAAAAGAAACAAACACCCATGATGGCCCAATACCTGGCCATCAAAGAAACCTGTCAGGACGCCATACTGTTTTACCGGATGGGAGACTTTTATGAGATGTTCCTCGGGGATGCCGTCAAGGCGGCCGGCATCCTTGAAATCGCGCTGACATCCCGGAATAAAAACGACCCTGATCCTGTTCCCATGTGCGGGGTGCCCTACAAGGCCGCCGATCTTTACATTGCCAAACTCATTGAAAAAGGCTGCAAGGTGGCCGTGTGTGAACAGGTTGAGGAAGCCTCCCAGACCAAGGGGTTGGTCAAGCGGGAAATTATCCGGGTCATTACCCCGGGCATGGTCCTCAACGACTCCCTGCTGGATCGCAGCACCAACAACTTTCTGGTGGCCATCTCCAAAACACCCGACCATGCAGGACTTGCCTGCATAGACATATCCACGGGCAGTTTTACCACCTGCCAGGCCCAACGCACATCCGGTATCATCCCCTACGCCCTTTTGGATGAAGCCTTAAAACTTGCCCCCAAAGAGGTGCTGCTGCCGGACAGTTTTAATTCTGATCCGGCCATGGCCGCCGTCAGGCAAGCGTTTTCCCATATTCAGATCACGTATCTGGACAACTATACGTTCAGGCCCGACAATGCCCGGCAGCTTCTGACGGAACAATTTTCCACCCGCAGCCTTGAAGGGTTCGGCATCGAACGTATGCCGGCCTGTATATCCGCGGCAGGCGCCGCCATCTCCTATGTCCGGGATACCCA
This sequence comes from uncultured Desulfobacter sp., assembly GCF_963666675.1. NCBI lineage: Bacteria > Pseudomonadati > Thermodesulfobacteriota > Desulfobacteria > Desulfobacterales > Desulfobacteraceae > Desulfobacter > uncultured Desulfobacter sp. The sequence goes on along the minus strand of NZ_OY762929.1, from coordinate 1,657,440 downwards.
GTTGGCGGACACCAGCCATATTTATAAGATCAGTTCCTATAACCTTAATGACTTCATGGTCATTGACGACAGATCCTGCAAAAATCTTGAGCTGCTGACCAATATCCAGACCCAGACACCCAAAGGTTCGTTGATCCACATTCTGGATAAAACCGTTACCGCCATGGGCGGCCGGATGATCAAGCAGTGGATCAGATATCCCTTGGTGGACAAAGACCAGATTCAGCAGCGACTCGGTGCCATAGAAGAGCTGATCGGCGCCCCGGCCATCCACCAGATGCTTGGTGACCTGCTCAAATCGGTCTATGACCTTGAGCGCCTGGGCTCGCGCATCTCCATGGGCCAGGGCAATGCCCGGGACATGCTCTCCCTTAAAAACTCCCTGTCCGTCCTTCCAGATCTGTTCAGACAGATCGAAACATGTGAAAGCCCGATCCTCAACGGTGCCGGCATGGATAAAAACCTGGTCACGGACCTGGAAGCACTGGCACAACTGATCGGCAAGGCCATCCGGGAAGATGCCGTGCACGTGCTCAACGAAGGCAACCTGATCAACGACGGATACAGCCCGGAACTGGACGAACTGTTGTCCATCACCCGGGACGGAAAATCCTGGATTGCAAAAACAGAAAAAAAAGAGAAGGAAGCCACAGGGCTCTCCTCGCTGAAAATCAAGTACAATAAGGTGTTCGGATATTTCATTGAAGTATCCAAAGCCCAGTCCGACAAGGTACCGGATCACTACATCCGCAAACAGACCCTGGTCAATGCCGAACGGTTCATCACCGAGGATATGAAAGCGGTGGAAGATACCATATTCAATGCCCAGGAACGCCGAAACGCCCTGGAATATGACATCTTCTGCACGGTCAGGGAGAAGGTGGCCCAACGGGCAAAGGATATCCTTACCATGGCGCAGTTCATCGCCGCCGTTGACGTGGTCCAGGGACTTGCCAAAGCGGCCGTGGAAAATGCCTATGTCAAGCCTGACATCAATGATGACCGGCGCATTGACATCCAGGACGGCAGGCATCCGGTGGTGGAAAAACTGATCCAGGGCGAGCGGTATGTGCCCAACTCCATTGTACTGGACGATACCCAGTGCCAGCAAATTCTGATTACCGGACCCAACATGGCCGGTAAATCCACGGTGCTGCGCCAGGTGGCCCTGACCGTTCTCATGGCCCAGATGGGTTCTTTTGTGCCGGCCGCGGCTGCGTCCATCTGCACCACCGACCGGATATTCACCCGGGTGGGGGCTCTGGACAATCTCTCTTCGGGACAGAGTACCTTCATGGTTGAGATGGAGGAGACCGCCAATATTGTCAACAATGCCACGGAAAAAAGCCTGGTGATCCTGGATGAAATCGGCCGGGGAACCTCCACCTACGACGGCATGAGCATTGCCTGGGCCGTGGCCGAGTACCTGCATGACCTCAATGGCAAGGGAGTCAAAACCCTTTTTGCCACCCATTACCATGAGCTGCTCCAACTTGAAGAACTCAAGCCCCGGATCAAAAACTATAATATTGAGGTCAAGGAGTTCAACGACAATATTGTGTTCCTGCGCAGCCTGGTCAAAGGGGGCACCAACCGCAGCTACGGTATCCAGGTTGCGCGCCTGGCAGGGGTTCCTGACGATATTATTGACCTTGCCAAATCGGTTCTGGCGTCTGCCGAACAACACCCCACGACACCCGTGCCTTCGGTACGGCCTGCCAAAAAGAAAAAAGGGACAAAAAAAAGCAACGCCAACGGGCAGATGAACCTGTTCGGCCCTTCGGACGATGATCTGCGGCAGATGCTTCACAAGGTGGATATTGCCCGGATGACCCCCCTGGATGCCCTGAACTTTCTAAATGAGCTCAAGGGCAAGGTTGAGGCATGAGCGTTGGGATTAACAGCATACGCACTGTTTTTATCCCGGTTCTAATCTGCGTTTACCTGTTTGCCTGGCCCAATGCGGCAGCCTTTGCCGTCAATCCAGCCAAAGCCAGATACCTGGCAGCAGACACCGCTCTTAAAAAATTAAAACGCTCTTCGGTGGAGATCAACAAGGTCTCCGCCTGGCTGACCTGTATTGAAAAGTACAAATCCATCCACAAAAGCTTTCCCGGCAATTCCTGGGCACCGGCCGGTTTATATAAGGCGGCAGAACTCTATTTCCAGCTTGCCAAAAGATCCGGTAATGCCCACTGGAACAGCCGGGCCGATGACATTATCGCCCGAATCAAACGAATTTATCCCCAAAGCGCCTACAGCGCCCGTGCCCGAACCCTGGCCGCAGCAAACCGCTCAAGGCCCCGCCCGAACAACCGTGGCATAAAAATAAAGCGGTCCCAAAAAAATCTGACCCGCAATGACAAAGCCATTGCAGAATACCACAGGCAAAAGCTGGCCCAGGCCGAGGCGGCCGACACTGGTGAGTACCAGCAGCCGTCGGATATTGTATCGGATATTATAGAAAACAACACCCAGGATACGGCGTATTGCAGTCCTGAGACCACCAAAGACAGTGAAAAAGATGGTAAATCTGATCCGAAGCCGCCCAAAGTAGATACAACGGTTACGGATCTGCGCTTCTGGTCCAACCCTGAATACACCCGGGTCGTGATAAATGCGAAAAATGAACGAAAATACACCCATAAGCTATTAAAAAAAGACCCGGTCCTGCATGTTCCTTTCCAGAGACTGTATATAGACATTGACCAGGCAAGGCTTGGCCGCAATGTGCCGGACCACACGCCCATCAATGATGATCTGCTCCAGCAGGCCCGGGCCGGGCAGTTTGCCCCCCACACCGTCCGGGTGGTGGTGGATATAAAAGATTTTGATAATTATAAAATTTTTTCACTGAAAGACCCGTTCCGTATCGTTATTGACCTGTGGGGCAAAAATGCCACCGTTCCCTCCGACCAGCTTGCCGACGGCGGCACAGCCGGCACAAAACCGTTTACGGGAAAACCGGACCGCGTCACCACGGACAATTTAAAATCCTCCGACATTGCCCGCCAGCTGGCTTTGGGGGTTAGAAAAATCGTCATTGATCCCGGCCACGGCGGGAAGGACCCCGGCGCCCCCGGATACATCAAAGGGGTATGGGAAAAGGATATTGTTCTCAAACTTGCAACGACTTTGGCCGAAAAACTGCGCAGCCGCCTGAATTGCGAGGTGTTGCTGACCCGGACCACAGACCGGAAACTGACCCTGGAAGAACGAACGGCCATTGCCAACACCCAGCGGGCGGATCTGTTTATCTCCATGCACTGCAATGCCGCAAAAAGCAAAAAACTGTCCGGCATCGAAACATATATTTTAAACCTGGCCACGGACGAACAGGCCATTGCCGTGGCTGCCAGGGAAAATGCCACATCCGAGAAAAATATCTCGGATCTGGCCTATATTCTCAATGATCTGATGAAACATGCCAAAATCGAAGAGTCCACCCGCCTTGCCAATGACGTTCACAAAGCCATGATCACGGGCATGAAAAAGAAATACACAAAAATCCGTGATCTGGGTGTCAAACAAGCACCGTTCTATGTGCTGCTTGGGGCACGGATGCCGGCGATTCTTATTGAATCCTCTTTTATCTCCAACAAACTTGAATGCAAACGTCTGCTGACGGACGCCTATCGCAATGACATCTGCAACGCCATTGCCGACGGAATAGAAAAGTATATCAATGCCACAAACCCCCAGCACATATAATCCGGCGGTATCACATCTGCCAATGCCCGCCAGGTGGCCATGCCTCACAAAAACAAAACAAATAACCGGTTTCAAAACCTAACCGCCATAGGTTGACCTGGTTCACCAACAGTATGTTGAAGAACCATGGGCACCCCATGACACAATATAAAAATCAATTAAAAGGTGGAATTTATGTCATTTGAAAACATTCTTCTTGAGATGGACAGTGCCGTTGCCATGATCTCTTTTAATCGCCCCAAAGCCTTGAATGCGCTGAACAATGCACTGCTTGATGAACTGGATGTCGCCTTGGACCAGGTGCTGGCCAACGATGAAATCCGGGTACTGATCTTAACCGGCACCGGAGACAAATCCTTTGTGGCCGGGGCGGATATCTCGGAACTGACCCAAATGGACGCGTTGGCGGCAAAGTACTTTTCCCGCAAAGGCCAGAGACTGTTCTCCAAAATTGAAGCCCTGCCCTTCCCGGCCATTGCTGCTGTAAACGGGTTTGCCCTGGGCGGCGGCAGTGAAGTGGCCCTGGCCTGTGATTTTATCTATGCCTCGGAAAAAGCGATATTCGGACTGCCTGAGATCAACCTGGGACTCATTCCCGGCTTTGGCGGTACCCAGCGGCTTGCCAGGATTGTGGGAAAAAACAGGGCCAAGGAGATGATTTTCACCGGCGGAAATATTACTGCCGACAAAGCCCTGGAATATGGTATGGTCAACCAGGTGTGCCCCCATGAATCCCTGATGGATGAGGTCAAAAAAACAGCCAACAACATTGCAGCCAAAGGATGCGTTTCCCTGAGAGCTGCCAAAGAAGCGATACAGGCAGGTCTGGGTTGTGACCTTGAAACCGGATGCCTGATTGAAAATGATGCCTTTGCCATTGCCTTTGCAAGTGCCGATGCCAAAGAAGGCACATCGGCTTTTCTGGAAAAAAGAAAGCCTGAATTCAAAGGCACACTTAAATAAAACCTGAACGTCAACCCGTACTTGGGCGATACGTTGCCCACATGCAGCACGCATAAAAATTTACAATCAACGTTTACTGTAGTATGTGAAGATTGTAAATTTTTATGCAGGGCCGCAAATGAACGATTTTGCGCCCAAACAACAGATAACCAGGGAGATGAAACATGCCCATATACGACATTGACTTCGAGACCATGCCCAGAGAGGGCCTGGAGGCGATCCAGCTTCGCCGTCTTCAAACCACCATTGAACGGATATACGCCACGGTTCCTTTTTATAAGGAAACCTACGACAAAGCCGGAGTCAAACCTTCCGACATAAAAACGCTGGATGATTTAAGGCGTCTGCCGTTTACCACCAAACAGGATCTTCGGGACAACTACCCCTACCGGATGTTTGCCGTCCCCATGGAACAGGTGGTCCGCATCCACGCATCCTCCGGTACCACGGGCAAACCTACGGTGGTCGGCTACACCAAACGGGATATCAGCACCTGGTCTGATCTGATGGCCAGAAGTATGGCTGCCGCAGGCGGTACACCCGGAGACATCATCCACAACGCCTGGGGTTATGGTCTTTTCACCGGCGGTTTGGGGGCCCACTATGGGGCGGAGCGTCTGGGTGCATCGGTAATTCCTGTTTCCGGCGGCAACACCAAACGTCAGATTACCATTATGCAGGATTTCAAGCCCACAATTCTATGCGGTACACCATCCTATATCCTTCATCTGGCTGAAGTAGCCGATGAGATGGGTGTGGATTTCAAAGAACTCTCTTTTAAATCGGGTATTTTCGGTGCAGAACCCTGGACGGAGAGAATGCGTCAGGAACTGGAGGCAAAACTTGATCTCAAGGCCATCGACATTTATGGTCTGTCTGAAGTCATGGGGCCCGGCGTTTCCGTGGAGTGCATTGAAGAACAAAAAGGCCTTCATATTGCCGAAGACCATTTCATTGTGGAGATCGTTGATCCGGACACCCTGGAACCCCTCCCCCCCGGAGATCCCGGTGAAATCGTGTTTACATCCATTACCAAAGAAGCCTTTCCGGTGATCCGTTACCGCACCAAAGACCTCACCTCCTTGAATCCTGTGCCCTGCACCTGCGGCAGAACCCACATACGCATGAACAAACCCACGGGCCGTACGGACGATATGCTGATCATCCGGGGCGTCAACGTATTTCCCTCCCAGATTGAAAGTGTACTCATGGAAAGCCGGGAAGTTGCCCCCCATTATCAACTTGTCGTTGACCGGATAGACAACCTGGACACCCTGACGGTCAAAGTGGAGATTGATGACGCCTCCTTCAGCGATGACATCAAGGGGCTGCAGACCATGGAAGGCAAAATTTCACATAACATCAAGGAGCATTTAGGCGTATCTGCCAAGGTGGCCCTTGTGGAGCCCAAAACCATAGAACGAAGCCAGGGCAAGGCTGTCAGAGTTATAGATAACCGCCAATTTTAACCAAGGAGACTATTATGGCTGAACAAATATCCATATTTATAGAAAACAAAGAGGGGCGGCTTGCGGAAGTCACTGCCATTTTAAGGGACGCCGGGGTCAATATTCGGGCGCTTTCCCTGGCGGACACCACGGATTTCGGTGTGCTGCGGCTGATTGTCAACGAGAATGAAAAAGCCACGGCGGCGCTTAGGGATCAGGGATTTACCGTGGGTAAAACCCGTGTTCTGGCCGTGGAAGTCAATGATGAACCCGGCGGCCTGAACCAGGTGCTGGACCCCTTGAGTGAACAAGGCGTCAACGTCGAATACATGTATGCGTTTGCCAACCCCCAGTGCAAAAATGCCATCATGATTTTCCGCTTTGATGACCTTGAAAAGGCAAAAATTATCCTGGCCGAACAAGGAATTAAGGTCATAGACAAAGAGGAAATCTCAAACCTTTAAAAAGCCTGTAAGAAAATAGTTTTTTTAAACGGATTTGAGCCGGACTATTCTTGCGTACTTTTGTTCTTAAAAACGTTGCGGCACCAAATCACAAATGTGTTCCGGTGCCGCAAGTGCGCCTGAGTTTCTTTTATCTTTTGTTGTGGATCCAAGCCTGGCAGGTGGTGATATGTCGGGTCGCCCCGTGGCCGTTATTAACAAGGCAGATATATTCTAAAGCAGGTGCCTTCACCAGGGGTGGATTCCACTTCAACGGCACCGTTATGATTTTCTGTGATGATAAAATGGGCCAAAGAGAGCCCAAGTCCTGCGCCGCTTTTGTCGGGCTTGGTGGAAAAAAGGGGTTCAAATATGCGCGTACTGATCGTTTCGGACATCCCCGGACCATTATCTCTTATCTCAACGCAGACCTGATCTTCTTTACTATAGGTTCGTATAAAAAAAGTCGGGCAGGGATTGTCCGTGTGTCCGGCCATGGCATATGCCCCGTTTGACAGGATATGGAAAAATACCTGTTTTAATTCACCGGCCCGGCATTTTACTTTGGGCAAATCAGGGTCGTAATCCGTCATAATCTGAACGGCATTGAAATCAAAATCCTGCCCAAGTCCATATTCAACCGACGCCAGTTCAAGGGCTTGATCCAGAAGCCGTGAGATATCATCAATAACAAAGCCCTCTGTGGTTATTCCGGAAAAAGAGAGCATATTTTCAACAATTCCGGATGCCTTTTTACCGGCGTTCATAATCGCATTTAGATTGTTAACGACACCCTGATCAAGCAGATACCGCCCCAAGTCATCAAAACTTAGACCGATTCTATCTGCCGCGGCCAAATTTTCAGTATTCTGTTCATTAACACGGTTGAATATTTCTTGGACAGCCTGATCTATGCCGGTTAAAGGGCCATTGATTTCATAGGCCATGCCGCCGGCAAGCTTGCCCACTGACATCAGTCGTTCGGACTGGACCATCATACTTGCCAGCCGTTGATTCTCTTCTTCCCGGCCTTGAAGATTTAGCGCCGCCCTAGCACCATAGCCATCATCGAAGCCACGGCAAGGTCTTCTGGGGTATAGCCGATCTCTTTTCCGGCAAAAACGGCAAGGCCGAATACATCTTTGCCCTGTAGCACAGGAACGGCCATAATGGTGTCGAAGGCCGGATGCTTTCCAGGCATTAAAGAAAATTCAGAACCCAAGCTTAGGTTGTTGGCTACTACAGGGACTTTAGAAGTAATGGCTTGGACCAACCCCCCGGATATATGCCGTCTAAATCCACGATCTAAAACGCCATCTTCTATCTTTGGACACTCTTTTTCGGCCTCATCTGAAAGCGCCAGAATCTTTAAATTATTTTCCGGGTCACAGATCTGCCCCACAAAACAATAAGGCCCGGGTATCAGCCGCTGGGCAATGGGAATAAAAACTTGCGCAATGTCCTGTATGGACTGAGCCGTCATGGATTGCGTAATAAATTTATTCACACAGGACGTCTGCACCTCATGGTGCACGGAATAACGGCTCTGCCTATTTTTATGGCGGATCACATCTTCGATTTTTGTCTCGGCATTTTGGATCTCTTTTTTCTGTTTTTTCAGTGTATTGCACATACGGGCAAAGTTATGTGAGAGGGTCTTGACCTCTCCAACACCCGTTTGCTCAATGTCACCGTCAAAATCTCCTGCGGCGATATCAGAGGTGCTTCGGACAAGCTTTGCCAGCGGATCGGTAATGATGCGAATCAGAAAAAAAAATACCACAGCGCCGGCCAAGGTCATAAGCACGGCTGCCACTATCATTTTTGTCTGAAACCCGGCCATTTTTTTCTCAATCAATCCTGTGGAGTAAACCACAGTCAGCCGCCCAAGGGTCAAGCCTTTATAATCAATGACAAAACTTTTTTTTATATCGGTGCCGCCCAGGGGCATCTGCCGTTTTAGATTGATATTAATGTTTACTTCTGAATCATGGATGGAAAGGCTTTTCATATTTTCATCATCAAAAAAAGTCTCCATATTCATTTTTAGACTTTCCAAATCCACATTATAGAGGGGAAGGGTATTGATGATCCGCATCAGATAGGCGGATTTATCAATTTGGGTCTGCAGTCGCTCTAATTCAAGGACCTTGACCTGATGGGTGATGTAAAAACAGACCCCCAGATTGACGGCACTGACAGACACAACGACAAAGGCAGTGATGCGGGTCCTTAAGCCCATATGCTTTTCCTGATTACCCTAAAAGATGACAACGAAAATCGGCTCAGTCAAAGCGGGCGAAACCAAACCTGATTGATGTGTACGTTGCGGACGCTATCTAAGAAGCGCAAATTCATTTGGGTGCGGCTCTTTTGAAACATATGAAAGCCATGGTCATTAAAGGTGTTCAGGGTTGTTAGTCTTATTTTTATGCTGCTTTCCAGCAAGATAATTCATTTGTCAGTGACTATCTGATGTAAATTGCAAAAATTTCCTGGACAGCGAGTCATAATTCCGTTATGAAAGAATAGCGGGAGGTAGATGACATGCAAATCAAGCAACAAACCTTTTGTGGTCGAAAGTTTACCGGTAAAGAAATCGCATTAATCCAGGAAGTCGTTGCTACCTGTGGAGGCCTTAGCCGACGAGAACTGGCACATACCGTATGCGAACTTCTGGAATGGAAACGCCCTAATGATCGGCTAAAAGTCCGGGAATGTAGTGATTTTTTGGAGCTTTTAGAGGCCAAGGGAGCTCTAACCCTTCCTGAAAAGAAACAACAAACAAAGATCGTTTTTCACAAGAGTATTCCCCAAACACCCTGTAAGCAACCCCACAGCACTTTGCGTGGCAGCGTAGAAGAATTTACACCTCTTGAGATACAGCGGGTTCAGAATCGAGAGCAGAGGGATCTGTTTAAGGAACTCATCGGTCGCCATCATTACCTGGGATATGCAATGCCTTTTGGCGCCAGATTGCAGTATCTGATTTATGTAAACCGTCCCCATCGAGAAATTGTGGGGTGCATCCAGTTCTCAAGCCCTGCCTGGCGGATGCGTGCTCGCGATGAATGGATCGGTTGGACAGATGAAAGGCGTAAGGTCGCTCTACAAAAGGTGGTGAACAACAGCCGTTTTCTGATCCTTGCTCCCATCCAAAATTTAGCGAGCATGATACTGTCATGTAGTCTCCGGGAACTCAGAGATGATTGGGAACAGCAGTATGGTCTTAAACCCATGCTGGTAGAGACATTTGTGGATCGACAACAATTCCACGGTGGCTGTTATCGGGCATCGACCTGGATTGAGTTGGGGAAAACCACTGGTCGTGGGCGCATGGACCGATTCGGCAAACGTCATGGCGCTGATGTAAAAACCATATTAGTATATCCACTGGAAAAAGATGCTGTTCACCAACTCAGGGAGGGGATATGAATCCAGCGGTTTCCCTTTCTGCTGTGGAGCATTTACCTTCCCCCGTCATTGATCCGGGGCAAAAATGCTATGATGATATTGTCAATTTTCTTAATTCCAAGGAGAATCATTCAGTGAAACTCAGTGATTTGGAACAAGAACTTGAAAAACGAGGACGTGAGCTGATGCGCATCCTGCTTCAGGAACATTTAGACAAGCTCGGTCCCAGTCATTGTGAAGAGCCGGTCTGTGGAGCCGATGGCATTGTTCGACCGAAAGTGAGGCCACAGGATCGAAAAATCGAAACCGTATTTGGAACGGTATCGGAAAGTCGTGCCGGATATGGAAACAAGGGCGTGGCAAGTTTGCACCCGTTGGATGCCCGATTGAATCTTCCCCCAGAACTTTATTCCCTCGAACTTCGTCGCCGTGTGGCTGAAAACGCTTCAAAGAGTTCTTTTGACGAGACTGTCGAAACGATCAAGAAAACCACTGGAGCCGATATTCCCAAACGTCAGGTAGAAGAGTTAACACAGCGAGCAGCTCGGGATTTTGACGCATTTTATGAAATACGGCAATGCAGCCCGGCGGATGAGACAGTTACTGGTCCAATACTGGTAATCACCACCGATGGTAAGGGCGTGGTAATGCATGAGCAGGACCTGCGGGAACAAACCCGGAAAGCTGCCCGGAAACGAAAGCCTCAGATGGAAAGCCGGCTATCCAAAGGGGAAAAGAAAAATGCCAAGCGAATGGCAACCGTTGCCGCTGTATATACTATAGATACGTTTAAACGTACGCCCCAAGACTTGCTTCCGGGGAATGACAAGTCGAATACAAAAACAAGCCCTCACCCGGAACAAAAGCGTGTATGGGCAAGCCTTGAAAAATCAGCCGAGCAGGTCATTGCATCGGCCTTTTCTGAGGCCTCCCACCGTGATCCCAACCACGAAAAACATTGGGTTGCCTTAGTGGACGGCGAAAATCAACAACTACGAATCCTGAAACGTATGGCCAAAAGACAAAATGTGGCCCTTACGATCATTGTTGATATTATTCATGTTATTGAATACCTCTGGAAAGCTGGCAGGGCATTTCATCCCAAATCCGGCCCGGAGCTTGAAAAATGGGTCCAGTACCGCTTGGCTAAAGTACTCGATGGCAAGGCCGGATTGATGGCAGGGGGGATGCGTAGAAGTGCTACATTAAAAAAATTTACAGACAAACAACGTAAACCTGTAGAAGCCTGCGCAACGTATTTGAAAAATAAAGCACCGTACCTTGAATACCATCATTATCTTGACCTTGGCCTCCCTATTGCCACAGGAGTTATTGAGGGCGCATGTCGTCATCTTGTAAAGGACCGAATGGATATAACTGGTGCCAAATGGCGGTTGTCCAGTGCTGAAGCAGTGTTGCGTCTGCGTGCCTTGCGGAGTAGTAACGATTTTGATGAGTATTGGAATTTTCATGAAGCCTGCGAATACGAACGTAATCACCGGGCTCTTTATCAACATGGTGAGGTTCCGGCTACAAAGCTACCAAAACCTTCACCGAAACGACGGGGGCATCTAAAAGTGATCAAGTAATGCTGGCAAAGAATGGCAAATATCATGACTACCAGCTTTGGTCAGACATGTCGTAAAAGAGCCGCACCCAATTCATTTCCTGACACCGTGCGGACCAGACTCCTGTAATCTTCAGAGGCGGTTGAGCCCGGTGCAAATTCAAATATGGTTTTCCCGAATGAAGGCGCATCGGCCAGATTTTCGTTATAGCGAATGGGCTTGCATAATTGCCGGGGATACAATTTTTTAAGCTGATCATACAGCTCTTTGGGGCCCTTGATCCGCAAGTCAAGGAATGTGGGCACAATATATTTTAACTGTATTTCGTTTTTATACTTTTGTATGGCACCAAGGCTTTTGATAAACTCGGCCATCCCGTGCAGGGGCATGGCTTCCAGGGCAACCGGGACCAGTACTTCGGTTGAATAAAAAAGGACATTAACGATCAACTGATCCCATCCCGGGGATGTATCAATTAAAATAAAGTCAAACTGATCATCCAAAGGATTGAGGGCTTCAGAAAGCGTGAATTCGGCGCCAAAGCTTTTTTTGTCGATAATACGTTTAACGCCTGCCAGGGATCGACCGCCCGAAAGCAGCCACAAATTCTTCCGGGCCTCGGTCAGGCAGTCTGAAATTGCCAGTTCCTTGGTCAACAACTCTGTTAATCCGGCACCCGGCCGTTTGCCGAGAATATAGGAAGACTGGCCCTGGGTATCGGTATCAACTAAAAGAACTTTATATCCCGCAAGCGCAAGGCCTGCACCAAGATTCACACTGGTGGTGGTTTTACCTACGCCGCCCTTGCTTAGGGTAATACAGATTTTTCTGGCGACAGCCCCCAGGGGCCGTTTCAGATCGATTGGTTTTTCTTCGGAACCCATAAGGCTGGAAAGGGCTACGGGGAATTTATATTTGCAGGATTTACAACTGGCCATGATATTTTTTTTGCCGGCATCTGCAAAAGGTTTCAAGGCATCAGGATTAACTTTATGTTTTCTGGCACATTTTGGACAGGTAATAATCACTGGTCCTTCTCCTTTTGTAACTCAGCTATAATGGCATCAACAGCAATACTTGCCAATCTGCGCATGGAGATATGGGATGCATCGTCACCGCCGACCTTTATTCTGATTTTGGCCTTTCCTTCCCATATTTCCACTGAAACATTTCCTTTGGAGGCGCTCCAGGACGGCGTTGACGTCGGTTCCGGTAAATCAGGCTTGGCTTCATTGGGCCCCCCTCTGTATATGAGGCAGTCCAGTTCCCTGGCGGAACCATGAGACGTTTCGTCATCGGTACTTAAAAGGCTGTCCATGACATTTTTTTTTTTTACCATTACAATGCCACCATTTAGCTTTTTGTGGGGTCTTCAAACACGTCTTTGACTTCCAGAGCCTTTACTTTGAGCTGATCAAGGGCCTGGGCCAACGTTTTCTCATTTCCGGGGCTCATATTAACCCATTGCAAGCCAAACTGAAAACTTCCGGAATCATGTACGGAGCAATGAATTACTTTGGCACTAAGCCCTGTAATGCTGAGATCCCCAATGTTTAATCCGACATCACCAATAATCTGACCAGACTCAAACTCAAGACAGGAACCTACATTTACAGCAACACCGCTTGCGGATAAATTGTTTACTACATATTGATCTTCACCAAAATTTACCCGGATATCATCTGCAAGAGACACCGACACCCGATACACATTGCGTATTTGAACGTCCTCGGTATTTTCCCCAGGTATCGGCTGAAATTCTATGGAATCCTCACTCATTAGGTTTCCTCCCGCGAATTGATATAGTTAAACGACCATGCGGCCTTTGGTTTGTTAATACCATGCTCAAATTTAAAAAATTAAGAAATTAATTTAACTACACGTCGGAACTGTCAAATAAAACCCTGTGGCCGACCTGACATATCAGGTCCCAGACTAAGCCTACAGCGACAATTAAAAGGCCTGTCTCTTTTACACAAATTTTCTTATCAGTTGTTATTGAAGAGATTAAATATCTTGGAACAAATAATATCAGGTCGTTCGCATCCATGCAAGAAAAAACAAAAGGGGCGCCTTCATCAGAAGGCGCCCCTTTTTTAAACGAATGTATCGTTAAACTGCGTATTAATGTCCGCCGAGTGCAGCAACAGCAGGAGCGATTGCAGGATGAACGAACAGAAGGATCATCGCAACAACCAATGCATAGATACAAAGAGATTCGATCAAAGCAAGACCGATCAGCATGTTCACCTGGATTTTACCAGCTGCTTCAGGGTTTCTGGAGATACCAGACATAGCACCATTCAAACCAAGACCCTGACCAATGCCGCAACCAAATGCAGCGATACCGATGGCAAAACCTGCCGCCCAGACACTACCTACGAGAAATTCCATGAGATTTACTCCTTTAATAAAGTATTATAAACAAACGGGCTTCTTCCAAAATCCCGTAAAAAAAGCTTAATTCGTTAAATTTAATGTGCCTCTTCGATGGCGCCGGCAATATACATGGTCGGCAGCAAGAAGAATACGATGGCCTGAATTAAAGAGACCAGGATACCCATTGCCATGATGGGAAGGGGCACCAGGAAGGGGCCGGCCAGCATCAGAAGGATACCCACAACCAGCTCATGACCCATCATATTGCCGAAGAGACGCAAGGTGAGGGAAAGAACCCGTGCCAGATGGCCGATAATTTCAATAACAAGGAACAACGGCATAAGAGCCGGTACGGGTCCCAGGAAATGTTTAATGTATTTTGCACCGTGTTTTTTGACGCCGATGACATGACTCCATGCCACAACGATGACGGCCAATGCAACCGTGGTGTTAATGGATGCTGTAGGCGGATAGAACCCGGGAACCAAACCGAACAGGTTGCCCAGAAGAACAAACAGGAAAACAGTTAATAACAACGGATAGGAATCTCTTCCCTCTTCACCGGTAATACCGACCATGAACTCTTCGAGCCCGGAAATAATAACTTCGAAAACATTTTGAACGGTCTTGGGTACGAGGGCAACACTTTTGCCGCCAATCCAGCCGAAAATTACGAGAAGAATCATTGCAAGCCACATGTAAGTAACATGAGGATGGGCCCCTGCCCAGTCTTCTATACCAAACAAACTAAATAATGAAGTGAGAAATAGATATGGGTGTTCCACCTTAAACCGCCTCCCTGAATATAATCTTGGTTAATTCAATTGCCGCCGCTATAAACGTGCTTACCACTACTACGGAAAGGCCTATCAAAAGCCCTGCCGGATGTACGATGCGGTTAGCGATCAGCATAAAAATAATCACTGCCGTCAATGCAAAACGCAGATAATATTTTACCAAAAGCGCACCGATCAGGGATTTTCCCTTCTCAAGCACCCGCTTCTGGTTGATATTTTTAGTCACTGTATTTTTAAGAACATGGAAATTAACCGTCACGATCAAACCACCCAGAAAAACCCCGAGGTGCATTTTCGGGGAGGCCAGGAGCAGCGCCCCGAGGCTTGACACCAAAAACACAATCCAGTTGGTCCGTGTGATAAAGTTTACTATTTTCTCAAGTTCTTCCATCAATATTTTTCCGCTTTTTTCCCGGCCCTGATGATGTTGCTGAATCCGGCCGCTATGCCGAATGCAAGCCCCACCAACAAAAGGATGGGTTTTGTACCAAAAACCGTATCGAGCCAGTATCCCAGTGCCAATCCGATGACAATTGCCAGAGCCACGGATATGCCTAGACTTGCAAAATATCCCAGCTCACGAAAGGTGCTTCCTTTATCTTTCTCTGCCATTCTTAATCAACCTTTCACCGGCAGCTTGGTTGCCGGTCATCCGGCACCCAGATCTTTAAATATCTTGAGAGCAAATATCATATGATCCGGATGAAGTCAACGTGAAAAAAAGTTTTACTTAATATCAAGGAATCCGTTGGTATACGGCCCTTTTACCCGTCCGATCAAACCGGCCGGAATACCGTTTTTTCTCATAATTTCTACACATTGCGCAGCCTGTTCTACGGGCATGAAAAGCAAAAGCCCACCGGAGGTCTGGGGGTCGAACATCAAATCACTTTTCACTGGGTCCGTACCGTCGGCCACACGGGTCCGGGGCTCAAAAAAACGTTTGTTTTTATGGGCGCCTGCCGGAAACAGGCCCATGGCGCCAAATTCCATCACCCCGTCGAGCACACCGACTTTTTCCGTACAAATTTCAATGATCACCCCCGCCCCTTTGGCAGATTCAATCAGATGACCGCCAAGCCCAAAGCCTGTGACATCGGTACAGGCATGCACCTCGAAATCCTTTGCGATATTCGCCGCGTATTTGTTCAGGGTGGACATGTTTTTCACGGCCTGCTTAATCTGTTCATCGGATGCAAGCCCGCCCTTGATGGCCGTGGAGATGATGCCTGTGCCGATGGGCTTGGTCAAAATAACGGCATCCCCCGTTTTCGCCCGGCTGTTGGCCCAGACCTTGTCCGGGTGCACGATGCCGGTCACCGACAACCCGTACTTGATCTCAGGATCATCAACGGAATGGCCGCCCACCAGTGCTGCTCCCGACTCCTTGATTTTATCAAGTCCCCCTTCAAGAATCCGGGGTAGAATGCCTGCGTTAAGATCGCATGAGGGAAAACAGACAATATTCATAGCCGTCACAGGTGTACCGCCCATGGCATATACATCGGACAATGAATTGGCCGCGGCAATCTGACCGAAGTCATAGGGGTCATCTGCCACAGGTGTCAAAAAATCAAGGGTCTGGACAATGGCCGTCCCGTCGGACAGGCGAAACACACCCGCATCATCCGGGTGTTCAAGCCCGATGATCAAATCCGGATGGGACGGCATTTCAAGTTTTGACACGATTTTATCCAGGGCCCCTGGATCAAGTTTAGCCGCTCAACCGGCTGCCTTTACCGTGCGGGTTAAAAAGACCTGTTCCTGTTGATCCATGATGATGCATCCTCAACTTTTAAGTGCAATAACTGCGGCAAAACGCCCGGTGACCTTGTTTGCCCTGAAAGAATAAAACAGATCCGTGCGGCACCGGGTGCAAAGCCCCATGGTTTCAATATGTTCATCCAAAACTCCATGGGCCCCAAGCTGATCCCGGGATATTTTCCAGAAATCAAAATAGGGGCGCTCTTTCTCCTTATATTGCCACAATTTTTCGGGAATTTCCCGTTTAAAATTAATAAATTGCGCACAACATGGCCCCAGGGAAGGAGATATCCCCGCCCGGATCGTTGCCGGACTGCACCCGAACTGTGTGACCATGGTATCGACGCAGTTGCCTAAAATGTCTGCCACACTGCCCCGCCAACCGGAATGGACGTTGGCAACCACCGCTTTTTCAGGGTCATATAAGACAACCGCCTGACAGTCCGCCACCTGGATCGCGAGCCCCAGGCCCTTGAGATTTGTAACCGCGGCATCGGCTTTATATATTTTAGACGGCGTTGCCCCCTGCCCTCTCCACACCCTGCCTGCCGCATCTTTTTCTGATTTGATCACGGCAATGTCTGTGCCGTGATCCTGGTGTAAAAACAGCCCCCGGGGCAGACCCATGGATGACATCATCAATTCCCTGTTCCGGCCCACAATATCCGGATCATCGCCGGTGTTCAATCCGACATTCAGCCCGAGAAAGAGGCCCTTGCTGTATCCGCCGACTTTAGAAAAAACGCCGTGAACCACCCCGTCAAATGCACTCAGGTGATCAAACGTTAACGGATCAAGCGCCGCCATAAAATCGTTGTCCGATACGTTCAATGATCTTTGATGTGGAGATATCTTCCTCAAACGCCACGCGCGCCACACGCCCGCCCCCGTCTTTGACAAACTGTGCCCCGATAATTTTATCCTCGGGCCAGTCCGCCCCTTTGACCAGCACCTGGGGCCCAATGCCCCGGATCAGCGCTTCCGGATCAGGGGCATCGAACAACACCACATGATCCACACAGCCCAGTGCCGCCACAACCCGGGCCCGCTGGGTCTGGCAGATCACCGGCCGCAGGTCTCCTTTAATCTGCCGTACGGACAGATCGGAATTCAGACCAAGGACCAGTACATCCCCCAATGATTTTGCTTTTTCAAGATAGGCCACATGGCCTGCATGAAGAATGTCAAAGCAGCCGTTGGTAAACACGATCGATTGACCACGGGTTTTGTATCCCTGGCCCAGACGACACATCTCATCCAGCGTCACAATTTTATTGGCCATATATATCCCCCCTGCGATCCTGTCCCACGGGAATGGTTTGCCGAACCTGGTCAACCAGATCCATGTCGATGTCGGCCATGATGACACCGGATTGATCATTCCCCTGGGCCCGCACAGATCCATTGGGGTCAACGATCATGGAACTGCCCGGAAAAACCAGTCCGTTGGGGTCCGTCCCCGTGCGGTTGCAGCAGACAAACCAGGCCTGGTTTTCAATGGCCCGGGCCTGGATTAATTTCTGCCAATGGGCTACCCGGGTGAGGGGCCACTGGGCACAGACCACAAACAGCCGCGCCCCGTCAAGGAACAGGTGACGGGCAAGCTCGGGAAATCGCAGATCATAGCAGATCATTGCCCCCACACGTCCCAAATTGGTATCGAACGTTACCATCTCATCGCCCCGGCCATAGTACAGATCTTCACCGGTCAAGGGAAACAGATGCAGTTTGCGGTACCGGGCCCGGATTTCACCGTCCCTGTCAATGAAATAGAGGGTATTGAATATCTTACCCTCTTTTTGCTCGGGCAGGCTTCCGGCTACGGCCATGGCGCGCTTGCGGGCAAATTCAGCCAGACGTTGAATCCCCGCGTTGACATCCGGCATCAGCCGGTCCATATTTTCATTGTCAAACCCGGATAAAAAAAACTCCGGGCAGACCCCAAGGCATGCCTCCTGGTCAGCCAGTTGTTCCAAATGCCCAAGGGCAACATTAAGATTACCCCGGACATCCCCGTCTTTCACATCAAACTGAACGACACCGGCTTTAAACTGTTTTTTGATCGTCATATTCCCCTTTAGTGTTTGATCATATCCGCGATCTGAAACGCCACTTCCAGACTCTGTTCGGCATTGAGTCTCGGGTCACAGGTGGTGTCATAACGATTGTGGAGTTCTTCACTGACAATATTCCTTGCTCCGCCGACACATTCGGTAACATTTTTACCGGTCATTTCAAGATGAACGCCCCCGGGGATGGTGCCTTCGGACCAGTGGATTTCAAAAAACCGGGTGATCTCTTTTAAAATCTCATTAAAATCCCGGGTTTTGTGTCCGGAATCCGAGGTGAAGGTATTGGCATGCATGGGATCGCAGTTCCATACGATATTATATCCCTCTTTTTTGGTTTCCCGAAGCAGCGCGGGCAATTTTTGTTCAATATTGCCACATCCCATTCGGGTAATCAGGGTCAATCTTCCGGGTTCGTTTTCAGGGTTAAGCACCTCAATGAGCCGCTTGATATTATCAATATCATAATCCGAACTGACTTTTACCCCGATGGGGTTGAGTACCCCCCTTAAAAATTCAACATGGGCACCATCCACCTGCCGGGTTCTCTCACCGATCCAGAGCATATGTGCAGAGCAATCATACCAGTCGCCGGTGGTGGAATCAATCCGGGTCATGGCCTCTTCGTAGGGCAACAAAAGGGCTTCATGGGAGGTAAAAATCTGGGTTTGGTTGATCTGGGGGATATCGGTGGGAATCCCGATGGTATTCATAAACTTCATAGCCTGGTCAATCTGTTTGGCCAGACGGTCATAAGAACGTCCCATGGGGGATTGCGCCACAAACTCCTGGTTCCAGGCCTGAACCCTGTTCAGTGCTGCGTACCCGCCCCGGGTAAACGCCCGCAGCAGATTCAGGGTGGAGGCAGCCAGATAATAACCTTTGAGCATGTATTTGGGATTCGGGATACGTGCTTTGGCGGTGAATTCGTTTTTGTTGACCATATCACCCCGGTATGACGGAAGTTCAACACCGTCTATGGTTTCCGTATCCGACGAACGTGGCTTGGCAAACTGTCCTGCAATCCGGCCCACTTTGATGGCAGGTTTCCCTCCGGCATAGGCCATCACAACAGCCATCTGCAACAACACTTTCATGGTTTCCCTGATGGTGGGTGCCCTTACCTGGGAAAAATCTTCGGAACAGTCTCCGCCCTGGATCAAAAACGCCTCCCCTTTTGAAGCCTTGGCCAACAGTTCCTTTAATGTCCTAATTTCCCCGGCAAACACCAGCGGCGGCAGCAACGCCAAATCGTTAGTGACTTTTTCCAGCGCCTCTTGATCCGGCCACTTGGGCTGTTGAAGGGCTGTGTAATTTTTCCAACTCGACTTTGTCCATTCATTTTGATTCGTCATGTCTTATACCGTCTTATCCTTATTTATCTGAAAGTCACAATTAAGTTTCTGAATCACTATCATGTTTTTTTACGCATTGAGCCTGGATGACCATAAAATTCGGTCAGCCCATGGCTGTCATTTCCATAGATTTCACACTGTCTTTCAAAATCGCACACACGTTGCGGTCTGTGTTTCTTGCAATGATATGGCTTTATTAATTTTTTTTATTTCATTTAATGGGCCATCAAGAAATCACGCCATGCAATTTAGAATGTTTGTTGTGAAATTGCAAAGTATACGGCGAAAAAATTTAAAAGCCCCCATCCACTCACCAAGTTTGTCATTAGGTCCTTGCTTTCTTAACTTGGTATGTGTAGAATTTGTGAACGCCTTACCCATAACAGCCATGGGCTGGCCTAGCTCCTATCAACTGCCCGGTACAGCAGCCCTCAACTAAAATTGAAAGGTCTGAAGAACATACTCAGACTTTCTTGTAAAATTAATCAAGTACGATGGCCTCGAATTCCGGATTTAATGGAATTAAGCCCCTGTCAAACACAGCCAACTCTTGTATATGATAAAAAAAACTTACAAGTTTAAACCCTTACGGGACAAGATTATAAGTGCTTTAATCGTATTGGAAAAGCTGCCATTTTTCCTAGTAATTCAGCGAAGTCTTGCCATTGTTCTACCATTAATTATGGTAGGCGCCTTTTCTTTATTAATCAGGTATTTCCCTTTCTCTCCCGTTGTTTCCATACTGGATAAATACTTTGGCATGCAGTGGACGTACGCCATAGACAATCTGATTTCCGGAACCATGGGGATTGTTTCACTGGCGGTGCTATGCACGTTCAGCGGGGCCATGACGATGTTTGCCAACCAGACAAGAAGGGGTCCATTTATCAGTCCTGTGATGTCTATTGTGGTTGTCATGTCATGTTTTTTTGTCATTTTCATGCCCGCCGACAACGCCTCCTGGGAGAGTGTTTTTTCAATAGGTAAGGGGCTTTTACCAACCCTGTGCATTGCGGTTGCCGGATGTACCATTTTTCTATGGCTTTCACGGTTTAAATTTTTGCGTTGGTCTCTGGGGGCGGTCGGACATGACCCTGTTGTCAGAGATATTTTAACAGTCCTCCCGGCAGGTGTTCTGACCATTGTCTGTGCGGCCCTGCTCCGGGGAATTCTGAACTTTATGGAAATTACAGATGTTCACGCTGGTATCCGAAATTTGTTGTTCTTGCCGTTTTCGGATGCAAAGAACAGTTTAGGATTCGGCCTTGGCTATACCGCGTTGTCTCAATTTTTCTGGATGTTTGGTGCACATGGGCCCAATCTTTTGTTTGCTGTGGAAGAAAATATTCTGGAGCCTGCAATCCATGCCAATAATCTGGCGATGAGTCAGGGGCTCAACCCCGCTTTAATTTTCACCAAAACATTTTTTGATATGTATACGCGAATGGGCGGGTCCGGTTCGACGTTATGCCTTATTGCCGCAGTACTTTTAAAAAGCAAAGATAAAGGAATCCGTAAACTTTGTGTGTTTGCAGCCATCCCTGCTTTTTGCAACGTTAATGAACCGTTGCTTTTTGGTATCCCCCTGGTACTGAACCCGGTTTATGTTATGCCGTTTATCCTTACGCCTTTATTACAGACGTTAATCGGTTATATTGCAACCTTGTCAGGGTTTCTCCCCTTTACAACGGAAATCATCAACTGGACGACACCCGTTTTTATAAGCGGATATGTTGCCAGCGGCAACCTTTCAGGCGCTGTGGTTCAGGGGGTTAATTTTACTATTGGTGTTGCATGCTACATACCTTTTGTCATTCTGGCCGATCATCTGCGTGAAATCAGAGGCGAAAGGATGCTGGCAACGCTTAAAAACGCAGCACTAAACCTGGAATTACGGTCGAAAACCAACGGGATATTAGACCTGCCGGGAGAGGAGGGACGATTCGCCAAAGCGATAGCCGATGATTTGAAATCTGCCGTAAAACAAACAGAACAAATATATATGGTCTACCAACCTCAAATTGCAGAATGCGGGCAATTCGTGTCAGGCGTGGAAGCGCTGCTGCGCTGGAAACACCCGATATATGGTGAAATTTCTCCTGAAATAACTGTCACAATAGCAGAAGAACTTGGGATCATGGACCACCTTGGTCTCTTGATATTCTCAAAAGGATGTCAACAGCGTGCAGCCTGGAAAGGGATCGTGGATGATCGTTTTTCAATGGCGGTCAATATTGTTCCCCAGCAACTGACAGCCCCCGATTTTCAAAAAAATGTTTTTGAAATCATCAATCAACATGGACTCACGCCGGAAATGATGGAGCTTGAAATCACGGAATCGAATATACTGGGGCCTGATGAAAACACATTAAATACCCTTCAAAATCTGCATCATAAAGGAATTAGAATCGCAATTGATGATTTTGGTATGGGGCACACTTCTTTTCGTTATTTGCGTTCATTTCCGGTCAGTAAAATTAAGATTGACCGTTCATTGACCATCGGAGATGCACGAAAAATCAATGATGAAATTATCAAAAGCGTCTTGGAATTAAGCAAAACCCTGAAAATTTCGACCATTATAGAAGGCGTTGAAACCCAAGAGCAGTTAACACGTTTTACCCATATGGGGTGTGCCAATTTTCAAGGATACTTTTTTAGCCGACCACTCACCGCCGACCATTGCATAGCATTCATTCGTGATTATTCAGTGAACCCTAAAACGGCATAAACGTTTAAAGTCATCAACATGATCTGCATACCATATTTGTGAGGATAAAATGAAAAACCATCAAGAATTAAAAAAGTTTGTCCAGCATACTTTGGGTTGTGGGTGCCCGGAGGAGGTATTTAACAAAATAGAATATGACAAAGGAGAAGGAGACGCTTGGAACGGACGCATTAACGTGGGTGACAGGCTGCTGGTTTATATTGTTCATGTGGACTCAGAAAATGATGTATCCCGGAAAGTCACCCTTGCCATGGCATCCGGGGTGACAGAACGAAACAATCAAAAATTCAATCGATTCAGACTTGTTTTAGTGACCTCCACCCCACGCCTGATCAGCGAACTGTCTGAAAAAACATTTTATGAATCAAAATTGTTTGACGAAAAAACCCACCTTCATCTCCTTTCACAAGATGACATACAGGCAATTGATTGAGCCCGTATTCAAATAGGCCCTATCACCATTAAAAAAATTTTGGTAACCTCCCATACGTTACAACATTCATTGTGAACTGCCCACAATGAAGAACTGAAGACCTCGGCTCATGGCTGATACCTAAGGAATATTATGTGGCTAAACGCATCCTGCTTTATTGAATTTCAAATCCCGGTTCCAACCCCATTTTTGTTGATGCTCAGGCCCCGCAGCGGATCCCAGCAGTGGATCATGCGTGAAGAGTATATTTTGTCACCCAGCGTTCCGGCCCTGGAATTCACGGATATGTTCGGCAATTTGTGTCAAAGAATTGTTGCACCGGCCGGGTATTTTACAGTGAGTACATCCGTTGACATCGAAACGGCCGATGAATCCGACACGGCCCCTGGATCACCATTTATCGAAGTGCAGATGCTGCCCCCCGATGTTCTGCCGTTCTTGTATCCAAGCCGCTATTGTGAATCGGATCGATTTACCGACATGGCGGCATCGCTGACGATGAACCAGTCTGCAGGATATGATCAATGCCATGCCATTGTGAATTATATCCGTGAGTCGATACGGTATACCCCCGGGATCGGTCAACATATTATCAGTGCCTCCGAAGTGAACCGGCTTGGCCATGGTGTCTGCCGGGATTTGGCCCATTTGGGTATTGCATGCTGCCGGGCGCTGTCCATACCGGCCCGCATGGTCGTAGGTTATCTTGAAGGACTTAACCCCATGGATCTGCACGCCTGGTTTGAGGCCTATATCGGCAACCGATGGTACACATTCGATCCCACGCAGCCCAATCTGAAAGGAGGCCGTATTGCAATTGCGTTTGGCCGGGATGCCGCGGATGTGGCGATCTATACCCAATTTGGAAATCCTGTGGATTTGTTAAATATGAATGTCCAGGTGAGGCAAATGGCTGGCCCGGCTTATTTCGGCAGCACGCAGTAAAAAAGCTTAGGTCCCCAGATGAAATAAAAAGCGGTTTCAACCGTTTGCAACAATCCGCATCGCAGGTCCGGATTCCGGAAGCGGTTCGCGAAGTGCAGCCGAGGTTATGGCATCCCAGTGTTCGGCAATCATTTCATTGGCCATCTTAAGCACTTCGCGGCTCAACTGCTCGGCATGGTGTGCATGCCGGGCTTTTAAATCTTCAAGCTGCCTGCGGATGTAGGGATCGGTTACGGCTTCAAGAGCCTGATCATATGTCCGGACCGCTTTGGTTTCCAACTGAATCAACTGGTCCAGTGTTTTTAATGTTGTTTTCTCGTCCATACATACCTTCCGGTTCTTAAAAAAGCGTTGAAGAGTTTCTTACCCCGTGTCGTATGATCCTTTTAACTGCCGATCATAATTCAATAACTCAAACCCAGGCCCATCGGTTCCACTATTTAAGTACAAAAGGCAAAGCGTTGTATATATGGGGAATCCCCCATATTCGCAGTTGAAAGAGTGTATGTATCTGATTTTATATCACAGCTGCACGGCAGAATAGACGGATTTTAATTATCGGAAATACGAAAGAACATGTTTTAAAACTGCCTGCCTCTCCATGCAGTATATAAAGTTTTAAAACCGTTTGCAAGACAACATTTCCCTGTATTTTTAATAAGGTAAATAGTGTCAGGGCGATCAAGCCCATGTGTTGTCTAATCGGGATCTATTTCCGCCGTGGCGGCGTCAATATCGATAATTGTGCTGCTTAGCAGATAGGGACGGGTTTTATAACGCCGGACTTTCATAAACTTGAGCAACAAATCCTTTAATCTTTCCGTGCTCTGAAGAATGTTGGATACAGGTTCCTGAAATTCGGCGGCGTCTGGCTGCCGGCTTAATTCATCGTTTAAAATCTCGCAATATCCGGAAATAATCTGGACAGGTTGGGCAAATTCATGACAAACGGCCCCTGCCATCTCAAGCGCCCCGGTCAACCGTTCTGTCCGCCCTGATTCCCCTGGATCTTCATTGGTGTGCACCAGACGTCGAAGCAGTCTTGCGTATTGGACGGCGTGTTTGATTTCCACGCGAAATGAATGGGAGTCCCAGGGTTTTTTAATGAATCGGAAAACCTGTCCTTGATTGATTGCGCTGATGGTCGCATCAATATCCGCGTACCCCGACATGAGCACCCTGACTGTGGCAGGCAACATCTGCTTCATTTGTTCCAAAAACATCGTACCTTCCATTTCCGGCATTCTCTGATCTGAAACAACAACTGTCGGTTCTATGTCACTGGCTTGTTTCAATGCAGCCACCGGAGACGAAAATAGAAAACACTCGATTGGTTCCTGCCTAAAAATCCGCTCAACCGCTTTTAATATCTTCGTATCATCATCAACAATCATAATCTTATCGTCCATGACATCTCCTGTGTATTTTGAAAAAGCAGGTAAAAAACTTTTTTGGGGCGCCATCTCATTTGATATTATTGATAAATGTGCCTGGGTGCAACAAAAGAGTTTTTTTATGAACGCGCCAATGCGCCGCAATACGTTCTTCCATGCGCTATTGCGGCGCAAGTTCCGGTGCTGATGCCCCAGATCCGCCATGGCCGTTGTCCGGATATTATTTTGTTCAAGTGGTGTTGCACAAAATTTATGACAAAAATATCGTTAAAAGGTCTTTATTTTACAATTTTCTTAATATATTCTGGGGTGGTTAACATATAAAAAAGCGGCTCTTTTTCTTCAAAATCGTACACGGCAACATTGAACTGTGAACATTATCCTGCTGATATAGTCTTTTTTATAGCCGAAACATAAAAGAATACCACCTGTTCTCAAATAGTTCCGACGCCACCGGATAGTGAGTATTTTGCGTCATTCAAAACAGTTAAAGTTTTATAGCGCGCTTAAGCAACCTATCAACATCGTCCAATGAATATGGGATCTGAAAATAAATTGTGCCTGGGAGATACGATCAAAGATGGATGTGGATAAAAAAATCTTAAATTCCATAGATTTTAAAAGAGTAAATTCGCTGCTTGAGGGATTTAATCAAACAACAGGGTTTGTAACTGCGATTCTGGATCTAAATGGCAATATTTTGTCAAAATCGGGCTGGAGACAAATTTGTACGGATTTTCATCGCATTCATCCCGAAACGGCAAAAAAATGTAAAATCAGTGATACGGTTTTGGCCAATAAAATGAGCCGGGGAGAAAAATATCATTTTTATGAATGCCTCAATGGCCTGGTGGATGTAGCGGTTCCCATTGTCATTAAAGGAGAGCATGTGGCCAACCTTTTCAGCGGCCAGTTCTTTTTTAAAAAACCGGACCCTGCATTTTTCAAGGCCCAGGCCGCAGAATATGGATTCGACGAAAACGCATATCTTGGGGCGTTTGAAAAAGTACCCGTCGTGTCGAAAAAAAAAGTTAAAGCTGCCATGGGATTTTTGTTGGACATGACTGAAATGATCAGTGAAATAACATTTCAACGATTGGAACAAGTCGAGTTAAATGTGCAAAGAAAAAAAGTTGAATCGGAACAGGAAAAGTTAAAAATCCAGCTGCTTCAGGCCCAAAAACTGGAGTCTGTGGGCAGACTTGCAGGCGGTGTGGCCCACGACTTTAATAATATGCTCTCCATCATTTTGGGCAATACCGAAATCCTGATGGATGAAACAGACCCCCAAAGCTTATATTCTGAAAATTTACAGGAAATATTTAAAGCCGCACAACGTTCGGCAAAGCTGACCAAACAGCTTTTGGCCTTTGCCCGCAAACAGGTTGTCGATCCCCAGGTGTTAGATCTGAACGAAGTTATCGGCGAAATGCTCAAAATGTTAAGGCGACTGATCGGAGAGGATATCGACTTAAAATGGCTGCCCGCACAAGCCTTGAAACCCGTTAAAATAGACCCGTCACAACTGGATCAGATTTTGGCAAACCTGTGTGTGAATGCCCGGGATGCAATCAAAAATGTGGGTGAAATCACCATTGAAACGGCAAATATTGATTTCGACGATGAATATTGCAAAGACCACATTGACACCATGCCGGGTTATTATGTGATGATCATTGTCTCCGACAATGGTGTCGGCATGGATAAAGAGACCCTGGCAAATATTTTTGAACCCTTTTTTACCACCAAAAATGCAGACAAAGGCAGCGGCCTCGGCTTATCAACCGTCTTTGGCATTGTCAAACAAAACAAAGGGTTTATAAATGTATACAGTGAACCGGGGCAGGGAACAACATTTAAAATATATCTGCCCGAGCATCAACAAAATGCCTCCTGCAAATATGAAAAACGTACTCAGCCCGAAGCGTATTTTGGAAATGAGACCATTCTTCTCGTGGAGGACGAACCCGCCATCATCAGACTGACCCGGCTCATGTTAGGGCGCCTGGGGTACACAATTTTGTCGGCATCCACACCAGGCGAAGCCATTAAAATCGCCACCGGGAAAGACGTCTCCATTGATATGCTCATCACAGACGTCGTCATGCCCGAAATGAATGGAAAAGATCTTGCAAAAACGCTCACCGAGCATTTCCCGGACCTTAAATGTCTTTTTATGTCCGGGTATACCGCCAATGTGATCGCAGATCATGGTGTGCTGGACAGCGGCGTTCATTTTATTAACAAACCGTTTTCAAAACAGACGCTGGCTAAAAAGGTGCGGGATGTACTCAATACCCATCCCCAAAAAATAATCGAACCAAAATAAAAAATATAGCATCAAAGGAGGCATGGATGACTGATCAAGTTGACACCATCAACAAGGCCGTGGCCGACATGACCATTAAAACAGGCAAGTATCTCACGTTCTCTTTGGAGTCCGAAGAGTATGGGATCGGGATTCTTAAGGTCAAAGAGATCATTGGTATGCTGCCCATCACATCTGTCCCCAGAACTCCCGAATTTGTCAAAGGCGTTATCAACTTGCGGGGAAAGGTAATCCCCGTAATTGATCTTAGATCAAAATTTAATATGAAATCAACATCTTATAACGACAGAACCTGCATTATTGTCGTGGAAATTGATGCGGCCGAATCGACAGTTCAAATCGGAATTGTGGTGGATACCGTCTCAGAGGTTTTGAATATCAAAGAAGATGAAATTGAGGAAACTCCGGCGTTTGGAACAAAACTGGATACAAGATATATCCTTGGCATGGCTAAACAGGATGGGGGCGTTAAAATTCTTTTAAATATAGATAAGGTCCTTTCGTCCAGCGAAATGGCTGCCATTCAAAATGCTTCATAGATATAAGATTTAAACACTATAAAGGAGTTTAAGATGAAAAACGTAAGTCTGGGATTAAAAATCACCTATGGATTTGCAGTATTGATCATCATTGCCGTTGCGCTGGGTTTGATGGCCGTGGTCAACATGCGGACGGTGGGCACCAAAAGCACAATGCTGGCCCATGAATATGTTCCGGAAGTGGGCATCGCCATGGAATTAAGTAACGCAGCCAACCAGGTGATGTATGAAATGAGGGGGTATGGGTTCACCGAAGATAAAAAGTTTTATGAACTGGGCATGGAGGCAATGAAGTCCGTTGACCTGGCCTTGCAAAAAGCACGGGAACTCGATGAAAACTCGCCAAATTTAAAACAGCTTAAATCCCAGATTGATATCGCCTCCAGCGCAGTTCAAGAGTATAAGGACCTGATAAAGCAAACCGTTGAGATCGAGGCCAAGCTTGATGCCAACAGACGTACACTGGATGAGTCAGCCCAAACATACATGTCCAATTCTAATGAATTTTTAGCCGGTCAGAATGAAAAGATCAAATCAGATCTGAATGACCGTCAACAGAAGATTCAACTTGCCACAGACCTTGTTCATATCGGTTCCAGCGTCAGGGTTACCAATTTTAAAGCCCAGGCAACAAACGATGTGGGACTTATGAAAAACGCAATTTCAAAATTGGAGGAGGTCTCTGAACCGTTAAATGAGTTAAGGGTCTTGATTCATAGTGAAGCAGATATCCAAAGGGTAAAAGCAATTCGGTCGGCCGCCCAGACGTATCAAAAAGCGATAGAACAATTTATGGTGGAGTTTCGCCGCGGCAGCCTGGCGGACGGAAATCTGCTGAACAGGTACCGGGAGAAAATGGATGATGCTGCCGGAATTTATGTGTCCAACTGTGACGACTTTCTGGAAGGGCAACACGAAAAGTTAACCAGGGATATGTTGGAAAGAAACGCAAAAATCAACCTGGTGAACGATATTATTGCCCTTGGAAATAAGACCCGGATAGGCGCCTTTAAATCCCAGGCTTTACGAAGCCCTGAAGTCATGAATGCCGCGCTGGAAAATTTTTCACACATAGATCGTAAGTTTGAAGAATTGGAAAAAATCACACGGTTGCCCGAAGACTTAAAACGCATAGAACTAGTCGCCCAGGCAGGTCACACCTACCAGGGTGCAATGAAAGATTTTCTTCAAAACTGGATTATCATGCAGGACCTGGCTGTGAAACGCCAGGATGCCGGCGATAAAGTTGTAGAAGCCTGCAAAACAACGGCTAATGCGGGGATCGGCTCAACCAACACCATTGCCAAAGATGCTGTAAGCTCCCTTTCAAGTGCATCCATTCTCATGATTATCGGTTTGATCCTGGCGCTGATCGTTGGCATTCTTTCGGCAATTTTTATCACGCGCAGCATTACCAAACCCATTAACAGAATCATCGCCGGCCTTAACGAAGGTGCCGTGCAGGTGGCGGCGGCATCCGGGGAGGTTTCCACCTCCAGTCAGTCCATGGCAGAAGGCGCATCTCAGCAGGCCGCCTCCATTGAAGAGACCTCTTCATCCATGGAAGAGATGTCGTCCATGACCAAGAAAAATGCCGAAAATTCAAATAATGCTGATGGATTAATGAAAGAGGCCAATGTGGTTGTAAATACAGCCAGCCAGTCCATGGATGAATTAACCCGGTCCATGGAAGATATCTCCAAGGCCTCAGAGGAAACATCGAAAATAATAAAAACCATTGATGAAATTGCCTTCCAGACCAACCTGCTCGCATTAAACGCTGCCGTGGAAGCCGCCCGGGCCGGTGAAGCCGGTGCAGGTTTTGCCGTGGTTGCCGATGAGGTCAGAAACCTTGCCATGCGCGCGGCGGATGCTGCCAAAGATACGGCGGCACTGATAGAAGATACGGTCAAAAAGGTGAACGACGGTTCCGATATCGTATCATCAACCAGTGAAGCATTTTCCAAAGTAGCTGAGACCTCGGCCAAAGTCGGTTCTTTGGTCTCAGAAATTTCTGTGGCATCAACAGAACAATCCAATGGAATTGAAGAGGTCAACAATGCCATCAGTGAAATGGACCGGGTTGTTCAGCAAAATGCTGCCAATGCCGAAGAGTCGGCGTCAGCAGCAGAAGAGATGAGCGCCCAGGCCGAACAACTAAAAGAGTATGTTGATAACCTTGTGCTGCTGGTTACCGGTAGAAGCAACGCCGGTCGCAATATGGGCGATTATCACGCCTCGAAACCTGCACCTAAAAGCATCCCAAGCAAAACAACGCATAAATCAAAATCCAGGGATCAGCACCAGGCCCCAAGTCGTCCCGAGCAAGTCATCCCATTTGATGACGACGAAAGTTTTGAAGACTTTTAATGTGATTAAATTAAGGCGCAGAGCGGTTCGGGAAGATTGTCTTCCCGAACCGGTGCCGGCGGCATTTTTAGAAAATTGGACGAGAACTTTTAAAATTTGGAAAAGCCAATGTCTTATGAACACATAATCGAAATGACAGAACGGCTGGCATCAGAATTGATCCTGTTTGATCCGGAGCAGCCGGACTCAATCAAGACGCTGTTGCCCATTCTCAAGAGCATACATGCCCAATGCAAATCATTGGAACTGTCGTCAGAGGCTGCGCAAATTCTGAAGGCCAGGCACATTATTGATTCCATAATCCAAAGCGGCCCTCCCGTTGAAAACAGTTTGTTGTCAAATCTTGACATGATTGTTTCAGATTTCAGCGCCAAACTGAAAAATATTGATCAAAAACAAAGCGATGCGTCATCCGCCCCCCAACCATCGTCTGGCCAAAATCCAAACGGCGAATACGACGAGTTGGAAAAAAAATTAAATGAGCTGTCAATGCTTATTGCCGGTTTCTGCCCGGGAAAAGACCATGATATAGAAGAGATGATTCATAATTTAGACGGCCTGATCAACATTTCTGAAGCCATTGAGCCGTCTACGTTTTATGATATTTCAAAATTATGTAAAAAATATATGGAAAATATGGATCATAGCTGTGCGTGCAATACCAAGCCGGTTGAAGAAGGCGTTGTGCTGTTAAAATCCATATTAAGCCACTTAAAGAGACATGAGCCCTTTACCTTTGACTACTCTGATGTTCTTGAACTTTTGGAAGAACACTTAACCACCACGGAACCGTGCGATAAAAATTCCTATGAATGCATGGAAGACGAGCTTGGTTCAGACCCTGAGCCTGAACCTGAACACAATGATGGTGCCCCCGAAAAACTGTCCGAGGATGATATTGAAATCCTGACCGACTTTATATCAGAGGCCGAGGATAATCTAAATAATATCGAAGTCTCTTTGATTGAGCTGGAGCAGGACCCGGAGAATGCTGATATCATCAACGATATTTTCAGACCGTTTCACACCATAAAAGGCGTCTCCGGATTTTTATCTTTAGATAAAATCAACCGCTTATCCCATGCCACGGAGAATCTTCTGGACAGTGCCAGAAGCGGAGATTTTACGATAAACCATTCGGCCACCGATGCCGTTCTTGAGTCTGTTGATTTGTTAAAACAGCTCATCGACAATACAAAACAGGGACTTGAAAGCGGTTACCGGCAAGATGACAGCCACATAGATGTGGAGATCTTGAGGGATAAACTCAAACGCCTCCAGATTTCGCTGACCAAAGGGGAAAAAGAGCCCTTAGGTGAAATTCTTGTCAGAAAAAATGATCTAAAAGCACAAGATGTTGAGGATGCACTGGAGATCCAGAAACAGCATCCGGAAAAAAAATTCGGCGAAATTCTGATCGAAGATAAAAAGGTGGCGCCGGCCCAGGTCGCCTCGGCGTTAATGGAGCAGTCAACGGTTAAACGACGGCTTGATTCCCAGGTAAAAGTAAGCACCCGGAAACTGGACGATCTTGTGGACTATGCCGGAGAACTTGTGATTGCCCAGTCCATGCTGCGCCAGCAAACCATGGAGAATTCCGCCTTGAGCCAGACCGTTTCACAATTGGGGCAGATTGTAAACAATATGCAGAATATTGCCATGTCCATGCGCATGATCCCCATTAAAGCCACATTTATGAAAATGATCCGCCTGGTCAGGGATTTGTCCCGCAAATCAGGCAAACAGATCAACCTCTCCATGACCGGAGAAGAAACCGAAATAGACAGAAATGTGGTGGATGCCCTGTATGAACCCATGGTGCATATGATCAGAAACGCCTGTGATCACGGGATTGAATCCGTGGAAGCACGCCGGGAAAAAGGCAAACCCGAACAGGGAAATATTGATCTCCGTGCCTATCACAAAGGCGGGAATATTGTCATTGAGATCGAGGACGACGGCAAAGGCCTGGACAGGGACAAAATCATGAATAAAGCCGTGACCACCGGGCTGATCACCGGTGATGAGCAGATGACCGATCCCCAGGTGTTTAATCTGATTCTATCTCCGGGCTTTTCAACCGCCAGCCAGATTACCGACGTATCCGGCCGGGGCGTGGGCATGGATGTGGTCAAAGAGGGAATAGAAAGGTTTCGCGGCCATTTGAACATTGAATCCGAAAAAGGGGCCGGCTCCCGATTCATCATCAGTCTGCCCCTGACGCTGGCCATCATTGACGGTATGCTGGTCAGGGTGGACGATGAACGCTATGTAATTCCAACCATTGCCATTCAAAAAGCGTTCAGGCCGGCAGCAGGTGAATATTTCACCGTAGAAGGAAAAGGAGAAATGGTTAAAGACCGGGGCCGACTGGTGCCCTTGATTCGGTTAAATGAGGTTTATGAAACTAGCACCCATGTCAAATCCGTGGAAGAAAGCCTGGTTGTCGTCGTGGAGTCAAAGGAAGAGCGGCGCGCCTTTTTGATTGATGAGCTTTTAGGCAAAGACGAGTATGTCATTAAAAATCTTGGTGGAAATATGGATGATATCCAGGGGATTGCCGGCGGGGCGATTCTGGCTGACGGAAAAGTCGGACTGATCCTGGATGTCCACGGCATTTTTTCCATTGTCTCAAAAAAATAGGAAACTTCGACGACAAAAAAAGAGATGAGGACATGAATAGATGAAACAAATTGTCGGCGTTGCTGATATGAAAGTAAGCAATAATCCCGCAGATGCTGTGGTCACCTACTCTCTTGGGTCATGTATAGGGCTTGTGATCTATGATCCGGTCGTAAGGGCTGGTGGAATGTTGCACTACATGCTTCCCGAATCCGGAATTGATAAAGAAAAGGCTGCCAAAAAACCTTATATGTTCGCCGACACAGGTATCCCCCGCCTGTTTAAAGCGGCATACGCACTGGGCGCAAAAAAACCCAGGATTAAAATTTTTGTCGCCGGCGGCGCCGAAATTCTTGATCAAAACGGTTTTTTTAATATCGGAAAACGCAATTATCTGGCGTTAAAGAAAATGTTTTTTAAAAACAAAGTAATGATTGATAAGCAGGAAGTGGGCGGAAATATCAACCGAACCGTACGAATTGAAATTGCAACGGGCGATATCTTTATGAAAACCTCGGGATCCAAGGAAGTGAGAATATGACCGCACTGGATAAAATGATTCATGAGATAAAAGATTTAACGCCCATGCCAACCGTTGCAAGCCGCCTGCTTGAAATGGTTGAAGAGCCGGATAGTTCCATGGCCGACATCGCCCAATTAATCCAGTATGACCCTGTAATGACCGTGGACATTCTTAAAATATGCAACTCGGCATATATCGGATTAAAGAGGCCTGCTGAATCCATTAAAGATGCCGTAAATATGCTGGGAACCGATCAGATCATTGAATTGGCACTGGTAAAATCAAGCGCCCAGGTCCTTTCAGGCGATCAAAAAGGCTATGGTCTTGAACAAGGGGATATGTGGCGCTATTCCGTCTATTCGGCCGTAATTGCCAAACAGGTTGCCGTGCGCCTGGGACTTAAAAACAAAAGTACGATTTTTACCGCGGCCCTGATCAAAGATATCGGCAAAATCATATTGGAAAAATATGTTTCCAAAGACTTTCAAAAAATTAATGCACTTGTCAAAGATTCCGGCTACAGTTTTCGGGAGGCCGAAAAAAAAGTCATCGGGATAGACCATGCTGAGATGGGGGCCTTGATCGCCAAAATATGGAAATTCAGCCCCCGGATGATTAAGCTCATTCACCATCACCACCTCAGGGATGAATCCATGATGGACGATCGGGAAATCGCGGCCGTCTATCTGGCAGACTGCATTTGTATGATGATGGGCAACGGCGTTGGTTCAGATGGCCTGTCATACCGATTCAAAGATCAGTTAATGAAAATCCATGGGATCTCCCACAAAGATATCACCGGCATTATCGCCGAATTCGGCCTCAATATACAGGAAGTAAACGAATTATTTAAAATGGAATGATCCCAACTTTGCATAAATATTTAGAGGGAAGCAAATGTCTTATTCAATATTGATTGTAGATGATTCGATGCCCATGAGGACCGTTTTAAAACGCACGCTTGCGGCGGCGGGATACGGCAGTGCAAGAATTCTGGAAGCCTCAAACGGTAACGATGCGTTAACGGTTCTGGCAGGAGACTGGGTGGATTTAATCGTGACCGACTACAACATGCCGGAAATGAATGGGCTCAGCTTTTTGAAAGCTGTGAAGGCCGATGACGTGTTCAAGGACATTCCCGTAATTGTCATTTCCACCGAGGGCAACGATTCAAAAATTGAAGAATTTATGAATGCCGGCGCTGCCGGTTATATTACCAAGCCGTTTACCCCTGAAAATATAAGGGATTTAATTGTCAGTATAATTGGAGAGGCCGATTATGAAGAAGATATTGATGACAGCGATGACGACGTCGATTTCTGAGGTGATGGAGACCATGTTTTTTATGCCCGTTGAAATCGGTCCTGAAACGATTTTAAAGGATTCAGGCATTGACCTGGACAGTGCATTGGCATGCCGGTTGAAATTCACCGGGGATGTCAGCGGACATATCAATATTATTTCACCCCAGCCCCTGGCTGCCGAACTTGCATCCAATTTTCTGGGAGAAAGTCAGGACGACTTAACCGGGGAGCAGCAGTTTGGGACATTGTCTGAAATGCTTAATATGGTGTGCGGGAACGCCTTGAAAAAGGTAAAATGCCAGACGCCTTATAAACTAGATATTCCTGAAAATATTGCCGCCAGTGACCTGAACGGCACGGCAGAATGCACATTGATCGAAACAATGGAGTCAAACATGGCAATTGTACTCTCCGTGTGAGGCAACAAGGGCAAAAGGGCCGGTCCAATGTCTAAGGATATTAAAGTGCTTGTGGTTGATGATTCAGCCGTTGTCAGGAAGGTGTTCAAAGAACAACTGTCCAGACACCCAGGCATTACAGTCATTGATACGGCCCCTGATCCATACATTGCCCGGGACAAAATCGTAAAACTAAAACCGGATGTGGTTACCCTGGACCTCGAAATGCCACGTATGGATGGGCTTACATTCTTAAAAAAATTAATGAAGTACTATCCGCTTCCTGTCATCATTGTCAGTTCTTTGAGTACCAAAGGAAGCCATCTTGCCATGGAAGCATTGGCCATTGGGGCATTGGAAGTGATGGCAAAACCGGACAACGCCTATTCGGTGGGCGATGTCAGCGTACAGCTTGCGGAAAAAATAAAGGCGGTGCATGCGGCCAAATTACCCAGATCCGATCACCGGCAGACGGCCAGTAGACAGGTCTCCATGGCCTCCATGGCGCCTGCCAAATACGCCAATAAAATTATTGCCATCGGCGCATCAACCGGCGGGGCCGAAGCCATTAAAAATGTATTGACCCAGATGCCGAAAAACGCGCCGGGCATCGTTGTTGTGCAGCATATGCCCGCTCAGTTTACAAAGTCCTTTGCAGGCCGCCTCAATGAATTAAGCCCAATGTATGTGAAAGAAGCTGAAAACGGGGACCCCGTCATAAACGGAAAAGTACTCATTGCCCCGGGCAATTTCCACATGGTTTTGAAACGAAAGGGCACCCAATATTTTGTGGCGGTTAAAACAGGCCCGCTGGTTCATTACCAGCGGCCGGCCGTGGATGTTTTATTCAGGTCTGTTGCAAGACTTGCGGGGAGCAACGCCCTGGGAATCATTTTAACCGGTATGGGCAAAGACGGCGCACAAGGACTGCTTGAAATGAAAAATGCAGGCGCGCGAACCATTGCCCAGGATGAACACTCAAGCATTGTTTACGGGATGCCCAAAGCGGCCAGATTGATAGGCGCGGTGGATTATGAAGAAGACATTCACAGTATCGCGGCAAAGGCTTGTTCACTTTTCAAATAGCAGCCATGTGTGACCTTGGCCTATCAAAGATAGAAGAAAGGAGTAACAATGGTTAACATAGATGAAACCCTATTGCATTCGTCGTCAACCACACTGCCGGATGATGATATCCTGCGTATTATTGATAACTTACCCCTTGCGGTTGTGGTACTTGATGCGGATCGAAAACTGATTTTGGCAAATAAAATGGCAGGCAGGTTTGTAAACAGGGATGACAGTCAATTGATCGGGCTTCTGTGCGGCGATGCCCTGGGCTGCATTTATCACAAGGATGCCCCGGAGGGATGCGGCTCTGGAACAGCTTGTATTAAATGCAAATTGCGGACAACGGTGATGGATACTTTTGAAAATGACAAGAGTTATTTTATGGTTGAAACAACCATGACCTTACACGCTATCGGTCCCAGGCATTTGAGAATAACAACCCAGCCGTTGAAGTTGCAAAAAGGGAATGCGGTTTTAGTATCAATTGAGGACACCACCGAGGCAAAAAAATATGAGCAGGCAAAAATAGATAAAGAAAAACTGACGGCAGTACTGCAGACCGCTGGTGCCATATGCCATGAAATTAATCAGCCGTTGATGGCGATTTTGGGTTTTTCAGAATTATTGATTGATGATGCCGCCCACGGACAAATCCACGAAGACAATGTCAAAGAGATAAAAGACCAGGCCGACCGGTTAGCCAAAATCACAAGCAAACTGATGGATATCACCAAATACAAAACCAAAAAGTATCTACGTTCCCAGATTTTGGACATTGACGCGGCATCATCAGGTGCAGACCCAGCCCCCAACCGTTGAAAAGGAGAAAATGATGGAAAATAAAAAAATATTAATCGTTGATGACGAGCGCCCCATTTTAAGATTGCTGTCTCAATTATTTACCAAGGCAGGTTACGACGTTTCCACCGCGGAAAATGCCCAGGATGCACTAAAAATTATCGAAGAGAGTAACATCATGGTCATGTTTTTTGATTTAAATATGCCCGTGATGAACGGTATGGAATTATGCAAGAAGGTGAAAAGCCTCAAGCCCATGTCCATCATCTATGCCATTACCGGCTACGCCTCTTTATTTCAACTGTCGGAATGTCTTGATGTCGGGTTTGAAGATTATTTTAAAAAGCCCGTGAATGTATCGACGCTGCTGAGAACGGCAGAATCGGCATTTGAAAAAGTCAACCGCTGGAAAAAAATGTAAAATCAAATAAAATGAATTCTATACTGTTTAAACGAAGTGAACTGACCGAATTAAAATCACTTGTATATAAGACATGCGGCATCAATCTCCATGAGGGAAAGCTTGAATTATTAAAATCCAAGGTTGCCAAGCGTATGCGCATGACCCAGATGAATGTCCAGGACTACTTATCCCATTTGAGGTCAAATGAACGCGAAGTCATCGAATTTATCGATACGATTACAACCAATCACTCTTTTTTTTACCGGGAGAATAAAAGTATTGAACACATCGTGAAACAGTTCGGCGCTCACCCCAAACGTGAGGTAAAGCATTTCAAAGTCTGGTGCGCCGCATGTTCCACCGGAGATGAACCCTACACCACGGCCGTCCAATTAAAGGGGTTGGGTGTCACGTTTTCCATCCTGGCCACAGATATATCCCATTCCGTGTTGGAGGTTGCCCAAAAGGGAATATATAAAAATGACAAGGTCAAACAGGTTCCCCTGGCGATCCTGCATCGTTATTTCCAGAAAGGAACCGGAAAATATAAAGGATACTTAAAAGTAAAAAAAGAGATACAACAGCACATCACCTTCAAAAAATTCAATTTGATCGCAGACCGCATCCCCCGCTCGGATTTTGATGCCGTTTTATGTCGAAACGTAATGATCTATTTTAACAATCAAACCAGTGAATCCGTCGTGGATAAATTATACAAAGCCCTTAATACCGGCGGTTTTTTTGCCATCGGCAACGCTGAAAGCCTTATGAATATGAAACATGCGTTTAAATCTGTGGCAGGGATCCCCAGTCTTTATGTAAAATAGGTTTATGTACTCCGGCTGATCTGATAAGATTCATTATACTGAAGTTCATTAGAGTCATAGCTCTTTCTCTTTTTGCCGAATCCCCCCATTTAAATTATGGCAAGCCCTCCCCCAACAAGGCGCTCTTTTAAACAGCGGAAGCGTATTTGGAGAAAATATGACAAACGATGATTCCATTCAAATGCAACTCCAGAAAATCAGCGCAACGTTAGGTTCAAATATCGAGCGCTATCATGAACGCCTGCATGAACTAAGAAGGCTGTCCCAGATACTGTTCACTGAAATCCGGGCTGATGAACATGATATAAAAGCGTGGTTTGATGAAGACGGATTTGGAATTGATAAAGACGGTTTCTGGCTGAGCCTACCTCAATTAAAGGCCTTTCGGGAAAATCGTGCGCCCGGGAATATCATCTCCTATTCCTGGCACCCCGATTTGGTCAGCAATAAAAATGCCTGTTTTCGCATGTATGCGCTGAGAAATATCGGTCCGTTGCTCAAAGAGATATGGCACAGTTTACCGGAGACCGCATGGATTTACTATCAGGATATAACCAACACCGCTTTGCAATTCCCATATATTGATCAAATAAGGGCCATCACGCCGGATTTTGACTGGCGTACCTATCATACATTCCAATCTGTATGCCCCCAAAACAATCCAAAAGCAGAGATTCAGTGGACACAACCGACCATTGATTATGCCGGAGAGGGCTTAATTTTATCCGTTTCGATTCCTGTAAAAGTCCAAAACCAATTTTTGGGTTTATGGAGTATTGATCTGCCCATGATCAGCCTTTATCCGGAATATATATTTGACACGCTTCTTGAAGGACAGGTCAATTTCATAGTGGACCAGGCAGGAAATCTGGTGGCGCATCCACAGATTGAAACCCGGATTGACTCGAAAAAAGGCAGCATTTTTCAAACCCATTTTCATGAGCTTGATTCGGGATTCAAATCATTGTCACCCCGGGAATTGCTGAGAAAAAAAAGCGGACACTTTGTGCTTAAACCGGAAACGGCATCTGAGTTAATGGGATATTACCAGGCAATCGAGGGGGTTCGCTGGCTTTTATTTTGTATTTTCCCCCGCCAATCAATGGAACATGTCATTGATCAAAAAATCAAAACGGCCTTTGAGCGAATTAAAACCGGAGATTTTTCATATCGGCTCAATGGATTATCGGATGTTAAGCACAGCAAAATTATTGCTGACGGATTTAACGAAATGGCCGGCGCACTGGAAAACCAGGCTGAAAAACAGAAAAAAATGCTAAAAGAAAAAGAACTGCTTGAAGAACGGATACGGCATTATCAAAAAATGGAAGCCATCGGCACATTGGCCGGCGGCATTGCCCATGATTTCAACAACATTTTATTTCCCATTCAGGGCTACGCTGAAATGTTTTTGGATGATTTCCCCCCCAATGACCCGAAGTATGAAATGGCCCAGGAAATTTTCCAGGCAGCATCCAGGGCAAAGTCGCTTATCGAACAAATTCTGACCTTCAGTCGTCAAGGTGCAATGAAAAATCAAATCGTATCGCTCCAAAGCATCCTGAAAGAAGCTTTGAAATTATTGAGATCGACGATTCCAAAGAATATTGTGATTCGCCAACATGTCATGTCCGAGTGCAAGCCTGTATTTGCCGATCCCACAAATCTTCACCAGGTAATTATGAATCTTTGCACCAACGCGTTTCATGCTGTTCAGGACAAAGAGGGAACCATTGATGTTGCTTTAGAGGAAATCTCGCTCACCGCGGACGGGCAGTATGGCATTGCCGGCTTACCCTCTGGAGATTACATCTGCCTGACAGTGTCCGATACAGGGTGCGGTATGGATAAAAACACTTTGGAGCAGATATTCGACCCCTATTTTACGACAAAAAAAGAGGGAAAAGGGACCGGATTAGGCCTTTCAATTGCGTATGGCATTATAAAAAATCTTAATGGAGATATTAAAGTATATTCAGAGCCCGATAAAGGCACAACCTTTCATGTTTACATACCGGTTACCAGCAACGAGCAAAATCAGGATCCAGGAGAAAACATCAACATTGTCAAAGGGACAGAACGCATACTGCTGGTGGATGACGAAGGCAGTATCGCACAGATGGGAAAGGCCGTGCTGGAAAAATACGGTTATCGTGTTTCGGCATTTACCAGCAGCATTGAGGCGTTGAATGCTTTTGAAAAAGATCCCGCATCCTTTGATCTGTTGCTCACGGATATGACCATGCCGGACATGACAGGAGATAAATTAATACAGAAGATCAAACGAATTAGGCATAATATTCCCGCCATTATTTGCACAGGATTCAGTGAAAATATTTCTAACGGCGATTACGCAGACAAAGGTGCAGACGGATTTCTTATGAAACCGGTTGCCCTACATAAACTGACTGGTGAAATCCGAAAACAGCTGGATAAAACTAAAGTCATTTAAAAAGTCTCCCATCCGGAATACTGTATGCGGATTCCTGAACAAAAAAACCGATTCTGAGTACCGCAATCGGCAACAGAATCGGTTAATTTAACAATTAATGGTGGAGGCGACGGGAGTTGAACCCGTGTCCATAGAAAAAAATCAAATAATTTCAATCAATTGATATTGTGCGCCCCATCTTTGCCCCATCTTTAGTTCAACTCCATAATTGGGAGTCGAATTAAACAGACACCAGTGGAATACCAGTAGAGCCAAATCAATTTTAAAATTGATTCCTAAAGACAAAATAATCACGCACTTTGGGAATCAACATAATCTTGGAGAACATTATTGATTTCAGTCTGCCAGCCTTTACCGCGTGCTTTAAAAAAATCTAAAACTTCAGCGTCGAGCCGGATGGTGGTCGATTTTTTCGGGTTATCCTTCTTTGGACGGCCTTTTTTTACAAGTCCCTGTAGTTCTGGGAAATCGCTTATGGACTTCATTGATTTAAAGTCTTTGGTGGTCAGTTCTCTGACTTCGCCGGTTTCATCTGTTAAAGACTTGTTCATATCTCCTAACCTCCCGTTTATTTGCTTTCCGAAAACTTATGACCCTTATGCCGCCTTCAATGGGAGTAAAGCACAGAATATGCAATCGTATTTCCAGAAAAGCAGTGGCAACAAAACGTCTTTCTGGGTAATCATTACGAACATCTTCTATAATTTG
The DNA here is from genome assembly GCF_963666675.1 of uncultured Desulfobacter sp. Taxonomy (NCBI): domain Bacteria; kingdom Pseudomonadati; phylum Thermodesulfobacteriota; class Desulfobacteria; order Desulfobacterales; family Desulfobacteraceae; genus Desulfobacter; species uncultured Desulfobacter sp. The sequence continues at coordinate 1,615,682 of NZ_OY762929.1, read as the reverse complement.
TGCCGAAGCCCAATCAAGATCAGCCGCACGATCAAAGCAAATCCCCCTATTTTTGATATTCCATTGATTTTTATTTGGGTCATATTCAATCTTCATGACATTTATTGTAGTAACAAATAATATCGAAGTCAATTATTTTTTGTAGTAACAAAAAATCAATCCAATACATAAAATGGACTTCTGACACCCTGCTCCCAAAGCCGTTGCTATTGCGGCAAAAGCCTTAAAAAGCCCTTGTTTCAAGACGTCTTCCCCTATATTCTTTCTTTTTTTGTCTGTTTTAGGATAAAACCTGCAACCAAAACCGCAACCATTTTAAGTCTGTATTTTGTATTTCATCTTTCTTTAAGGGGTTTCCCTAGCCAATGTGTTGCCGGGTTTCAATACGGTTAACTTTTAATTAAAATTGTTTTTTAGGGCAGATACAAGATATAGTTCTGAATAATTTCATGAAAATCAGTTCAATCATACCATAAGTGCTTAGTCAATTATGTGGCAATTTGACGGAAAAATTTGCAAGCCTTCCCTGATGATGTTAATAATTTCATTGTTGATTTTTAAATATTTATGCAGATCTATTCATTTATACTTTTGGGATGTTATCTCGTTAAATAAGTAAGTCTTAAAGATGAATGGAAATCACGGATCGACTTATTATAAATAAAAAAGCTATCGGAAAAGGAACTCAAAAAATGATTTTAAAAAAAGTTGCTATATTTGCTTTGTCTACGTTAATTTTTTTTGGGTGCAGTACGGGAATTAGAAAAATTAGTGCCTATAACCCAGACACTACAACCGACGTTAAAGTATTGAAAAATTATGAACTTGGAGGAGAAAAAACTGTATTTATCGGTGACAATATAATCGAATACAGTCATTTAAAATTAATTCAAAAAGATTCTATAAATTTCAAAGCCATCAAGAATAGTGACACAAGAGTTAAAATTATAGAGGGTGAAATTTATAAGGTCCAACATAAAGACCTGGACGATGGAAGCCTATACATTCGCGCTGATGGTTATATTTCCGGCGGTTTTTATCTAAAGATAAGCAAATCAGGGGAATTATTAGATCCTCATCCATATTATAAAGATGGATTAGGTTTTCATAATCATGCAGTTCTTAACGTCGGACAAGGAGGCGTTCAGTACTTCTCCCCTATGGTAGAAAAACAGCAAGAATACGACTCTGGAAGTTTTAAACAAGAAATTTTATATGCAGGGCTCTCTGGAGATACTTTAAACATGACCTATAAAGAATATAAAGATGATATTGCTCGCCCAGCCTTTTTTCAAAACTTCACGTATGATATCAAAAAAAGCGACATTATCAGATATAAAAATATTTTAATCAAAATTTTAGAAGCCTCTAACTCGCAGATCAGATATATCGTATTGGAAGACGGTTACTAAATATGTTTATAACAAGGCTTTTTCAAGTGAACCCCAAAAGCGTGCTCCTGCTGAAAGACGACATTACACTTCAATTCATTCAATTCAAACTGGCTAAACTATTTTAATGGACACTATCTAATATGGCACAATATAAGGAAAAAATTATAGGCTTCGTAGATATTCTTGGTTGGAAAAATTTAGTAGAAAGATCTGAAGAAAATTTGGACGTTACTTTAAACGATTTATTATCTTATGTTAATGCTTTTAAGACTTCAAAAACGGCAGCGGGGACAGCAAACTATGAGCACACCATTTGTCCACATAGCAAGAGATTGAATAACAATTTAGACTTTCAAAAAACTCAAGTTTCAGACTGTGCAATATTGTCCTGTGAAAAGTCTCCGGCTGGTGTTATCGCCTTACTCAAAGAATGTAATGCAATATCATACAATTTATTGTGTAAAGGAATTATGTGTAGAGGATACGTAACCGTTGGCAAAGTTCTTCATACCGAAGGAAATATACTTGTCGGCACTGGTTATCAGCACGCTCTTAACATGGAAAAGGAATTTGGTTTGCCATTTGTTGGAATCGACTCCAAAGTGGATGAGTATATTGAAAAACATACAGATCAGTGTGTTCAAAAAATATATTCCAACCTAATTTTAAAGGACAAAAATTTTATTTCCCTGTTTCCCTTTAGAAATATAAGTGATTCTTTCATAATAGGAAGTTTCATGGGCATTCCTTTCGATACAGATAAGTACCGAGACTCAAATCAAAAAAACCGTATTTTCATAGAAAAAGCTATTACACTTCTAATCAAACATACGAATATTAATAAAAATAAAGCTGTTGAAAAAACAAAAATTTATATTCAAGAACTCATCAAAGAGCTCCTTGGATGCCAAGAAACAGATCTGTTATTAGATCAACTAAATAAAGAGTTTGAAACAATAGATTTACAGCCAAATTTTTAATTGTTTAATAATAATTAAAAAAAACTCAAGGTCATTTATCCAAGAAATGTAATTAGTCGTTGCAGCGGACTGCCGGGGCGAGCCCCGGTTCCCTCCCTACAGTCAGCCCCCCCCCCCTGAACTCCAACGTTGAAGTGTTGATTATGTCTATAAAAGCTCGTTTTTCGGGAGGCGGCGATGGGCACAACATCTTGTACCCTTTTTTATTCTGTTGAGGGAGGATAATAATATATTAAATTTATTCTTGCCTTTCGTTGTCAGGAATGGTTAATCTCCAATAAAATTGAATTGAGATCTGTTCAAAATGCTAATTAAATGCAAGAGAAATCATGAAAGTAGTTTCGAACCTTTCAAGAACTGATTTGCTTAGACTGAATCTGAGCGCTATACCTCGAACAAGGATGACTTACGTAAACATCCTATTATTTTCAAGCATCGTATTTATCTTTCTTTTTTGGAAAGATGGAGTGCCCGATAATACGACTGGCTGGCTAAAGTATATAATTGTTTCGTTGGGTGGTGGGCTTGGAGGAATGGTAGGAGATTCGATCTTTTCTATTATTCGGGTATTGATTTCAGCAAATATTAAAAGTGGCATTTTGGGTGAGCATTATTATGAACTTTTAGAAGACGGTATTCTTGAAAAAACTCAGGTGAATGAAGGCATATCAAAATGGGAGGGTGTTTTAGAAATAGTTGAAAGGGGGGATTACCTTATTATTAAGGTATCAAGCTACCATTTCCATGTGATTCCAAAACGTAGCTTTCCTGATGAGTCTGAGTATAAATCTTTCAAACATATGGCCTGCTCTTTATGGCAAAAGGCACAAAAATGCGTTGAGGACAATAAGAGTATCGATATATAAAAGTTACTGTTGTACGAATGGAAACTAAATTTAATGCATTATTTTCATTACTGCTCGAAGATTCACCAGAATCAATTTTATAGAACATTAAACGAATCTCTTCCTTCCTTGATATTTGGCGTCTTCATTCTAAAAAAAGTTGAAAAATTATGAAATTTTCGTCCAGGATACAAATTAGACAAACCCAATAAAATCTGATGATTTTTTTTCATAAAATTCAGAAAAATTATTAAATATTCACTCAGATGAAAAATCGCTTAAGATGCCATGTATCTGGCGTTTTTATTTCCAAAAAAGTTTAAAAATTACAAAGTTTTTATATAGGACAAAAAAATCCAAATCTCATAAAATTTAGGTTTTTTGGTCAAGATATCAATTCGGTCATAGGCCTTGGCCGCGGAATTCGTTGGGGATATCGTGGGGCGTAAAGCGTCTATTCGTGCACCGTCAGTCAGCTTGAGCCGGAATCCCTCCCCTGCGTATGGTAACGTTCGGAATCCGGGTATCAACAGCCCCGCAACAATAAACCGTTTTATTCCAGCTCAGCTCCCGGAATCGTCCCGAAGTGTTGCGTTCACGTGCGTCTATCGAAGCCAGCTGGGTACCGGCTTCTTTCCATCTCCCTGTGTTGCTACCCTCAACCCCTCCTTGTAAACTCAAAATGTAAAGCGTTTCCATAACTGACCAAGGTTATCGCCCACAGGCGCCAGGGGCATTCAAATTTTTATATTACAATTTTTTGAATCGTTTTTATGTATAATGCCTTTCATCTCCAGAAAAGCTGTTCTTTAATAACTCAACCATAATCATCCCCCAAAAGTATTAGAATATTGTCGATTATCAGATATTGTCTTTTTCTTTGGTAAGTTCCCCCAAGGGTTTATTCTCTGAAACAGCGATTAGTGGTCCTGGAGTAGCACCTTCTTTTAATTTGTCTGCAATAAATTCTAAATCAGCGACTGTTCTACGAAAAGTTTGTTCATCTATTTTTTCGATTTCCAAAAGTGCATTTATTGCGTCTTTTCCTTTATTCGTAGTTTTGAAATTATGGTTTTTATCGTTTGCTTCGTCGGGTGAATTGATAATTTGTTCCTGAGTGGGTATTAAATCGTTATGTGTGTTTTTACACATAGGACCAATTCCGTGTAGTAGCCAATTTCTATTAATGTTGTAAATATATTCAATTGCAATTGCATGAAGCTCCGACAACTTAACTTTTTCTGATTCGAGACTCATTATCTTGTCTCTATTTAGACCAATTGATTTCCCAAACAGCTCTTGTGTTAGATTTAATTTTTTACGGATTTTTTTAAGCCTGTCAGATGGGTTCATACTAAAAGTTGTAATTTTACAATTTAATTCTTGACACCACGCTCTTGTGTTTGTATTTTTACACAAAAAGTAGTATTTGACTTTTCTAAAAGGACAAACATATGCCCAAGTTGTCAGCCTATCACTTTTTATATTCCACATCAAAACAATTCCCCCATAGGTGTCTTGGTTTTTGCACGGGCATGCGTTTTCCCGAGACATCTCACCCCCTGGCATATGGTGTTGGTAGCACCGCCAGGGGGTCTTCTTTTCTCACAATGCAAAGGATGAATTAACAAATGGTCTCTTTTCATTGGAAATACAAAGACGTGATTCAGCATTGCTCAGAATGTGGAAAACAAATGTCATCGTTTGAAATCGGTCTTGACCATGACCTTTGTTCAGATTGCCGCGCTTACCATCAGGATGAAAAGGAAGCAGAGATAAAGCGGCTCGAATCACGGCTTGCCAATACAGATGAAAATAAACGGCTTGCAGACGAAGAGATCCGAAACCTTCTGGAACAATCATCACAAAATGAGGACGAAGAATTACCTGGGAACCATTGCCCGGACTGCTTAGAAAATCCATGCATTTGCAGAGAAGAACACCCGAACAGTTACTATTCCGATCCCCCGGACGAACACGAATTCCAAGGCGACTTCGATTATGACGATTATGACAGCCCCGGGGCCCGTCTCTATCCTGATCCCGATGATGACGAAGTTTTCTTTTAGGTTTAGGTGTCCAATGAGAATTTTAATCGCATGTGAATACTCCGGACGGGTCCGGGACGCATTTTTAAAAAAAGGCCACGACGCCATGTCTTGTGACCTTCTTCCCACAGAAACTCCAGGCCCCCATTACCAAGGTGATGTGTTTGACGTGATTGATGACGGTTGGGATATGATGATCGCCCACCCGCCGTGCACTTATCTGGCCGTATCCGGCAACAGGTCTTTTTTGAATAATCCGAAACGATGGAAGCAACGCCTGGACGCAATGCTTTTTGTCCATGCCCTGCTGAATGCCGATATCGAAAGAATCTGCATTGAGAATCCCCAGGGCGTTATCTCCACCCACATCCGGCAACCGGACCAATATATTCAGCCTTATGAATACGGCCATCCGGAATCTAAGAAAACCGGCCTTTGGCTAAAAAACCTGCCTTTGCTGCTTCCAACAAAGCCTGTGAAGCCGCTTTGGATAAATACAGCCGACGGCAAACGCCATTCACCGACCCATGCCAGGATTAAGGACGCCAAAATCCGAAGCCTCACTTACCAGGGAATTGCGGACGCTATGGCGGATCAGTGGGGCAACGCCGGCGAATATGTGTTCCCGGTAGTTCCGGAACGCCGGCCAGCGCAGGGGAAATTATTTGCATGATGGCCATTCAAATGAAGATAGGTAAACCAGGTGATGGTATGACATATAGTCAATCCCGATTCAAAATTCATTTATTGAAAGTTGATCCGGAATACATCCATGAAATTTTGGTCCAGCGGAATTGGGATTTTTTAAAAGATGATCGAGATTATAAAATCGGTGATATTTTAACATTTCAAGATCCCAATAGAGTATGCGTCCAGCGAAAAATTTCCGACATTCGAAAAGGTTACGATCAAGGTGTTTCTGAAGGTTGGGTTTTTGTTTCTTTGAGCAGTGCATGTAAAACTATGGCAGATTTTTGTTCCTATCTCCTTAATAAAAAAAGGCAATTGAACGGAAATGAAAATCTTACATCTTAATCTTAAGAAAAAATATTGGGAAAAAATTAAGTCCGGTGAAAAGAAGTATGAATACCGCCTGGTTACTCGTTATTGGGCTAAACGTCTTGTGGGTAAACAATATGATAAAATTTTAATCAAACTTGGCTATCCCAAAAAAGATGACGTTACCCGTATCATTGAGAGACCATACCGGGGTTGGGGCCAGTTGGAAATAACTCACCCTGAGTTCGGTTCTGATCCGGTTCAAGTTTATGCCATAAGGGTAAATTAAATAACAGAGGATTGAAAAGGCCGGGAGTTGCACCTCCCGACCTTTAAATAACAGTAAAAACCTCGCCAAAGGAATTTTACATGTCATCTATAAATAAAGATCATAAACAAAGATGTCAACCGTCTCTGAGATCCGACGCTGAAACGACCACGCGCGTCAGCGCGGGGGCGTTCAGCGACGGGGTACAGGCCCTTATAACATGTACCCCCCAATTAGTCAGTCTAAGCAACGTCTATTCAAACATAGATACCTTGCATTTATCCCTTTATGCAGATCTTTCCGGTTCAAATATCCTGGAAGAAATTGAAAAGGCCCGTGCGGTTGCCAGAGAATTTGAACAAGATTGTGTCCCATTCACCTATTTTTCAAATCAATGGAATGTCCATCGGTCCGGCAGGCGGTTTTTCACCTATCATATCTCCATGGCCGACACCCATGTTTATTTCAATAACCGCTCTGTTCACGGCAATTTCCCCACCTGTTTAATAGAAATCGGTTCTATGTCCTCCCATCTGCCCGGGGCCTTTGAAGTCTATGAACAGGTCCTGAAATATTTAAAATCCTGTGACATTTCAGTCAAAAAACACCATGTCACCCGGGTTGATTTATCCACTGATTTTGTGAATGTCGATTTCAGCCAGCTGGAGTTACACCACATGGAAAAATGGATCACCCGGGCTGTTTCTTCCAGCGTCCATTTTACAGGCCGCACCATCTCCGGGATGTCAATCGGCAAAGGCAACCTGATGTGCCGGATCTATAACAAGCGCACAGAATTAAAAGTCAAACGGGCCACAGCCAAAGAAGACTTCTTTAACCGGCAATGGGGCCTTAATTCCAGGGATCAAAGAACACCGGTTGTCAGGGTTGAGTTTCAATACCGGCGTGAAGCTTTAACAGAATTCAAGACCGATGACCTTGAACGCATAGAGACCTTAGATGACTTGAAAAAATCCTTGAATGGCCTGTGGGCCTATTCATCAAAACTTTGGGCCAAACACTGTGAACACGACGTTGACAGATCCAATAATAATCAATCCCGTGATGCCGTCACCTCCCCTTTTTGGAAACTCGTTCAGCTTGTTTCATTTGACGGCGATAACCCCAACCTCTGGAGGAAACGAGAAAAGGCTCAATATGACAATGTGGAAGCCTTAATTGATCAAGGCGTTGGCTGCCTGATCTCTGCCTGTGCGGCATCACTCGAACGCGTAGACGATTTCAGACAGATCGCAACAATGGCGTCAAGACGGGTCTGGAGAGAATTGCAGTTCCGGCTCAATCATTACGAGGAAGAATTGTTCCAAAAAGTACAGATCGTTTTTAACCGCAATAATTTAAACCCGGTCGGTGTGCCGGAATAACATTTAACAAAGGAGTTTAAAACATGGCTGCAACAGCAGAAAAAATGTCAGACGAAAAAAGGGTTGTTCCCATGGCGAACATTCCCATGGGCTTATCCGTAAAAGGATTGATCATGGAAAAGATTGCCGGGGCCACGTCCAGAGGAGATGAAACCTTCCACCTGGCCGTTGCCGTCAAAGGGCTGGAGAAATTTTTGAAGATAAAAGTTGCCAAGGAGATCTTTGAAAATTCAACGGAGATGACACCCTATTCCAATTCCATCTCTTTTTCTGAATTCAACGGGCGGATTTACTGGCAGGAACAGGAAAGCGACTAATGCGGACAACCCGCAACATATGTGCCGCTCCTCTTTTTCCTGTTTTTCAACATGAATTGAGGGGCATGGCACTGATTTGGACAGGTGTTTTATGATCGGTGGCAACTGCTTTCGAGGAAAAATGAAGCAAATCTTATATTTTTTGATTGGTTTTTGTACCCCATTCATTTGGTTTTCCTTGGCTTATTCTGCTGATGTTTGTTCGGATATGACTGATGCACAATTTAACATAACAGTTTTATCGACAACAACAAGGGAAGTAAGTATGGTTGGTGTTTTTGTTGGTACAGATGCGTCTGACCAGGCTATGGTTGCTGCCTCTGATGCTTGTTGTGGTATCGGTCAACGAACAAGTTTATCGTACTATGCGACTTATACTAAAGAGGCTAATGGTAATTATTACAATGTCTGGTGTTATATTGATGATTGTAATCATGTTTATTACGCTTTTTATACTACAGGGTCAGGTGATTTATCAAATGATTGTGCCGGTCCGCCGCCTGTTGATTCTGATGGAGATGGCATAGGAGATGACTTCGATTTAAAACCCGATTCATCAGATTCATATAAAGCCGCCATTGTTTCCGTCTGTTACGATGAAAATAATAAAGTCGTTGCCGGTATTATCCAAGACGGTGAAGGCAATCAATATCAATTTGGCACAATGCCCACCGACTTTGAAGGCTATACAATTGATTCGGTTACCGGTGATCTTGTAACATATCAAACAGCTGAGGACCTCGCCGCATCCTTAGAGAAATTAGACATTGATGATTTAAACATTACCAAACAAAACAGTCCTGTTGAAATTCAGGATGACGGCACGATTATCCCCGGGTCCACCGATCCCTTCAAAGATTATAGAGACGCTGAAGATGACCAAACACAAGCAAAAAAACCGGAAACCCAGCAAGCCCCTTCAGAACAGCCGGATTCAAATGATGTCGATTCAGGCCGGTTGGATAAAATCATTAAGAACACCGCGTCAACAAATACAAATTTAGAAAACATTCAAAAATATCTGGGCATAACAAACGATTATCTTGCCAAGATTAATAAAAAAGAACTTGAAACAAGTGTTTCCGTTTCCGGCGGTGGTTCTGTTGTTTCTTCAACGGGTCCCTCTGCCGATGAAATCGGTCAGGCTGTTGAAGATAATTTGATCGATTCCGGCCAAACCATAGATACGACCATCACAGATAATATCCCCGCCCTGGATGAAACAGACACCTTAACGGCAATTAAAACAAAATACTCTGACAGATACGATCTGTTCATCACCACGGTAAAAGAATCCGATCTGTTCAGTCTTCCTTTTGACATCTTTGCCGGTCCGTCAGGTTCCGGTTCTTCTGTACAAACCGTTGATATTGGCAAATGGGGTTCTTCAAGCGAACAAACGGCCACCATAGATTATTCGGATTACGACAATGTCTGGGGGATTTTACGGTCCGTTCTTTTGTTGGTGACAAGCTTTGCATGTTTTAAAATTTTGATTCTGAAAAAGGCATAACATGATTCATAAGATAATAGATTTCTGTTCCAATTTCTGGGGAATGCTCACCGACTTTATCAATTGGGTTCTTGACGGCATCTTATACCTGTTGTCCGAAATTGTTTATCTGAGTATGGATGCATTCTTCAGCATCATTGAAACCATTATTTCAGCGATCGACTTCGCCCAGGTGACCGCCCTGTCTTCATTCGGGAACTGGAACCTTTTACCGGATCAAATTTTATATATCCTTTATAAGCTGAACATTGCCCAATGCCTGAGCATGCTGGCCGCAGCCTGCCTGATCCGTTTGACCCTTAACCTTATTCCGGCAGCATTTACAAGGGTATAATCATGATTTCCTGTTACGAAGGACTTCCCGGTGCCGGTAAAACCTATGATGCCATGCGCAAACTCCTGGACAACCTTGCCCAGGGCAGACGCATTCTAACGAACATCTCCGGCCCGGATCAGGAAGAAAAACAGGAAATCATAAAACACTTTCTCAATCTTGAAGACAGTCAGCTTAAAGAACGCCTTGTTGCCCTCCCAAATCACCAGATTACCGAATTCTGGGACCACACCAGCCCGGGCGATCTGGTCATTATTGACGAAGCCCAAAATTTCTTTAATTCCCGGGACTGGCAAACCAAAACAAACCGGGCATTCGGCAAATGGGCCAGTGAACACCGTCATATGGGCGTTGACCTTATTCTGATCACCCAAAACGTTGAACGTATTGAAAGCTCTGTCAGGTCCTTGATTGAATTCACCTACCGTTACAAAAAGCTGAACATGTTCGGCAACCTGATCAAGAAAAAATATGTCCGTTTTTGCTATTACGGCCCGACGCTTGATCAAATCGGCCAGAAGACCTGTTCCTATGATCCCAAAATATTCAAGTGCTACAAAAGCTATTTCAAGGATGGCACCAAAGAAATAGGCATTGAAAAACCGGCCAATATCCTGAAGCATCCCATATTCTATGCGATCCCCTTTGTCCTGGGCCTGTTCATCTATTTTTTAAGTCAGTCAAGCCTGTTAAGCGGTGACCTTTTCGGCACCCAGGCGATTTCCGATTCCATTGAAGAAAGAAGACAACACGCTTTAAACCAAGGCTCTCCGCCTGACACCCCGGATCAGGAACCAGGCTATTCCGGCCAGGCAGACCCTTTAACCGACTACCTATTGGTGGGCGTGATTAACTCGAAAAAGATTTTTAAATCAAAAATTGACGGATCTATTTTGGTGACCCAATGAAATATTTTTATCTGATAATGACACTATTTTTCTGTGCCGGCTGTGCGCAACCTTCCTTTAAAGTGCCGGTGTATAATGAACACAAACCCTTTGATCTTCATCGCAGCAAATCAACGGTGAAAGAGGTTGTGGTCAAAGATTTCATTAAGTTTGATGATGACCTTGATAAAATTCCCGATGATATACAGGTATCAATCAATTTAACCGCGCCGGTTCCCCTATGTGATTTTTTCCAGATCCTTATTGATCAGGGCATAAACATTGTGGCCGATATCGGGTGTTACATTGAACAACCCACGGAAACCAAGGATGCCACCAACCTTGCCACCGAGAAAAAAGAAACGCCCAGGCTCCAAACCGTTTCCATGCCCGCGTACCACGGCACCCTGAAAACCCTGCTTCAATCCCTGCAAATCAGCCATGGCCTATTTTTCAAATACAAACAGGGCGTGTTGATCATCCGCAAAACATCCCCGGCCTATGTGAAGGTACTTATGCCCGGCACCCAGGAAAACCTGATTAAATTATTAAACTCGTTCGGGGTCCAGGACTCCTTTTATGATGAACTCTCCTCCCGGATCGTTTTTAACACCGATTATTATACCTATCTGACCATTTACGATTATTTCAAAAACAATCCGTATCTTACCCTGGTCGTTTTCGACATCATGATCCTTGAAGCCCAGGACAGCCATACCTATAAGCATGGTATTGATTGGTCACAATTGGCGGCCAGCTTAACAGACCTGTATGAAGATCCGCTTAAATTTTCCGTCACCGGCTCGAATGACGGCTTCTCCCTGAACCTTGGCGGCGGTCACCTCTCCCTTCAATCGGTTGTTGAATCCCTGGACGAATTAAAGGATTTTACCGTGCTTCAGTCCGCCCGGATCTCAGTCATGAACGGCTCCACCGCTGAGCTTGATGTGTCGGAAAAAATCCCCTACGTCAAAGAAATTACCGTGTCATCCATTGACGGAGCCACAGATACCGTTGCCCAGGGCTATGAATTCGATACCGTGTCGTCCGGCCTGATCTTAAAACTCAAACCCTCGGTGTCCGGGAACATCATCTCCACCCAGTTTACCGGAAACATCCAAAGCCTGATTGAATTTCTTGAGGTGGGAACCGAGCCGAACCTTGTCAGGCAACCCCAAATATCCATTCGCAAAATTGACAATCAAATCGTGTTCAGGGCTGGTGAAACAACTCTGATCGGCGGTCTGAAATATAACAAAGGAAGCGTATCAAGGTCGTCTTTAAGTTGGTTAAGGATGGGTCTTGATAATCAGGAAACCACGCAGTTTTCGGTTTCCATATTAATCAACAGTGAGGTGATACGCTATGTGTTTTCTTAAGCGAATCCTCAGCGTTGTGTCATTGATCCTCTTCGGGATCACTGGTCTTGCTTTGGCAACAACCGAATATACCCCTTTGATTTCATCAGATATGTTTGATGGTGTCAGAACCGACGTCAATACCGCTGCAGCGGGCATTATCACCATTCTGATAATCGTTGTGGGGCTGGGGTTGCTTGTTAAAGTCTTTCGTTAATTTTTTTTTAAAAGGAGTTTTATCATGAAGAATCTTATCACCCGTTCCCAGATGTTCACCGCAGCTATCTTTTCTGCATTTTTCGGCATGTTCGGCCTGTCCTTTGCCACCCCGAGTGTTGCAGACCTTTGGACCGCGTTTGACATCTCAACCATCAACGGTCAGGTGCTTACCGTCCTGACCACGTTCGTCACCATTAACCTGGCCTTCCTCGCCTACAAGTACATCCGGCGTACCATGAGCAGAGGTTAATTTTTCAAGGGGTGGAGGCCGTTTTTCTCCACCCCAACCACCCCTAAAGGAGCGTTATGGAAACCGACTTAATCAGTTTAATGTTCACACAGTTCACGGAGAATCTTGCAAGCTTTATCGCAAACGATATTTCTGTGGTCCTTCTTGCCATGCTCTCCTTGCTGTTCATTGTCTTCGCGTTTGTAAAAATCCAGGAGATGTTCAATATCGGCATGACTCAAGGGGAGATAGGTGCCAAAAAAGCGTTTAGCCGCTGGCAGATGAGCAAAGGCACCTGGCGTGAACCTTTGATGAAAGAAGAGTATCAAAGAAGCCTACAAGATGTCAGAGGCGAACAATATGCCAAGATTTTTGATGAAATTTACGAAGAAAGAATGAAAGACAGGTGATAAACAATGATAGATTTAGAAGCGTTTGGAAATGGTTTTGGCCTTGTTGTGATTTCGTTGCTCCTGGGCATCATTATCCGGGCCATCGTATCCGCCCTTCGGATTGGATCATCCCGTTTCAATTCAATCGGCGTCTTGTTCCTTTTAATACTGCTTTCAAATACCCAATCTTATGCAGCGGTCACAAAGACCGGCCAGGTGGATCTTTACCGGGTGGATCAGGCAACCGCGTTCTTTGTTGTTGACGACTACCTTTTTAATACATCCGATTTTTCTCAAATTAATATTTTGACCCAAGCGTATTACCAACGAACATCCATCTCGGTGACGGATCTTGATTCTGATCCGGGTCAAGTCGACTATATTGAAATTACCGACACCTCGGATCTGACCTCAAAAAGCATCTCGTTAATCATCGGTGCCCTTTCATGTAATGCCCTGGCCCTGGGCTTATCCTTGAGGCTTTAAAATGATCACTTTACCCGAAGGCTTTGACCTGGCCCTTTTTATCAGTGACATCGTCACCTATGTCGGTTTGCCCATTGTGACGATTGCCTTTTCTTTTTGTGTTTTCAGATTGATTTCATACACCTTAAGTTTGGGATCATCAAAATGATTAAACTGATTGCATTCATCACAATGGTGATTGACCATTCGGCCATATTCTTTTTCCCGGAACATGAATTTGTCATGCGGTCCCTGGGGGCGCTGTCTTTCCCTCTGTTTGCCTATTTCATTACCCAGGGCCTGAAATATACCAAGGATCTCCAGCTTTATATCATCTCCCTGGTGATTTGCGCCGGTGTTACCCAGCCACTGTTTAATATTTTGTTCCCGGACCTGCATAGACTCAATGATTTATATACCCTGCTTTTTGGCCTGATCATCCTTGTCTTATATGAGCGGTACGGCTACCAGGCGTTTTATTTGACCCTGCTTCTTGTGTTGGCCAACGTCGTATCAATCTATATTTTCATAGTCTTTGCTATTTATTATTTGCACCATCGGCCGGTGTGCCTCCTGGGCGCGATGACAGCCTTTTACCTCCTGGTCTATTATCTGTCAGGAGCCGCTTATGTTCTGTTTGGTCCGGCTGCTGTGTTCCTCATGTACTCCAGGGCCACCATACCTTTGCCAAGGATGATCCAAAAATACTTTTATTATGTGGCCTACCCGGGACATTTTCTGATCATTATCCTGATCAATTCAATTAGATGTCCGGCAACCACTTGATAACGAATGAATAAAATGAACCCACAAGAATTGAAAAATCACCTTTACCGGCTGGTAAAGAAAAACGGCAAAAGCAGCATAACGGAATTTGAGCATGAATACATGGCAGGCAAAATTGATTACAACACCTATTTGCATTGTTGTTATTCGGATTATGCCAAAGGCCGTTTGTCAAAAAAGAGAAAATAATTAATAGAACGTTATTCTCCATGGCGATTAAAGGATAAAACTTGACCCTAATATCCCGACATAATACTCTCGTTGATAATTTTAGATTAATGGGAGTATGCATGAAAGGGAATATAACCACCAGGGAAAGGTGCTTTGTATGCAATAACAATCTAATTCATGACGAGCGTCGTGGTGGTTGTTTTTGTCCAAATCATCCTCAGGTCGGGGCCACATCCTTTATAGTCAGATTTGGAAAAGATGTTTATCGTCGATTTCCCTCATACAAAGAGGCGTGCGATTTTTTAACAGGGCTCAGATATAAAACCTGTGAAGGAACCTACGACCCAAATGATTATAAAAAAGATAATCCTAACGGTTTTAAAACCCTGTCCGAAAAATATCTCAATAGAAAGAAAACAAAAAAATCTTTTAGCAATATTCGCAATTATATAAAAGTCGCACAAAGTCATTGGGAAGATACGAATGTAAAATATATCAATGGTGCGGATATTGAGGACTTCCTTTTTTCCATAGACGGAATATCAGAAAAAACCAGGAGCAACTATAAAAGCACCCTTTCTGATTTTTGGAAATACATTTATAAGCGTAAAGTGATTACTATCGCGCAGATGCCAGAATTTCCGGACATTGAATATGAACTCGGATACCGGAACGTAACGACTTGGGAAATCCAAAGTCAAATCCTTGATCAAATCAAAAAAGACGCTACAAATCCAAAACAATGGTTCGGTATTGAGCTTTTAAGTGTTTACACAAAACTTAGACCAGCAGATCTTTTAAAATTAACTGAAGGTGATATTGACCTGCAATCTGGCATGCTTTTTATCCACTATCCCACCAAAAAGAAAAACAGTCTTTTGACTGTCCGTCTTGCCCCGGATCATGTTGACATTTTTGCCCAATTGAAGAAACAATATCCGGCTTTGCCAACCGTAATATTTTTCAGACATATTGCTGGAATCAAGGGTGTAAAAAAAGACGCGGCCTTTGGGGAAAAATATTTTTACAAAGCATGGATTTCAGCTTGCGATAAGCTTGGCATTGAAGGCCTGGATCTGTACGGAGGAACCCGGCACACAACAACAACCGAAATCGGCAAGATGCAAGGTAAAGATGCCGCGAAGAAACATTCTGGTCATAGAACAAACAAAGCCTTTGAAAGATATTGCCAAATGGATGAAGTCGAATCGGCAGATATGGCCGAACTGATTATCAAGAAAAAGACAAAAACTGAAGTGCTTGAATTTAAAAAAGAGGGCTCAAGCAAGCCGAACTAAATCCGCCCCACTTGCGCCCCACTATCCTCGGGGGGGCTATACTTGATAACATATTGTTTTTTAAGGAATAAAATGGTGGAGGCGACGGGAGTTGAACCCGTGTCCGAAAACAATCAACCCAGGCTTCTACATGTTTATCCTGAACTTTAAAATTGGCCGGGAAGGCTCCTTCAGGAGGGATACTACCCGGTGTATCCTGGAATAATTTAACTTTTGAGACCCAGGAAATTTCAAAAGCGGTCTTGCAAAGTCGACGCCCTGACCTGAATCTGCAAGAAGGATGTCAGGAGGACGGAAGCCGCCTTAAGCGGCTACAGCGTAGTTATAATCGTCTGCGATTATGTTTAAATCTTGCCAAGTTTACGAGATGACAAACACTCGACATGCTACCATGGACGTCAAAATCTCCGTCGAAACCATTACGCCCCCAAATTGTAAAAGATCAAGTAAACGTTATTAATATAATACCCAAAGGGTCCAAGTCAACACTTTTATCATCAGGAATATTTTTTTCTTTCACGGTCCATATCCCGTTTGACATCCCGCTGCTTAATGGTTTCTCTCTTGTCATATAGCTTTTTACCTTTACCAAGCCCAAGAGAGACCTTGATTTTGTCATTTTTAAAATAAATTTTTAAGGGTACCAGGGTATATCCCTGTTCTTTTATTTTACCGACAAGTTTTTTAATTTCATAACTGTGCAACAAAAGTTTGCGGGTGCGCATGGACTCATGGTTGGCATTATATGCAAACTTATAGGGAGAAATATGAAGCTGGCGCAAAAAAACCTCTCCGCGCTTAATATCTGCGTAAGAATCCTTGAAACTGACCCGGCCCTCCCTGATGGCCTTGACTTCCGTGCCTGCCAACACAATACCGGCTTCATATTCATCATCAATGTGATAATTGTGCCGGGCTTTCTTATTGGTGGCAACTACTTTTGTGTATTTTGCGTTCATTATTTATTCCTCGTTGTCCCTGTAAGGCAAAAACTCCTTGTATTCCGTTTGAATAAAATCAACAATTTCCTGAACCGTTTGAAATCCAAAAATCGTCTGTACATCCTGCCTTGCCTTTGACACATCCACGGACCGGATCATTTTCTTCACAACAGGGATGGCGCCGGCGTTCATGGACAAATTAGTCAGACCCAAACCAAGCAGCACAGGAATATTAACGGCATCGCCTGCCATCTCACCACACATCACCAGGTCAATATTGTTTTCGGTTGCCGCATCCACGATCAGTCGGATCATTTTCAGGACCGCAGGGCTTAATGCCTGGTAAAGATGTGCCACCCTGCGATTGCGCCGGTCAATGGCCATGGAGTACTGAATCAAATCATTGGTGCCGATACTGAAAAAATCCACGTGCCCGGCAAGTTCCCGGGCCATCATCACGGCGGAGGGCACCTCAATCATAATACCTAACGGAATATCTTTATTAAAAATTTTCTCTTCGGACTCAAGGGCTATAACAGCCTTGTCAATACAGGCTTTGACCCCGATAATCTCCTCCACACAGGAAATCATCGGAATAAGCAGATTAATATTTCCAAACGCTGCCGCCCGCAGGATGGCTTTAATCTGGGTAATAAAGATATCCTCATTTTCCAGACAAAACCTGACGGCCCTCAAACCCAATGCAGGGTTTACCTCTTCCACCGGATCTATATACGGATTAAATTTATCCCCGTTGAGATCCAGGGTCCGGATGGTCACCGGAGCCGGATGCATAAGTTCCACAACTTCCTTGTACTTTTGCAACATTTGCTCTTCGGTGGGCAACCGGTTTAAATCCAGACATAAAAATTCCGTCCTGAACAGGCCGATGCCGGCCGCCTTATTATCCTTGGCGGACACCACCTCTTCCACAAGCTCTATATTGGCAAGCAAATTAATAGGGATACCGTCGGCGGTGACTGCGGGCAGGTGACTGTCCCGTTCAATGTCGGCCCGGTAGGCCGCAAACCGGGCCATCTTATCTTCATACCGGAACAGGGTGTCTTCATCCGGATTAATGATAATAATCCCGGCGGAACCGTCCACGATAAGGATGTCATCATTATTGATATTTACCGTGGCATTGCCAAGTCCCAGGACCGAAGGAATTTTAAGGGATTTTGCCACAATACTTGTATGGGAATCCTTACCACCCCTGTCCGTGGCAAACCCTTTGATATGTTCAAGCTGAATCTGGCTGGCATCAGCGGGGGAAAGGTCATGGGCAACAATAATCACGCGTTTATTGATTTCGCTGATCCGCAGATCGGCCTCGCCCAACAGATAATGCATGATCTTGTCTGAGACCTGGATAATATCATCGCCCCTGGCCCTAAGATACGGATCA
Organism: uncultured Desulfobacter sp.; assembly: GCF_963666675.1. Taxonomy (NCBI): domain Bacteria; kingdom Pseudomonadati; phylum Thermodesulfobacteriota; class Desulfobacteria; order Desulfobacterales; family Desulfobacteraceae; genus Desulfobacter; species uncultured Desulfobacter sp. The sequence continues at coordinate 1,597,445 of NZ_OY762929.1, read as the reverse complement.
TTAATTTGATCAAACATCCTGATGATGCGCCTGGAAACCCGGCGAAGCGCCCACTCCGCATTGACCTGATCCGAGGTTATGGTATCAATGGTTTTGCCATACAGCATTTTATCTTTGAACAAAACCATATGGGTTTCAAGGATGTTCAAATTTTCACTTAAATCATCCCCGAGGGAATCAATCACCCTGGCATGGTCTTTTTTAGCTTTATCCACTGCGGTCTTAAACCGGTCGATTTCATTGGCAATCATATCCGGGCTTACCGGGTAGCGCTTAATTAAATTAACACCTTCCCGGTCAACAAGATACGCTTTTCCAATACAGATACCGGGGGAACCGCTGATTCCCCTGAGAATGATTTGATCCGTAACGGTGTTATCCATTTTCATTCTCCCCAAATCCGACGTCAAAAAAATCTTTAATCCTATCCGCCAGGCCGGCGTCTTCTTCCTTTTCCGTAAAAATAGACACCTTTGTTCCCGTAACCGCACACAACGATAGAATCTCGATAATGCTTGCGGCATCCACAAAATTCTTTCCGTCCGACAACCAGATGTCGCCGCAACCGTCCTGGGCCATTGCAGCAATGACTGCCGCAGGCCGCGCATGCATCCCTAAAGCATTGACCACAGTCGTCTGCCGGGATACTGAATATTGAAAATCCAAGTTTGTAGTCATTCCAAATGAGTGTTTTCTTTTTTTGTCATCAAAAAACAATAAATTGAAAGTGTTAACAGACCAACTTGATCAGTTAATCCGAATTGGATAGTATATACCACATTTAATATATTTTCGCCAGATAGGTTGACCGACCTAAACCTGCTGCCTGAACCGTTTTAACAAGGAGTTGAACATGAGCACCCCCAAGAGCATCCAGTATCCCATTGATGATTTCAAATCCGGCGAATCATGGCGCCTGTTTAAAATTATGGGTGAATTTGTTGAAGGCATAGACGGGCTTCATGACCTGGGTCCGGCCGTATCCATTTTCGGTTCCTCCAGAACGGCCAAGGGGCACCCGGACTATGAAACTGCAAGGAAGACGGCTGCCTGTTTTGCTGCCGGCGGCTATGCAGTCATCACCGGTGGCGGCCCCGGCATCATGGAGGCGGCCAACCTGGGTGCAAGCGAACGGAACGGGGAGTCCGTAGGGCTGAAGATTGCGCTACCCTTTGAAGAAAAGGGCAACAGCTACATGACCCGCTCCCTGGACTTTAATTACTTTTTTATCCGCAAGGTCATGTTCGTAAAATACGCCCAGGCCTATATTATTATGCCTGGCGGCCTGGGCACCATGGACGAAATGTTTGAAACCCTCACCCTGGTTCAGACCCGGCGTATCCGAAAAATGCCTGTGATTTTAATGAACAAAAAATTCTGGGCCGGACTCCTGGACTGGATTAAAAACGCACTTGCCGAAAACGGATTGATCTCGCCCGAGGACATGGGTCTGTTCTCACTGGCTGACACCCCGGAACAGGCCCTTGAAATTGTAGATAATTTTTACAAGCAAGCCTGATATCCGCCCTAACATTCGACCAAAGGTTAGGCCTATGATCAGTGAAGCCCCTTTCTTGGGACATGAAAGACGGTGTTTTCGGGTAAATGCTTCAAACCAAGCTCTTTGCAGATATATCTTTTAACAGGATCAATATTTGCCGGTGCTTTAAGTCTTGCGGTGCGCAAAAACATCTCATCCCAGGAATTGAGGTAAATCAGTGTGAAATCAGAAATTTTTCCGCCAGGTCTTTCCGCATAAAAATTGAGGGAGACAAACAGACTTGCAATAAAGGGCCGGACCCCCAGTGCATCAAAACTCACAGGTTTTAGCAATTCAGGGGTAAAAAAATCATGCATGGCCCGGTATAATTTTTCAATGCTGTCATGGGAAACTTCCGTGGAATTGGGCGCCATGGTCAAAAATGTATGATCCGTATAGAGATGATTATGAATCAACCAGGCCCCGATCTCTTCCACGGAGCTTGCCGTGAGTATCGATTCCTCATCCATACCGGTCTGGATTGCAGGCTTATGGATCAATTCCCACTTGCCGTACCCTTTGCCGGACGAAGAAGGCAGATATCTTAAATACAGCTTTGAAAAATGACGATCCCCACTTGAGATTAAAAGCAGCTTCTTAATCTTACCCGGCTTGTCCTGGAATTGAATATCCACCTTGCGCTCAAGAACCAATCGATCCCGGTCGGAAATCGCAAGCTCGGCATCATCCTGAAACCGGGTTTTAAGGTCCTTGTACCGGGTCATCATATATTGTTCAATGGTCAGGGAAAGACGGTGAATGGCGGTATAAGGCCAGGATTTAAACCGGCCGATCTCAAAGACCTTTTCCTGATCCCAGCCCCACTCCAAAAGGCACCGTTCCAAAAGAATGCGCCGAAAGCCAAACACACTTGAATCCAGTTCCGATTGCTTTGTAATCCCCAGCTTGAGAAAAAAACAGGTGAGCAACAGCTTGATGGATCGGGTATCCCCGGAATTCATGTAAAACTGAATCATGGTATTGAGTAAAATGATATAGGAATCGTTCTGCCCCGGTTTCAGATGGGTCCCTGAATTCATCCACTCATTTTTATACTCGTTGCACAGCATGGGCTCCCGGTCATAGGTGTTGATGTATTTTTCCAGCAGCGCCATCTTAATCACCGATTTAAAAGGACTCTTGAGCCACTTGAACATCTGCCAGATTGAAGCGCCGAAATATTCATTACGGGGTACGGCATAAATATCACCCAGATCAATATGCCGTTTGGTGCCGGGCAGGCGATTGATACAGTCAAAGATCAGGGTATAATAATTGGCGCTGATACTGGTGGGAAGCGCCGTCCACAGGGGCAGTCTACCGGCCACATGGATCATGGTCCGGTAAAATTCCTCCTTGAGCAACCGGGCCTGGGCAGAGCCGGAACTCTCCTGGGAAGAGCCGCCGAAATCATTATCACGGGCCTTGAAAATATCCACAAGAAAAAAGGTTACCTGAATTCTAAACCGTTCCAGGGCCATGCGCTCCAGGGCATCAAGCTTCTTGCGTAAAAGATCGCCCCCCTGGCGGCCCAGGCGCTTTTCATCAATACAAATCCAGTAGTCAATGTCAGACTCGGCCGTCTGGGCAACAGACCCGACACTTCCCATGGAATAGACGGCAAGGATGCAGGGGTCCGGATGCCGGCGGATAAGAACATTGGCACTGCCCAGGTATTGCCGGCCAACCCGTTCGGATTCCCTGGACGGCAGATAATCGGCCACACCGCAAGGTGTTGTCGACGGCACCTTGCTGGTCTCGGGCATGGCAATATTTTCATGGAGCAATAAAGGCAGAAGCTGAAAAAAATCGGCCTGCTCCGGCTTGAAAACATCAAAGGCCGCCAGAAGACTCAACTTATTCTGTTTTAGGAATTTGGCCTGCCCGTAATGAACAAATTCACAGAAAATAAGCATATTGATCTCGTCAACCACCCTGGGATCAATTCTCGGCAGATCAACAAAGCTGAGCTGGTATTCCCTGGCATTGTAATCCAGATCCCGGGTACGCAGGTCCATGGCCGCATGGGATGCAAACCGGCAAAACCGCGCCTGGGTATTGTTGAAGTCGGCCATGTGAAGCCAGGCATGGGCAAAGGAGAGCCCGGACAATCGGGAATGGGCAAAAACGGCGCAGGTCAGATTCGTTTCATTGAAGGCGCACTTAGCAATGATCGCACCAATGAACAGTGCATCGCTCATGTCCGAACCGTTGAAATCACAATTATAAAAAGAAGCGTTCTGAAAACTGCACTGGTTGAATGTTGCATGTTTGGCAGACACATTGACAAAAACAGCATCGTCAAAACAGGTCTGATCAAACACGGCATCATCCAGATTCATATTGTAAAACAATGTATTGCGGCAGACGCCGTTTGCCGCATGAACGCCGGCCATTCGCGTATCAACAATCTGTGCTTCGGTCAAATTAAGGACGGAGCGGGTCAAATCCATCCCGGCCAGGTCCATGTCCCGGATCACCGCCCTTCGAAGGTCCAGATCCTGGGGACCCCCCCCTTGTCTCAATTCATCCAACCTCTTTTGAACCGGGTCCTTGATCATGGATTTTAAAAAGGAGACCATGGATTTTTTTTCGGGCACCTGTGTCTGGAATTTTTTGAACGGGGCGGCAATGCTTTTGCGTTCCTTAAGCAGCAGGTTCTGGGTTTTAACCATGAGCCTGTCCACATCTTTTTTAACCTGGTCCGAACCGCAGATATCCAGATGTTCCTTTAATACCCTGACCACGCGTTCCGGGCGTTTTTTGATCATACCGAAGATACATGCCAGGTTGACGTCATAATTTTCCCCCTGGTAGGCATCCTTGTTCAGGGCAATGTCCTGGAGCGCAAAAAACGAGAGCCTGGACAATGCCGAAATCTCCATATTGATGACGGGAATGATGGCAGGATAGATGGCGCGAACCAGGTCCATGACCCTATGAAAGGGGTGCCGGCCAGTCACCACAAGGGCTTTGAACACACCGAGGGCCTCGTTGGTTTTGGCGCCTTTGATCCGCTTAAACAGCGGTTCGAACAGTTCCGGATACATCCCATAGGATGAATTTTCAATCAGACCGTACACAGCCATTCTGACTTTTTTTACGGTTTCCCGGGTCAGCACCTTTTCAAATACACGCAAAGGTACCCTGGACCGCATCATTGAAATGGCTTTAAGGCCGGCAATCCGTTCCTGGGGCTTCATGGACAACAGCTCATTTTCTTCTATGAGCAAGGGATTTCGCAAGGAGGCATCAATATTATGCAGATAGGGATCCACATCCCGCCCCCGGTCAAACAAACCGGCATAGTACCAGGTGACCGCCTCACGCTGCTTAATCCCGGCAAGCACATAGCGGAACAATCCGGCAAAACGCAAACGGATGGCAGGATCCGCCTGGAGATACTGGTCGGCAAAAACCAGACAAAGCCGGTCGTCCAGATCCTTGATACACTTTTTTATGACATCCTGGGAGACCCGTTCCAGATAAAGCGCCTTGAAGGCAAAAAAGGTGCCGATACTGCCGATGTTCATGAGCGCATGGATCAGGATACTTTTATCTGAAAATGCCATCTGCATAAAAATTTTGCGGTAAATCAGGGCCGCCCCCTGGAAGGCTTCGGCCCGGGCTTGCTTTACCGGCTTATTTTCCAGCGGGGTGTCAATATTCCTTCGAATGACCAAGGTCATTGCGGTCAAACTTTTTCTGCCGGCTTCCCTTAACGGGTAATGGGTTGAAAAGACACTGCTCAAGATAGGTAGAAGGCCGAGGTAAACAGGCAATTGGGGGGCCTGAAGAACCAGTTCCTTGCGCTGTTGTTCATCAAGGGTATTCCAGTAATCATCAAAGGTTTGACGATCAAATTCAGGATTCGCATCATCCATGCTGCTGTACCAACTCCCATGTTCCAGGTGGTTTTAAATTTTTATATCATGCCGGGCTATATTTTCATTTAAGATTGATATATAATGTAAGTTTGATTTAAAATTTCGTTACAATTTTCAATATTGATTAATATTGTATATCATACCAGAACCACTTTATGAACTTATTTGATGGCAAGACACAGGATAAGACCGCAGACCAGGGGTATGACGCCCGATCCATCGAGGTGCTCAAAGGCCTTGATCCGGTCAAACGCAGACCGGGCATGTACACGGAGACAGGGAGCCCGAACCACCTGGCCTTTGAGGTGATCGACAATAGTGTGGACGAGGCCATTGCAGGCTTTGCCACACACATCGATGTCACCTTGACCCCGGACAACAGGATCATCGTATCGGACAACGGCCGGGGCATGCCCGTGGACATCCACCCGGAGGAAGGCATCTCCGGGGTTGAACTGATCATGACCAAGCTGCACGCCGGCGCCAAATTTTCAAGCAAGGATTATGCATTTTCAGGCGGACTGCACGGCGTCGGGGTGTCGGTGGTCAATGCCCTGTCCAGCCACCTGTCCATCGTTATTTGCCGGGACAAAAAACAATACGCCATTGAATTTCAAAACGGTGACAAAACAAAAGATCTGGAAGAGACCGGGAAGGCTGCCAAGACCGGCACCACCCTGGAATTCAAGCCCAACCCCGCCTATTTTGATACCGACCAATTCAACGTCACCGCCATCCGAACAGCACTTAAATCCAAGGCGGTGCTGTGCCGGGGACTGACCACCACCTTTACCGTTCAAGAGACCCGGGAGACAGACACCTGGCACTATGACCAGGGCCTGGATCAATACCTTCAAGAGCGGATCGGCAACACCGAAACCATTTTCCCGGAACCGTTCACAGGCGCTGCTGACAACGATGAATTAAAGGCCGTATGGACAGTGAACTGGGGGAAGGAAGACGCCCTTGACATTGAAGAAAGCTATGTCAATCTGATCCCCACAAAACTTGGGGGCACCCATGTCAATGGATTCAGGTCAGGTCTGCTGGAGTCCGTTAAAGAGTTCTGTAAATTTCGAAATATTTTGCCCAAAGGCGTTTTTCTCACCCCCGAAGACATCTGGCAAAAGGTGGGGTATGTATTGTCCGTAAAACTTGTGGAAGCCCAGTTCTCGGGGCAGACCAAAGAGCGGCTCTCCTCACGGCACTGTGCGGGCCTTGTGAACATTCAAGTCCGGGATGCGTTCAGTTTGTGGCTGAACCAGAACGTCGCCCTGGGCGAAGCCCTGGCCCAGGCCGCCATTGAAAATGCCAGAAGCCGAGAAAGAAAACGCAAAAAAGTATCTTTGAAGACCCGGACCAGCGGGGCCTCGTTGCCAGCAAAACTGTCAGACTGCACCAGTGATGACCAAAGCCAGCGGGAACTCTTTTTCGTGGAGGGCGATTCCGCCGGCGGTTCGGCAAAGCAGGCCAGAGACCGGCGTTTCCAGGCCATCATGCCCCTGCGGGGGAAAATCCTGAACACCTGGGATCTAAACGCATCTACCATACTTGAATCCAAAGAAATACGGGATATTTCCCAGGTTCTGGGCGTGCTCCCGGGCTCCGATGATATTTCCAAGCTGCGCTACAACAAATTATGTATCCTGGCCGATGCGGACTCTGATGGTCTGCACATTGCGACCCTGTTGTGCGCGCTGTTTCTAAGACACTTCCCCGAGGTGGTACGACACGGCCATGTGTTTGTGGCCATGCCGCCCCTTTATCGGATTGACATGGGAAAAGATGTCTTTTACGCCCTGGATGATTCAGAAAAAAGTGCCATCATCAAGCGCCTGAGCCGCAGGAAAAAGCCGGGGAAAATAAATATCCAGCGGTTCAAGGGACTGGGGGAGATGAATCCACTCCAGCTTAGGGAAACCACCATTGCCCCGGACTCCCGGCGTTTGGTTCAGCTGACGATCACGGACCCGCCGGGCGTCGACGCCCAGGACAATGACCCGGCCCGGGAAAACGAAGAAACGGTATCACCCGCCGTTGAAACAGACAGCAATCAAACCCAGGAAAAAGAAAAAGAGGATGTGTTCCAGGTTATGGATATGCTGTTGAGCAAAAAAAGAGCCCGGGACCGGAAACACTGGATTGAAACCCATGGAGTAATCAAAGAGATTTAATACGTATGACCCAGACCCAAACCCCCAGTGTTGAAGAATTTGAACGCCAGCCATTCCAGGAGTTTACCCAGAACGCATACCTGAACTACTCCATGTATGTCATTTTGGACCGCGCCCTGCCCCACATCGGCGACGGACTCAAACCGGTCCAGCGCAGAATCATATACTCCATGAGCCAGCTTGGGCTCTCTTCCACGGCCAAATTTAAAAAATCAGCCAGAACCGTGGGGGATGTTCTGGGTAAATTTCATCCCCACGGGGATACGGCCTGCTACGAGGCCATGGTCCTGATGGCCCAGCCGTTTTCCCTGAGATACCCCCTGGTGGACGGCCAGGGCAACTGGGGTGACCCCAATGATCCCAAATCCTTTGCCGCCATGCGGTACACCGAATCAAGACTCTCCAAGTACGCAAAAATTCTCCTGGACGAGCTGGAACAGGGCACAGTGAACTGGGTTCCCAATTTTGACGGCACCCTGGAAGAGCCGTCCCTGATGCCGGCCCGTTTGCCCAATATTCTGCTCAACGGGACCACCGGCATTGCCGTGGGCATGGCCACCTCCATCCCCCCGCACAATCTAAGGGAAGTGGCAAAGGCATTGATCTTTCTCATTGAAAATGAAGAGGCCGACACCAACGACGTGTGCAAATTCATCAAAGGCCCTGATTTCCCCACCCAGGCTGAAATCATAACCCCGGCAGACGAAATCAGCGACATCTATGAAAAAGGCAGGGGGCGGGTCAAAATGCGCGCCCGGTATATCATAGAGGACGGGGAGCTTGTGTTCACCGCCCTGCCCTATCATGCGTCCACGGAAAAAATCTACGAGCAGATCGCCGCCCAGATCAGTGCAAAAAAACTGCCCATGGTCTCGGATCTGCGGGATGAGTCCGACCACGAAGCCCCCACACGCCTGGTGGTGATGCCACGGACAAACCGCGTGGATATGGACGCCCTGGCAGCCCACCTGTTTGCCACAACCGATCTTGAAAAATCCTTTTCAATCAACATGAACATGATCGGCCTTGACGGCCGGCCTGGGGTGAAAAGTTTAAAAGAGATCCTGAATGAATGGCTTGAGTTCAGGCGAGACACCATTGAAAGAAAATTCAGGTTCCGTCTTGAAAAAATTATCAGCCGCCTGCATATCCTGGAAGGATTTAAAATTGTTTACCTCAACCTGGACCAGGTCATCGAGATCATACGCACCGCAGATGATCCGGCCAAAGAATTGATGGAGACATTCGGCCTGTCCGAAATCCAGGTGAAGGCTGTGCTGGAAATCCGGTTGCGCCAGCTGGCCAGACTGGAAGAGATCAAAATCACCCAGGAGATGGACGCGCTGTCCAAGGAGAAGGCACAATTAGACAAACTTCTAAACTCCCCTAAAGCGTTTAAGGCGTTTATGATCAAAGAGATCCAAGAAGACGCCAAAAATTTTGGTGACAAGCGCTGCTCCCCCATCAAAAAACGCAAGGAGGCCGAAGCATTCTCGGTGACCGATGTTATTGATGTGGAGCCTGTAACCGTTATTTTGTCCACCAATGGATGGATAAAAACAGCCAAAGGCCATGACATTGATCCTGAAAACGTAAAATTCAAAACCGGGGACAATCTGCTGTGCCACCTGCGCACCCGATCCGACAAACCCATTGCACTCATTGACACCGCAGGCAGGGCTTACACCCTGTTCTCCCACACCCTTCCCTCGGCCAGGGGAAACGGAGAACCCGTCACAGGACACCTCACCCTGGCCCCGGACACCAGCATTTACACAATGCTTGCCGCCGAAGATGAAGAGCTGTTTCTCAACGGGGCCGACAATGGGTACGGCTATATCATCAAGTTCAGCGATTTTTTAACTAATTTTAAAAACGGAAAGGCCGTGATCACATTAGCAAAAAACGATCTGCCCATAGTGCCGCTTCCCATACCCGATGTCAATTCCGACAATGTAGCCGCCATCACCACCGGGGGCAGAATGCTGATCTTCCCGGTCAATCAACTGCCCCGCCTGAAAAAAGGCAAGGGCAATAAAATAATCCACATTCCGGCCCCCGGTAAGAGCCAAAGCAACCCGGAAAAGCTTAAGCTTCTAAAAATATTGCCTTTAAACTCAAATCTTGTTATATATTCGGGCAAACATCTCTTGCGGCTGACACCAGGCAACCAGCAGGATTACACAAGTACAAGGGGGCGACGGGGAAAGTTGCTTCCCCGTGGATACAGAAAAGTTGATGACCTTGAAATTATCCCAGGCCGGCGATAGATGATACGGATTAATGAAATCATTTTTAACTAGACATTTTATACTTTTATCTCTCATTATTATAACCTTGGGGTTGGTGAGATTTTGTGTGCTGATTGACCGCCAGGACATCGGAAACACACTGAATACCGTCGAAAAAGTACGCAAAAACGGTAAACTGCGCCTGATTACCAACAGGGCGATCAACACCTATTATTTATACAACAACAAACCCATGGGGTTTGAGTATGATCTGGCCCTGGAGTTTGCACGTTTTTTAAATGTGGAGCTTGATGTCATAACGCCCGGCTGGAACAATATGTTCGAGTTTCTCAAACAGGACCAGGGCGATTTCATTGCCGCGGGCATTTCAATTACGGCCCCGCGCCTGGAATATGCAGATTTTTCCATTCCCTACATGACCATACAGCAGCGCATTATTCACCACAATCTTATCTTTAGCCCCAAAGATATCAAAGACATGGAATTCAGAATATTTCATGCCAGGCGGGGGACATCCTATCATTACAGGCTGACGGAGATAAAAAACGCCGGCGTACCGTTGGAGTATGTGCTGTATAACAATATCCCCACCGAAGAACTCATCGGCATGGTCCATGACAGGGAGATTAAATTCACCGTTGCCGATTCCAACATCGCCCTGCTGACCCGCCGCTTTTTCCCGGATATACGCATCGGCATTCCCATCCAGGAAAAAGAGTCCCTGGCCTGGGCGGTCCGCAAAAACGACAGTGAGATGCTCAAACAGGTCAACAAATTTTTGCTTCATGCCAGCAGTACCGGTATCCTGAAGCGTATCACTACAAAATATTATGGCAACATCGACAATTTTGACGCGTATGAGCTTAAAAAGTTCCATGACCGCATAAACAGCCGGCTGCCCAAATACAAAAATGCGATCAAGGTGGAATCGGCCAAGCACGGCTTTGACTGGCGCCTGATCGCCGCCGTTGTATACCAGGAATCCCATTTTGACCCGGAGGCAAAAAGTCATACCAATGTGCGCGGACTCATGCAGGTCACCGAAGCAACCGCCAGGGAAATGGGCATAAAGAACCGCCTTGACCCCCAGCAAAGTATCCGTGCGGGAATCAAATATCTATCCTTAATGTACAAACGATTTGATTTTATAAAAGATGATTCCCAGCGGTTGCTGTTTGCCCTGGCAAGTTATAATGTCGGATACGGCCACGTCAAAGACGCCATGAGCCTTGCAAAGAAGAATGGGTACAACCCCAATACCTGGCAGGGAATCAAGGCGACGCTTCCGCTGTTGTCCAAGGAAAAATATTATAACCAGACAAAATATGGATACGCCCGGGGCTGGGAACCGGTTCAGTATGTGGAGCGTATCCAGACATATTTCGATATTCTGAAACAGAAAAAAGCTGCCATGGCCGGATAAATAGCTGTGGCAGGCTTGCAAGACATATCAATCTGCAGTGCGTTAAATCAATTTCATCCAAGTGCATTGCAGATACATATCAAATTTAAACGATTTATAACGAAAAATGAGATCATGAATGACCAGAAAAATTCTAATTAATGCACTGGATCCGGAAGAAAACCGTATCGCCATGGTGTTTGACAACAAACTGGATCAATTTCACATCGAAACAGCGGCCAAAGCGGCAACCAAAGGCAATATATACAAGGGCGTTGTCACCCGGGTGGAACCCAGTCTCCAGGCTGTATTCGTGGATTACGGCGCCCCGAAAAACGGATTCTTGCAAAAAAACGAAATTCATCCCGATTATTTCCAGGAAGTCGAAAAAAACGACCGCTCCCTGTTCAACTTAATCAAAAAAGGCCAGGAGATGATTGTCCAGGTCACCAAAGACCCGATCAATCTCAAAGGGGCCATGCTCACCACCTACATTTCCCTGCCCGGGCGTTTCGGCGTATTGATGCCGGGAAACAATACCCGGGGCGTTTCCCGCAAAATCGTTGAGGAGGACGAGCGAAAGCGGCTGGCCGGTATACTCAAAAGCATGAAAATTTCCGAAGGCTTCGGCATGATCGTCAGAACCGCAGGCAAAGGCGCCACCAAAACCCTGCTGACGTCAGACCTTCGGTATTTAATGCGGGTATGGAAAAACATCGACAAGCTGGCCATGGAGAATGAGTCCCCCTGTCTTCTTTACAAGGAACAGAGCCTGGCCGTGCGCTCTTTAAGGGACTATTTTACCACAGACATCAAAGAGATTCTCATTGACGATCCGGACACCTACAAAGAAGTCCTGGATTTCATAGAAATGATTGCGCCCAAACAGAAAAAAATTGTCCGGATGTTTAAAGGTGAAAAACCCATCTTTACAAAATATCAGCTCGAAGAGCAGATCTCTTCCATCTATCGAAGAGAGGTCGCCCTTAAATCCGGTGGTTTTTTAGTGATCGAGCAGACCGAAGCCCTGGTCTCCATTGATGTGAACTCGGGCAAGTCCACAAAAAGAAACAGCATCGAAGAGACGGCCTATCACACCAACCTTGAAGCGGCCGAAGAGGTGGCCCGGCAGCTGAGGCTGCGGGATATGGGCGGGCTCATTGTGGTGGATTTCATTGACATGAAAGAACGCCGCCACAAGGCCGAAATCACCAAAACCATGAAAAAACATCTGAAAACGGACAAGGCCAGAACCAAGGTAGGCGGAATTACCGCCTTTGGCCTGCTTGAGATGTCAAGACAGCGAATCCGTCACTCCATCACGTACGGGGCCTATGAAACCTGCCGACACTGCAATGGCCGGGGCATGACGCCCTCTGTTGAAATCCAGGCACTTTCGCTGCTTCGGACCCTGGCGCTCAAAACATTGAAAGCAGACCCGGATCAAAAATTTATATGCCGGGTGCCCGAAGATGTCGCGTATTACATGCTCAATACCAAAAGAGAGGAACTGCTTGACCTTGAAACAAAACGCCAGGTGGTCATCACCATTGAAATCGACAGAAGCATGGTTTCAGGCCAGAACAGCATCAGCGGTCTGTAGCTTTAGGCCCATGATCAAAATAAAATCTCAAGTAAGGCTGCCTTGACAATGTCTATTTTTTTATTGTATCTGAAACAACCCTAGGTGAGTATAGAAAGGAGAGACTTTGCGCACTTACAGACCGAAACGTCGGCAAAGAATGCCTGTTATTGCCCTTGCCGTGGTTATTGCAGCGGTGCTTATCGTGGTCTGGATTGTCATGAACAAACCATCAGGAGACACCACGGAGCCGCAAGCGCAACAAACAGAAGTCACGCCACAAGAAGCCGGGCTTAAAAAAACCGATGCGTTGCCCGGGGTTGTCGTCAAAGAGATCAAAAAACCCAAGGTCATTGACTATAACGACCTTGCAAAAGAGACGATTATGAAGGATCTGATGGCAGCCCGAAAAAAGGATCTTGGCCTTGATAAAAGTGTGGACCTGGTTGTCAAATCCAATGAGACCTTTACCGTGGGAGGCAATACGGTTTCCATGGAAAGCGTCATTGAACAGGCTTTTGCAGGTAAAGGCAAGGTGCTTGAAAAGGAACTTGACGAATCCGGTGCCCAAAGGCCCGGGGCGATTACCACCTACGGTGTTTATGTGGTCCAGCCCGGAGATAATATCTGGAACATCCACTTCAGGATGCTCAAAGAGTTTTATTCGCGTCAAGGTATCCGCCTGGGGGAAACCGCCGATGAACCCGAAAGTTCCGGTTTAAGTTCGGGTGTCGGAAAAATTTTAAAATTCTCGGAAGCCATGGTGATTATTTACAATCTCAAAGAAAAAAAGGTGACCGCGGATGTGAATATTATAGACCCGTTAAGCAAGGTGGTCATCTACAATATGGACGAAATATTTGCCTTGCTTGAACAGATTGATTTTAATCAAGTGGACAGACTCCGGTTTGACGGCAGTAACATCTGGATACCGGTACATTGATTTGTACCCATCCACACATAGCCTTTGTACCGATTTCCTGCCGGATGAAACGTTTAACCCGGGATATATCCAAATATACCTGTGGTTAAAATGTTCATCCGCCTTGACCTTGGGACAAAAAGTCTTATTTGTGAATGGACGCAATTTACGTTTAGAAATTTACCCGATTTGAAAATTGAAGGAGGAACATGTTGATCAGCACTGCATACGCCATGGGCGCCCCTGGAGGACAAGCCGGACAAGGTGGAGGACTGGCTGGTTTTTTACCCATTATTATTTTATTTGCAATTTTTTACTTTTTGCTCATCAGGCCCCAACAAAAAAAGGCCAAAGAACATAAGCTGATGCTCGACAATCTTAAAAAGGGAAACCGGGTGGTAACCTCCGGCGGCATTTTCGGTACCATTGTTTCCTTAGATGACACAACTGTCGGTCTTGAGATTGCCGAAAAAGTTAAAATTAAGGTTGCAAGGGGAAACATCGGCGGTTTGATGTCCGATAACGGCACCCAAACAACACCCAAAGAAAAAAATTAACCAAATCCTTCAGGAGTGATGAGATTGAAATTTTTTACCATAAAGCGCGTATTGATTCTGGGGGTCATTGTTGCTGCAGTTGTATGCCTGATGCCTACGTTTACCAATACCTGGCCATATAAAAAAATAAACCTTGGCCTTGATCTGCAAGGCGGTATGCACCTGGTCCTTGAGGTTCAAAGCGAAGAGGCGGTCAAGGCCGAACTTGACCGAACCATCAGCCAGCTTAAACTGGATCTGAAAAATGAAAAAATACGGCATATGGGCATTGAAAAGGCCTCAGACCATGCGATCATTGCCAGAATATCAGGTGCAGACAATAGATCAAATGTGGAAAACCTGTTGTCCGAAGACTATGGCAGCCTTGAGATTCCTTCGGTAAAAAATATTGACGGCGGTATCTCCTTTACCCTGCGCCTGCCCGACAAGGAAGCCGATGCCATAAAAAAAATGGCGACGGAGCAGGCCCTGGAAACCATTCGTAACCGTATTGATGAATTCGGTGTCAGTGAACCGGATATCAGAATCCAAAGCGGTAACAGAATCCTTCTGCAGTTGCCGGGGATCAGTGATCCCGAACGGGCCAAAAACCTGATCGGAAAAACCGCCCAGCTCACATTCCAGCTGGTGGATGAACAGGGCGATGTCAATGCCGCGTTACAGGGCAAGCCCCCGGTTGGCGATGAAATTCTTTACCAGGTAAGAAAAGACCCCACCACCGGCACCCAGACCAAAACCCCGTTTCTGATCAAAAAACATGTGGAACTGGACGGCAGCCAGCTGACCAATGCCCGGGTGGAGTTTGACCAGTTCCAGCAGCCCCGGGTGGGGATTGAATTCAGTCGTAAGGGCGCCAGAATTTTTGAACGCATCACCGGAGACAATATCAACAAACGCCTGGCTATTGTGCTGGATAAAAACGTGTACTCCGCGCCCAATATCCAGGACCGCATCTCCGGGGGCAAAGCCGTGATCACAGGTCACTTTACCACCGAAGAAGCCTCGGATCTTGCCATTGCCCTGCGCGCCGGTTCGTTGCCTGCACCGGTTAAAATTATTGAAGAGCGAACAGTCGGCCCCACCCTGGGTGCGGACTCCGTGCGAACCGGCCTGATGTCCATGCTGGTGGGCGGAGCCCTGGTTGTTCTCTTCATGCTCATCTATTACAAAGGGGCGGGTCTGATTGCCGATATTGCACTGATTGTCAATATCCTTTTAATCGGCGGCGGCCTGGCGGTTTTCGGTGCCACCCTGACCTTGCCGGGTATTGCCGGCATCATCCTGACCATTGGTATGGCCGTGGATGCCAATGTTATTATCTTTGAGCGGATCAGAGAGGAACTTCGGTCCGGCCGATCTCCCAAAGCCGCCGTAAATGCCGGGTATGACCGGGCCACGCTGACCATCATGGACGCCAACGTCACCACGCTGATCGCAGCCGCTGTTCTGTTCCAGTTCGGCACAGGCCCCATCAAGGGCTTTGCCGTAACCTTAGGACTGGGTATTGTGGCCAGTCTGTTTACAGCCCTGATCCTGTCCAAGAGCATTTACGATATGATTCTTGCGAATAAACAATCCGACTCTCTGAGCATATAAAAGGAACTTATCATGATGCAGTTTATCAAGCCTGGTACCCATATCGATTTTATGGGTATACGCAAAATCGGCTTTGCGGTTTCCCTGATCCTGATTCTGGCGGGTATTGTCTCCCTGGTTATTCATAAAGGCCCCAATTACGGCATTGATTTTGCCGGCGGCACCCTGGTACAGGTAAAATTCTCCCAGCAAGTTGATGTGTCAGACATCCGCAAAGGGTTGGATGAAATTGGTCTTAAAGACGTATCCGTCCAGGGATTTGGTGATCAGGCGGCCCATGAATACCTGATCCGCACCTCCAGTGATGCCGATGCCCTGGGCACTCAGTTGTCTGACACCGTCTCAAAAGGTCTAAAAGACGCAACCTCACTTGATCCCGATATCCGGCGGGTGGAAATGGTCGGTCCCCAGGTGGGAAAGGACTTAAAGAAAAAAGCACTTCTGGCCATCTTTTATTCCCTGCTCTTTATCACCATTTACATATCCGGACGTTTTGAACAAAAATGGACCATTGCCGGAATCACCGCAGGGGCACTGATGGCGGCGGTCTACTTTTTATCCGTTTTTAACCTTTCCATGCCGTTTTTGATTGCAGCCGCCCTGATCGTCTCCCTGGCACTGTTCTGGTATCTTCAGCTTCAGTACGCCATTGGCGCCATTGTCGCCCTGATTCACGATGTGACCATTACCGTGGGGGTATTTTCCCTGCTCAACCTTGATTTTTCCCTGCAGATCATCGCCGCCCTGTTAACCATCATCGGGTATTCACTCAACGACACGATTATCGTTTTTGATCGAATCCGGGAGAATATCAAGGGCAATTCGGACCACACCCTGGTATCGGACCTGTTTAACCGGAGTATCAATGAAACCTTGTCTCGGACCATATTGACATCGCTGACCACATTGGTGGTACTGCTGGCACTGTTCTTTCTGGGTGGAGAGATCATCCATAACTTTGCCTTTGCCATGATCATCGGTGTGGTGGTGGGAACCTATTCATCCATTTTCATTGCATCTCCCATTGTTTTTATGGCCCACAGAAAGAAATAAGGAAACATCTATGCCCGCATCCGAAAAACATATATTAAGGATTGCGTCGCTTTGTACTCTTATTTTTTTAACCGCTTCCTGCGGGTCACTCAGGCCCTATAAACAAACCGCCGGTCAGGCACAGAACACCCCTGTGCCTGACACCTCATCCGTTCCCATAGACACATCACTGGACCAGGATATTCGCACCAGGCACCTGGAAGAAAAAATCAACCGGCTTGAACAACGGATGGCACGGCTGGAAGAAAAACTTAGCGCCCGAGCTGAACCGGCACCGCCCAAAAAGCAGGTACCCAAAAAGCTTTCACCGCCCCCTGCCCGACCTGAAAAGCCGACAACACCTGAAAAAGTTAAAAATACAGATCCTGTCAAACTTTACAATAAAGGCCGGGATTTATTGCTGCGCAAGCGTAATATCCCCATGGCCCAGGCACTGCTTTCGGATTTTATCAAAGAGTTCCCCGATCATAAACTTGCGGACAACGCCATGTATTGGCTCGGGGAGTGCAGCTACACCACAGGTCATTATGTACAGGCGGCTAAAATTTTTAAAACCCTGGTCCAGACTTATCCAAAGGGTCAAAAAGTCCCGGATGCACTGCTTAAAACAGGCTACGCATATATCTCCATAGATGATGTAAGCCAGGCCAATCACTACTTTAAGCAGGTTATTACCCGCTATCCCTTTTCACCGGCAGCAGACAAGGCCCAGAAGAAACTATCCCAAACCCAGTAGTTATCTAAATGACCTCCTGTCCGGACACATATCTGCCCTGGTTTCTTTTAATGGAACTGCCGGGTTTAAGTCCCCGTGTGATAAAAAAACTGATCGCGCATTTTCAAACCCCCGAGGACATTTTAGCGGCATCAAAGAGACAGCTGTCGTCTGTGCCGGATATATCTGCCAAAGTCATAAAAAACATTCTCGGCCACAAAAAATTTGAGATCGGTGCCCTGGAACGGTTTGCCCTGGCCCAGGATTCGGACCACAGCATCGTCGTATTGACTGATCCCGAATACCCGGCCCTGCTCAAAGAGATCCCCGACCCTCCCGCCCTTTTATATTATGACGGGACCTTGGATCTCCATGCACCCTGTATCGCCATTGTCGGTTCCCGAAATGCCACCCGGTACGGCATGGATACCGCACATTACCTTGCACGGCGCCTGACGGCATTGGGCTTCACCATTGTGTCCGGCATGGCTTTGGGCGTTGATACCGCTGCCCACAAGGGCGCCCTTGACAATGAGACCGGACAGACACTGGCCGTTCTCGGATCAGGCCTTGACCATATCTATCCCCGGCACAACCGGCCCTTATACAGCCGGATCAGAAAACAAGGCGCCGTCATTTCCGAATTTTTCCCGGACACCGCCCCGCTGCCCGGCAATTTTCCCCGGCGCAACAGAATTATTGCAGGCATCTCCTGCGGGACAATTGTGGTGGAAGCCGCCCGGAAAAGCGGATCTTTGATCACGGCCCGATTGGCCGGAGAATACAACCGCGAGGTATTTGCCGTCCCGGGATCGATCAAATCCTCCAAAAGCCGGGGGACCCACCACCTGATAAAACAAGGTGCCCATCTCATAGAAAATGAGATGGACGTCATTGATGAGCTGTCCCAGTTCGTCCATGCCGCAGATATGGCAGCCCCAATTGCACCGACAAAAAATAAACCAACCATGGACAAAATCCAGACCATGGTATATAAAAACCTCGATCTTTACCCCGAACATATTGATCATATCACCGCATCAAGCGGTCTGACGAGCGCCCAGGTTTCTGCAGCTCTACTTGACTTGGAATTATCAGGGCTTATTGTTCGTCATCCAGGCAATAAATTTTCAATCTTGGAGGAATAACATTGGCTAAGCCGCTTATCATTGTCGAATCGCCAACCAAAATCAAAACCCTGAAAAAGTACATTGGAAAGGATTATAATGTGGCAGCCAGTGCCGGCCACATCCGCGACCTTCCGGTGAAAAATCTCGGGATTGATGTGGACGACAATTTTAAGGCCCAGTATGTCAATATAAAAGATAAATCCAAGGTGATCTCCAATCTGAAAAAAACCGCCGGCGACACCGATGAAATATTTCTTGCCCCTGACCCGGACCGTGAAGGGGAGGCCATTGCTTTTCATATCATGGAGATTCTGAAAAAAAAGGACCGAAAATTCCACCGGGTCCTGATCCACGAGTTAACCAAAAAAGGGATCACCGATGCCCTCTCCCACCCCACCCAGCCGGATGCGGACAAGTATGACGCCCAGCAGGCCAGAAGAAAACTGGACCGACTGGTGGGCTACCAGATATCACCGCTTTTATGGCAAAAGGTTCAAAGGGGCTTAAGTGCCGGTCGGGTTCAGTCGGTGGCCGTTAAAATCATCTGTGACAGAGAGCGGGAGATCCGTGCATTCGAGCCCGAAGAGTACTGGACCATCACCGCGGATCTTGAGGCGGCAAACCCGCCGATTTTCAATGCGGGACTCATAAAAATATCCGGGAAAAAAGCCAAAGTCACCAATGGTGAACAGGCCCATGCCATTGTGGCGGACCTTGAAAAGGCCACGTTCATTGTCCAGGAAATTAAAAATAAAACCATCAAGCGCAATCCGCTGCCGCCGTTTATCACCAGTAAACTCCAGCAGGATGCCATCAACCGGTTGCGGTTCTCCGCCAAAAAAACAATGGTTGTGGCCCAGCAACTCTATGAAGGTATTGAAATCGGCAGTGGCGGCCCCGAGGGTCTGATCACCTATATGCGTACGGATTCCACCCGTATTGCCCCGGAAGCGGCCCAGGAGGCGTTGGAACTGATCCGACACGCCTATGGCAACGAATATGCCCTGGATGCCCCCAGGTTCTTTAAAAATAAAAACAAGGCCCAGGATGCCCATGAAGCCATCCGCCCCACGTCAGTCCACAACACACCGGAAAAGCTGAAAAACTTTTTGTCACCGGACCAGTTCAAGCTCTATGATCTGATCTGGAAACGGTTTGTGGCCTCCCAGATGGCCCAGGCCCTCATCGACCAGAAATCCATCTTAATTGAGGCCACAGAAAAATACCTGTTTTCCGTTTCAGGATCCACCACCCGGTTTGACGGATTCATGCGGTTGTATGCCACCCAGGAGAAGAATAAGGAAAAGGGCATCCAGACGCTGCCGCCGGTGGAGCCAAAGGAAGAGCTGGGTACCCGCAAAATCAATCCGGATCAGCATTTCACCAAGCCCCCGCCTCGGTTTTCAGAGGCATCACTTGTCAAGGAGCTTGAAAAAAACGGCATCGGCAGGCCCTCCACCTATGCCTCCATTATCGCCGTGATCCAGGATAAAGGATATGTGGAGCTGATTAAACGCTATTTTACCCCCAGCGAACTTGGCTTTATTGTCAATGATCTTTTGGTGCGTGCATTTCCCAATCTTCTAGACATCTCTTTCACGGCCCAGATGGAGACCAACCTTGATGATGTGGAGCAGGGAAAACTCAACGAAGTTGAACTGTTAAAGACATTTTATTCCGACTTTAAAATCACCTTGGACAACGCCACGGACAATATGGTCTCCGTCAAGGGCGTCGGCATTGAAACAGATATCAAGTGTCCCTTATGCGGCAAACCCGTTAACATTAAAATCGGCAGAAACGGTCATTTTCTGGCCTGTACCGGATACCCCGACTGCAGCTTCACCAGCAATTATACCCGGGACGAAAAAGGCAAGATTGAAATTGTCGAGAAGGTCCAGGACAGCGAACCGGTCAAGGACTGCCCCGAATGCGGCAAGCCCATGGTGATGAAAGACGGCCGATTCGGCCTGTTTATCGCCTGTACCGGATATCCGGACTGCAAACACACCGAATCCGTGGCCCAGGAAAATTCAACAAAAGACACAGGGGTTCCCTGTCCTGAAAAAGGGTGTGACGGCACAATTGTGGAAAAGCACTCAAAACGGGGGAAATTATTCTACGGATGTTCAAAATACCCGGACTGCACCTTTGCCACCTGGGACAAACCGGTCAATAAAAGCTGCCCGGACTGCGGCAGCCCCTATCTATTGGAAAAAGAGACCAAGCGGGACGGCAAAATTCACAAATGCCCCAACCGTGAATGCGGATTTAAACAAAGTGTTTTGCCGATTCCGGAAAAAGAAGACTAAAGACTAAAGATCGTTAAGTAAATTGTTCAGGTGCCCCCGGGCATAGGGCGTCATCTCGGAAAAACAAATGCCGATCCCGCCCGCATCCGTTCTGACCACAATGCCGGCAAGTTTAAATGGCCTGTTCTGACCCGGCAAAGAGATAACGATTTTTGCAGGGACCCCAACCTCCGGGTTCATTCTGGATTTGAACAGCACACCGGCAGCACTGACATTTTCGGCATGGGTCTGGATCACTTTATGACCGATGGAAACATCTATTTCAATGGGTTTGCTCACCCGGGGATATGATCTGGGCTCTTTAAGATTGAGGATATATCCCAGGACATCCTCTTGTTGATCTTCGGTCAGGGAACGGACGTGCGACATGATCTCATCCAGGAGCCTATCCTCTTTAAAAAAATTATCCGTCACCTTTTAACTCCTTTTCTTTGGCCCTTTGGCTGGGCTTTCGTTGGCAGTTAAAAAATAATAAGCGATTTTAGCCCGGCTTTCAAGCAATATAACGGTCCGGATTCACAAGGGCGCACTGTTTTTCACACGAATGTCATGGGGCATACCGGCTCATGACGTCAGCGCCTCTTTTAGATCCTGTGCCGTAAAAATCCCATTGGGATTCACACCTAACACCTGGGCTGCGGCCGTTACAGCATCAGTAAAAGCGCCCCCGGAGACTCTTAGATCTTTAAGGGCATACGCCCCCCTCGACTTTGACAACTTTTCCCCATTATTTGCGAAAACAAGCCCGTGGTGAAGAAAGCTGCAATTCGGAAACGAAGAGAACCCAAAACATCGGGCAAGATGGATCTGGGCGGCCGTTGACAACAGAAGGTCCCGACCCCGGACAATAAAATTCATGTGGTTCTCTTCATCTTCCAAAAGGCTTGCCAGATGATAACTGGGCTGATCATCCTTGCGCCAGACAATAAAATCGCCAAATGTATCGGCCAGATTGATCTGTTGATTCCCCACCTGAATGGAGGCATCCTTGTCCACCCTCAGCCGGACGGCATTGTGCCCCGGTTCAAATGACAGGCCTGCATGGCGGCATGTGCCCGGATACACGCCGCTGGGGGATATCTTTTTTATGGCTGCCCGGCTGCACCGGCACACAAAGGTATGCGCACCAGCTTTATCCAGGTGCTGCAACCTGTCCCGGTAAACCTCTTTTTTTTTGTGCAACGAAAAATGTTGATAAAAATCCTCCGGCCCCGACGGTCCTGTATCCCAGTCCAGCCCCAGCCAGTCAAGGCTTTGGAAAATATCTTCCAGCACATTGGGTCTGAAACGAATCCCGTCCATGTCATCAATGCGCAGATGCAGCCGCCCGTTCCGGCTACG
Organism: uncultured Desulfobacter sp.; assembly: GCF_963666675.1. Taxonomy (NCBI): domain Bacteria; kingdom Pseudomonadati; phylum Thermodesulfobacteriota; class Desulfobacteria; order Desulfobacterales; family Desulfobacteraceae; genus Desulfobacter; species uncultured Desulfobacter sp. Next base: position 1,574,982 of record NZ_OY762929.1, on the reverse strand, counting down.
GACGATGGCCCAGGTGACCAGAAAATTTACGGCATTGCCCAGGTGCAGAAAACCGCTGGGGGTGGGTGCAAGGCGTGAGACCGGATGTGCCGGCACATTGGACAGGCACACCGGCGGACTGTCTTCGAAGGTTATGAACTGTTCCTGCACCGGGCCTCACCTTGTCTTTAAATCTGTGTTAATCCGGTCTAATGACATCCGGACACAACCAACACCAGACAATAAAAGTAATTTAACAATATACCCATTTCCAATTCCAACACCGGACAGCCCGCACAATCCTATTTCATGGTCACCACGGGGCAGGGGGCATTGAGCACCACGGCCTGGGCTGTGGAACCGAGGAGCAGTTTTCCCACCTTGGTTCTGTTTTTCACACCGATAATCACTTCGTCCGCCTGGGTCTCCTTGGCAAAATTGATCAAATCATCCCCGGGGTCGATGCCGCGAATCAATAAATGGGTTTCACAGGGAATATTTTTCTTGTCAAAATGGGTTTTGGCCGTTTCCAGACCCGCTTCCGTTTCATTGATCAGCGCCTGATCCTTTTCCATCCCCTGGGGCATGATGGTAACGATCAACACGGTTGCTTTAAAGCGCTGCGCCCGTTTCAATGCAAGCTCTAGAAGGTTTTCCGCCTGGTTTGTGCCGCGTTTGTAGCCCACGATAAGTTTCATCTACTATGATTCCTTAATTTGTACATTTTTATATAGTTAATCTATCCTAAAATATCTCCAATTGAGGTTCGGTGCAATTAAAAGGTGTAGCCCATGGAAAAATAAAAACAGCCTTTGCTCTCACCGTCCCGGGGGTCCAGTTTCCAGCCATACAGCAAACTGATGGGGCCCACCGGTGTCTGGCGGCGCAGCCCAATGCCCACACTGCTCCTGAAGGATTCCGAGATGTCCGGTTCCTGGATCTGGCCCAAAGCGCCGGTGTCAAAAAAGAGGGCAAACTCATAATTTAACCCCAGATCGTACCGGGCTTCCACCGAGCCCAGCATCATGGAGCGGCCGCCCACTGCATTGTCGTCGTCATCATACTGCAGCATGTTTTCATCAAAGCCCCTTACGGTGGATGCCCCGCCCAGATAATATAGCTGATCATCGGCGATATGGGCATTGCCCCCGTAAGTCCCCATAGCCCCGTACCGGCCCCGCATGGCCAGAACCAGATCGTCGGTGACAGACCAATAATACCGCAGTTCAAAGGCGTATCTATAAAAATCATCCTGACGGGAGCCGACACCTTTGAGCAGATCAAAGGAGGTCGTTGCCAGCAACCCGTTCCGGGGATGGACCAAAGAATCGGTGGTGCGCCAGGTCAGCCCCGTATTCACCTGACCGATGTGGCGAACCCCGTAATCATCCTTTTCATCATCATCAAGCTTACGCTCCACCCTTAAATACTGGTCCCGGTATTCATATCCCCCACCCAGGGATAAGCTGATCTTTTTGTCACTGAAATTGCGCAAAAAAGTCTGGGACAGGCCGTAACTCCGGGTTCCGTAATCTTTGTTAAAGGCCTCATTCTCTTTTGTATAGGCCTTGGTCGTCGAGCTGAAACGGGTGGAAAGAAACCGGGGTTCGGTCAAGGAGACATTCATGCCGTACCCCACCTGGCTCCACTCCAAACCGGCCTGGGCATTCAGGTTATGGCCCAGAAAGTCCTTATCCCCGATGCCCGTTTCCATGTACAAATGCCGGGCGGTGTCATAGCCGCCGGCCAGTTCGATATAGTAGGGTTTTTTCTCGGATATCTCCACAATCAGATCCGCCTCGGATTGCCGGGTTTTCAGGCCCGCAACTCTAATTCTAACGGTATCCACGGCGGAGAGATCCTGGATGTTCCTGCGGGAGTCCACGATCTTGAGCATGGAAAACGGCTCTCCGGACGCGATCTCCATCTCATCTTCAAGCTCTTCTTCCTTCATCCGCAGGTTTCCGGCGTAAAAAATCTTGCCCACCACCACCCTGGGCCCCTGGTCCACAGCATAGGTGATCCGAACCCGGGTTTTGTCCTTGGAAAATTCGGTATCGGCGTTCACCTGGACATGGGGGTAGCCTTTTTCCGACACCTGTTGTTTGAGTGCCGAAATATCATCCTCGATCAGGGTGCTGCTATACCACTGTCCTGCTTTCATGGCCAAAGCACCACGGGCCTCATCCAGGGGAATAACCGAAAGCCCCTGGATATCCACCTGCCGGATCTTTGTTCTGGGGCCTTCTTTTATGATGATCTCAACGGCAACCTGCTTTTCACGCCTATCCGGCCTGTCACTTTTATCAGGCCGGTCACGGATCTTAACTTTTTTATTCACCCGGGTTTTTGTAAACCCTTTGGATAAATAGACGGCCTTAACCGCTTTAAGGTCATCTTTCAATTCCGCCGGGCTGAACGGCCCCTTTTTTTCGGTCAGAATATTTTTTTTAAGTTCCTCCAAAGGCAAGGTGTCTGCGCCGCTGATTTTCAATTCGGACACCGTGTACTTTACCCCTTCATCGATAACGATTTTCACCTGGCGCACACCCGGCTCATCTGACGGCTTGTCTTCGTCTGTCACGTTAACATCCTGGAACCCTTTGATCTCATATCGCTTTTTGATATTGCGCATACTTTTTTTCAGGGCAAAATCGTTTTTGTTGCCGTTCTCTTCGAGGAGAAGCTCTTTTTTTAATGTCCATGTAAACATGGATTCATTTCCCTGAATCTCAATGTCGTACAACGGGCCTTCAACGATGGTGAAAACGACGTCCAGACTGTCACGGCCTTCGACCGGCACAGGTTCTGCGGTGACCTGGACATCGGCATACCCTTTTTTCCGGTAAAACTGCATGACTTTTTTGATATCGTCTTTCATCTTTTTTTCGGTAAACCGGTTGCCCTGCCACGGCAAAAGGGATGTCCGCCAGATCCCGGTCATCAACTTGAGACGGACCCGGCCAATCTTATCGTTACCTTGAAACACCACTTTACGGATTTGATGAAACGGCCCCTTGTCAATGTCCACATCAATAACGTAGCCATCGCCCTGTTTCTCGGCGGATATATTCACCCTGGGCTGATAAAACCCCTGACGCTTGAACAATTTTTCCACCCGCTGGACCTGGTCTGCCATTTTTTGCGCCTGGTAAACGCCGCCGACTTTGATGGTCATGGCGTTCAACACTTCCTGCTCAAACAACGGGAACGCATGGTGAATATGAATATTCCGTATCCTGGAAAATGGGGTCAATTCAAAGGTAATCACCATACCTTGTTGGTTTTTTTCAGGATCAGGCACATGAATAAATTCAAAAAGCTGGGAGTCCGTCAACGCCTTGATTGCCGTATCCATTGCCCCCAGGGTGTAATCATCCCCTACTTTTATGGGGATAAAACTTGCAGCAACCGATTGCCATAGCGCCTGTTTTGGGGCAGGAGAAACAACCTTAATGTTGATATCCGCCACCTTGACGGCATCGGCCGCAAACACATGCGCACCCCAAAAAAAACAGGACGCAAGAACAAGAGATATATACCGTCGTATCATTACCTGAATTCCAATCTGTATTTAAGTTCCCCGCCCAGCTTGCCGCTGGTACTCTGGGAACTGCTCAGCAACAGGTGCTCAAGAAGTTTGTAATAGGTCGTCACCGTATGTACGGTCTCTCCGTCACTGATATCAATGCCGTAGGAGACACTGAGCTGCCGGGAAAGATCTGCGCCCAATCCGACATGGACACTGGTTTCATCTCCCTCATGGTCCATGTTGAAGCTGACCTCACTTAACCCGGTGGTGTCTTTTATTTTTTCACTGAAAGAGTCCAGCATCATCTTGGCAATGGCAGATGCCGACAGGGATTCGTCGTCGCTGCCGCCTCCCATTTCAGCGGTTGTTTTGCCAAAGGCAATCAGGGAAAGAATGTCAGCATCCGTGGCATCTAGATCCGAAGAGAATTTTAATACCAGATCATCGGGGGTCCCGGTTATGGACAGGGTAATGGTATATGATGAGATCGTGGTCTCACCGGTCAGTTTAATCTCGGGTTCGATCGTATACGGATTGATAAAATCAATGGAGCCTTGGGTGATCTCAAATTCAGCCTTCTGAAAATGAATCGTGCCTTCATCCACCACGGCCCGGCCATCCAGGGAGGGCGCATAGGCCGTTCCCCGGACACTGACATTTGGACTGATGCTCATCAAGGCCAGATTGTTGTCCACAATAATGGCTTCCCTGCGGGTCACATAGATATTGAGTCCAATATTTTTTAAAAAATCGGGCCCGGGTTCCCGTACTTTGGGCCGGGATTTTTTGGTTGCCTGGGACGCAATACTCACCAGACTTAAATCCACATCCTTATAATAGTTGCCTTCAAAGATGTCTATCCGGCCGGTGATCATTGATTTAGCGATGGTTCCGGCCCAGGTCAATTGGCTGTTCAGGGTCATCTCCAGGGTATCCGGGACATCCACCGGCACCTGGGCCGCGTCAAGGTTCAGCTTGAACGTATCGGGCATGCCGTTATTAAGGTCGGCATTTCCGGTCAGTGTAATGGTACCCGTTCCAAGATCGGCTGCGACATCCTGGATATCAACCCGTTCAGGGGTCAGCACAATACGGCCGTGAACGTTCTGCAACGGCGTCTCCAGGGCACCAAGTCCCAGGGTCACCTTTGAAAATTCAACACTGCCCTCTAAATCCGGTGCGGTGGTTTTGCCCGCGGCTTGCAGGGAGACAAGTATATCCCCCTCTGCGAAGGTGACGCCGTCCGCCAGGGGCACCAGTATGTACACAGGCAGGCGGCCGAAGACCTTTGCCGTCAGATCACCCTTAATATCGCCGTCGGCCGTCAGGGTGAGCGCCCCTTGGTCCATAATCCGGACAGGCACCTCATTCATTGTGAACCGGCCTTCTTTAAGTACGGCTTTGGCATTTTCCATGCGGATCAACACCTGGCCCTGCCAGGCCAGTGCCAGCTGGGAGATGTCAACAGAGGCCTGCAAAGACTCGGGCTTGTCCAGTGCACCGTGTACCGTTATGGCGGCACTTGCATCCGCAACCATATCCGGGGCATTGGGAAGGCGCAGGTCCACAGCGTGAATACGCCCTGAAATATCCGGAGAAAGCAGTGGGCCCCTGGCGGAAATATCCAGACCCAGCCGGCCCGAATCAAGGATGTCATCCGCAGCCGGGTCAATACCTCTAAGGTCGGTTTCCGGGATCACGGCCCGGACATCAAGGGTATTGTCCGCCACATTCACCTGTCCTGTAATATCCATCTGCGCGTTATTTTTCAGAATACGCGCCTGGGCAACGGTCAGAATATTGTCGGCAAAATTAAGCTGCGCCCCGACACGGTCCAGGTTATATGTGTCAAAGCCCGGCGCCAGCCCTGTCAAATCCACCTGTAACTTGGGGTTTGCCAAAGATCCGCTCCCGGTGATTTTACCGGAAAAAATTCCCCGGGCACCCAGATCCGGAGCGAGTTCCGCCAGTTCAAGGCCATCAAACTCGGCAGTCAGGTCCAGGGTATGGTCCTGTTCCTTTTCCCCGGCCAGCGACAAGGTGCCTGCGGCATCAAACCACCCCTGGTTTCGTTGAAGGGTCAGTTCCTGAATCCGAAGCAGCCCCTTGTCCATCCGGGCCTTGCAACGCACTTCATCGACCCTTAACCCTTTGGAAGCCAGATTTTGGGCATTGATATCCAGGTTTAAATCCGGTGCAGTCAACGCCCCCCGGACCACGGCATGGACGTTGGCACGGCCCGATCCCTTTTGCCCCACAAGACTTAAGGGAATTGATATATCGGCCACATCCAGATCCAATTTTCCGGTCAGTGTCATGGCCTGGGGATCAAATTCCGGCATATCCAGATGAAACCCGCCGGTCCCGGTCATCCCCGGTCCGTCCAGGCTCAGACCGGTGAGGGTCAATTGATTTTTGTCCAGTTCGGCACCGGCCTTCAACTGAACGGTTGCAGGGTCTGACATTTGCGGCAAAATCAGGTCATGGGCCGTAACATCCAGGGTGGCATGGGCAGACATCTGCCCGGGTATCACGCCCCTGCCCCGGACCCGAACCTCGGCCGACACTTTCCCCTTCGGGGTTCCTTCCCCCAACTCAAGCGCCTCCAGGGCCAGGGCCGCCGGATTCAGAAAAAAAGTATACGCCAGGGTATCCAGATCGGACATGGGCGCGGCAAAGCCCTTGGGAAAGGGTTGTGACAGATCCACATCCCCGCCAAAGGGAATGGTCCCGGCCGGCAGATCTATCCGGCCCTCTTTAAGAATCAAGTGCTTATCTTCAAGATCAGCATCAACCTGTATACCGGATATGGCGGTGTTGTTAACACTGCCCGGGCCAAAGGTCATCCTGATCCGCCCCCGGGGATTATCCATCCCCCCATCAATACTCAGATCAAGCCGGCCGTTTCCCCGGACCAACTCCGCCGGCAGCCCCAGGGCCGTTGCGGCCAAAGGCGTTTCCAGATCAAGAACGGCGGTGATGTCCGGCGCCACGGTCCCCAAAAGTTGTGCCACAGATCCCTTGGCATTGAGTTCAATCCCCGGCATCTTGAGTTGAACATTCATATCTGAAATTTTGTCACGATCAATTCGGCCGTGAACGTTTAAGGAATCAAGGGCAACATCCGTATCACCGAATCCCAGATGCCCTCCGGACAGGGTCACACGAACCGAAGCAGACAGGCCGGACAATTTGAAACCGTTCACCCCAACGGACAATTGGGGCAGCTCCGTATTAAACTGGGGGGCCGTCACGTTTATCCGGGCCTGATTCACCTTGAATTCCTGCACCCAAAAATCAAACGCCAAGGATTTATCAGATGCCGGAGGGGTCTCATCAGCCGGCACCCCGGTCTCTGAAACCAGGGCCGACACAATATCAACATCGCCCTGCTCGGACATCGTTATGTCAAATACGGGATGGTCAATCAAAATGCGGGCCAGTTCAATTTTCTTCCGGGTCACAGCAGACCAGTCTATTTTGACCGTCACCAAAGGGATAGCGGCCAGTTTCCGACCGTCCACCCCTTTAAGGAGAACATCAGCAATCCGTATTCTGCCCGCTCTTAAATCCAGATGAAACTGTTCCCAGGACAGCGTGCCGGGAATCTGCGTGTTGACCTGGGTTTGAATAAAGTCCTGGACAGGTTTGGTTTCAATCAAAAATATACCGGCCCCAACCAGCCCGGCCCCAAGGCCAGCGCCAAGCAGGCATGTAAAAAAAAAAATCCGGACCCAGCCTTTTTTGAAGGACCTGCCGAATTTGCGGGGTGTATTGGAAGGGCTATGAAAATCCGTGGGAGCTGCCATATTGCCTATTTGAGTTAGCGTTCATCTAAAATATTTTTAGTTTTTAGGCCATGCGCCCGGCCATGTCAAGGCAGACCGGATAATATGCCAGGGTGAAGGCATTTATAATTTTGCCGGTTATCTTAACTGCGCCATCGCTATCGGGATCGGAATGTCCATTATTTTCGATCCCGATAGCGAGCCCGATGACTCTTTCAAAATAACGGCCATGGGCCGAGCCAGACATATCATCTGCCTGGCTTCGGCCCACAACGAAGGTTGAAAGAACTCAATAACTTATCGAGCTCTTTCATATAAAAATGCGGTTACCCTGGATGATATGGCGGCCAAATCCGGCAGTTTGTTCATTCGTGTAAGGCTATGCGCTCCTATTTATAGATCAGACCCTTTTCAAACATTCCGATACCTATATTAACGATTAAAGATAAAAATTGACACAACTTCTATTCTCTTCTATAAGATCAACTTTCCGGTTGCCATACCGGTATTTTACAGGAAAGTCCGGGTAGCTTACTCAGATTTTTAATATTTTGTTGCGGGTCCCCCCTGAGTAGCAAGAAACCAAGGACGGCCCGTGGCCGTTTTTTGAAAAGCATGCGAAGGAGGAGGACAAATGAGATACTGGATCTGTATGGATGACACAGATATGCCGGGCACAAAAGGAACAGGCTGGCTGGCCCAGGAAATATGCCGGGAAATTAAAGATCTTGGAATGGGTGAAAGCTCGGCCATCAGCCGGCATCAGCTCTTTGTCCACGAAGATATCCCCTTTACCTCTCACAACTCAGCCATGTGCTTTGAGCTTGAACTTAAAAACCAGAATCTTGTACCCCGCCTGATGGATTACCTGGTATCCTGTCTTGAGAGCCGCTGCCAGCCCGGTTCAGATCCGGGACTTTGTGTCACAGGTCCGTTGGATAAAGAGAAGCAAAGGCAGCTGTCAGCCTTTGGTGCCAGGGCAAAGCAGGCGGTCTGCACCAAGAAAGACGCCTATGCCCTTGCCAAACATGTGGGCATTCACCTCTCCGAGCACGGCGGAACCGGGGACGGGATCATCGGCGCCCTTGCCGGAACAGGCCTGCGCATGAGCGGCAATGACGGACGGTACAGGGGCTGGTATAACCTGGGCAACCCCGGTGATGTTGTCAGTGTGGCGGATTTGTGTGCCTATCCCTTTATCGATACGGTGGTGCGCTCGGACGGATCGGAACTCTCCCTGTCGGAAAAGGTGGTCATCGGTTCGGAAAAGACCAAAACGGTCAGAATAGGATTTCACCAGGTGGTAACGACCACCGAAAACGAGACCGCCGAACAGACCGGCGTAGCCCTTCGGACCATCACCAAACAGGAAGCCAAAAGTTACTGATAGATATCCGTTGGATTTTTCTTACAGCGTTCCTTCCAAATAAAAAAACGCCCCCGGCAACAAGAATGCCGGGGGCGTTTTGTATTCGTCAGGCGAAAGAGACGTTAGAATCTAATTTTCATCCCGGCATAAGCCGTCCGGCCCGCCTGGGGAAATCCGTAACTTTCCTCATAATCTTCATCAAAAAGATTGTCCACCCCCACATAGAGGGAGCAGATCTCTTTGTAAACCCGCTGCTCAAGTTTCAAATCCACCAGGGTTATATCCCCCAAATTCCTCTGCTCATCACCATTTTTATTATGATAGACCTGGTCTGTCAGATGCATGAGGCCGGCATAAACAACCAATCCGAAATCAAAGGCGTAATTCCCCTCCAGTGTAAATTTGTGAACCGGGCGGTATTCCAGATCTTCAAGGGTAGCACCCTCGGACTTGTTCTCCGCATCCATATAGGAGTAGCCTAAACTTACCCCCGCCTTTGCAAACTGTTTGGACAAAAGAAGTTCTGCCCCTTTAAAGCGGTATTCGTCAAAGTTTTCATAAAGGTCATCGCCACTGGGTTGTTCAACTTTTTGAATATAGTCTTTGACATCGTTCTTAAAAAGAGCAAAATCGGCCATGATACCAAAAGGCAGCAATTGGGTGACACCGATCTCATAATTATCCGAGGTCTCCGTGTCCAGATCCTCGTTTCCGGCATCAGAATCGTACAGGTTCTTGATGGAGGCAAACCGTATCTTTCGGGCATAAGAGGCTCTCAGCCGTGTATTTTGGGTCACATCAAAACTCAGTCCGGCAAGCCATGCCCCCTGGTCATCGTCGTCCCCCTGGTCTTTATCCTGCCAGTGGTGGCTGTAGCCGGCCACCACGCCCAGGCGATCGAAAAACGTCGCCTCGTATTCCATGGCGGCCGAATACAGGGACAGGGAGTGGGAAACGGCGATGGCGTTGCCATTACCGTAAGCACCGTTGGAGTCATAAGAATTGTTCTCGGCATTCAGAGAAAACCCCAGCTGTCCCAGCGTGTCGAATTTTAAAAAGCCCTGGGCCGTAGCACCGCTGACATCGGTCTCATCGGTCTTATTGTAACTTTTCTTGTTGGTGATCTCAGAATAATCATCGCCGTCATAACCGGCCAGATCTTCATCCCTCTCGTTCAGGTATCCCCAGGCCCTGAGGCTGAACAGGCCGCCCGGATCATATCCCATGGAGAGCTGGGCAAACTGGCCGTCAGAATCTTCCACCCGCTCGTATTTAGCCGTTTTGGCATAGTCGTCTGATTTGTCATTGATGGTTGAGGGCGGCTGTCCGAACTCAGCCTTGCTTACCCCTGCCACAATACCGAACCTGAAGGAATCACTCGCGGTTACCCCTAAATTGGTAAAGAAATTCTCCCGAAAATAGTCGCTGTTCTCCCGGATACCGCCGTCCTCTTCCGAGGTGGCGTCAAAACTGTCCGAAAGCTTATAGCCGTCGGAATCCTGGCGGCTGGTGGAAACAAAATAATCCACCCGGTCATTTCCACCTGAAACATCCCCTTTGAAGTTGGAGTTTCCCCGCTCGTCAATATCGGCGGACAGCCCCCCGCGGACCCCTTTGGTCCCCTTTTTGGTGATGATGTTGATCACCCCGCCAAGGCCGCCCTGGCCGTAAAGCACAGAGTGGTTCCCATAGGAAACCTTGATCCTTGCAATATTCTCCGTGGGAATCAAAGACGGGTCAAACTGGCCGTCATAGGTGGAGTTGAAGGGTATCCCGTTGAGCAGCAGCACCACATGGCGGGACCGCATCCCCCTGATATTAATTCTGGGAATCCCCTGGGCACCCCGCCGGACATCCAGGCCGGGCAACAGCTCAAGCGCCTTGTCCAGGGTGACGGCATGGCGAAGTTCAATCTGCCGGGCGGTCACCTCGTGAAGGGTCCCGACGGATTCTACCCCCTGATCCCCGGGGGCGGTGACCACCACCTCACCCAGATCGTATTCCGCAGTCTGATCAGGCGTATCACCTGCCAGCGCATTTATTGCCGAGCACACCATCAGCACGGCAATGGTCCGCGCAATCATTTTAAACATAACACACATCTTCTTATTCACTTCTCCTTAAAAATATTTAGTGACCCGACAGCCGGTTAAAAAACAGATAAATCGGCGGCAACCGCATAAAAATGCGGATTACGTCTTGACCCCCTGATTTTTAAACATTGGTCACAGGCCACTAAGTGTTGAATTTGCATGGGAAATAACCACATTCGTTTGTTTTTGTCAAACAATTATCCCTGTGTTTTGCACAAGCCCTCTTTTCAGCATTTTATTTTTCTGATACTAACCAGAAAGAACCCATAAACACATTTAAAGATAGCTTCAGGACAAACCATCAGCATTTCCCAGTCCCATAATTTAACCCGGATCTTTGGATTTAAGGCCTTGCCCCTGGCCCCTGTGATTCTGATTTTGATCTCGGTCCTGTTGGGCCGGTATCCCATCCACATCCAGGAAATTGTCCTGCTGATCAAGGCCCTGGCCGGCCAGGGCCAGGTCAACGACATTCACTACTCCCTGATCGTCCATGTCCGGCTGCCCCGGGCCATCCTGGCGGCCCTGGTGGGCGGAAGCCTGGCGGTGAGCGGCGCCGCCTTCCAGGGGCTGTTCAAAAATCCCCTGGTCAGTTCGGGCATGCTGGGGGTCAGTTCCGGTGCCGGGTTCGGTGCCGCCCTGGCCCTGATCCTTTTTGGTTCGGGCGTGCCGGTCTACCTCTGTTCCTTTGGATTCGGTCTTGCCGCCGTGGGATTAAGCCTTGTCACCGGCCGGTTTGTGGCAGACCGCCAGGCCGTCACCCTGGTGCTGGGCGGGGTGATTGTGGGCTCGATCTTCTCGGCCCTGGTATCCTTTTTAAAATATGTGGCAGACCCCTACGATGAACTGCCGGCCATTGTGTTCTGGCTCATGGGCAGCCTCTCCCGGGCCCAGTATCCGGTTATCCTTGCCGCGGGACTGCCCATGAGTTTGGGCTGTCTGGGGCTCTATCTGATCCGCTGGCGCCTCAACGTTCTGGCCATGGGGGACAGGGAGGCAAGGGCTTTGGGGCTCAACCTCACCTGGAACAGACTGTTTGTCATCGTCTGCGCCACCCTGGCCACGGCCGCCGCCGTCTGCGTCTCCGGCGTCATCGGATGGATCGGACTTGTGGTGCCCCACATGGGCAGACTTATAGCCGGCAACAACAACAATGAACTGATCCCGGCCGCATTCAGCATAGGAGCCTGCTTCCTGATCGTCGTGGATACGGTCAGCCGGCTGATCTCCACAAGCGAAATGCCGTTGGGCATCCTCACCGCCCTGGTGGGCGGCCCGTTTTTCATATACCTGCTCAAGCAGACCAAAGGAAGGCGGTGGTAACCATGTCCGAAATGCTGATCCAGATCCGGGACGCCGGTTTTTCCCACGCCGGCACCCAGGTGTTCGACCGGGTTGACCTTACGGTGTCACAGGGCGAATCCCTGTGCTTGCTGGGGCCCAACGGCTGCGGTAAAACCACGCTGCTGGACTGCCTTCTGGGCATCAATGTCCTGGACAGGGGCAGTATCATCATTGACCGGACGCCCATCAGCCAAATGTCCGCAGCCCGGACCGCCCGGTATATCGCCTATGTACCCCAGCGCCACAGCAGCTCCTTTTCCTTTACGGTCATGGACGTTCTGCTCATGGGACGCACCCCCTACACCGCCCTTTTTTCCTCGCCTTCGGCCCGGGACCGCAAAAAGGCCGAAGCGCTGTTGGAGGGCCTGGGACTTCTCCATCTCAAAGACAGGAACTATACCCGGCTCTCCGGCGGGGAGACCCAGCTGGTCATGATCCTGCGGGCCCTGGTCCAGGAGACCCCGGTCATCGTCATGGACGAGCCCACGGCCCACCTGGACTTTAAAAACGAACTGCTGGTCCTTGAAACCATTGTCCGGATGATCCGCGACAGGGGGCTGACCCTGATCATGGCCACCCATTTTCCCAACCACGCCTTTTTCCTTGAAAACGCAGGGCTCCCCGTGAAGGTCTGCTTCATGCACCAGGGCCGTATCCGGGAGGCAGGCACACCTTCCCAGGCATTAACCTGTGAAAACATCAGCCGGGTGTTCGGGGTGAAAGCGGCCGTGGTCACCGAACAGATCCAGGGCAACGGCGAAATTAAACAGATCATTCCCATTAAAACCATAAACGACATCCCATGAAAAAAATATGTATACCCATTTTAATCGCCTTAATCGTCCTGGGCCCGGCCTTTCCCGGCACAGCATCAGCCCAGGCGGTGGTAACCGAGACCGACGGCCAGGGCCATGCTTTAACCTTAGCGCAGTATCCTGAACGAATCGCCTGTCTCTATGCATTCACAGGCCATGTCACGGCCATGCTGGGCCGGGGTGACGACATGGTGGCCATTGTCAAGGGACTGAAAAAAGACAAGCTGCTGGGAAAAATCGTTCCGCAGCTCTCATCTCTTCCGGTGCCGTCTGCCGGGGGCATCATCCACATCGAGTCCCTGATTAAAACCCGGCCTGATATTGTATTTCTAAAACCTGAAACCGCAGGCATTGACCAGGAGGTTGAAAAACTCAGAGAATTCGGCCTGCCCTACTTCTCAGCCGCCTATTCAGATATGGAAAGCCAGATGGGTGTGATTGAAACCATGGGGCGAATCCTGAACAGAGAACAAAAGGCCTCGGACTTTACCCGCTACTACAGACAGGCCATTGCCCGGGTAAAGGCAAAAACCGATCGGATACCAGAGGCGGATAAACTACCGGTATACCACGCCATTAACGAACCGTTCAGAACCGACGGCCCCGGCACCCTTGAAGCCGACTGGACAGGGGCCTGCAACATCCTCAACGTATCCGTGGGCAAAGGCCTTCTTGAAAAAAAAAGAAACAAACGATTCGCCGGCATGGAACAGATTCTCATGTGGAACCCTGAAATGATCATTGCCAACGAGAATCAAACCGCAAAAAAAATTCTATCCGATCCCCAATGGGCCCCCATAAAGGCCGTAAAAACAGGCCGGGTCTTCACCATCCCGGTGGGCATTTCCAGATGGGGCCACCCAGGCGGCCTTGAAACGCCGCTTGCCATTTTATGGACCGCAAAAACCGCCTATCCGGATCTGTTTACCGATCTGGACCTGAACGTCGAAGTCCGTCAGTTTTACCGGCGCTTCTTTGATCTGAATCTGGATGACCCGACCATTGAGCGTATCCTTTCGGGACAGGGTATGCGCACAACTCAAAAAAACTAATTTCAACCCATGGCTTTCAATTTGAATAAAAGTACGGACCATTTGGGGATATTTATATAGATGTGTCCATCGGCCTGGGTCCAGGGCTCATGATAGGCATTTCCGGCCCCGTCCCATCCGCCATACGCCTTGTCTTGTGTGCATAGAACCTGGGACCAGAGCCCTGCTTGTTCGGTTTTGACACCATAGGAATGATTTTGAAAATTTGCGTCCCCGGCATTGACAACAACGAGAATCACATCGCCGGAATGATTCCAACGTTTAAATGCAATGATATGGTTGTCATGATCTTCATGGGTAACGTGCAGCATACCTGATCGCAATGACGGGTGATCCCATCTGACCCGGTTTGCATGTGAAACCAGTTTTCTCATTGCCAACCCGGTAAGGTCCCCGGTGAGGTTCCAGTCAAAACGATGGTCTCCATGTGTATCTTTTCCATCATGCCAGTATCCGTGCATGTTGCATTCATTGCCCATAAACATCATCGGGGTTCCCTGGCCTGCGACATTCAACGCCCAGGCCATCCGGGCTTTTGCCTTGGCATACCAATTTTCCCGTCCGCCGAAATATTCGACATAATAACGATGATTTTTGGCGCCGTTGTCCATATCCCCGCATTCATCATGGGAGCCTAATAAATACTTGATCAGATTCCATGAATACGCGTAGTTTTGGCCGTGTCCCAGGTTTGTGCCGATGGCCTTTTTAAGATTGTTTACCGAATCATTTTTATTCAACGCGTCTTTGACACACTCATACGGTGTTTTTGTCCATGTCCCATGGAAACCGGCGGAGTTTACAATGGAATCATGATCCCCGATATGCTCTGCAATCAGGTATTTTGACGGATACGCTTGTTTTGAACGGTACGTCAGATATTGCATGAACCGCCACCCATCGTTATCCCATCCTTTATTTTTTTCAAAATAACGCGTTGCATCAAATCGTAAGCCGTCGGCGTTAAATTCATCAAAATACATTTTTAAATTTTCGTAAAAAAAGTCTTTGACTTCTTGTTTCCAGAACGCCGGAGCAGGTCCCCAGGGCGTATTAAAATCCGAGAGGTATATGCCTTTGTGTTCTTCCCTGCAGTCATCAAACTCCCAAAAGGAGCTGTGGACATTACTGATATGATTAAATACCACATCAAATATGACCGCCAATCCCATATCATGACAGCGCTTTACCAGCGCTTTTAACTCACGGGGCGTGCCGAAAGCAGACTCCAATGCAAAATAAAATGAAGGGTTGTAGCCCCATGAACGGTCCCCCTGGAATTCTTGCACGGGTAGAAATTCAATGACGTTAAAGCCCATGTCTTTGACATACTGCAGCTTTTGCCCGACGTCCACAAAAGTGCTTGTCCAGTTGTCACGATGCATGTTGTCGTTTCTGCCACACAATGAACCGACATGACATTGATAGATGATTAAATCGTTGAAATCCGGCGTATTGAAATCGTGAGATGACGTATCGATGGTGGTTATCATCCCATAATTGTCAACATTGTTGGTCCTGGAATCCAGTGTTTCTCTTGTGGCCGGATCAATTCTAAACTTCGGCTTTTCATTATGAAGGACGTATTTGTATTTATCACCGGCATTTAAATTTTTTATTTCTCCTTCCCAGTAGCCGTTGCCGGTGGACGACAGCGTATTTAAATTCGGTTGCCAGTCATTAAAGTCGCCGACAACATCAACTTGTCCGGCATTGGGTGCCCAAACTCTAAACGTCGTGTCCCCATTTTTTGGGTTTCGATTTGCCCCTATCATAAGAATACGATTTGCTCCTATTAAAAAATTTAATGTTTGTGAACTAAGAACGATTTAACGGGATTAAAAGTTGTTTGCCATGAATAACAGCACGTTACAGCATATAATAATTTAAAGCAACAAATAATAACACCTTGGGAATTCGCCTTTTCCTGCATATATTTTTTCTATTTATTTAATAAAAAAAAAGGGGCTTGGTTCCAACGTCGGCCATTGTAGGGGCAGGTCTCTGTGCCTGCCCTAACGGGGGCAACCACAGGGGATTGCCCCTACAAAAGATGGCCGATCTTATGATCAAGCCCAGTTTTTTGTTTGGCGCATTATCTATTCACAGACCAGGCTAATTTTATCTACATTATTTTCTTCTAAATTCCTTTTTTAAGCTTTCTGAGGACACACTTCTTGGCCGATGTTGTTGAACCGCTATTCAAACACAATCGTGCCAAAGGAGGCTGGCAGATGAAAATTGGGAACGGGGTAATCTACCGGCGCCCAAGTCAGCCAGTGGGGGTGCGAGCTGCTGTCAGCACATTTATAAAAATTGCCGCGCCACACAGTTCCAGGTTCGGGTCTTGCAACCGGGCAATAATTTTCAAGCAGGTCAAAGGGGATCGCATAGGCCACCTCCCAAAGCATGGGCGCTGTTATTTCAGGGTCAACGATTTCGGGCAGCGTATGTGCCACAGGAATGGCTTTGCACGCTTTTTCAGGAAGGATGACCCTGTTTTTTCGCGGTTCGGGCTGGAAATGAAACAGCATGGTCCCGCCGCAGTTCATCTCCAGATTGAAATCGCCGATATCCGGATTTATTCCCGGCGTAAAAAAGAACTCCACACAGCTGTCCTTGTATACCTCGTCCTGGTGTTGGCGGGTCACCGCCCGGTTACCTGCTCGCCCATATCCCCCGTTCGGCTGAACTCCTCGTGCATCTCACTTTTACAGTCAATGACAAATAATGCATTATATATGGATCATAATAGTATTATGGGGTCTATATATAGATCAAAAACTCACTTGACAAACCAATCTAAACATAATAGCCTTGGTCTATAAAAAGAACGTATGCCTATATTATGTTCTATATATAAACCAAAGGGAAGGTATGCCAAAATCTATCACACGCACCTACTCACAATATAGCAAAGATGCAGCAACCTTGCTCGGCGCGTTTATTCGAGAAGCACGGAAGGAACGTAACCTTACTGCTCAAGAATTGGCGGATCGTGCTGGTATTTCCAGAGGGCTGCTCCAACGGATCGAAAAAGGCAACCTCAAATGTGAGATTGGTGCCGTTTTCGAAGTGGCAACCATTGTTGGCATCA
Source organism: uncultured Desulfobacter sp. (assembly GCF_963666675.1). NCBI lineage: Bacteria > Pseudomonadati > Thermodesulfobacteriota > Desulfobacteria > Desulfobacterales > Desulfobacteraceae > Desulfobacter > uncultured Desulfobacter sp. The sequence goes on along the minus strand of NZ_OY762929.1, from coordinate 1,557,913 downwards.
AGCTGTTTGAGGCTGATGGAAACGCGTTGACCAAACAGCTTCTTCACACAAAGGAAAAGCTTGCGCTCATGCCAAAGTCTGTTCGTAAGAAGTCAAAAAAGGTGAACGATGATTTCTAGAACAGAAAAAGAAGCCTTTGTTTGGATTTGGCTCCCCGGTGAAACCGAACCAATTGTGGCTGGACGTCTTGAAGCTGATAACGGCAATATCATGTTCAACTATGGCAAAAGCTACTTGGAGCGTGTCAATGTCGGCAAGCCTGCCATTGCAATTTACGAACCCGAATTGCCGCTGAGAACAGGATTGTTGCCTTTGCTCAAGGGATTGACGATGCCGGGCTGTATAAGGGATGCGGCACCTGATGCCTGGGGAAGACGTGTGATTATCAACAAAATGTTAGGGCTGAAAGGTGCGAGCACGGATACAGCCGATTTAGATGAATTGACATACCTGCTGGAGTCTGGTTCAGATCGAATTGGTGCGCTTGATTTTCAACAGTCCCCCACAGAATATGTGCCGCGTAATGTAAAAAATGTCAGCATGGAAGAGTTGATCGCATCTGCAGAAAGAGTCGAGCAAGGATTTCCACTCACTCCGGAGTTGGATCAGGCGCTTTTTCATGGTAGCTCCATAGGCGGCGCCCGTCCAAAAGCCCTGGTTGAAGAAGGCGGTAAAAAATATGTGGCCAAGTTTTCGTCCAGCACCGATTTGTACAGCGTGGTGAAAGCTGAGTACATTGCCATGCGGTTAGCTGAATTGGCGGGATTGGATGTCGCACCCGTAGCATTGAAAACGGCAGCAAACAGGGACGTCCTTCTGATTAAGCGCTTTGATCGTGCAACAAAAGCTGGCAAGTGGACTCGCAAGTTGATGGTTTCGGCCCTGACACTGTTTGCTTTGGATGACATGATGGCGCGTTACGCCAGCTATGAAACCCTATCTGAAATTATCCGCCACCGTTTTACCAATCCAAGACCGACACTCAAAGAGATGTTCTCCCGGCTTGTCTTTAATATTCTATGCGGAAACACCGACGATCACGCACGAAACCATGCAGCCTTCTGGGATGGCTCTATGCTGACATTGACACCTGCTTATGATATTTGCCCACAAGGCCGCACAGGCAATGAGGCTTCACAAGCAATGCGCATATATGGTGAGAACAATATGAGCAGGCTCAAGTCATGCTTAGAGACCGCGCACAATTTCCTCCTAACTGAAGAGGAGGCCCGTAGCATATTCCATCGCCAAATTACCGCAATCGAGCAGCATTGGGATGCTGTCTGTAAAGAGGCCGGGTTGAATGAGGTGGATAAGAAGCTTCTTTGGAGACGGCAGTTTTTAAACCCTTATTCGGTTGAACTATAATTGCACCGGGATGCACCGGGGCACAAGTCCACGCTTGACCAATACTTAACATGTTTTTCAAAAAAGACGTGACATATGAAACGTGATGGGGCAAGCCCGGAAGAAAGCAGGGAAACGCTGGGAACCAGAATTGTTCAAATGGGATTGGATTTAATCTGGAAACCAACGGCAGACCTGATTCGTTTTGTGTTAGCAATTACCAACCGAGGACCGATTATATTGATGTGTAGTGATTTGGAACAAGACCCTGTCACGGCCCTTGAACTATATTGTGCCAGAGTCCGTATCGAAACCATGTTTGATATGCTCAAGAATGTCATGGGTGTTTTCCGTTATCGATTCTGGACAAAAGGGTTGCATAAAAGTTTAAATGAACTCCCTAAAATCAACCAAACGTCAGAAATCAAAACCTGGATGAGGGGAGTGCCATCCATGATGGCCTCTCAAAGTTACGACTCACGAGGTTCCCATCAAAAAGGTCAAAACTTAAGGGTACGTTTCCATCGGACGTAATGTTCAATCCAAATACGATTTGTTTGCAGTCAGGGCGATGGTCCTTATTGAATCCTCTGGCCAATGTGACATCCCCAGGCTCCACTCCTTCGTATTCACCGGTAAACGTAACAGAGGTACTGTCATTGTGGACGTCATTTGTCTCCAGATTATGTACCTGAATGGCGTTACCGGATAATTCCGTCATTATGCTGTTACGATCTGTTCCGAAAAGTTTATCCAAACATCGGCCAAGTCTATCGTCATTATATTTTGATGCATTAACTTCTTTTTCAGCCATGCCATCACTGTAGCCTGATAACCATTCCGAGAATCTGTACAATGGACGGCTGGCACAGATAATATTCATGACCATCATACACAGGACCTGCGCTGGTGACATATCTTCATTACTTTTTTGCGGCATAAGCCTATCAAAAAAAATATAAGTCTGCATAGGCTAACTTGATATTTTTTAAAAACATCTATTCACTTGCGGAATGTAGGCTTTATAGAATCAAAATATTATATTTCCAGTATAATAAACTTAATTATTGACATAAAAACAACGATATGGTTTTTATAACTTTATGCTTCATGACTTAAAATTTATCGGGGAGAATATCCGTTCTTTTCGACAGTCACGTAACTGGACCCTGGCGCAACTGGCCTCAAAAATTGGGATCCAGGAAGGCCCCCTGGGCCGCATTGAGCGCGGCGGCAACCTGCCGTCGGCCACGGTTATCTATAATCTGGCCCGGGCACTGGAGGTTCCCACCGACGCCCTGTTTGCCCCGAACCCATCCCAGGCCAGGGCCGAGGCCACAAAAACAGACACCGCCCATGTCACCATTGAACCGGATGCATCCGTTCCCCCCAAGGCATTGCTGGGTGCATGCCGGGAACTGATGGCCGCCTTTCACACCCTTGAAGACATCCTCGGTGTTCAAAAACACGCCCTGCTGCCGTTGGCCCTTCCCTTTGAACCGGACTACGCCGGTATGGAGCAGCTTGCAGCCCGGATCAGAACCACCATGGGCACCGGCGACGCCGTAATCTTTGACTACCTTGAACTCTTTGAAAATTTCGGATTACGGGTTCTTTTGTTCCCCTTTATGAAATCGGCAGATGATTGGGATGGACTTTCTTTTTTTGAACCCGTTCACCAGAACGCCTTTTTTTTCCTCAACGCCCGGAAAAATCCGGAAAGACAACTGTTCCATCTTGCCGTGGAATTGGGCAAGATCCTGATCTTCAATCAAATGAAAATCAAAAAAGACACGCTTTTTCCGGATACAGGTGCGACATCCGAGCACCGGCCCATCAATTTCAGGCGTGCCGCCAAACATTTTGCCGCCACATTTCTCATGCCTGAAAACGCAGTAAGAACCACAGTGGGGCAACTAGGCATCAGCCCCGGCACCTGGACCTGGGAACTTATTTTACGCATCAAACACAGGTTCGGTATTTCCACGGAAGCGTTTGTCTACCGGCTTAAAGAACTGAACCTGATCACCGAAGACTCAGCCGACACCTACATACAAAAAATAAAAACCCACTACACGCAAACCGATTTTGGCGAACCTGATGCTTCCCGGCGGATACTGAATGCCAATGGGCGCTTTTGGGATCTTTTGGTGACAGCAGGCCGAATCAAATCTGCTCAACAGGAGATAAAAAAGATTAACACTATGGTTGAGGCACTAAAGCTTGCAAAGACATAGGGTCCAAATTCAACATAATGGCAACATAACGGGCTAAATCCAATAACCACTACAGGCTATGACAGGCTATACTTAAACACTCTACATGTCGGCCTGCTATTCTTTATTTTTATTTTAGGAAATAAATAAAATGGAGCAATTAACCGAGCTTAAAGCAATTCTACACTCAAAACGCGCCAACATTTATTATCTGGAAAAATGCCGTGTTATGCAAAAAGATGGACGCGTGCTTTATCTTTCTGAAGCCGGCAAGGCAAACCAGTATTGGAACATTCCCATTGCAAATACAACCGTGATTCTGCTGGGTATCGGCACATCTATTACACAGGCGGCCATTCGAATGCTGGCGTCTGCAGGCGTGTTGGTCGGTTTTTGCGGCGGAGGTGGAACGCCGCTGCTGATGGGAAATGAAGTGGAATGGCTGACACCGCAGAGTGAATACCGGCCCACTGAATATCTTCAAGGATGGGTGGGATTCTGGTTTGATGAACATAAACGGTTTGAGGTTGCCAGAATTTTTCAGCATGCACGGATTAACTTTTTGCTTACTGTATGGGGAAAAGATCGCGACTTAAAGGCTGCGGGATTTAGCGCAGCCGACTCTTCCATTGAGACTGCACTTAATACTTTTTATACCAGAATGGCAAAGGCATCCACCTCATCGGACCTGCTTTTAATTGAGGCGGAGTTAACCAAAGAGCTATATAAATACGCAGCTCAGAAAACAAAACAGGACTATTTCAGCCGGGATCGTGACGCAGCTGATAAAGCCAATGCCTTCTTGAACCATGGTAACTATCTTGCCTACGGCCTTGGTGCAACAACGTTGTGGGTTCTGGGTATTCCACATGGTTTTGCCGTCATGCACGGCAAAACAAGACGCGGGGCACTGGTCTTTGATGTCTCCGATCTTATCAAGGATACTTTGATACTGCCCTGGGCGTTTATCTGTGCCCAGGAGAATGCAAGTGAGCAAGCCTTCCGCCAGCAGTGCCTTCAGGCGTTTGCTTCCCATAAGGCGCTTGATTTCATGTTTAACCAGGTGAAAGCAGCAGCCCTGAAAACCGACTGGGGGGTAATCCCATCATGATGGTCACCTTTATTTCTCAATGTGAGAAAAAGGCACTGGCGAGAACTCGGCGTGTCCTGGACGCGTTTGCCAATCGCATTGGCGACAATACCTGGCAGACAATCATTACCCAGGAGGGATTGCTGGCCGTAAAAAAGCTGCTCAGAAAAACAGCTTCCAAAAACACAGCAGTTAGCTGCCACTGGATTCGCTCCCGTGCCAGAAGTGAATTTATCTGGGTGGTGGGAAACAAACACAAGTTTGACCGGGAAGGACGGGTTCCCGTGAATACCACCACCGTGAATATACCCTATAGAGATGACCTGAATGACTGGCACTATCTTCCGTTAATTCAAGCCCTGGCATGTCTGGCCGCGTTGCTGCATGACTGGGGCAAGGCCTGTGCCCGCTTCCAGGATAAATTGAAGAAGCGTTATAAAGGACCTATGGGAGATGCCTTACGGCATGAGTTGATCTCCTGTCTGCTATTGAAAGCGTTTATTAACTCCACTCAAAATCCCCAAACAGATCAAGAATGGTTGACCCTTCTTTCTAAAGGGAAAATTGACGAATCTGTTCTGTTGGGCACGAACTTGAAAGACATTGAAAAACCGCTTAAGGACCTCCCGCCCATTGCTCAGTTGATTGCGTGGTTGATACTGACACATCATCGAATGCCACTTCTGCATAAAAATGAGATTAAAAAGGAATGGTTGAATGTGTCGATCGACAACATCAATCAATTATTTGAACACATAGACCAAAGGTGGGGATACGCCAATGAAATTGCGGCAAATACGCTCGGTGATTGCCTGCACTTTCCCAAGGGGCTGATTTCAAATTCAAAACTGTGGCTAAAACCATTAAAGCGCTGGTCCGGTAAACTGCTCGATCATCAGGAACTGGTGGAAAAAAGCATGAAAGATGGAGACCGAAGCTATCGGCCGATTCTTTTTTATGCCCGCCTCAGTCTTATGCTGGCTGATCATTATTATTCATCCTTGAGCAAAAAAGACTCGGAGCCCTGGGACAATACAATTAACATGATCGCCAACACCCAGAAGGACGGTACAGCCAAACAGGCTTTAGATCAGCATCTGGTTGGTGTTTATGAGCAGGCCAAACGAAATGCCCGTTATCTGCCCAAATTTGAACGGGATCTGCCGGTGACGGAAAACACCTCTGCTCTGAAGCGAAATAGTCCTGTTCCCAAATTCAAATGGCAGGATAAGGCCGCCGGAAAAATCAAAGCCTGGGTGAATCAGCAAGAGAACCAGACGCATGGCTTTTTTACTGTGAACATGGCCAGTACCGGGTGCGGTAAAACCTTTGCCAATGCCAAGGTGATGCTTGCATTAACAAAAAACAACGACAGCTTGCGTTATATCCTGGCACTGGGTCTGCGGACATTGACGTTACAGACCGGAGACGACTATCGACAGCGTATTTTCCAGAACAGTGACGGCAGTGATCTGGGAGTAATTATCGGCTCCAAGGCCATCGCTGATCTGCATGAAAACAAGGAAAATAAAAAAGAAAAAACCGTTTTCGAAGAAGGCGCCGAATCACAGGAATCTCTGATGGAAGACACCAGTGAACTGTTTTATGATGTTGATATCCCGGAAGATAAACTTGCCACGGTTCTTCCACATGAAAAAAGCCGAAAACTTTTATATGCCCCGATTCTGGTATGCACCATTGACCATATCATCTCTGCAACGGAAACGACCCGGGGCGGCCGGTATATTTTGCCTGCCTTGCGCCTGATGTCTTCGGACCTTGTGATTGATGAAATAGATGATTTCACCGGGGCTGATGCCATTGCCATCGGCCGCCTGATTCATTTTGCCGGGATGCTTGGGCGAAAGGTGATGATATCATCGGCAACCATTCCGCCGGCCCTTGCAGAAGGGTATTTCAACTGTTACCAGGAAGGATGGCAGCTTTTTACGAAAATCAGAAATGCCAACCCTGGGATCGGTTGCGCCTGGATTGATGAGTTTTCAACGGCTGTGAGCGATATTGATACAGCCGACCGGGAAACCGCCAACCTGCAATATGCGCAGGCCCATCAGGCCTTTATCAAAAAACGAACCGGAAAACTGGCTAAACAACCAGCCTTGCGGAAAGCAGGCATTATTTCATGTCAAGCCGCTATTGCTTTACAAGCAGCAAGCGAAACAACTAAACAGGAGGCCTGGTTTAATATCATCATCCAGGATGCTTTAATAAAGCACCGCAACCACCACACCATAGATCCCAAAACCGGTCTGAAAGTATCATTTGGCGTTATCCGGACGGCCAATATTCAACCCTGCGTTTCATTGGCACAGTTTCTTCTGGAGTATGACTGCCCCGAAAAGACCGCCATACGGACCATGCCTTACCACAGTCAGCAGGTTTTGTTGCTGCGCCATGAGCAGGAGAAGCACCTGGATTCTGTTTTGAAACGCAAGGAGTCTAAAGGCGAACAACCCGCCGCATTTCAAAACAAGGTAATACGCGGACATCTGGACGCCATGGCTGACCGGGAACAACCTCCCGCGGATGTTCTTTTTATCCTTGTGGCAACACCGGTGGAGGAGGTCGGTCGAGACCATGATTTTGACTGGGCCGTTGTTGAGCCGTCATCGTACCGGTCCATCGTGCAGATGGCCGGGCGCGTCAGGCGCCACCGGGATCAAGAGGTTCAGACGCCCAATGTGGGATTGCTGCAATACAATTGGAAAACTGTGCGCTTTGGCGATAAACCTGAAGGCGGCTATTTTTTTCATCCAGGATATGAATCTGGAAAAGACCTCACTCCCCCAAAATCCGCTTTCTTTAAAACTCATGATCTTAATAAATTGGTTAACGCCCTATACATCTCCAAAAATTTAAACGCTATTCCCAGAATTGATGATAACGCCAAACATGGCACACGGCTGGCAGACCTTGAACATGCTGTTACGGCCCATTGGCTGAAAAATTATGAAGCGAAAGGCCCTGAAAGCCTGCAAGGCTATATCGGCGGGCATTGGTATCTCACCGCACTTCCCCAGGCCTTAAACCGTTTTCGGCAAAGCCGGGCCAGTCTTCACCTATTCCGCTGTTTTGATTCGACGGGAAAAACCTATTTTACACTCAAAGATGAACGAGGCGAACCTGTTACCGGTGAGAATACCGAAGATTTGGTAAATCAGGATGAAACGGAAACGTGGCGTATTACAACGATTCATTTATCGAGCAAAGTAAGGCAACGGTTGTGGTTAAGCCGTGACTACTTGCAGTCTTTGATTCGTGAAGCAGAGGCGCGAGAAATCAATTACAACCAGGCATGTCTTCGTTTTGGAGAAGCAGTGATCCCTGAATCTGGAAATCAAGAGGTTTCACAATTTTCATATAATGATCAATTGGGTTTGTTTAAAAATCAAGAGGGACTGTTATGAGCCAAGAAAAAACGGAATTAGAAAAAACGATCGATAAACTAATAAAACGCCATAAAGAAAATGAGACCCTTCCTCAAAAACAGGATGGAAAAAACAAGATTATTGATAGATATGCCTTTCTGACCAATCTGCTATCTACTGAACAAAGCGGGCCATTCCCTTCATCAGAAAAAAACTGTGAAGCGTTGATGATCCTCTCATCCAGCTTATACACAAAAAAAGGGATATATTCTTATGAAAAATCCTTTAAATATTTTTGCGATATAGATCACCCAATAATTAAAAATGTGCCCAAAATTCTTAAATTATCTGAAAATGAATTTAACGACTTGCTCTTTTTAATTAAGGCCTTTAATGGAAATTATCTTGATTATTACAATTTATTTAAAAACCCTAAAGAGGACACAGATGTATCTGTTTTTTCGGTTAAGAATATAACTAAGGAAATTGATTCGATTTCAACAAAAAGCACATACGGAACAATTGTATCTCATCCAGCAAAAATGACTTATCCCGGTTTAAAATTCCCTAAAATTTTTTATACTCAAACACATACAGACAAAGACGGATATATAAAAACAGGAAGTTCGGAACCTAAATTTGACCTACATATCGATGCAAAGTATTTAAAAGTTTATAAATTTTTATCTTTGCCAATTGAAAACCAACCAATTTTTAATTTTCTCCAAAAAAAAGACGAACATAAAATTTCAAGCTATTTAGGCGTACCTCGTTCAAACGCCAAAGAGTGGATCAAAAAATTTTCAAAATGTTTAACATCCCAAAACCACAATACCTCCGATCGGGCTAAACAAGTTTTTTTTCCAGTCGGCGGTTCATATCATCAGTTGTCTGTCCTCAAGCCTTCCGGGTTAGTGTTTTCCCTAAAAGATAAAATAGATGCAATGAATGGTAAGTCACCAAAAAGCTTCTTAGGAAGAAAAGCATATAAAGAGAATGCGTTCTTTGAAAAAGGTTTTTCAGCGTTACTAAATCTCACAGTAACCAAGCATGGTGGGGATCACCCTAAAAATATAAGTGCACTCAACAATAAATACCAAACTTATTATTTACTTGACTCTTCCCCTCCTCATCTCGATAAACGGAAAATTAATTTCCCTAAAAAAAATTTTTTCGCTAATTCAATCTGGTATCGTGATATCCGGGAACCACTCAAAAAATTGCATGGCATATTTAAAACAGGGTTAAACAGCGAAATCCCCCGTCGAAATTTAGAAAGTGGAAGAGACCATCGCATTGAAGAAATACTGGATATCATCATAGAACGATCCGCTGTGCTGCGCTCTGTGGCTGAAGACCAATACAGGGAAGAAAGCAGTGCTTTACCGGATCACCAGAAAATTTGGCTTTGCCACGGTTTTGCACAGGTCCGAAAAGAACAAGGCGAATGGCTGGATACGTTATGTGCTGAACTTGCAAAATGGATTGCAACCGCTTATGCCAAAATGATTAAAAAGCCTGTCATGTTAGGCCCTGTGGAGCGCGATTATCTCAAAACATTCATCACCCTCAACCGGGAGGCCCTGAGATGACCAAACAAATACTATTGATTCCTCATATCCATGTGCAAAATGCCAATGCCCTGTCAAGCCCATTTACCATCGGTTTCCCTGCCATGACGGCGTGGCTGGGCGCCGTTCATGCACTAGAAAGGCACTTGAATGACGCTTTGAATCGAAAGCCGAATGAAACCATTTCATTTCAGGCAGTGGGCGTGGTTTCACACCAATTTAAGTTACACACATATAAAGGTCCGGGGGACTATGAATATTCCATTATCGGAACAGGGAACCCCCTTGAACCGGCACCCAAAAAGGGCAAGCCGGAAGGCAATGCAGAACGTCCCTCTTTTATCGAAGAGGCGCGATGCCACTTGGAGGTCAGCCTTGTCATCGCCTGTGAGGGAATTGACAAATCACTTGAGACTGAGGTGATAAATCAGGTACCTCAAATACTCCACAGCCGGATGAAAATAGCGGGTGGCGATATTCTGGAATTCCAGCAGCCCGACTTTAACAGGGATTTTAATCAGATTAAAAATCTGCTGATGCCCGGATATGCCATCATTGAGCGGCGGGACCTGATGATCGAAGCCATGGAGCAGGGACAGGATGCACTGGATGCATTAATTGATTATCTGGCTGTCCACCATCATTGTGAACAACAAGAAAAAAACGGCGAGATGGAGGTTACCTGGAGCAGTCAACGCAAACAAACCGGTCCTGCTGAAGGACAGCGGGGATGGATCGTCCCCATTGCAACAGGTTTTCACGGCATCAGCGAACTTGGATCAGCCCAAAATCAAAGAGACCCTGAAAGCCCGCATCGTTTTGCAGAAGCGGTGGTGACACTGGGTGAGTTTACAATGCCCTATCACCTCAAAAATATAGAAGAATTGCTGTGGCATTATCACTATGATGCTGAAAACAACCTGTATCTTTGCCGGCAGGATAATCACGATACAATAGAAGGATTCTAACAATATTGACATTAAGGAGGAATGTGATGGCTAAAACCAAAAACACTGCATCTGTTCTGGCATTTGAAAAAAAAATGGTTCCGTCAGATGGGTATATGTACGGTACAACATGGGAAAAACGTGATAATTGTGCGCCGCTGAAACTTAAAGAAAAATCGGTTCGCGGCACTATTTCAAACCGTTTAAAAAAGGCCATCCAGAATGACCCTGCAAAACTGAATAAAGAAGTTGAAAAAGCCAATCTTCAGACAGTGGATACCTGCGCACTTGAACCGGACCAGGATACCTTGGCGCTCCGGTTCACATTAAAATTCTTAGGGGGCATCCACCGCCCGTCCGCATGTAACAATGCCGATTTTCGGCAAAGCTACAGCAAAGCCGCCCAAACCTATGTGGAAAAAACTGGATTTACCGAGTTATCACGTCGTTATGCCATAAATATTGCCAATGCCCGTTTCCTTTGGCGAAACCGAATCGGCGCAGAATCCATTGAAGTTGAGGTCAATGCATTGAATCAAGGCGCCGAACAACAATGGAAATTTAATGCCGGCGCTTATTCTCTTCGTGATATGGAGACTGCTGATAATGAAATTGACAGTCTTGCGCAACGCATCGCCCATGCCCTGTCCAGCGATGATGATTTTCTTCTAATTGATGTTATTTGTTATGCCAAGGTTGGCAAGGCCCAGGAAGTCTATCCAAGTGAAGAGTTGGTCCTGGATAAGGGAAAAGGAAATAAAAGCAAGGTTCTTTACGCTGTTAACGAGATTGCAGCAATGCATTCCCAGAAGTTGGGGAATGCGATACGAACCATTGATACCTGGTATCCTGAATTTAATGACCCAACCCAGGGAATTGGTCCGATAGCCATTGAACCCTATGGCGCCGTAACAAATTTGGGGAAAGCATACCGAACACCAAAGGCAAAACAGGATTTTTATACCTTCTTTGATTCCTGGGCAAATGGCGACGCTTTAAACGAAATAACGGATGAACATTATGTCATGGCCGTTCTGGTTCGTGGCGGTGTATTTGGTGAAAGCGATAAATAGAGAGAAGGTGACATATGGACCATTATGTAGATGTTTTGCTTCTGCCGGACCCAGAGTTGCCGCGTCCCATACTCATGAACGCTCTTTTCAGCAAATTCCATAAAGCTTTGTGTGATTTGCGCGCCACTGATATCGGGGTCAGTTTTCCAAAACAAGGGCCAACCCTCGGAAATTTAATGAGAATCCATGGGACATTAACAACATTGACAGAATTGCAGCAACTTAAGTGGATTGGACCAATGGCAGGGTATTGTAAAATCAAGGATATTTTGCCTGTTCCACCACAAGTGAAATATTGTAGTATCTTCCGCAAACAGCCAACCATGAGTCCTGCAAAATTACGCCGACTTATCAAAAGAGGCTCCATCGCCGAAAATAAAACAAAAAGATATAAATCAAAAATGATTTCTAAAGAACTGACAGATCCATATCTTGAATTAACGAGCAGCTCTTCCGGACACAGACATAGACGTTATATAGCGTTTGGACCACTACGGGACAAACCGGTTAAAGGAAATTTTGACCAATTTGGCCTTTCCAGTACCGCAACAGTCCCCTGGTTTTAACCCCAGATCAGAACCAATATTTTTTGATCTTTGAAAATTTATAACGAAATCAAGCAAATTACACACATATAAAAAATGATTGAGTAAAACAGCAAATCACCTTTAACTTGCTGTTTTACCATCTTTTTTATATCTTGCTTTATTGTTCACTGCCGCACAGGCAGCTTAGAAAATCAAACAAAAAGTATTTTTGGACTTAACAAAGTTCACTGCCGCACAGGCAGCTTAGAAAAAAAATATGTAACTGCAACCGATAATCTTGGTGTTCACTGCCGCACAGGCAGCTTAGAAATGTTATAAATGAATTTGTACGGGTGCGGCTCTTTTACGACATGTCTGACCAAAGCTGGTAGTCATGATATTTGCCATTCTTTGCCAGCATTACTTGATCACTTTTAGATGCCCCCGTCGTTTCGGTGAAGGTTTTGGTAGCTTTGTAGCCGGAACCTCACCATGTTGATAAAGAGCCCGGTGATTACGTTCGTATTCGCAGGCTTCATGAAAATTCCAATACTCATCAAAATCGTTACTACTCCGCAAGGCACGCAGACGCAACACTGCTTCAGCACTGGACAACCGCCATTTGGCACCAGTTATATCCATTCGGTCCTTTACAAGATGACGACATGCGCCCTCAATAACTCCTGTGGCAATAGGGAGGCCAAGGTCAAGATAATGATGGTATTCAAGGTACGGTGCTTTATTTTTCAAATACGTTGCGCAGGCTTCTACAGGTTTACGTTGTTTGTCTGTAAATTTTTTTAATGTAGCACTTCTACGCATCCCCCCTGCCATCAATCCGGCCTTGCCATCGAGTACTTTAGCCAAGCGGTACTGGACCCATTTTTCAAGCTCCGGGCCGGATTTGGGATGAAATGCCCTGCCAGCTTTCCAGAGGTATTCAATAACATGAATAATATCAACAATGATCGTAAGGGCCACATTTTGTCTTTTGGCCATACGTTTCAGGATTCGTAGTTGTTGATTTTCGCCGTCCACTAAGGCAACCCAATGTTTTTCGTGGTTGGGATCACGGTGGGAGGCCTCAGAAAAGGCCGATGCAATGACCTGCTCGGCTGATTTTTCAAGGCTTGCCCATACACGCTTTTGTTCCGGGTGAGGGCTTGTTTTTGTATTCGACTTGTCATTCCCCGGAAGCAAGTCTTGGGGCGTACGTTTAAACGTATCTATAGTATATACAGCGGCAACGGTTGCCATTCGCTTGGCATTTTTCTTTTCCCCTTTGGATAGCCGGCTTTCCATCTGAGGCTTTCGTTTCCGGGCAGCTTTCCGGGTTTGTTCCCGCAGGTCCTGCTCATGCATTACCACGCCCTTACCATCGGTGGTGATTACCAGTATTGGACCAGTAACTGTCTCATCCGCCGGGCTGCATTGCCGTATTTCATAAAATGCGTCAAAATCCCGAGCTGCTCGCTGTGTTAACTCTTCTACCTGACGTTTGGGAATATCGGCTCCAGTGGTTTTCTTGATCGTTTCGACAGTCTCGTCAAAAGAACTCTTTGAAGCGTTTTCAGCCACACGGCGACGAAGTTCGAGGGAATAAAGTTCTGGGGGAAGATTCAATCGGGCATCCAACGGGTGCAAACTTGCCACGCCCTTGTTTCCATATCCGGCACGACTTTCCGATACCGTTCCAAATACGGTTTCGATTTTTCGATCCTGTGGCCTCACTTTCGGTCGAACAATGCCATCGGCTCCACAGACCGGCTCTTCACAATGACTGGGACCGAGCTTGTCTAAATGTTCCTGAAGCAGGATGCGCATCAGCTCACGTCCTCGTTTTTCAAGTTCTTGTTCCAAATCACTGAGTTTCACTGAATGATTCTCCTTGGAATTAAGAAAATTGACAATATCATCATAGCATTTTTGCCCCGGATCAATGACGGGGGAAGGTAAATGCTCCACAGCAGAAAGGGAAACCGCTGGATTCATATCCCCTCCCTGAGTTGGTGAACAGCATCTTTTTCCAGTGGATATACTAATATGGTTTTTACATCAGCGCCATGACGTTTGCCGAATCGGTCCATGCGCCCACGACCAGTGGTTTTCCCCAACTCAATCCAGGTCGATGCCCGATAACAGCCACCGTGGAATTGTTGTCGATCCACAAATGTCTCTACCAGCATGGGTTTAAGACCATACTGCTGTTCCCAATCATCTCTGAGTTCCCGGAGACTACATGACAGTATCATGCTCGCTAAATTTTGGATGGGAGCAAGGATCAGAAAACGGCTGTTGTTCACCACCTTTTGTAGAGCGACCTTACGCCTTTCATCTGTCCAACCGATCCATTCATCGCGAGCACGCATCCGCCAGGCAGGGCTTGAGAACTGGATGCACCCCACAATTTCTCGATGGGGACGGTTTACATAAATCAGATACTGCAATCTGGCGCCAAAAGGCATTGCATATCCCAGGTAATGATGGCGACCGATGAGTTCCTTAAACAGATCCCTCTGCTCTCGATTCTGAACCCGCTGTATCTCAAGAGGTGTAAATTCTTCTACGCTGCCACGCAAAGTGCTGTGGGGTTGCTTACAGGGTGTTTGGGGAATACTCTTGTGAAAAACGATCTTTGTTTGTTGTTTCTTTTCAGGAAGGGTTAGAGCTCCCTTGGCCTCTAAAAGCTCCAAAAAATCACTACATTCCCGGACTTTTAGCCGATCATTAGGGCGTTTCCATTCCAGAAGTTCGCATACGGTATGTGCCAGTTCTCGTCGGCTAAGGCCTCCACAGGTAGCAACGACTTCCTGGATTAATGCGATTTCTTTACCGGTAAACTTTCGACCACAAAAGGTTTGTTGCTTGATTTGCATGTCATCTACCTCCCGCTATTCTTTCATAACGGAATTATGACTCGCTGTCCAGGAAATTTTTGCAATTTACATCAGATAGTCACTGACAAATGAATTATCTTGCTGGAAAGCAGCATAAAAATAAGACTAACAACCCTGAACACCTTTAATGACCATGGCTTTCATATGTTTCAAAAGAGCCGCACCCAATTTGTACAGCATAAATATGGTTCACTGCCGCACAGGCAGCTTAGAAATTTGGCGGAGTTTGAATATCGGGCAGTTCCCAGTTCACTGCCGCACAGGCAGCTTAGAAACCTGCAAATCTAAGTTGATCATCTCTCGATTCGGTTCACTGCCGCACAGGCAGCTTAGAAATATACTTGGTTCACTGGTAGTTGAACAATTTTGTTCACTGCCGCACAGGCAGCTTAGAAACTCCGATGCTTCTGTTCTTCTTGATTCAGAATGTTCACTGCCGCACAGGCAGCTTAGAAACTCAAAAAAAAATGTCAAATTTCCTTTTTAATGTTCACTGCCGCACAGGCAGCTTAGAAATACGGAAAAAATCGAAAGAGAAAAGGGTAAATGTTCACTGCCGCACAGGCAGCTTAGAAACATTCGATCATGGTGCTGTAGCGCTCTTTGCCGTTCACTGCCGCACAGGCAGCTTAGAAATTTGGCTGAGGTTGAATATCGGGCAGTTCCCAGTTCACTGCCGCACAGGCAGCTTAGAAATTTGGGTTTACCAGTTTAAACTTTTCGCTGTTGTTCACTGCCGCACAGGCAGCTTAGAAATTACGTGGGGAAGTGATTTGGCATGATGTTTCGTTCACTGCCGCACAGGCAGCTTAGAAACATAAAAAAACCAACCTATTGACAATTTATCGGTTCACTGCCGCACAGGCAGCTTAGAAAAACACAACAAAAGGAGAAACGAACATGGAATAGTTCACTGCCGCACAGGCAGCTTAGAAATGTATGCAGCTATGGCAGTTGTTATGGGTATTGTTCACTGCCGCACAGGCAGCTTAGAAATTTGGGTTTACCAGTTTAAACTTTTCGCTGTTGTTCACTGCCGCACAGGCAGCTTAGAAATTACGTGGGGAAGTGATTTGGCATGATGTTTCGTTCACTGCCGCACAGGCAGCTTAGAAACATAAAAAAACCAACCTATTGACAATTTATCGGTTCACTGCCGCACAGGCAGCTTAGAAAAACACAACAAAAGGAGAAACGAACATGGAATAGTTCACTGCCGCACAGGCAGCTTAGAAATGTATGCAGCTATGGCAGTTGTTATGGGTATTGTTCACTGCCGCACAGGCAGCTTAGAAATCAAGATCGAAGTAAAAAGTCATTGCCTGAATGTTCACTGCCGCACAGGCAGCTTAGAAAGGGGATGATATCAGGAGAAGAATTTGATGTATGTTCACTGCCGCACAGGCAGCTTAGAAAGTGTAAGTACCGCTAAGACAGCTAATCATACCGTTCACTGCCGCACAGGCAGCTTAGAAAGATTTCATCGGTAGACAAAAGTTCCCCGCACCGTTCACTGCCGCACAGGCAGCTTAGAAAATCTCGCTTAAATAAATTTTGCTTTTCATTTTGTTCACTGCCGCACAGGCAGCTTAGAAATCCTAACCCGCAGGCAATCGAAAGCGTCTGCAGTTCACTGCCGCACAGGCAGCTTAGAAAAAGATAATGGATTCGCTGACGGGTCCGGCGGAGTTCACTGCCGCACAGGCAGCTTAGAAAAGCAGGACTTAGGGCTATAGAAGCATCATACAGTTCACTGCCGCACAGGCAGCTTAGAAATATAGCCCCTTTTGGAGATGTAAGCGGATTCCGTTCACTGCCGCACAGGCAGCTTAGAAATAATATAGCCCTTAAAGTAAAGCCAGGCGCTAGTTCACTGCCGCACAGGCAGCTTAGAAACTTTAGAGAACCTAATTTCCACACACGAACTTGTTCACTGCCGCACAGGCAGCTTAGAAATGAGCCGTGTCGATCTCTTTCGCCAAATTCAAGTTCACTGCCGCACAGGCAGCTTAGAAATCAAGAATGGCCGCAAGCCTCGCCGCTCTCTCGTTCACTGCCGCACAGGCAGCTTAGAAATCTATCCCGAGGATAATAACGTCAACCCATTCGTTCACTGCCGCACAGGCAGCTTAGAAATTTATAGGGCCATGGTTCAATGACGGATCAATGTTCACTGCCGCACAGGCAGCTTAGAAACGACGCATCCTGGAGAACTGCGATGGGTTGCCGTTCACTGCCGCACAGGCAGCTTAGAAATTAATGAACTGCTCAAATGTGTCCTGGTCACGGTTCACTGCCGCACAGGCAGCTTAGAAAAGCTTTAGCCCAATGCCCAGGGTGGATGGATAGTTCACTGCCGCACAGGCAGCTTAGAAAAACGTAGGAACAATTCACGAACCTGTTAGAGTGTTCACTGCCGCACAGGCAGCTTAGAAATGACAAGAATGGTCGAATGGGTCAAAAATGCTGTTCACTGCCGCACAGGCAGCTTAGAAAATCTGAATAAATACCACTGGATTCGGTATCATGTTCACTGCCGCACAGGCAGCTTAGAAAAAAGGTGTATGACTTTAGCTCGTAAAAAAGTTGTTCACTGCCGCACAGGCAGCTTAGAAACTGATCCGGTATAGGGAACGCAAAAAATCCATGTTCACTGCCGCACAGGCAGCTTAGAAATTAAGGCGGTCAAAGAGGTGCCGGAGGAACTGGTTCACTGCCGCACAGGCAGCTTAGAAAACTATCCAGATGGTTACAAACCTATGCTGCCAGTTCACTGCCGCACAGGCAGCTTAGAAATGGCAAAAATCAATCGTCTGGACACCGCCACAGTTCACTGCCGCACAGGCAGCTTAGAAAGGACGTACTCACCGCTGATCACAGCGCCGCAAGTTCACTGCCGCACAGGCAGCTTAGAAATGCTTGGAAAATTGACGGTCGAGGGTCTTGGTGTTCACTGCCGCACAGGCAGCTTAGAAATATATTTGACATCAAACGGGTCTGTTGTTACGGTTCACTGCCGCACAGGCAGCTTAGAAATCAGAAAGAACCATGTTTGCAATCCGATTGTTGTTCACTGCCGCACAGGCAGCTTAGAAACGGTTGCTTGTCGGGTTTTTGGGTTTTTAAGTGTTCACTGCCGCACAGGCAGCTTAGAAATCAATGGTGCCACATCGGGGTGTACCATAAGCGTTCACTGCCGCACAGGCAGCTTAGAAAAGGTACGCCGGTGTGCAACATCATGGCCATGGGTTCACTGCCGCACAGGCAGCTTAAAAAAAACACAAAAAAGGTCGACAAAAGATTTTATCAGTTCACTGCCGCACAGGCAGCTTAGAAATCCTGGCCAAGTTCTGACCGCTCGTTGCCTCAGTTCACTGCCGCACAGGCAGCTTAGAAAAAAACCGAAAACAAGCAGAACGCTTAAACTCAGTTCACTGCCGCACAGGCAGCTTAGAAAGTTTACTTCTTTTTCAAAACGTTCAACATCCAGTTCACTGCCGCACAGGCAGCTTAGAAAAGTAAAGTGTCGATGGTCATGTTAAATTGAGCCAAAAAAAATAGGTCAGCAGAAAAGCCTGCCACCCAAAAAATATTGAAGTCATAATGTTCATCGTCTGGCTTATATTAAGTACAGTATAAACTTCATCTGCAAAAAAATGACTGTTAATATTTCGCAGGATAAAAATTCGATAAAACCAATTATTATTATTTTATGCTTGATGGGATTAGGAGATGCCATCAAGGCTAAATAACCCAGGACAAAGGCGAAAGACCCAATTACCCTGATAAAAAAGATTGGCATAGGTGTCCATTCCAGGGTACCACCATAAAAAGCAATGGCTGCTTTTTGAAAAGTCACGGATACCATTAAGCCAAGACCGAAACAAGATGGAATATGGCTATGAAAACAAGTACGGATTTAAGTAATTTAAAAGAATTCATGATATAAATAGCGCCCTGTTTTGGTTAATAGGACATTTCAAATATTAAAATTTAAATATATGGTTACATTTATTTGGTGAAATTGTATAGTATGAGATCATATAATTTAATGGACTCCACCTAAGTTGCCGCTCAAATTTTTATAGCCTACTCTTATTCAGGATTTAGTATCGCTCAATTATATGAATTGTTTATCATTTCATTAATTCAATTTGAGGAGAAGAAATCATGGAAGTTAAAGATTACTGCAAGGCAATGTTGGCTGAAGTAACTGCCTGGAAAGAAAAGTTAGAAGCGATGAAAAAAGTTGCAGACACTTATGGATCCGCAGAGAAAGAAAAAATCCTACCATTGATCGGACAGCTCGAACAAGAGGTGACGACGGCTCAAATTAGAGTTGATCAGTTGGAAAACGAATGCCCGTCAGAGTGGTCGCCTGTAAAAAATGAGCTTGATGATCTTTTCGGAACAATCGGCAGTAGTGTCGATAGGGCCTGGAGAGATCTTGAGGGCGGTAATGTAGGCGGTTAAAATTGTATTCCAAATTTGAAATTTAATCCCTTATTTAAAGGCCTCAGTTGATAATAATTGAGGCCTTTTTTCATATAACGGCCATGGGCCGACCTGGTCTATCAGCACCCAGCCTCAGCCCACAATGAAAGTTGAAAGATCTGCGTTGGTTACACAGACTTTCTTATAAAAGATGCATGAGCTATTTTATCTGGGGATAGTAAATGGGAAACATAGATGCAAATGTGATCATTATAGGTGGAGTCACCAATTGGAACTTAAGCCGTTATTAACCGAAAAAATTGTTTTTCTTTGTCTATTCATGTATCGTAACTACTATTCACAGATACAAAATTTCGATGGTCTCAGACACATACCTTCGGTGAAATCCCTGATCTCAATGATACCATCTGTATCGTTAAAGGATTTGCATAAATCAAAATTCCATGCATGTGCGTTCTGCAGGGGCGAGTCAACAGCTCTTGACAAAAAACTCGCTTTTCAAACATAACTTTCAAGCATGGTAAACGACTTCATGCAAGTATCCAGGGCTTGATTTAGAAACAATGACAATTCAATCACACTTTAAAAACGGGAGACATCTTATGAGTGAGCAGGGGATACTGCTTGAGTCAGGAACCAACGAACTGGAGCTGCTTGCTGTGCTGATAAATGACCAGCCTTTCGGGATTAACGTTGCCAAGGTCCAGTCCATTCAACAATATAATCATAAATCACTGGCCACGCTGCCCAATAAGGTGCCGGGCGTACTTGGCATGCTGCTTTACAGGGATAAAACGATTCCTGTAATGGACTTGGCACAGATACTTGAGATTGAGGAAACCATTGAATATGAAAGAGAGATCGTTGTTGTCACTGAATTTAATAACTCTGTAAATGGATTTAAAGTTAACGGTGTAAGACGTATATATCGGATATCCTGGAAAGACCTGGTACCACTCGATCAGACCATCGGGGATACAAATTATTTTACGGGTTCGGTGAGCATTGAAGGGGATCAAATATTGGTTGTTGATCTTGAGCATATTCTATCCAATATTTTTCCGGATCTTATCATTGAAGATGTCAGTGAGGAAAACCTTCAAAAAAATAAAAGTATTACAAGGGATGAACTCCAAATTGTTTTTACAGATGACTCATCCACCATACGAAAGGGTGTGTCACGTGCACTGAAATCAGCCGGATTCTCAAACATTACGGAATTTGAAAATGGTCTTCAAACCCTTCGACATTTAGAGACTGACTTTGGAAACGGTGAACAGGACTTAAGTAAAGTTGTTCTTATCAGTGACATAGAGATGCCCCAAATGGACGGACTGACATTATGTAAAAATGTGAAACATAATCCAAACCTCAAAAACATTTTTACCATCATGTTTTCAAGTTTAATTAACAAACAGATGATTGCCAAGTGTAATGCCGTAAAAGCTGATAATTATGTCACCAAACCGGAAACCAACCAACTGATTCAATTGCTGGATGAACTGTGTATCGGTTCTGCAGATCAAAATTATTGAAACGGTTATTTTACCAGGCTTGATCATACCATCGACCACATTTTCCAGGTGTCAGCCTCGGCAACGGCACTCCCAAACCGTTCCGGTTCTTCATCCCGGCAGGGCAAAGCTGCCGCGTTCTCCCATGCCAAAGGATCAATGTCCAGATCTTTGAACCGATCCGGGTCAAACACCGGGGTTTCAATGCCCTGGCTGCGCTGTTTTCTGTAGTCGGCAAGGATTCTGGTCAGGGTGGTGATCAGAGGGTCATCTATCTTTAAAAATTCCGATATCATCGTAATATTTGAGGCGGCCACAACTGAATTTGTTGAAATGAGGTTGTAAAAACGTGTTTAAACGTCAAACGGTCCCCGGAATTAAAAATTGCCTCAAAGGGCATCAATTCCCATGCTTGCCATTTGAATCGGTCTTTAGTATCATGAATTTTATACCAAGATAAAATTCCTTTGTACTCTGGATTAAATTTCTCCCTTATAGACCAGAACACTTCATCTTGTCTTTTTATCTGCCTGTTGCGTTTACAGCCCGGAAGGGCTGTTGAAATCGAAGATATATAAAATAGAGGGCATTACGGTGCCAAAACCCATGACGCATTTTACCTTGGACAGGGGCGGCAGGCGACGAATCAAAGACCGCCGATTCATGGTTCCGGTAAACAAAGGCCATCAAAACCGGACCGGTTTAAGGCGGCATAGCGGCCCGGATCGGCGATATCTATGAATTCCCCTGAATCAAGGAGCCCACCGCAGGATGCAGTGAATCAAACACCCAATATGGAAAGGAGATTGCCATGCAGCAAAAGCCGAATTTATCACAGTTTCCCTTTTTTTCGGATGTTTCCAGGGAGTATTTTGTAGAAATTGAGGCGTTTAGCCATATTAAAACCTATGACAAAGGAGACATAATTTTTCAAAGCCAGGAACCTGCAGAGCATCTGTACGGCTTGATTCAGGGTGATGTTGACTTGCTTATTCTGTTCACGGATAAAATCCTTACCAAGGATATCAAATATGAAGATTACATTTCCACCCAGGTCGAGAATGTTGAAAAGCAGGTTAAGGTTGACGAAATAAAGCAAAATGAAATTTTCGGGTGGTCGGCCTTTGTGGAGCCGGGGAAAATGACATCAACAGCGTGTTGTGCCCAGGCAAGCCAAATTCTCTTGATACCGGCTGACAAACTCAAATCGTTGTGTGGCAATGATCCGGAACTGGGATATCTGCTGAGTACAAGGATTTCAGCCATCATTGCCCAAAGGCTGGAAAGCAGGACCCAAAAGTTGGTCAGGACCTGGTGCGAACTCTATGAAGCAGATCACATCAGTTCTGTATAACGGCCATGGGCCGAGCCAGACATATCATCTGCCAGGCTTCGACCCACAACGAAGAATGAAAGAACTCAGTAACTTACTGAGCTCTTTCATATAAACGGCTACGGACCGTCCTTGGTATAGCTTCACCCAGGCTTCGGCCCACAACAAAGTTTGAAAGATCTGTGTCGGTTACACAGACTTTCTTATAAAAAATTTATGCCCCATTTAAAAAAAGGAAATTCCAATGATCAAAATTGAAAAAAAGTTGAAGGCGAAAAGTTTTTTTATCGTGGCGGGATTGGTTCTTTTTATCGGCATCCAAACGACGGCGGCCCAGGCAAAAAATATCGGCGTAGCCTGGGTCGGCAAATCCGGCATGTCAAACCGGGTTGTGAGCGGATTTGACGAAAAACTGCGCGAACTTTCTCCGTCGATCCAAATTGAATACCGTAAGGAACTGGGATCATTCGAGGAGTTTGAAACCGTTGTCCGGCAATGGGAAGCCGAGAAAGACGGGATGGTGCTGCTCAGATCCAACGCGGTTAAATGGCTGGCAAAGAACAAGACCGGCATTGCGACCTTTATCGGCGGATGCAATCATCCTCGAATATTGGGGCTTAAGAATATGAAGGGGATTACCGGGGTGACCTACCACCTGTCAAAGGCGTCCCAGTACGGGGTGTTCCAGTCCATTGTCCCGCATTTCACCTCCATGGTGCTCCTCCTTGAAAAAGGCCACCCCGGCTCGCTGGTGGACCAAAAGGAGACCCAACAGGCTGTGGCCGGTAAAAATATTCAATATAACGACGCCTTTCTTGGGAGCAAAGAAGAGGTGTTGGAAACTGTGGCAAAATATAGAGGCAAGGTGTCGGCCATTGTTTTGGGCAATCAGGCCCTGATTTTTGACAATGGCCAGGCAATTGTGGCAGCCGCAGGAGATACCCCGATTCTATCTTACAATAAAAATCCGGTTAAAAATGGCGCCCTGGTCGGATTCTCTCCGGATGACGTAAAGCTTGGAAAAATGCTTGCCCAGTCCGTGGAGGAGGTGGTGGTTAAAGGCAAAGATATAAATAAAGTTCCGTTGAAACGTGATCCGGATCCGGGCCTGTTTATAAACCGGACAACCCTTGAACGATTCGGCTACACACTTCCGAAAAAATTTGCCCAAAGGGCTGTATTTTTTGATTAGCAGGTAGGATACCGTTGAGATGATTAAAGACATTGCCCAGGGAGAGGGAGATCTCACCAAACGGCTTCAGGTGAAAACCCACGATGAAATCGGAGAGTTGTCCGACCGGCTTAATCAATTTATTGAAAAGCTCCAGGCATTAATGAGTGAGGTGACACGGAACGCCGTTACCATCAACAAGGCCTCGACAGAGTTTACCGATCTTTCCGCCAGTATGAGCACCGGCGTGAATGGGTTGTCCGAGCGGGCAGGTGCCGCGGCCGGCGGGGCCGACAATATGACCTCTATGTCCGGTGCCATAAAGGAACAGATTCAGGGAATCCAGTCCTCCACAACCGGAACGGTTGAGGTGATCGGCAATATCTCCGAGGTGGTCACCGAGATCAACACCATTGTGGCGACCATTGCCAATGGCTGTGGCATAGCTCTATAATTTGACAACCAGACATTTTGAAAAATCATTGAAAATACAGACCTGGGATTCTCTGACCGGTAGATAATTGTCCATAACGACCAGACATCCCTCCTTCCTCGTTATGTTTTTTTAGATTATCTTGTAAATTGAATCGGTTGTCAATCCGGCCGTTCCAAGGTTATGAAGTAAACTCTTTGGGCCCGGCATCGGGCCTGTCGGTTATGGGGATGGGAAATTCTCCATTTTCCCTGCAATAAAACCCTTTCTTGGGGCAGAGAAAAAAGGCCTGATATGAATAATCACGATAAATTCAGGGAGATATTATGAAATTTCGCCGCGTTCTTATCTGTACAGTACTTTGTCTTGTTATCGGTCAATCTCACCTCTATGCCGACCAGAAGACCTATAGGCTTGCCCTGTTTGCCCCACGCATGGATGATGCGTTTTGGCCGTTAGTTAAAAATTTTTTTCAGGCCGCATGCCATGATTTAAACATGGCGTGTCAGGTCTATAATGCTCAAAATAACCGTTTTAAGATGAGAGAACAGGTACAAAAGGCGATTCGGGACGAGCAGAAAGTTGATGCCATACTCTTTATGAATTTCAAATTCCTTGGTGTTGAGTTGATTCAACTTGCTGAAGAAGCTCACGTGGGGGCGTTTCTCCTTAATGCAGGTTTAGATTCTGAAGGCTATGAAAAAGTTGGTATTCCACAAAACCAATATCGCTATTGGCTGGGAGAGATGCTGCCGGATGATGAACAGGCAGGCTTTAATTTAGCCAATGCGTTACTGGATCATGCCGCGAAGAAGGATGCTTCCCGTAATCAAGAGGGAAAAATCGTAATGATCGGTCTGAATGGGCCGACGGCGGAAATGGCAGCCGTTGCGCGTGAAAAGGGCTTGCAAAAAGCCATCCGGAACAGGGGGGATGCGAAGCTGCTTCAGGTTGTTCCGGTCAACAATTGGAACTCGAAACTGGCTCAACATGCGTTTTTAGGTATGCTATCCAGGTATGAAGGGCAGCAACCAGGCGTTCTCTGGGCAGCGAGTGATAATATGGCATTGGCGGCATTTGAAGGTACCAAGCCAATTCAGAGAAAAGGGAAATCAGTCCGGATCTTTGGAGGGATTAACTGGTCGCCGGAGGCTCTCAAGTCCGTTGAATCCGGAGAAATGACCACGACAATCGGCGGCCATTTTATGGAGGCCGGATGGGTGGCTGTGTTACTCTATGATTACTGGCACGGAAAAAATTTTGCCCAGGATATTGGCGTACAAATCCGCTCGAAAATGAGCAGCCTTAATCAAGGGAATATTCAGGCGTATATCCAACTTTTTGGGGATGGGAATTGGGAGGCCGTTGACTTCACGAAATTTTCCAAAGTATTGAACCCAGACCTCCGGAACTATTCATTTGATTTACAAACTATCTTTTCCCAGTTCATGCCATAACAGGCTATGACATTAGCCCCAATGCCGTTTCCTTAGCTTTAAGTGGTAGTTTTTAGGGTCAAATGGAATCGTTTCTGCTTCACACGGTGTCGTCTCGGAAATTTCCGGTTAGGTCGAATTCCCTCAGTTGTTTTTATGAATATATCCCTGAGCGACTCTACATATCCGGCAATTGAGTTTTTAGATCGTTCGAATAGCAAAACAATTGTATCTTTCCCGATGTGTCAGGATAGTTGTCGTGTCGAACGAAAAGCCAATAAGACAATTTGAACAGGGCGTGGAATGGATATGAAAACGTGGAGTATACACAAGAATTCAAAACGGCAATGATTCAGAAAATTCTTTTAAACCCAGGCACGCCGATGGTAAACTTTTCAAAAGAGGCTAACGTTCCAAATTCAACGGTAGCAACCTGGCTAAGAAATTACAAAAAAAGGAATGGGAGTACAGTGGGCTCGAAGAAGAAAACCTGGTCAGCCGAGAGGAAATTTCAGGCAGTATTGGAAACTGCGTCGTTAAGTGAAGCAGAAAAAAATGAATATTGCCGGAAACATGGAATATACCCGGAACAGTTAGAAGAGTGGAAGAAAGACTGTATATCCGGATGTAGAAAGAGCCCCGATCAAAATTTTGTCAAGAAAACCAAGCAAAAAGAGCAAGAATTGCAACGCAAGACTAAAGCCCTTGAAAAAGAATTAACCCGTAAGGAGAAAGCGTTAGCAGAAGCTGCCGCCCTGCTTGTGTTAAAAAAAAAAGTCCAGGACATCTGGGGGGACAAAGGGGAAGAATGATTCCTACTGAAGACAAAATGCAGATATTGTCTTTGGTGGAAGAAGCTTGTAAATCCGGTGCTCGCCAATGTAAGGCTTGTGAAATAATAGGAATTTCAGAAAGGACCTTACAGCGGTGGCAGAAAAAAACGACTGCTGAAATAGAAGATAAGCGCCCCCATGCAGAAAGAAATCCTGCAAACAAATTGTCTGAAGAAGAAAAACATATGATTATAGATATTTGTAATAGTCAGGAGTATGGAAGCTTACCGCCAAGCCAGATTGTTCCCATGCTTTGTGATCAGGGGATCTATGTCGCATCCGAAGCAAGCTTCTATAGGACACTGAGAGAGAACGGTCTTCAGAACCATAGAGGTAAAACCCGGTATAAAACAAATAAAAAACCGACGGGTTTTACAGCAACAGGGCCTAATCAGGTCTGGACATGGGATATAACCTACCTTCCAGCGGCGCTAAAGGGTTCGTTTTATTACCTTTATATGATAACGGATATTTACAGTCGTAAGATAGTAGCTTGGGAAGTCCATGACAGGCAAAGTGATGAGCTGGCCTCCGAGCTTGTAAAAAGGGGGTATCTGTCAGAGGGTGTAAATGGCAATGAAATAGTGCTTCATTCAGATAATGGCTCCCCGATGAAAGGTGCGACCATGCTGTGCACTCTTCAGCAACTTGGAGTTGTCCCCTCATTCAGTCGGCCGTCGGTAAGTAACGATAATCCTTATTCAGAAGCATTGTTCAAAACCCTGAAATATGCCCCTTCATACCCTTCCGGCCCTTTTGAGAGCTTGGAGGCCTGTAGAGAATGGGTACTGAATTTTGTTCGCTGGTACAATAATGTCCACCGTCACAGTGGTATAAAATTTGTTACCCCAAATGAAAGGCATACAGGGGCAGATAGGACGATTTTAGAGGCCCGTCAAAAGGTATATCTGGAAGCAAAGGCAAAAAAACCAGAACGTTGGAGCCGTGGAATCAGAGATTGGACTGTGGTAACAGAAGTCTCTCTTAATCCTGAAAAAAACGATAACCGTCCAGCAGCTTAATATAAAGGTTACCCCCAGACATAATTATGTTTTTCCCTTATCCCCAAAAAAAATCCTGCGGGAATGGAAGGATAAGTCAAGAAAAAAATGGGAGGGACCCTCTGGGAGGAACCGATTTTTTTCTTGACTTATCCTGGAATGGAGCTACAAATTTTTTGGGGTAAGGGTAAAAACAACAGTGAAAATTTATACCTAAAAATTTCACAAAAAATGCGCTTGAGGCGACAACTTTCTTGACAAACACCGCTTTCATCAGGGACAATGCCTGGGCAAAATTGATCTGGTGTACATATTTCAGTGTCTCTGATTTTTTTATAATGTCATCGCGGGTTGTAGTGGCAATTACGGCGGTTAAATTCTTGGAAAACATTTTTGCATGGAAATCCTGATAAACGGAATGGATCGTTTTGCCAGAAAAATTTTCAATCTGAACTCTGTATTTTGCTGTTTTATAATCCTCTTCAATGGGCCATCTCAAATGGTACAGATTTGCAAAAAGCTCTTTTGGGAAAGCATCCATATCAGTCAGTGACGTGACAAGAATTTCGGTTTCACCAGAATCCAACTCAACTCGGATTAAACGCACTTCAAGGGGATGGACATCATATTCCAGTTCCCTGCATTTTTTCTTTGATAACGCTGATGCATGCAGTTTTACAATTTTTTCGGGTTTTCCGGACTCATAAAATCGTTTAACAACGTTCCATTTTTTGTATGAAATACGAGCACAAAATTGGGCTCCTTGTGCCAGGATGAGTTTGAACAGCCAATAGGCGGGGTATCCCCTGTCCAGCAGAATCAAATCTCGTTTCTCCAATTTCAAACAATGAAAAGCGGCCAATTCAATTTCACCTTCTTTTTTTGGAGATATAATTGCATCAATGGTGATTTTGTTTAAAACGTCAAATAGCTGGGACACTCGCGCTTTTGGACAAGGTTTTTCCCCTTTTTTAGAATGCCATACGCCAAAGTGTTCAATGATTTGTTCTTCATCAGGCACTCTGGCTGTACTGCCGTCGATAGCCAATAAATTGAATCCATACCACGTCTGAAAATCGAAATTTCGATAAAAGAAATCAATCATATGGTCATTGAGATCGACAAAAGCATCATATTTTAACTTAGCTCGGGCTTTGCTCAAGTTACCTTTATAAATGACACGTTTAGCAATCTCATGGTGAAAAAGCGCTTTATAAAAATTATCCAGTTCAGCCTGATATGAGCTATTGTTCATGTTCAAAAGAAAAAAAATGAGTCTCTGAAAAGATAGCAGACGGTTTCTTGTAAAATCGTTTTTATTTTCTTTGTTTTGATCACGAAAATTATCAGAGAAGATAAGGTTTTTTAGGGATTCGATTAGTTGTGGCACATTCGTTGAAAATCATGATCCGTGCCAAGACTGTTAAATTTTTTCATTTTTTTCTCCTTTTTTTTATGAACATAAAACTAAATTCCATGAATACAATATAGCATAACCTACTGAAATTTTAACCAATAACCATTAGCTCCTTAAGGAAACGGCATTGACATTAGCCCGGTTCAATTCAAGAACTTACGCATGAGGAGAAGATGTGGCGGTTTCATCAAGGGAGGCTATGGATTCAAGAACTTGCTTTAGCTCCGTCTCGAAAATTTGAGTACCAGAGGCAATACGTTTGTTATCTTGGGCTTTTATCGCTTTTTCCAATTCAATGGTTTTGGAAAACAAGGATTGGGCGCCGATTGTTCCGGCTAATCCCTTAAGCGTATGAACCAATTTTGCCGCCTCTTCCAGGTCGCCCCCGCTTAGTGCTGCCAAAAAGGACGGTACCTCTTGGGTGCAATGTTTCCGGAAAGCTTTCAGAACCTTGATGTAGCTGGCTGTGTTGCCGGAAAGTCGCTTCAGCCCTTTTTCCGTGTCGATTCCGGGAAGCGTCATCCCCGCAAGTTCGGTCTTGGTAAAAACAGGAGGTTTGGACTCTTTTTGTTCTCCGGTTATCTTGTCCATTGTCTTTGCAGGAAAAATCCATCGGCTCAATACAGCCACTAATTGATTGGGATCAATGGGTTTGGTTAAATAATCGTTCATACCGGCCTCAAGACATTTTTCCCGGTCCCCGCTCAAGGCGTGTGCCGTAAGGGCAATGATTGGTATTTGTTTTATGGTGGAGGATTTCCTAATCAAACCTGTGGCCTGATAACCGTCCATTTCCGGCATTTGAACATCCATCAATATCACATCAAAATTTTCCTTGCCCAAAAGGTCCAAGGCCTCCCGGCCACTTGCAGCCGTGCTTGCATTCATTTCAAGTGTTTTCAAAATCTCACTGCAGATTTGAAGATTAATTGGATTATCATCGACGATCAGGGCTCTGGCAGAGCGGATTTGTCGGCGCTGAGACTTCTGCTCGTCAGAATCCGGTACCACGAGCGTTTTGGGGCCGGGATGACGTCCAAGTGTCTCCAGAATGGCATCAAAGAGAACAGAGTGGGTGATGGGTTTGACCAGGTAATTGTTAATACCAACCTTGACGGCTTCACGCATGATATCTTCGCGTCCGTGGCTTGAGACCATGACTATGGGCAGGGAATCGGCCAGGTGTGGGATTGCTTTGATTTTCCTGGCAGTCTCCAGGCCGTCGGGGTAAGGCATTTGCCAGTCGAGAATGGCCAGATCGTAAGGGGGCTGAACCTTTGTATGGCCGAGCTTGGCCAACACCTCGCTGCCGGAATCAACAGCATCCACTGTATAGCCAAAGGAATGAAGATAGGAGGAGATGATCTCTCGGAAAGTGGCGTTGTCATCAGCCAGGAGAATACGAAGGCCTCTAAGGTCAATGGGAGTGGCAAGTTCCTCGTCGGGACGTTCGGTATCAATGGGCAGGGTAAGGGTGAAAGAAAATTGACTGCCTTTGCCATATTCGCTTTCGACATCAACTTCTCCGCCCATGAGATTAACCAGTTGTTTGGAAATGGCAAGCCCCAGCCCGGTACCGCCATACTTGCGGGTGGTGGAGACATCTGCCTGGGAGAAGCTTTGGAACAGATCCGCCTGCTGTTCCGGAGTCAGCCCTATTCCGGTGTCGCGCACTGAGAACCGCAACACGCAGCATGTATTCCCCGCCTGCTCTGTGTCGGAAATGCGGTCGATACTGAGTACCACCTCCCCCTGCTCTGTGAATTTTATGGCATTACTCATCAGGTTGGTAAGCACCTGTCGTATCCGTAGAGGGTCCCCCACCACTCTGGCAGGCATGTTGACGGCCAGCCGTGCAACCAATTCCAGCCCCTTTTTCTCAGCCTCCTGGGCCAGAATACCGGCAACATCGGTCAGCATCTCTTCAAGATTGAAAGATGTTTCCTCAATGGAAAGTTTGCCCGCTTCAATTTTGGAAAAATCAAGAATGTCATTGATCAGTCCCAGGAGAGAATCTTGGGCGGTCTTGATCTTCTTTACATAGTCCTGCTGCATGGTGCTCAGTTCGGTTTGCAGTAAAAGGCAGCTTAACCCTTTGATGGCATTCATCGGGGTGCGGATTTCATGGCTCATGTTCGCCAGAAATTCACTTTTGGCCCGGTTCGCAGCTTCGGCAGCCTGGCGTGCATGCTGCTCCGCCTCGGCTTGTAAACGGACTGTAATGTCCGTGGAAATGCCGCAGACCGCATATGCTTGACCTGCGGGATTGAACAGGGGGTACTTCAGGGAAAAATAGGTATGAAGGCCATCGTCATGGGGCGCCACTTCCTCAGCCTCCAAGGGATGGCCTGCAGCAAGTACACGCTGGTCTAAACGGCGAAAGGCGTCAGCCATGTCGGGCGGAAATATATCATAATCGGTTCGGCCGACAATTTCCTGCTGGTCGATATGAAACAGTTCGGTAAAACGTTTATTGACCAACATATAGCGGCCATCCGTATCTTTGAGATAGATCACCGCTGTCGAGTTATCGAGCACCGACTGCAATAAATCTTTATTGTACCGCAGTTCCAGTTCGGCCTTTTTACGTTCGCTTTGGTCAAGGACAAAACTTACCCCGCGATTCGCTGAATCGCTTATAAGCGCCCCGCCGACCAGTACCGGTATCCGCACACCATCCTTGCGGAGGGCTTCTTTCTCATAGGGGCGGCTGGACCCGAAACGCACCAACTCCTTTAAGGCGTTCTTATCGGCATCCCCATACTCCGGTGGTGTGAGGTCAGGCCAGCATACCCTACCGGCCATGAGGTCGGAGTAATTGTAACCGACAATCTCCAAAAAGGCGTCGTTGGCCTCAATGATGGCGCCGCCCAAGTCCCAGAAGCAGATACCGATGATATTGGAATCCACCAGCCGGCGGACCTGATGTGCCCGTTCCTCGGCCTTTTCCTCAGCTTTTCTCCTTTCGATAATTTCCTGTCCTAACTGTTTATTGATATGGTTGAGCGTGTCTTCCCTTTCTTTTACTTTATAGGACATATCTTTAAACTTGTCGGTGATGATGGCGATCTCTCTTTGGGACGCCTTTTGGAATTGATATTCATAATCCCCTTTTGACACCTGTTCTATGCCCGTAATCAGTTGGTTCAACGGTTTTTTAAGAATGCGGCGGATCAAAAAACCTGTTACCAGCATTAACGGCAATAGGATAACAGTCATGGTAATGAGGACGACGATAATCAGGCCCTGTTTGTATTTTTTAAGCGGACGGCTTGTGATTTGTATCTTCACCTGGCCTAAAGTGTAGCCTTTATGGATGATTGGTATTATTTGGTGAATAACATCGTTTTCTTTTTCATTGTCATAGTCAAAGAGCAGGTCTAAATCAATTGTGACGACCTCAAGGCCGGCGATGAAATCATGCTGAATAAAGGACTTGCAGATAATAGAGATGTTTTCTACATCATAGTTCCAGACGGGTACTGCCAGATTCTGTTGTAACGTGGCAATGGATTCATCGGTTTTCATCGCATATAAATTATCAATCCGTTTGGAGAGCATCATGTACCCAAAACTCACCAGGAGAATGGTGGAGACCAGAACCACCGTTAGCTGGCAGATGATCACATCACCGGTGAGTGTTCTTCCCAAGAGTAATGGCGGTTTTATTGATCGGTTTTGCTTATAGTTCATAATAATGGGTCCCTGATGAAATACTCTTTTGTCCGGCTCACGTTGAAGGCCGTAACGTATACCGAGAGACAATTCTTTTCTATTTCACCGCGAAATACGTCATGTGTTCCGAAGGTTTTCGTTGAAAAAACTAAATAGTCCCCGTAGAAAATATCCCCTTTTACCTGATTGTGAGCGAAAGCTCTTCTTCGAACCTTCTTTGGGCAAAAGTTTTAATCCTCGAAATATTTGTATCCATTCACGGGAGTATAAAAAATTAACTTATTGGAATATATGGATAGTTACCAGTATCTATATTTTTACAGGGGAAGTCAAGGTGTGATCTACCCAATGACCGCTGAAGAGGCTGGGCGCCCTGCCCTGCCGGTTGACTATTTCAAGCCATATGGGGGAAGGCCGTTGAAAAGAGACGGCGCCTAACCCTTTCCATGATCAGGCGCCGTAAAAATCCCATCTCGGCAGTAGTATAAAGGATTTGCAGAGAAAGGGGCATGATCCGGGCCCACTTCGATTTTTACCCGCCATTCCCACGTCATGGCATCCCGAATCGAAACCGCCTGATTTCCCTGACAGCCATAAGGCTACAAACCTTCGGCTTCGGCAACAGCATCCCCAAACCGTTCCGGCTCTTCATCCCGGCAGGGCAAAGCAGCCGCGTTCTCCCATGCCAAAGGATCAATGTCCAGATCTTTGAACCGATCCGGGTCAAACACCGGGGTTTCAATGCCCTGGCTGCGCTGTTTTCTGTAGTCGGCAAGGATTCTGGTCAGGGTGGGAAATAGCATGATCATGGCCAAAAGATTGACCACTGCCAGAATGCCCATCAAAGGATCCGAAAAGAAAAACACGGCGGTGGCCCCCGGAGCAACCGCCCCCAGGAATATCACGCCGACCACGGCCAGCCGCAGTAAATTGACTGCAGCTGGGCTTTGGGTAAGAAAGGTTAAGGCGTTCTCTCCCAGGTAATAGTTGTAAATGATGGAGCTGAAAGCAAAAAGAAAGATGGCAAAGGTCAAAAAGTACTGGGTCCAGGCCCCGAAATGGGAAACCAGGGACTGCTGGGTCAGCACCACACCGTCAATGGCCTCGGCCCCGGGCACGTAAACGTCTGCCAGGAGAATGATAAAGGCCGTACAGCTGCAGATGAGAATGGTATCGATAAATACGGACAGGGACTGGGTAATACCCTGGGCAATGGGATGGGGCACCGTGGCCGTTGCCGCCACATTGGGAGCGGACCCCAGCCCTGCCTCATTGGAGAAAAGCCCCCGGCGCAGCCCCTGGACCAGGGCAGCGCCCATGCCGCCGCCAACAGCCTGTTTTATTCCAAAGGCGTTCTCAACGATGCTCATAAAGACATGGGGCACCTGGCCGATGTTCATAAGCATGACCAGAATGGCCATCGCAAGGTAACCCACAGCCATGACCGGCACAATGACATCAGCCACTTTGGCAATGCGGCGAATACCTCCGAACACAATCTGTCCTGCAACCACGGCAAGAAAAATCCCGGTCCAGATCCTGTCGATGCCAAGACTGTCCAGGGCAGCCCCGGCAACGGTGTTCCCCTGGAAGGCGTTGAACCCCAGGGCAAAGGAGACAGCCAGGCAGACAGCGTAAATGGAGGCCAGCCATTTATAATCCCGGCCCAGCCCGTAAATAATGGTGTGGGCAGGACCGCCCCTGAATTCACCATCCCCGTCGGCCCGTTTGAAGAGCTGGGCCAGGGAGCATTCCACCAGGCTTGTGGCCATGCCCACCAGGGCGATCATCCACATCCAGAAAACAGCTCCGGGACCGCCCAGTGTGATGGCCACGGCCACCCCTGCAATATTGCCGCCGCCGACCCGGCCGCCAACGGAGAGCAAAAGAGCCTCCCGGCCCGATATGCCGTCGACATCCGGAGATTTCTTCGAAAAAAGCACCTTGAACATCCAGGTAAAATTTTCGAACTGGACAAACCGGGTGGCAAGGGTGAAAAATAGCCCGAAAATCACAAGAAACGGAACCAGGGACCACCCCCAGGTCAAATCACCGATCATGCCGAATAGTTTTTGTAAAAATGCCATATAGCCTCCTTTATTAAAGGTTAATCTTAAAGGCGTACCCATAAGGCCGCCCCCTGTCATACAAAAAAAGTCCCGGAAAAAACCGGGGAACCGTTGCCGGGGATCTGCCCCGGGGGAAACCCAAGGCCACCCCGGCTGTTACAAAATGCTGATGTCCATCTCCCGGACTATCATCTCCAAGGCCTTTAGCCCGGCCACGGAGGTGCCGTGTTCATCCAGGGCCGGGGACCATACCGCAATGGAAAACCGCCCCGGAACAATGGCGGATATACCGCCTCCCACACCGCTTTTACCGGGCAGCCCCACCCTGAAGACAAAATCCCCGGCCGCATCATAGGTGCCAAACATGAGCATGAGCGCATTAAGTCGCCGGCATTGAAGGGGAGTGAGAATTTTTTCCCGGTCACCCGGGGCCCTGCCGCTGTTTGCCAAAAAGAGAAGTGCCCGGCTCAGGTCCAGGCAGCTCATGGCAAGGGAACATTGGATACAATACGCCCTGAGTACATCTTTAACCTCGTTTCTGATAACGCCGTAGCTTTTCAAAAACTCCGCAATGGCCGTGTTCCGGTGGGCGGTCTTCATTTCCGATTCAGCAACGGCCGGGTCAAAATCAATATCCGGATTTCCCGAGACCTGCCGGGAAAAAGCGATCAAATCATCAAGATAACGGCGGTTGCAGGAGAGCAGCAAATCCACGATGGCAATGGCCCCGCCGTTGGTAAACGGATTGTTCGGCATGCCTTCGGCGGCCTCGATGGGGGAAATGGCATTAAACGCAGAGGAGGTAAGCTTCAGTCGGATGTGTCGCCAGAACTCGTCCCCAAGGAACTGCAGTGCCATAATCACGGCAAATAATTTGGAGATGCTCTGCAGAGAAAACCGATCCCTTGAATCTCCAGCCTCGTGGTATTCCCCATCCATGGAAGAGACTGCTATACCGAACTTCTCCCTGGGCACAAGGCCCAGGGCGGGAATATAATCAGCCACTTTTCCCAGGTGGATAAATTCGTTCATCTTTTCCGGCAATGTCTTGAAAAAAATCCGATCCATCTTAATCCTCTTTCCAAAGCGATTAAATTCTCAACGTCCCTTAATCGTGCAAAAGCAGAGGTAACAAAGGCAATTCCCATGCCTGGGCAGGGGAAAGCAAAGACGAACCGGATGGATGGATCTAAATTTAAATGGAATATTTATTAAATGAGCACTTGGGAATTAAAAAATATATCAGGAAAGAATCCATAAGAGAGGACTGTTTTCGTGCGGAATCGCACAATTCGTGCGCCGGCGCACGTTTTTTATCTGTCAGCGACCTGCCTGGTGGCGTTTGAGCTTTCTTAACAGGGCATACCTGCTGATTCCCAGCATCCGGGCGGCCCTGGTCTTGTTGCCCCCGGCTTTCTCAAGGGCCTTTTGGATGGAGTTGATTTCAATGGAGCCGATGACCGCCTGGAGGGAGTGGCCGGAATCCAGTACCCCGGCAGGGCCCGTGCCGGATTCAAGCTGGGGGTCGGGCAAAGGACGGTAATCCAGGAACCGCCTGGGCAGGTCATCCATGGTGACCCCGTTCTCACCGGCCAGAATGACCAGCTGTTCGAGAAGGTTTCGAAGCTCCCTGATATTGCCGGGCCAGTCGTAGGCTCCAAGGCATTCTAAAATCTTTGGGTCAAGTGTCAGGTCTCTTTTCTTGAACTTATGGGTAAAGACCTTCCAATAGTGGGCAACCAGGAGGGGGACATCCCCTTTTCTTTCACACAGGGGCGGCAGGGTCAGGGTGACCACGGCCATCCTGTAATACAAATCCTGCCTGAAGGCCCGCTCGGCCGCCGCCTGTTCAAGGTCCCGGTTGGTGGAGGCGATGATGAACAGGTCCACCCGGATCTCTTTGATGCCGCCCACCCGCCGAAAGGTCCGGGTTTCAAGGAATTTGAGCAATTTGGCCTGGAGGGAAAGGGGCAGTTCCCCCACCTCGTCCAGGAAAAGCGTTCCCCCGTGGGCCAGTTCGGCCAGCCCCACCTTGGCATGCCGGGCATCGGTGAAGGCGCCGCGCTCATGGCCGAAAAGCTCGCTTTCGATCAACTGCTCAGGCAGGGCCGCGCAATTGATTTCAATGAATTGTTTTTTCCTGCGGCGGCTCAGGTTATGGATGGCCTTGGCCATCTGATCCTTGCCCGTCCCGCTCTCACCCAGGATAAGAACGGTGGTGGCGGCCACCTGGCTCAGCCGTTTCACCTTGGAAAAAATCGCCTGCATGGGCTCGCTTTCCCCGATGATATCGGCCAGGGTTGTTTTCTGGTGGGACCGGTTTCGATGATGGGTCACCTCCCGGATCAACCGCAGCTCCTTGGCTGCTTTTTCCACCAGCATCTCAATGACCTCCAGATCAAAGGGTTTGCTGATATAATCAAAGGCACCCAGTTTTATGGCCTTGACGGCAGACGGTATGTCGCCGTGGGCGGTGATGATGATCACTGCAATGTCCCGGCTGACCTTTTTGATCTCGGGCAGCAGGTCCAGGCCATGGCCGTCCGGGAGCAACAGGTCCAAAAAGACGATATCCGGTTCATTATCTTTAAGATAGGCCTTAAACGCAGATATCCGTTCAAAGGTGCAGACATTGTGTCCGCCCTGGGTAAGCCCGATCCTAAGGGAACTTAGCACCACCTTTTCATCATCGACAATGGCAATATCACTCATAACTCACCCTCGTTTTTGCCGGGTCCGGGAAAGATCAGGGTAAATTGGGTGCCCTGGCCCGGCCGGCTGTCCACCTCTATCCTAACCTGATTTTGTTTTAAAATCGAGTAGACCACGGCAAGCCCCAGGCCTGTGCCCTCTTTTTTCAGGGAGAAAAACGGATCAAAAATGTGCCGGATCTTATCCCGGGGGATCCCGGGTCCGTTGTCGCAAACCGTCAGATGCAGCCGGCCGGATTCCAAAAGACTTCCCGTAACACGGATCTTTCCGCCATGTTCCGGTACGGCATCCATGGCGTTGAGCAGCAGGTTGAGCAGCACCTGCTGAATCTGGTCCGGATCGGCCCATGCCCTAAGACAAGGCACCTTGATATCACGGGCAATCCCCTTTTTTTCCAGCCGGGGCCCCAGCAGCCCCAGGGACTTCTGCACGGTTTGGGCCAGGTCAAATTCAACGGGGTTGGGTTTTCTGGGCTTGCCCAGTTTGAGCAGATCGTTCAGGATTTTTGTCACCCGGTCCGCCTCTGATGAAATGTTTTCAGACAGGAGACAAAGATCTGACAGGCCTTCGGGGTCACCGGCATGGGCGGCCTTAAATGACGCGGCCGACATCACCTTTGATATCACCTGGGCACTTGTTTTGATACCGGTCAAAGGGTTTTTTATCTCATGGCCGAGGCCGGCGGTCATGGCACCGATGGAGGCCAGGCGCACGGCCTGGTCCAGTTCCCCCTGGCGTTCATCAAGTTCCTGGGCCATGGCATTGAATGCCTGGGCAAGTTTCTGGGCCTCATACCCCCCCGTCACCCGGATGCGGTGGGTTAAATCGCCTGTGGCGTAGGTCTGGGTGCCCCGGATAATGGCATCAAGGGGGGCGGTAAACCGTCTGCTGAAGATAAAGGTAATGACCAGGGCGCAGACAAGAATAGCCCCGATGACCACGGCACTGTTTCGCTTTAAGACCGTCACATCACCGAACAGATCCTCTGTTGCGACGCCCACCTCCAGGAACCATCCAAGGGCGGCGATCTGGGCACGGTACCGCCGAATATCAGCCCCGGGCGCAAAGGGCGAATCAGGGGCCGATTGTGAGATAACCGCCATATGTTTATCCCTGATCACCGTCATCGTATCAAACCCGATATCAATGGTTTCAAGGGTGGCAGCCAGTTGGGAAAGGGGCAGGTAAGCGGCCAGAACCCCCACCTGCTTGCCTGGATTGCGGAAGGAGACCACCGGGATAAACAGACAAAGCTCCCGGGTTCGGTTAAAGATGAAATGCCGGACCTCCCCTTTGGCAAAAGTTAGCTTGGAGATAATCTGTCGTTCAAAGGAAATGTAAGTATCCGGCCCCTCCGGCAACGGGGTTGTGACCAGGCGCCGGCCGTTGGTGTAGCAAAGGCTCAACCGGGACACCCGGCTCCGTGAGGAACGGTACAGTTCCAGCCGCTCCCGGAGCAGCAAAAGCCGGGTGCTTTGGGGATACTGCTGGAAGCTGAGCTGGAGATAAGGTTGCGCCGCATGGTCGGACAAATCCTTGGCGACCCTGGTGTAATCCTGGGATATCCCGGTGGCGGCCTGGCCCACGATCTGGTTCACCTGGTTGGTGTAGGCCTCTTCCAGGGACCGGGTGTGGGCGGCCAGAAAGTAATAAGAGATGAACACCAGGGGCAGCAGTCCGGTGAGACAGAAAAAGATCACAAGCTTGTATCGAAGGGAAAGACTATCCATGGGTTAACGCTTCCACCACAGGTCCGGCAATGGATAGGAGATGACGCCCAGGTACTCCTTAAAGCTTGGGGACATCTTGAACGGACCGACCCCAAGGGGGCCCATCCATTGTTCATAAATATCAAAGTATGTTCCCGTCAGCACGGTCCAGCGAAGGGTGTTGTTCACAAAATCTTTGAAATCCGAATGATCTTCGGCCATCATGAATGCATAGGGTTCATATCCCACAGATATTTCAAGTGTGGTCCAAGCCCCCGGATCAGGGGTTTGAAGCCGCTTGGTCGCCAGCAGCACACGATCGGCGCAATAGGCATCGGCCCGGCCCTGGACCAGGGCCTCCAGGGCAAGCTGATGGGTGGGAAACACAAGGATTTTTTCCGGTGCCATCTGCTTTGCATGCTGCAACTGGGCCAGCCAGGCCAGGTTGGTGGTGCCCCTGGCCGCAGCTATTTTTTTTTGCTCCAGATCCCCAAGGGTTTTGATCCCCGAAGCCTTTGGCACAAGAAAAGTGGTTTCAGAGGCATAGTACACCAGGCTGAAATCTACCTTAAGATCCCGGTCAAAGGTCTGGGTGGAGGCCCCCATTTCAATGTCTATCCTCTGGTCCAGGAGCATGGAGATGCGCTGGTCCGCCTTGAGCCGGACCGGTTCCAGCACAATTTTCTTTTCAAAGCGCCTGGACAAAAAGGAGACAAGGATCTTGGCCATCTCAACGGAAAACCCCCGGGGTTCACCCGACTCAAACCAGGCAAAGGGGGCCACATCTTCCTGGAACCCCACCCGAAGCCGGCCTGTGCTTTCAATCCGTTCCATCAGGGTTTCGGCCGGGCACAATGTTGCCCCCCAAAGCCCCGCCGCCAGCGCGCACAAAAAAGCGGCCGTTCTAAAAATGTTCCCCTTTCCCTCTTTTCCCATGGATGATATTTCCTTTGATATGCCGCATTTCGCCCGGGCCGCACCCCGCCCAAATAGATTTAACACAGATAAATCAAATCTCGGGCAAGGTCAAGACTCAAGACCCGGCCTCACCTTTGGTATGCCTATCAAGTCACCAATTAAACAAATTACGCAAAAAAATGCCAACTGAGTCTTTTGTAAATAAATTTGATTATCAATGATATTGACAATCAAATTTATAGTCATATATTACAAAAACATAAAACACGGTGCTATTAGACAATTTAAATAGAGGGATGTGAGTTGACAGACAACGGATTCAAATCCAAGGTGGCGTTTATCGTTGAAACAGATGGGCGGCTAAAAGACTATCTGGAGTCCATCGTAATCAAACAAATCAAGTCAGATATGCCGGATGACGACTTTAATGACGTGAAACCCAACCACGTTCATGCAGCGTTGATGTTGAAAAGCATTGCGCCCTGCGCCTTAAAAAAATTTGCTGCAACCATGCGCATGTCCAGGGCTGCAGCCTCGGCCCTGGTGGATCGCATGGTCCGGGCGGGGTTGGTGCAGCGGGAGGGCAATCCGGATAATCGCAGGGAGGTGTTGCTGACGGTAAATCCGGAATTTGAGGCCCATGTCGGCCATGTCCGGTCTGAGATGATCCGGTGGTTTGAAGTCCTTACCAATAAAATGGGAGTGGAGAATTTTGAAAAATGGCACACGGCAATGGTTGCTTTGAACAAAGTGCTCAATGAAGAGATTCATGCCGGCCATGCACAAAAATAATATCAATCACGTAGGTTGGGTTGAACGAACCGAAACCCAACAACTTATCGGTGTTGGGTTATCGGTTTTGGATGTCGTTCCTCAACCCAGCCTACCGTAAATTTATGTGGTTTAGGATTTCAAAATCGAAAATTTTAGGAATGATGAACGTGAATAAAAAAATGAAGTGTTTCGGCGACCGTTCAATTGTTGCCATGCTCGCCCTGCTCAGCGCCTTTCCCCCACTGTCCACGGACCTTTACCTGCCCGCCCTTCCCCACGTGGCCGAAACCCTGCATACCAATCAAACCCTGGCCAATTTAACGCTGAGTTTGTTTCTGGTCTTTTTTGCCCTGGGCATACTGATCTGGGGGCCTGTCAGCGAAAAGTACGGAAGAAAGCCGATTCTCTTGACCGGACTTGTCCTTTATACCCTGGGAAGCGCCGGATGTGCATTGTCCACCAACGCGGCCATGCTCATCGCCGGCAGGGTTCTCCAGGGCTTTGGCGGCGGTGCTGCCGAAGCGGTTGCCACGGCAATGGTCAAGGATATGTATTCGGGCCGCAAACGCGAATCGGTGCTGGCGTTTGTCATGGCTATGGTGGTGGTGGCACCAGTGGTGGCGCCCGTGGCCGGAGCCATGATTCTAAAATTTACGACCTGGAATGTCATTTTCTGGCTTTTAACAGGGATTGGCGTATTGTCATTCTTACTGTCGCTGCGTCTGGATGAGACCCTTGAACAGCGGTATCCCGGTTCCCTTGTTCATTCCCTGGGACGCCTTGGCGTGGTACTCAAAAATCCGGGATTTTCGGTGCTGTTGATGGTATTCTCGCTGATTCCCTTGCCGTTATTAGCCTTTATCGGTGTCTCCGCCTTTATTTATATCAATGGATTCGGCATGACTGAACAGATGTATGGTTATTTCTTCGGCTTGAACGCTCTGGGGTCGCTGGTGGGTCCGTTGCTCTACATCCGAATCTCCCGCCTGATATCCCCCGGTAATATTATTGCCGGTTGTATGGGAATACTTGCCCTTACCGGTATTTTCCTTGAATTTTCCGGCAGTGATTCTCCGGTGCTGTTTGCTGCGGGTATGCTGACCGCCACGATCATGGTGAGCATGCTGCGCCCGCCTACGGCGAATTTACTGCTATCACAGCAGGACAAGGATACCGGATCGGCAGCCGCTTTGATCAATTTTACGGCATTATTCATGGGCAGCCTGGGCATGTTTCTCATCTCGTTTGAACAGGTAGGCGGGCTGATTCCATGCCTGGGGCTGATGCAAATTATCGTGGGCGTTGTTTGCGGCATTCTCTGGCTGGTGCTGAGGCACCGGCCCATGATTCGGCAGCCTGGATAATGCAATGACCTATGTGCTATCCAGGACGTCCCGAATTTTTTTGGCAAGTTCATTGGTTGCAAAGGGTTTTTGCATAAAGGCCACGCCTTCATCAAGCACCCCCTGGTGGGTAATGACATCAGCGGCATAACCGGACATGAATAATAATTTGATATCCGGAAAAAGCGCCGTCACTTTTTCGGCCAGATCCCGGCCGTTCATTTCAGGCATGACCACATCGGTCATAAGAAGGTGTATTTTAACGGCCGCTGCATTGGCGATACCCAGGGCCTCTTCAGGGGTGGCGGCCGGCAGGACCGAATAGCCCTTACGCTCAAGCATCATCCGTGTCATCCTAAGAATCGCCGGTTCATCTTCCACCAGCAGAATCGTCTCATCGCCGGTGGGGACATTTTTTTCCGGAACAGC
Source organism: uncultured Desulfobacter sp. (assembly GCF_963666675.1). Lineage (NCBI taxonomy): Bacteria > Pseudomonadati > Thermodesulfobacteriota > Desulfobacteria > Desulfobacterales > Desulfobacteraceae > Desulfobacter > uncultured Desulfobacter sp. The sequence goes on along the minus strand of NZ_OY762929.1, from coordinate 1,515,634 downwards.
CTCATCACGTATCTGCGCATCGGCATGGTGCCGGGGCAGATATATCTTAAAACAGGTTCCCCGGCCCGGTTCGCTGTAGACGTTAATAAAACCTTTATTCTGTTTAACGATACCGTAAATTATGGCAAGGCCGAGTCCGGTGCCCTCTCCCATATTTTTGGTGGTAAAAAACGGTTCAAACAAATTGTTCAATGTCTCTTTGTCCATGCCGCAGCCATTGTCCGTCACCGCCAGCATCACATAATCTCCGGTGATAAATCCGGCATGGCCTGCACAATAGGCCTGATCAAAATTTATGGTTCGCGTTTCAATGGTCAGTTTCCCTACTCCGGCAATGGCATCCCGGGCATTGACACACAGATTGGCCAGGATCTGATTGAACTGGCTGGGATCTATTTTAACCGGCCACAATTTGTCGCCCGGCAGCCACGACAGATCAATATCTTCACCAATGAGCCTGCGCAGCATTTTAAGCATGCTGTCCACAGCATCGTTCAAATCAAGCGCTTCCGGGGCAATGATCTGTTTTCTGGCAAAGGTCAGCAGCTGTTTTGTCAGATCCGCCGACCGTTCGGCAGCCTTTTGAATCTCTTCAAGATCGGCATACAGCTCCTGGCTGCTGTCGAGTTTTTCAAAGGCCAGCTCCACATATCCCAGTATCACCCCCAGCATATTATTAAAGTCATGGGCCACGCCCCCGGCCAAGCGGCCAACCGCCTCCATCTTCTGGGCCTGGTTAAGTTGTTTCTGGAGTTTTTCGCGCTCGGCATCGGCCTTTTTGCGTTCAGTAACATCTTCAATGATACTGATAATACCCGTAACCTCGTCGTTTTCATTCCGGATATACTCCCAGTTTACCTCAACGTCTATTTCCCGGTCATCTCTGGTTTTTTCCCGGGTGGCATAAATGGAAGGTTCGGGTTTATTGGCGATGATGTTCTGATAATATGCCTTGATTTGACCGCGCTGTTCCTCATCCACCGTCAGATCCCACAACTTCATGCCGGTGATTTGATCCCCTTCGTATCCTTGTATCTGATTATGGGCAGGATTGCTGTAAATAATATTTCCTTCTAAATCAGTGAGTTGAATACCAAAAGGTGCTGTATTCACAAGGGTTCTGAATTTTTCTTCACTTTGGCGGAGTGTGGTTTCTGCGCGTTTGCGCTCGGAAATATCGATATCAAGGCAAAAAAGTTCGCGCTCACACCCGGGGACCTCGACAATGACATGATGGGATATAACCGGCACCGGGGAACCGTCTTTATGCCTCAGCAACAGCTCTCCCGAAGGGATGGGCCGGCCGGACTCGGCCATTTTACGCATCTCTTCACTCACAACATCCCTCATGTCCGGCGGGATAATCAGGTCAAGAAGACTCTGTCCGATCGCCTCTTGCTGTGTATATCCATAAAGCCTCTCGGATGCTTTATTCCAATACTGGGTTGTCCCATCGAACCCATATCCCTGAACGGCCACGGCATCAACATTTTCCATCAGGTTGCGAAATCTTTTTTCACTTTCTTTCAAAAACTTCTCTGTTTTCTGACGCTCCGTGATGTCCTTTGCAACGGCGTAAAAACATGTCGCGTGATCAAATTTAATTTTTTGAGCCGTCACTTCGACCGAAATTAATTCATGGGTTTTAGTTTTATGTATGGTCTCAAATTTCTTAGGCGTATTAAACGGCTCTTTTTCCCAAAAGGATAGAAACTCTCCGAGTGAAAAATTGAGATCCACATCATTGATGTACAACCCGATCATCTCTTCTTTTTTACGGCCCAAACTAGTACATGCCGCCTGGTTGACATCAATCACCCGGCCTTGTTCGGATATCAGATAAACTGCATCGCTAACCGCTTCAAATAACTGGTGATACTTTTTTTCACTCTCTGTTATTTGCTTGATGAAAATTACATTCTCAATCAGTTTTGTAATCCGCTGCCCGATTAATTTAAAAAGGGACTGCTCGTTATCGGTCCAGCGATGGTTCATCGTGCAGTAATGCATGCCGAACATCCATGCGTCGTCGTTCTGGGGTTTCAACGCCATGAATATCAGGGATTTCACATCGAATTGAAGGGCAATATCACTGCGAATCTCCTGCCCCAAAGGCGGATCAATTTGCGGGCACCCCACACTTGAAAGTGCACGATTGCAGTAATTCGCCATATCAGCGGTCATCGGCACCACTGTATTCAATGCCTTGGCACCGGGAAACAAAGGAGCGGTTTTCTCGTATGACACTTTAAATTCCGGCAGATCAGGATTACAAGGATAAAAAAGCCAGGCCCGATCGCATGAAAAAAGCACAAGCAATTTTTTTAGAATTTGATCTAAGACATCATCGCCATGGGATTGAAAATTAATTATGGTTTCAATTTCTTCTATGGCAAATAATATATGATCCGGATCATTGAAATTCATAAAATACTCCAATACGGTCTGCTGCTTGCTAAAATAATTTCTACATGGATTTTTCAATCCTGCTTGATCATATTATTTTAGCCCGAAAGACAAGCACAACGTATGACATGTTGATTGTATCTGCATTTTCCAAAACAAATCAAACACTTAAGAACCATGAAGTAACATCAAGGGCAGATTATTTTCCCGACGATCTGCCGCCGGACAGCGTTGAAACGCTTTTTTATGGGGTGGTTTTTAACCCCATAATTTTATGAATAAAGAATATCATTCCAACGAAATGAAGTAAATCAAAACCAAGGATTAATCCGATAAAAAATATCCCGCCAGGCCTTTTGACAAAAAAAAATGATCCATGTATGGTTTGCGCCCAACCCAAACAAATGAAAGGATGAAATCGAAATGTCACAGGGTTTATATAAAAATTACGTCAACGGCAAATTCATGGATACCAAGACCGGCGAACGATTTTCCGTGGTCAATCCGGCCACCGGAGAAGAGATTTACCAGGTGGAAAAGGCTGACGAACATGTGCTCAATGCCGCTGTGGAAAGTGCGAAAAAAGGATTTCAAATCTGGTCGGCCATGGATGCGACCCAGCGCAGCCGGATTCTCATGAAAGCCGTATCCATCCTCCAGGAAAAAAATGACGAACTGGCCCGCATTGAAGTGCTGGATACCGGAAAACCCCTTCAGGAAGCGGCCGAGGTGGACGTGATCACAGGGGCCGAGGTGATCGAATTTTTTGCAGGTATTGCACCGGGAATCGAAGGCTGCCAGCAGGACCTTGGTCAAGATTTCTATTATACCCGCAGAGAGCCTTTAGGGGTGTGCGCCGGCATCGGCGCCTGGAATTATCCCATTCAGATTGCCTGCTGGAAATCCGGGCCGGCCCTGGCCTGCGGTAACAGCATGATTTTTAAACCCTCCGAAGAAACGCCCAGGGGCGCCATTGAGCTGGCAAAGGTTTACACCCAAGCCGGTGTGCCCGACGGTGTATTCAACGTTGTTCAGGGCGCTGCAGATGTCGGACAGTGGCTCACCCGGAGCCCGGACATTGAAAAAGTATCTTTCACCGGAGAGGTGGGTACCGGCAAAAAGGTGATGACGGGCGCGGCCACGACCCTCAAAGACGTCACCATGGAGCTTGGGGGAAAATCCCCGTTGATCGTCTTTGAGGATGCCGACATTGACGATGCGGTGAGCGCGGCGATGCTGGGTAATTTCTACACCCAGGGAGAGATCTGCACCAACTGCACCCGGGTCTTTGTCCATGAAAAGATAAAACCGTTGTTTCTGGAAACCCTTTTGTCTCGTATCCGGGACAACATCAAAATTGGCGATCCCATGGACCTTGCCACCAACTTTGGGGCCTTGATCTCCAAAAACCATCGGGACAAGGTACTGGGTTACATTGAATCCGCACGGCAGCAGGGCGCAACCCAGTTGTGCGGCCAGAGCCTGCCCGATCTGCCCGGGCATTTAAGCAACGGCTATTTTGTACCGCCGGTGGTCTTTTCCGACTGCACCGATGAGATGACCATTGTCCAAGAGGAGATCTTCGGCCCGGTCATGGCCGTTCTCGGGTTTGACGACGAAGAGACGGTGATCCGACGGGCCAACGCCACCCACTACGGCCTGGCCGCCGGGGTGTTCACCAAAGATATCCAGCGGGCCCACCGGGTGATCCACCGGCTTGAAGCAGGTATCTGCTGGATCAATGCATACGGCAACTCTCCGGCCCAGATGGCTGTGGGCGGCTACAAACACTCGGGCATCGGCCGGGAAAACGGCACCGAAACCATCCGTCACTACACCCAGGTTAAATCCGTTTACATGGGCATGGGTCCCATTGAATCGCCCTTTTAATTTTTTACACAGCTTAAACCCAAACGTTCCAAGGCCCTGGTGCATTCAAAATGCGCCAGGGCCTTTTTTGCTCTCCGGTTCAACCATTTTCCCCAAACCGCTTTCGCACACGGGCTGAAAAAAACCTTGACTTCATCTTGTCACACCTATACCCTCCTTAAGGTCGAACCAAAAGAAAACAAAAAAAAGTTTGAACATCAAAACCAATACATTGAAAATATAGAATATAAAGCCAAAATAGACTTATATAGCCATTATAAACAAACAAAATATAATATTTAAAATCGCCATAATGGTAGGACTTTAATGAACACAGACCACCTCATCAATTTCACGCCCGTGATGGGTACCAAAAAAGCCGAAGCCATACGGCTCCAGATCGAGGCGGCGATCCAGGACAACCTATTTATGCCGGGCGACCGGCTCCCCAGTGAGCGGGAACTACAGGATGCCTTTAAAACCAGCCGGGGATCGGTGCGGGAGGCCTTGGGGGCGTTGAAACAAAAAGGGCTTTTGGAGGCCAGAAAAGGGGCCAGGGGCGGTTATTACATCCGGGAAATCGACATCAATGACACCATTGACCAGCTGGCCGTGATGATCAAACACCAGCAGATGCCCCTGGCAAAACTGCTGGAGTTCCAATACGCCATGGACCAGGCGGTTCTGGCCGCAGCCTTGACCAACGGCAAGCCGTCGGACATTGATCAACTGGACACACTGGCCGATGAACTGGTTTTGCTGTGCGGTGCCCCGGACCCGGATTATGAACAGATTTCAGCCCTTGACAAAAAATTGAATCTGCTGATGGTGAAAATGACGAAGAACCCCTTTTTTGAATGGATGATGCGATCTGTTCAGCTCACCTTCCGGTCCTACGAATTTGTCGTGTACCAGACCCCGTCCGTGCGCAATGCCATTGCCCTGAACTGGAAAAATGTAGCCAAGGCCGTCAGGAATCGGGATTTTCAACGGTCCACCAGGCTGTACGGCCACTGGTATGTGCTACTGGAGCAATGCCTTCGCAAGCAGTTCGGCGATACGGTGTTCGAGGAGACACCGGTACCGCCGAAAAGCGCCGATCCTGAAAAATAAAATTTAAGAACGCACGTTGCGTCAAGCAAGATAAGGAGCTATTGATTTATGAAAAAAACGCAGTATGACTACATCATCATCGGGGGCGGATCAGCCGGTTGCGCACTGGCCAACAGACTGAGCGCATCCCCTGAAAACCGGGTGCTGATGCTGGATGCCGGCCGCCCCGACTATATATGGGATCTGTTTATCCACATGCCCGCAGGGCTCACCGTCCCCCTGGGCAACAAATGGTACGACTGGTGCTACGAGTCCGACCCGGAACCGTTCATGAACAACCGGAAAATTTTCCATGGCCGGGGCAAGGTGCTCGGCGGTTCAAGCTCCATCAACGGCATGATTTATATCCGGGGCAATGCCATGGATTACCAGCGCTGGTCCAAAGATGAAGGCATGGAGAACTGGGACTATGCCCATTGCCTGCCCTATTTCAAACGCCTGGAAGACAGAATGGCCAACCCGGACAAATACCACGGCAAAGAGGGACCGCTGAATCTGGAGATCGGTCCATGCACCAACCCCTTGTTCCAGGCATTTTTCAAGGCGGTTCAGGAGGCAGGCTATCCCTTGACCGACGATGTCAACGGATTCTGCCAGGAAGGGTTTGCCCCCTTTGACCGGAACATCAAAAAGGGCAAACGCTGGAGTGCGGCCCGGGCTTATTACCATCCGGTCAAACACCGCAAAAACCTTAAACTGATCACCCGGGCCATGGCCACCCGGATTCTGTTCAGCGGAAAACGCGCCGAAGGGGTGACCTTTTCCCGGGGAAAAAATCGCAGCGAAACCGCATACGGCCGCCATCTCATCTGCTGCGGCGGCGCCATCAACACCCCCCAGCTGCTTCAGCTTTCCGGTGTTGCAGATGCAGACCTGCTCCAGGATCTTGACATTCCCGTGGCCCAGGACCTACCCGGCGTGGGTAAAAACCTCCAGGACCACCTGGAAGTGTACGTTCAGTATGGGTGTAAACAGCCCGTATCCATGGCCCCGGCCCTGAAATGGTACAACAAACCCGGGATTGGTCTTGACTGGCTGCTCCACAAAAAAGGGGCTGCCGCCACCAACCATTTTGAGGCCGGCGGATTTATCCGAAGCAACGAGACCGTGGCCTACCCCAACATTCAGTTTCATTTTCTACCCGTGGCCATCCGGTACGACGGCTCATCGCCCAGTTCGGACCATGGCTACCAGGTCCACATCGGCCCCATGTACTCCGATGCCAGGGGCGAAATCAATATCAAATCCAGGGACCCGTTTCAGCATCCGTCCATGCGGTTCAATTACCTGTCAACGGAACAGGACCGCAAAGAGTGGGTGGAAGCGGTCAGGAGCGCCCGCAGGATCATGAACCAGCCGGCATTTGAAGCATTTAACAAGGGCGAACTGTCGCCGGGACCTTCGGTGGAGACCGACGAACAGATTCTCGACTGGGTGGCAGCCGACGGCGAAACCGCACTCCATCCCTCGTGTACCTGTAAGATGGGCAAAGACGAGATGGCGGTGGTTGATCCCGATACCATGCAGGTTCACGGCACCCAAGGCCTTTACGCCGTAGACGCCTCGGTCATGCCTTACATCACCAACGGCAATATCTACTCGCCGGTCATGATGATCGCAGAGAAAGCCGCGGACCAGATCCTTGGCAACACCTTGTTGAAACCGGAATTTTCAGACTATTACCTGCACGGTGCAGGTGCAGTCAGCGCCCCAAAAAAATAACTGCCGTGGGCCGGCGTCGAAAAGGACGTCCGGCCCATGCTTTTTTTAGCTCAACAGTATAGGAATATGCCTATCCGCTATGAGCCAACAACTATAAGGAGATTTTATGTTACGCACCACAAGTCGAATCATAATCACCGTGTTTATGGCCGCAATACTCACCTGGGGAACGGCCTTTGCCGGCAAGGCACCCAAAATCAAAATCGGAAGTGTGGGCTGGACCGGCGTCACCATTAAAACCGAGTTGGCGGTGGCCATCCTTGACAGCATCGGCTATGACGCAAAGAACCTGACCATGTCGGTTCCCATCACCTACATGGCCTTGTCCAAAGGGGATGTGGATTTTTTCCTGGGCAACTGGATGCCCACCATGGCCAACATCTCCGGTAAATATTTTGAAAACGGCAGCGTGATTCAGTCTTCGGTCAATATGCCCGGTGCCAAATATACCCTGGCTGTCCCATCCTTCTGCGTGGACCAGGGACTTAAGGATTTCAAGGATATTGTAAAATTCGGTGATGCCCTGGACTGGAAAATCTACGGCATTGAGGCCGGCAACGACGGCAATATGGTCATCCAGAATATGATCGATAAAAATATGTTCGGCCTGGGTAAATTCAAGCTGGTGGCGTCCAGTGAAATGGCCATGCTGGCCGAAGTTCAGTCCTTTGCCCAGCAAAAGAAACCCATTGTATTCCTCGGCTGGGCACCCCACAGCATGAACGAACGCATTGACATGACCTATCTGACCGGCAGCACCGCAGACACCTTTGGCGGAGACGACGGGACCGCCACGGTCTGGACCAACACCCGCAAAGGCTTTGACAAAGATATGCCCAATGTGGCGACCTTTTTGAAGAACTATACCTTTCCCGTTGCCATGATCAACCAGATCATGACCGCCATGCACAACCAGAAGGGTCTCTCCCCCCGGAATGCCGGACTGATCTGGCTCAAACACCACCCGGACACCTACCGGGGCTGGCTGAAAAACGTAACCACCACCGACGGCAAGCCCGCGGCTCCGGTTTTTGCAGCCACCCTTGAAAAAATATCAGAATAACCCCGACCGCTGCGGATGTAGGGGCAGGTCCCTGTGCCTGCCCTGGTCCCTGTGCCTGCCCTGGCCCCTGTGCCTGCCCAGACCCCTTGGCCGGCCCCAACGAGGGCAACCACAGGGGGTTGCCCCTACAAAACCAAATCCGCCGTTAGTATTTATCCGGCAATGCCTGACACACCAATTCCAACAGATGGGCCACTCCGGCAGGCACACCCTGGCGGTTAAGGCTGTCCTGGAGCTGAATCATGCAGCCCGGACAGGCGGTTGCCACAATTTTGGCCCCGGTTTGGGCCACATTGTCCGCCTTCTGATTACCGATCTCCTGGCTGGTTTCGTAGTGGTGTACGGAAAACGTGCCGCCTAGGCCGCAGCAGGTTGCCGCATCGGCCATCTCAACATGGTCGACCTGGGGCAACGCTGCGAGCAATTGCCTGGGGGCTTTGGTCAGGCCATGATTTCTCAGGTGGCAGGGATCGTGATAGGTGACCTTGATCGGCTCTTCTGATCGGGGCAACGCGGCCAATCTGTCAACCAGCCCCATCTCCATCAAAAAATCCATCACGTCCCGGGTCTTTTCGGCAAACAGCTGATACTCGACCCCCAGACTGGGATACATTTCAGCCAGGGCACCGTGGCAGGAGGCGCAGGCCGTGAGTACATGATCAAAGGCATGAACCCTTAACGCCTTCAAATTTCTTTGGGCCAGGGTATCCACCGCGTCCCCGGCACCCGAGGAGAGCGCCGGAAGTCCGCAACACACCTGTTCATCGGTGAGGGTGACATGAACGCCCATAAAGTTAAGAATGCGAACCAGATACTCACCAATTTCAGGGTAGAGATAATTGATACCGCAGCCGGTAAAAAAAAGCACCTTGGGACCCGTGGCAGCGGAAACCGTCTGCCGGATATCCCGCTTCAAAAAGGGCTTGAACGAGGGCTTGGGGAATGTACGCTCCCGGGGAATACCCGGCACAGGAAACCGCAGCCTTAAACCGCTTGTGTCGGGGATCTGCCGGCACACCAGCCGGGATGCCAATCCCCCGCTTTTACTGGTCCACTCCATGACCTTTTTATGGGTCAGCAGGGCGGCCACGCCCTTACCAAATCCGGACAACCCTTTCTCTTCCGCCACCTGCCTGCGGGCCGCCGCCACGATCTCATGGGTGGGCACCTGGTTGGGGCACTGGTTGGCGCAGCTGCCGCACAGCAGACACTGGGACAGATCATGAACCAGTTTCTCTTCGGGAAAAAGCTGGCCGTCCATCATGGCCTGGGCCAGGGTGATCTTTCCCCGGGCCACGCTGCCTTCCTGGTTCTCGGCCTTGAACACGGGACATGTGGCCCGGCAGGCACCGCACTTGACACAGGCCTGGCTCCACTCCCGGTATTGTTCCAGATCTTTCATTTTACCGCTCCGGCATCGTCTGGAAAAATCTTACCCGGATTGAGGATATTATGGGGGTCCAAGGCTTTTTTAAGGGTTTTCATGTACAAAATGGACTGATTCGACAGCTCCAGGGAGAGATAGGGGGCTTTCATAATGCCCACACCGTGCTCGCCGCTCATGGTTCCGCCCAGTTCCAGCGTGGCCCGGAACAGCTCCTCAATGGCATGTTCGGCATTGGCCATTTGCTCGGCATCCTCTTTGTCCGCCATGATATTGACGTGGATATTGCCGTCCCCGGCATGTCCGAAGTTCACAATGGGCATGTTATACTTGTCGGAAATCTTGTCAATGCGGCGGATCATCTCCGGCAGCCTGGACCTGGGCACACAGATATCTTCGTTGAATTTTTCAAGTTCCAGCTTTTTCAGCGACGGAGAGACCGACCTGCGGATGTTCCAGATTGCTTCACTCTCCTCAAATGTATTGGCCACCCGGTTTTCCAAGACCCCCAAGGGTTCCACCACCTTTAAAATCCTTTGGGCCTGCTTGTCCAGAAACTCCTGGTCTCCATCCACCTCAATGATCAGGGCGGCACCGGCACCTTCGGGCATGGCAAGCCCTGTGGTCTGGCGCAGGCAGTCCAGGGTCCGGCCGTCCATGAATTCCAGGGTGGCGGGAATGATTTTTTCCCGGACAATGGCGGACACAGCCTTGGCCGCGCCGTCAATGGCATCGAACACCACCAGCATGGTCTTTTTGGCCTGGGGTTTGGGCAGCAATTTGAGAATAATTTTTGTGATTACAGCCAGGGTGCCTTCGGAGCCGCAGAAAAGTTTGGTCAAATCGTAGCCCACCACACCTTTCATGGTGGTTCCGCCGGTTTCAATCAGGTCACCTGTGGGGGTTACCACCTCCAGGCCGATGACATAATCCTTGGTCACCCCGTACTTGACGCACCGGGGGCCGCCGGCACATTCGGCCACGTTGCCCCCCAGGCTGGAAACCTTCAAAGAGGCCGGGTCCGGGGGATAAAACAGGCCCAGTGCTTCCACGGCCTTCTGGAAATCGCCTGTGACCACACCGGGTTCCACCACGGCCACAAGATTTTCCTGGTCAATGTCCAGGATGCGGTTCATACGGCTCATGCCCATCACCATACCTCCCTGCACCGGCAGGGCGCCACCGGTAAATCCGGTACCCGCCCCCCGGGGATACACCGGGATACGGTGGTGGTGGGCCAGGGTCATGATCCGGGATACGGCCTGGGCATCGGCCGGGTGGACCACAACATCCGGGAGAAATTGTTTGCGCGTGGCATCATAGCTGTACAAAAGACGATCTGTCTTATCACAGCTGACAAATTTAGATCCGCAGATCTCTTTGAGTTCCTGGATCACGTTTTCAGATATCATAAATTAATCAGCTTTCTAATCAAATAAGGTCGGTAGGGTTAGCGTAATCTGGGGGATATAAGTTACCAGCATCAATCCGAACAGACAGACCAGCAAAAAGGGCATCACCGACAGACTCACCTGCCCCATGCCCCTGCCGGTAATGGTTTTGGTCACAAACAGATTATAACCAAACGGCGCGGTAATATAGCCGATAACAAAATTGACCACAATCACCGCCCCCAGATGAATCGGATCAATGCCCAGATTCACGGCAATGGGTTCCAGTATAGGAACAATAATAACTATGGCGGCCGGCGTGTCCAGTAATGATCCGATAAAAAGGAACAAAATGTTGACCAGCAGCAAAAAGACATATTTGTTTGCAGAAATCGCGGAGATGGCTTCGGCGGCAATGGCAGGGATCTGGGCCGAGGCCATGAGCCATGCAAACAGGTTTGCGCCGGCGATGACAAACATGATCATGGCGGAACTTTTGGTGCTTTCTGCAAAACATTCAACAAACCCTTTAAGATCAAGGGTTTGTTGAAAAAACACACCAACAATAACGGCGTAGATACATCCGATGGCCCCGGCTTCGGTGGGCGTAAATACACCCGAGTAGATACCGCCCAGGACAAGTACCGGCGCGCCGAGGGCATACCTGGCCTGCCAGAGCAACCGCAGCACCCGAATCGGCGAGGGACGGCGGCCGCTCCGGGAAATGCCCTCACGCACGGCCCGAAAAATTGAATAGGCCACCATAAGTGCAGCAAAGAGGATTCCCGCACCAAGGCCTGCCAGGAAGAGTTTGAGGATGGACTCTTCGGCCACCACCCCGTAAATAATCAAGGGGATACTCGGCGGGATGATGGGCCCAAGGGCGCCGGCTGTGGCCGCCACCCCCATGGAAAAGGCGGGGGGATAGCCCCGGTTTTCCATCTCCGGGATGGTGATGGACCCAATGGCCGCCACCGTGGCCGGCCCCGACCCCGATGCCGTGGCAAAGAGCATGGACGACAACACCGTGCCCACGGCCAGGCCGCCGGGCAAAAACCCGATCAGTTCATCGGCCAGTTCAATCAGTGACTGGGAGATCCGGCTTTTGGACAAAATGGCCCCGAGAAGCACAAAGAATGGAATGGCCAGCAGGGCAAAATTGTCTATGCCTGCGATCAAAGCCTGGGAGAACATCAGAAAATTGACGTCCATCATGACAAGCCCAAGTACCCCGGAAAGCCCCAGGGCAAATCCAATGGGCACACCGATGACCACTAAAAACAGAAAAGCGCCCAAAAGAGACAGGGCAATCAGTCCTGCACTCATGACCGGCCGCCTTTGGTCTTGGGCGCGTACGCTGAGATCAGGTTGAAACAGACAAAAAAGATCAGGAGAACCCCGGCAACGGGCACGGAAATCTTCAGCCAGCCCAGGTTAATTCCTGCGGCCGGTGATACCTCATCGGGAAACATCATCATATATTGCCAGCCGAAGACCGCCATGATTCCGCCGTAAACAATCACCAGCAGCCGTGAAAAGATGCGGAGCAGCATACCAACCACGGGCGGGCTGTTTTGTTCCATGAAATCAAAGGCAATATGGGAATCCTCTCCCACCAGCACAACGACCCCGAGCAGGGTGTACCAGACAAAAATAATCTGGGCCACCTCTTCGGGCCAGGAGAGGGCTGATTCCATGACATAGCGAAAAAAGACCGCGACCCCGATGATCAGGACCAGACAGATGCCCTGGGTAACCAGAACGGCCATTAAAAAACGGTCCAAAAAATTTTTCACTCGTTCCATTTACGAACTCCGGCAAAGGTCAAGGGACGCCCGAACGTCCCTGTTCTCTTATCAATACAATTTCAGTTCGAATTTATCGAGCCGCCTTGTCCCTGGCCGCCAGAAATGTGTTGAGCACATCTGTGCCGATCTTGCTTTCAAACTCCTTGTACATGGGTTTTACCCCTTCCTGGAACGCGCTTTTATCAGCAATCCGGTTCACCACCATCCCCTCTTTTTCCAGATTCTCCAGGTAATCCCGGATAATGCCGGCAATGACGGCGCGTTCATAGACGGCCGCCTCCTGGGCCGCTTTCTGAAACAGTACCTGATCATCGGGTGCAATCTTTTTCCAGGTTCGCCCGGAAGCCATCAACACCAGCGGAGAGTATGTGTGCCCGGTCAAGGAGAGATACTTGGCGACCTCGTAATACTTGTTGGCGTAGATGACAGGCACCGGGATTTCCAGGCCGTCCACCACCTTCTGCTGGACTGCGGTGAACACCTCTCCCCATTGCATGGGAACGGCATTGGCCCCCAGGCTTTTGAACATGCCGATGTAGACCGGCGTCTTCATGACCCGGTATTTAACACTTTTAAGATCTGCCGGTGTATTTACCGGCCTGACGTTATTGATCATATGTCGGAACCCGCCTTCGGAAAAGGCCAGTCCTTTGATGGACAGCCTGGATAACTTATCGAGCAGCATCTTGCCTGGCGGTCCGTCCAGCACCTCATGGGCCACGGTGGCCGAAGGAAACATAAAGGGCAGATCCAATACCATGAACGGGTTGATAAACGCACCCACCGGGGCATTGGTCACCACACCGAAGTCAATGGCCCCCATACTCAGATTTTTGACCAGGGCGGAGTCGTTGCCCAGCTGACTGCTGCCGAACAGCTTGATCTCGTATCTGTTCCCGGTATATTCGGCAACCAGCTCGGCAAATTTGTCGGCGGTGATAAAGTAAGGATCCTTTTCGTTGGCAGCCGTCACAAACCCCAGCTTGAGCTGGACAGGTCCGGAAACCGCTGTACTGATCCACAAGAGGGCCATTGCAAGCCAGCAGCTGATGCCCATCATTCCCACTTTGTACGTTGCGTTCATCATCATACTCCTTTTTAAGATTTAACGGTGAATTTCAGCTATAAAAGTGGCCCGAATTCATAAAGTTCGGCCGGGTTTGTTACAAGAATCTTGTTTCGGATCGCTTCATCCGGGGCCCAGTCGGCCAGAAGGTCCAGCAGATCAGCATCCCTGGGCATGGGCACGTTGATGCAGGGATGGGGCCAGTCGGTGGCCCAGACCACCCGGTCCGGATTGGTTTCTATGATCTTTTTTGCAAATGCGGCGGTATCTGCGTAGGGAGGCGCGTTGCAGCCAGTGAGCCGGTAGGCACCGGACACCTTGACCCAGGCGTTTCCCCGTTCCAGAATCCCCAGCATTTTTTTGAATCCCGGATGGTCCACCCCCAACGAGGCGGGCATATGACCCATGTGGTCAAAAACGACATCCACGGGCAGGTTGGCCAGGGTATCCAGTTCCGAGAACTCAGAGACATCCACCAGCATCTGCAGGTGCCAGCCAAAGGGGGCAATTTTTTCAGCCAGTTTTTTCACATCAGAGACCTCAATCCCGCTTTTAAACAGCAGATTGATCCGAACGCCCCGGGCCCCCATTTCGTGCATGCGCTCCATCTCTTTCACATCAATATTTTCATCCACCACCACCACCGCCCGAAAATTTTCGCCCCCCTGGCGGATGGCGTCCAGGGTGGCCCGGTTGTCTGTCCCGTAAACCGAGGGCTGGACAATGACGGCCCGTTCCAGTCCCAGGGCGGAGAGCATCTCCTTGTAACTTGTCAACGGCGCGTCCGGCGGGGTATAGGACCTGTGCGGGGTGTAGGGATAGCGGCTTTGGGGCCCCAGAATATGGGCGTGGCAGTCACATGCCCCCCGGGGCACCACAAGTTTCGGGGTGCCGGGATTTGGATCGGCTTCGGCACAGGTGGGTATAAATGAGTCCGAGATCAATGTCATTCTGCTTTCCTCCCATCCCTGCAGACCTCTGAGGCCAAGACGGCCGGCAGAACGCAGGACATGATACCAGGCTGCCCGCCGGGCTTTGTCAGGATCGCCCAGCCGGATGGCCTCATAAATTTCTTCATACTCCCGAAAAATCTTTCCGGCGGTCCGGCGGTCCTTTGACATTTCAGGGGTTTCAAAGGCCATGCTGGTCCGGATGCGGTGGGATAAAAACTGTATAAAATCACAATAGTGTTTATTATGGGTGGCCTGGGCCACCAGCCGGTGGAACGTTTCTTCGTGGCCGGAAAAATCTTTTCCGGCCGCCATGGCTTGTTTCATTTTTTTCAGGACACCCGAAAGTTCACACAGCTGTTCATGGGTGCGCCTGCGGGCCGCCATGTTCGCCCCGCCCACCTCCATCTCAATTCTCAACTCCATGACCGAACGTAAATCTTCAAGGGTTGCAAGCTCATTGGAATCGATCTTAAACGCCTTGAATTCAAAATCCGGAGAGACAAAGGCGCCTTTACCCTGCTGGGTCTCCACGTATCCGTCCTGGCGCAGACTGGCAATGGCTTCGCGCACCGCCGTCCGGCTGACGCCAAACTCCCCGGCAATCTGGGCTTCACTGGGCAGTTTGGTGCCAGGCGGGAAAACGCCGTCCCTGATTTTCTGGGAGATCTGTGTGGCAATCTGGACAGGAAGTCGCCTGGGACGGGAAAGCGCACTGAAACCGTTTTCTTTCAAAATCTTTCCCGACATAGCGTTTTCGTCTCCTGTCTACAAATCAATTTCACATGAACCGATTATCATGTTGTATGTTGTCATACAAGTTGTTTTTAAATTTATATTCATTTATTTATTAAATGAGTTGTCAGCGAAAAACGCACAATCCGCCCATGGAAAGTGAAAATTTCTATGCGATCAAAGAAGTGCCATAACGATTGTCAATGAGACAAGACTCAGTACGGTGGAGACACAGATCACGGAAGTTACAAATGCGGGCGCGACATCATTTTCCATGGCAATAATGGCCGTAAGCACGGCGGACGGCATGGCCGACTGAAGAATGCCTGCAGAGGCTTCAATGCCCGAAAGCCCGACCAGAGGAACAACGGCAAATGCGATGGCAGGCCCGGCGACCAGCCGGATCAGGCTGACCAGAAAGACATCGCTGCCGAATTTTAATTGTCCTGCCTCTTTAAGCTGCAACCCCAGGGCCAGCAGAAGCACTGGAATCATGGCATCACCAAGCAGTCCTGCAATGCGCACCAGCATGATTGGGGGTTCAATGCCTGAAACGGGAAAGACCAGAGCCAGCGGCACAATCGTGATCCCCGGTGTTTTAACAAGATCTTTAAATGCCCCTGTGCCGCCCCCTTTCAACCAGCCCGCGGCCATCACGCAGCAAAAAAAAGAGAAAGTATTGGTGGTGAGCATATAAATGGTCGCACTTTCCATGGCTTCAGAACCAAGGCAAAATTTTGTCAGGGCCAGACCGTAATTACCCACATTGCCGAAAATACAGGTCATCAAAAAGGCTGTGGCAATCTCTTTGCTTCGCCCCATACTCCTTGCCAGTGTCCACCCCAGAATACCTGTAATCATATAGACCAGTACAATCCCGATCATCATTTTAAATGCCATGACGGCATCAATTTTGACCTGACTGAGCACGTTGAACACAAAGGCCGGCACAAGCAGATAATAACTGGTGCGGGAGAGGGAGCGGCTTTGAATCCCAAGTCTGCCCCCAAGAAGATAGGCCGTCAGTATCAAGGCAAACACCGGGGTAACAACGTTAAAAAAAATGGGCAAAATTTGAGAAACCATAGAAACTCCAGCAAGTTATCACCGTAAACCACTTTTTTTGGCCACTGCTCAAAGGAAGAGCGTTGTACTATAATTACCCCACCGGGTCAACCAGTCCGTGCCGGTGCAGCAGGGCAAACGCATTAATATTTTGATTGCAATCCGTAGGTTGAATTGAGGAGCGAAACCCAATACGTAGTCGAATATAGAAAGAAATGTCTGCGAGGCTCAGAACCTACTTAAGCTGCTTCAGGGCCCAGCACTGAAACTCTGTGCTCTCTGTGTCCTCTGTGGTAGAAAAAGCGAGCGTAGCTCGCTAATCTTAAAAACCAGGAGATTTGAGAAAAAACATTCAACCCCTTCGGGATTTCTTGTTCTTAAACCACAGAGGACTCAGAGGTGTGGCTTGCGCCAAACGACACAGAGAATTGCCTTGATAAATGGAATATTTTCACGTCATGAAAGTACTCAGGGTTAATACAATTTAAGTGCGTTTGCCCTGGCCGGTGCAGCGCACCGGTTTTTCGAGATGGGTTCCAACATCGCCGTTGCTCTAGGCAGGTCCCCGTGCCTGCCCGTCCACGGTACCTGCCCCGCCACCGATCCCGCCCCAACAAGGGCAACCACAGGGGGTTGCCCCTACAAAGTGCGTTCATTGGAACAGCCGGGGAAAGGCGAATATTTCCCATCGCATGTCGGTTGACGAAAGGCAAGCAACCATCCTACGAAAGGCAAATTTTAAACCTACGAAATGCCGGTCCCCGCCCTACCCGACACCCAATCGTCGGTCAGACAAAATAGACAATGGGTTCCTTTATTAACGGCCGGGACCGCGAAACTGAAGAATACTATCGCGCCAAAAGGCGAAGAGCCACTGAAAACATGGATAAACGCCTTACTCAATCAAAAATGTTTCGCAAAACACACCCCACACGCGAGCTTTTAAAAACCAATAAATTCAAACTGATAGCAGACAAGCACCATTTAACATCCTAAATTTTGATTCCGGAGGCAAATTTTAATGCTTGACATCAAGCCTGCTCATAAGATAGTAGGGAGTTATAGATTAGTTTTTATTATTTTATTTCTAGCTAAATCGTGAAGATTTTGTTATAACAACCGTCAAATAGATGGTTATTAAATCTTCACACCTGCATGTATCCGGAACTTGGACCATGTTAAGAACAATTTCCGGATGTGCGAATAAAAAGAAAAATAAGGCTCCCTTTTGCCGGACAGGCAAAACACAACGCGCTGACTCTGTTTAAGTTACTGTATACCAATTGCTTTTAAAACCCGGCCTTAATGTTCGTGTAAGATATTCTCTGCTGTATAGTACAACAATGATGCCACTGAAAACTGGTGGAGATACATAATTGTTTAACAAAGAAAAATAGTACGAGAGTCTAAACCCAAAAAAGGAGGGGAAATGAAAACTAAAATTCGCGGTAGCTGTAGCTGTGACGACCGGATCAATTTCTTTAAATCTCAAACCGACTTTTCGCGCACACGACGTTATTCTCATTGTTATCAGCATTTCCCGCTGAGCTGAAGCTGTTCTCCTGTTAAAGTCGTTTAACAATCGCCGGAACCAGGATACCCTGTTTAAGTAACAGGACTATCCGAAAATAAATACAATTTTTAGATAAGGAGAAAAACCTATGTCACACGGGCCTGCAACTGATTGGGGAGAGGACAAAGCGATTGGCTTCAAAACTAAACTTGGGTTGTGGTTGTTTCTTGTTTACGTATTGGTATATGTCGGATTTATATGGATAAACGTTGCTAGTCCAAAGACAATGGCAACAATCGTTTTTGCCGGTCAAAATCTGGCAGTTGTATATGGTTTTGGCCTGATTATTCTGGCTTTCGTAATGGGAATCATTTACGATATTCTTTGCACCAATAAAGAAGATGAACTCAACGTGGAGGATACTGACCAATGATATACAACGCATCCCCGTTCGCAGTAGCAATCTTTGTCGCTTTTGTACTTGGTGTGCTCTGGCTGTCATCTTATTTTGCAAAAAAAACAACAACATCATCAGGGTATTATGCTGCCGGTGGAGATATCCACTGGGGCGTAAACGGTATTGCATTCGCAGGCGATTATCTTTCAGCCGCATCCTTCCTTGGGATCTGCGGGATGATCGCATTCAGCGGCTACGACGGATTTTTATATTCCATCGGTTATCTTGCCGGATGGGTCGTGGCGCTGTTTATCGTGGCCGAGCCCATGAAACGTCTTGGTAAATACACGTTTACGGATGCCCTCAACAATAAATACAATTCCCGGGGCATTCACCTGACGGCGGCCATCAGTACCCTGATCGTCTCCATATGTTATCTTGTGCCTCAAATGGTGGGCGCAGGAAGTCTTGTTACACCACTGCTCGGCATGCCCCATTACGTCGGGGTTATCCTCGTGGGCGCCATCGTTATCTTCATCGTGGCAACGGCAGGGATGGCATCAACCACCTATGTACAGTTCTTCAAAGGTGGTCTACTGATCGTTTTCTCCTCAGTTCTTACAATTGCCATATTTATGCACGGCATAAAAAACCCGCCGGCCGAAGAGTATCATAAATTTCAAACCATCAATGCCACGGTAATGAACGGAGAGGTTACGGCCATCGACAACTATGAGTACCAGATCGCCGGGACGCATAGTGACGCCAAGGGAACTTATGTGAAATTAAACAAAGAGGGTGTAAGTACCTGGTGGCACCTGATTGAAGACGATGGGAATACCCACCTTGAAGAGGCGCTTACGGTGGTAAACACCAAAGACGGGCAAGTGCTTTACAACGGCGAGCCCAAGGAAGCTGAAAAATTTTTCCAGGTCGGCCATGTAAGCAAAATCATGGTTGATGGAGAAGAGGTTACGGAAACAGGGCCCGTCAGCCCATTTAAATTCCTGACAACCATAGAAGCAAGCACTATCGTACGCTTCAACAAGGTGGTTTTCATGGACCAGGGCGAAAAAGTGCAGCTCTGGCATCAGAATCCCACAGCGGGTGAGGATATCATGAGACCTGGATTAAGGTTCAAGGTCGATAAGGGGTCAACCTTTATGTCCAAGCTTGATTTTGTCTCCCTTATGATCGCATTGTTCTTCGGCACCTCCGCCCTGCCCCATATTCTGATCAGGTATTATACGGTGCCCAGCCCAAAGGCCGCGCGTAAGTCAACGATCCTTGCCATCGCAGCCATCGGTTTCTTTTATGTCCTTACCCTTTTCATGGGACTTGGTGCCATGGCCAACGGCGTACTTGATGTGCAGAGCAGTAATATGGCCGGACCTCTTTTGGCTAGGTTCTTTGGTATAGCGTTATTCTCCATAATATCCGCCATCGCCTTTGCCACGGTTCTCGGGACGGTTTCCGGGCTTATTGTGGCGGCATCCGGTGCAGTTGCCCATGACCTGATTGCCAATTACTTCGGTATTCCATTGACCGATAAAGGCCAGGTAAAAGCGGGGAAAATCGCAGCAGTCGTGGTAGGCGTATTCGCCATATTGTTGGGAATCGCATTCAAAGGCATTAACGTATCGTTCCTCGTTGGGCTGGCCTTTGCGGTTGCCGCATCTGCAAACCTGCCGGCAATTTTAATGATGCTGTTCTGGAAGAAAACCACCGCAAAGGGTATTTCCGCATCCATCGTAGTGGGTATCATCAGCGCTATGACCATTATTTTATTGTCGCCCAAGACCTTTACGGTATATGGTCTACTCCCTGAAAGCGCTCCGATAGCTATGAATAACCCAGGTATCATCTCCATACCCCTTGCCTTTATTACACTGGTTGTTGTCTCTTTAATGACGCAAAAAGACGAGGTTACCACAGAAAAACAAGTGGCTTAAACCACACAATAAAAAAGGAGAAGGATATTAAACTAAAAAGGAGAGAGTGCTTTCACACGCTCTCCTTTTTAGTGACCAAATTTTTTAGCGACCATGTTTTGGGTCTTGACAAAAACTTTAGGATGTAGAAAGAATACAGTTACATTATTAGAAGCACTGCAAACAATTCGGGAGGATGGCGTTAATTTATAAGCGCTTTGAAGTTTTAAAATAGACCGCTCTTTAGCAAGGTGCTTTTTTCACTTCCCCCCGGCCGGCTGAAACTTGCAAGTTAAGTTCAACATGCTTCACCCAAATGTTCAACTAACAACAAGGAGGGTCTTCCCAAATGTCTACCGCAAAAGTTAACAATTCTTGGTTTGCCATCGTTGCTGCAATTCTTATTCAGATAGCATTTGGTGTTGTCTGTGCATGGTCCGCGTTCACAAATGTTTTGTCTGATCCGGACGGTGCATACCAATCCACTGCGCCCTATACAACGTGGGTTTTATCGGCAATTCTATTCCTCTTTGCGCAGGTTTTGATCTGGGCCGGCATATGTTCGCATTTCCTTTGGTGATATATGGTTCCGTAAACAAAAAAAATTTATTATACTCCCCGATTTTGCTTTTGCAGGTTCTGGTCCCATCGGTAGCGCGATCATGGAACCGCCCCCTGAAAAGCATTTAAAAAAGAGTTCTCCAGCCCATGTCTGCTTGGCGCAATGATTGTTGAGGCAATGATTGTAAGCACTTTGGTTCTGGGTCTCATTTCCATCGGGTCCGTATAAATATGGTTCTCAAGCGCCCCCTTTTTCAGGTATCTGGATAAATCCTGAACGAGGGGGCTCTTTTTGTTAGGGTACGCCTATCGGAATAACAACTCTTTTATATTGTTCGTTGAGCACTTCGGCCATGGCAAGATAAATAGCGCTCAGTCCGCAGATGATTCCTTCAAAGCCTGCAATGATGCCGATAAGATGGGAACCGGTCCAATCTTTGATTGCAAGCAGAAAGAACAGCACTGTCAATGATGCAAACACAAATTGAAGACCTTTGTTGGATTTTAGTGTCCCGAAAAACATGAACAGGGTGAAGATGCCCCACATGAACAGATAGCAAGCCATGAATTTTGCGGGGGTGGGATCGGCCCAACCGAGTTTGGGTAACAAAATAAGTGCTACAAGCGTCAGCCAAAAGTGACCATAGGATATGAAAGCGGTAACACCAAAGGTATTGCCCTTTTTGAATTCAAGAATACCGGCGATGATCTGGGCCATTCCCCCGTAAAAAAGACCCATTGCCAGAATCATAGCGCTGATTTCAAAGAAACCTGCGTTATGAATATTTAACAGCACAGTTGTCATTCCGAATCCCATTAATCCGAGAGGTCCCGGATTTGCCAACGTCTCGTCTCTCATCTTCTTCTCCCGTCTACAAATGATTAAAAATGATTAAAAAAAACTGCAAAAACACTCCTCTTAAAAACATTCTCCTGGTTACCCGATTATCCGTCAGGTGTTTACAGAAGATTTATAAGCATCCGTAATTCTTGTTTAGTCTCTTTTCACACAAAACTTCAGCAGTAGCAGGTTGCAATAACAACATTCTTCAGTGTCAGCAAAGATATTGTAGCAATCATTGTGCCATATCCTCCGAAAGGAGTTCCTCAAGCAGACTTATCCCCGTAGATATCCTATCCATACCACCAATATCATTACTAATAATTCTAATATTATAGTTCACTAAAAAAAAGAATACGGCGGATTCGGCTTTAAACAGCAAAAAGATGTTTTAGGGCACGTTTGACCCAAAAAATATCTGCAAAAACCATAAAACATTGAAATAAAAGCATATATCTTGATGGGCGCTTTTGTCCCAATTTGAGCCAGGCCATATGCCGGATGGCCCGGCGACACGTATTTATCAATATCGTTTTTAGCAAACAACCGGATTCCTTCATATATTTGCCTGGGGTTGAGTCTGGATGTTGACGGATAGGCCGGGCCATGCATGGCCGGTATTCAAGACGGGATAAGAGGTAGGCAGGAACTATATCGCGCTCACCAGCCCGTGGGACATCATTTTGCGGTAGAGCGTCCTGCGGGAAACACCTAATTTTTCAGCCGCTTTTTCCCTGTGCCAACGACAGTTATTCAGTGCGGATAGGATCAGCTGCTTTTCGAACCGGGCAGCGGCGTCCGTCAGTGGAAGGTCTGTGACGGAATCGGAAACGGAGAAAACCCCCGGAGGCGGCTGGGGCTGGATGACCGGGGGATCAATGTCCGGAAGCGACATAAAATCAAGATTATTAAAGGTAACGTACCTGCGAAGCACATTCTGCAATTCCCTTACATTTCCGGGCCAATGGTATTTATATAAGGCCTTTATGTCTTTTCCGGGCAAGGCGTCAAAATGAAACGTGGACTCCATCTGGCTGAAAAAATAGTCGGCAAGCAGGGCAAGATCTTCCTTGCGTTCCCTCAAGGGCGGGATATCCACCGGGATGACATATAAGCGGTAAAAAAAATCGCTGCGCAGATGCCCTTTTTGAACCTCCTCCCACAAATTCTGGTTACTTGCGGCAACAATCCTGAAATCAGAATGCAGCACCTCGGTGCTTCCGACCGGAGAATAGCCGCCGCCCTCAATTGCCCGCAAAAGCTTAACCTGCATGTTCAAGGAGAGCTCACCCACTTCATCAAGAAACAAGGTGCCGCCCTGTACATTGGATAAAAAGCCATTTTTATCACTATAGGCACCGGTAAAGGCCCCTTTTACATGGCCGAAAAACTCATTTTCCAGAAGAGATTCGGAGATGGCACCACAGTTGACGGGTATAAAGGGGGCATTTTTTCTTTGGCTGATATCATGTATCGCCTTTGCAACCAGTTCTTTTCCAACCCCGGATTCACCGTGAATCACAACACTGTCGGAACTGGCTGCCGCCCGCACGATGATGTCATAGACCTCCTGCATTTTTTGGCTCTTGCCGACGATATTGCAGAACTTGAAGCGTTCACCCATTGAAGACTGCAGCAATGAGTACTGCTGCTGGAGCTCTTCGGACTCACGCTTCATTGCTTTTTCCTGCATTTTACGAAGCGTTATATCCTGAAGCGTCGTGACGGCACCCGTGATACTCCCCTCATCATCAAAAACAGGAGCCGCTAAAAAATATATGTATCGTGGTTTTCCGTTAAAATTTTCAAAAAAATCGGTTGCTTCCCAGGCATTGGGCACGATGCTGGACTGGGCGGGATTTTTTGTGCCATATTTTTCGAGGAATTTATCATAGTCCTGCTCGACCACAAGATCCGCCAGAACAGGCCGTTTTTTGGAATAAAAAATTTTCCACTGGTGGTCGGTTCCGATAATATCCTCGGATAGAACGCCGGTGAGCACTTCACAGGCTTTGTTCCAAACCTTTACCTTGTGGTCGGTCCCTATGGCAAACTGGGCAATCGGCGTATATTCAAGCACAATAAATCCGTCTCCGGGTCTTTAGCTTTTCTAACAATCCTGGGAAAACTCATCTGCCTTGTGCATATTCATATCCACTGAAAATACACTTGTCAACGGTTATCGGTTCCGTATTTTCCTGAATCGCCCCATACGCCGCCTCATTCCGAATGGCTCATCATTAAAGGATAGTTTGCAATTCTTCCTGCAGTTTCTGCACCTCTTTAATAATATTTCTAAGCGTCTCCTGCTCAATTGCCGTAAGATTATTTAACGAGATTGAATTGGAGGGCCAGTCATTATCAAGTATAAGGCTTACCTGGCACTTTATGCGAAGATGCATAAGAAAATTATACATTTTTTCAATCTCCTGGGCCTTGCTTTCAGAAATTAAATCATATGCCATCAAATAGTTTAACCGCATCATGCTATTGGTTTGTTTTATGGAATAGAACAACGCCTTGGCTCTTAAATACCCGACAATTGGAATCAAAAACTTTTTGACGTCAACACGCTGATTTTCAAAGGCCGGTTTGCTTGAGGCGACGGTTTTAATCAACTGACTGAAGAATTCATCTTTACCTTTCAGTTCTTCATATACAAAATCAATCAGCTGGGATGACAGCCGCTGGTCTCCAAAGACCAAACGCATATCAAAAAACAGAGATCCGTCAAGGACATTCAACCCCACAGGATTGTTGATCCATGTTGAAAATATATCCTTCCATTCATCAACATGATTGCACCATTCAGGGTTCCCTGCCATCAGATCCCCTTCGCAGCGGGCATAACCTATTTTGTGAAGGTTTTCATTTATTACCATCGAAAGCCGCAAAAAGTATTGTTTGTTATCATCAGATGCCTCGGCAAAAATAATGGCATTATCCTGATCGGTTTTAAGTGTTTGCTCTCCACGCCCTTCGCTTCCCATGGCGATGAATGCAAAATCACAGGGCGGCTGTCCCACTTCGGCGATCGCCATCTCTATCACGCGCTTGTTGATGGCATCAGCGATTGAAGTGATGATCCGTGATACGCTGCTGATATTATCCGTACTGGTAAATATGGCCTGAATGAGCACCGGTACTTTATTATATATGTGACGCATATCATTGATAACATCACAATTTTGTATTTCCTGTATTAAAAATGTCAATGAATTATTCTGCATTTCAAGACATTTGAGATAACTGATGTTGCCGTAAATCCGATTATTATGATTGGTAACCATAAGGTGGGAAATGTTGTGCTCCCTGAATAGCAGCACGGCTTCGTACAATAAGGCCCCCTGGTTGATCTCGATTACCGGCGATGTCATTATTTTCACTATCGGACTATCCATGGCAATTGAATCGTTTATCAAACGATTCCGGATATCTTTATCTGTTACGACACCGACGGTCTCCTCACTGCTTGTTACGCTTATGATTTCACTGCGCTTATTCTTCATCAGAAGAATAACTTTTCCGATGGGCATATTTATATCACAATGAATATTTTCATTGACCAGATTCTTTACGGGTTGGTTCATTAATTGAAGCGAAAGTTGAACATCCTCAGATAATTTCTGGGTATCAAGCCGAAGCCTGTTTTTTTCGGTGATATTTTTTATAACAACGATGTATGCCGTGCTGTCAGCGTGCTCCACCTGTGTTACATAAGCCACAATATGTTGGTAACCGGCTTTGGATAATAAAAGCTCGGTCTCAAATGCATGTGTTTGATTGGGATTTTTAATTCCCGAAACCATTTCATCCCAACTCAATTGAAACAGCTGTGAAAAATCAGTGCCAACCAGCGACTCGGCTTCGGTGTCGAGCAAACTTATAAATTTGCTGTTGGCAAATACGACCTTTTGTTCAACCACCATCAAGGTGCCTTCGGTTGAGGCGCCCACCAGGCTCTTATACCTCTGGTTGGACAATCTTAATTCATTAACGGCATCTCTTCGTTTTCTCTCAATTATTCGGGTCTGCTTTAATACATACACAAGGATGACAATGATAATACCAATAACAAGGATCGATATTCGTAACAATCGATCCCTTAACCTTTTTATCTCCAGCCTTACGTCATCAAGATAAATACCGGTGCCAACGATCCAATTCCACTCAGGATACCCTTTCACATATGATAATTTCGGCACTTCGCGTGACGCGTCATCTTTTTTCTGCCAATAGTATTGGATGATCCCCTCGCCTTTCTCATCGACTAGAGCAGCGGCATCGGCAAACAATTTATTCCCATGCTGGTCTGCATAATCAACCAGATTTTCCCCGTTTAAGTCCGAACGATATGGATGACTAATCATTACAGGATCAGTGGTCGTAATCCAGAAGTAATTCTTTTGCGCTTTTCCGTATCTCATTCGGCCCACCTCTTTGGTAGCCAAAGCCTTCGCTTCATCCAGGGCTATCCTGCCGGCTTTATATGCCTCATCATATTCGGACAAAACACTCCAGGCCGTATTGGTCAATTCATGGATCATCTCCTTTTTTCGATCCATGACACTGCGCTCAAACATTGGAATAATAACTGCGTAAAACGAAACAATAAACATGACGATACTTACGACACCCAATACCGTTGATACGACTATGCCCGATGTAAACTTTTCACCATTTTCTTCTTCGATATTGTTGTATATCAATGTCATCAGCTTCTTGTGTCTCAATGTCATTAGCGTAACCCCATTGTTGCAGCAGTCATGAAGATTTGTGTTTTAAGGCATCAAAATTATATCTTCTTAATATAACAATTCACCTATTTAGGGTAAACATATTTTTCCTGCTCAAATATCGATTCGGTCCATGATCAGATTTCTTGGCGAATTTTCCAGATTTTCGGTCCTGCATTATACCGGTTGTTCCCGGGACAGGCCCCCGGCAATTTGTAAACTTTTGTATATGTTTATTAATTTTGATTAACAAGACAAATATCTATTTTAATTAGATAAACAACTTGCCACCAATATAAAATAGTAAATTATAATGAATAGTGCTTGCATTCATTAAAAGAAAGAGGTAGAGAATTTCATCTGGATATTGTTGAGGCAGTGAACCATTTTTCTAACCAAAGTACTTTATTTTACCTAGGCACACCCAAATGTGCATTAGGCGATCCAACGATCGGTAGGGTAGCAAAGGAGAAGGAGACTAAAAGATGGTAGCGCAAAATGGAAAAACGTATTACGAACAACGTAAAAAAGCAAGCGAGTTCAAGACCCGGGCTGAGTACCTTGACCATGAGCTGACTATTATGAAATTTCGTCGCTGGCGGGTCAACCTACCTTTCCGGGATTACGGCATCGAAATTGAGGACGTTGTACCGGCCCTTGCAGCCACCATTGGAAAGGTTGTAATGGTGACCGCCATGGTCGCCGCCTTTGCTGACCAGTACGCCCTCTCACCCGAATTCGTTGCAGAGAACGTCCGGTATGAGATGCTGATCGCAGGGGCTGTCTTTGTCCTGCTTTTTTCGGCTTTCCTTAATCCGAATTCAAACCTTGCGGGCACCCATGGCCCGATGATTCCCCTGATCCCAATTGTCGCTGCGGCCGGCGGGCATCCCCTGGCTCTGGGTATCTTAATCGGCTTATTCGGCCTGATTCTCGCCATCACCAAAGGCGGTTCCAAACTGATGAATCTGACAGGCATCGGAGTCCGGGGAGGTCTTCTGATCTATCTGGGTGCCGTCGGTCTTATCGGCCAGATCGGCAAACTTGGAAAATGGGCGGTAGCAGGCGGCAACGGTGCGGTTTCCTTTGCAGCCATCGGTGTAACCGTGCTTGTCTATGCCTATCTGGCACGTATCCAGAAACGCTGGCTGGCCATCCCGCTTTGTTCCGCCGTGGCAGGTATCATCGCATTCACAATGGGCGCAGATTTCACTTTTTCCACACCGCCGGGACTTCCCCATTTTGATCCCATGTGGTGGTGGGGCACCGATACCGGTTGGAAAATGGGACTTCCCAATATAGGCCATTTCGTCGCCGTTATCCCGTTCTCCATTCTGGCCGTTGCCATGTGGTCACCGGATTACCTTGGACACCGGGTTTTCCAGGAACTTAACTACCCCAAAGAGGCCAAGGCCGTTCTCATGGACGTTGACGATACCATGATGGTGGCATCTGTTCGCCAGGCCATCGGTTCCTGTCTTGGCGGCGGTAATATCGCCTCTTCCTGGGGGACATACATGATTCCCGCAGCCATTGCCAAGCGACCCATTCCCGGCGGTGCGATTCTCACCGGCATCTTCTGCGTGGTAGCCGGAATACTCGGTTATCCCATGGACCTTGCCATGTGGGAACCTGTTCTGCGTGTGGCACTTATTGTGGGCGTATTCCTGCCGCTGCTTGAAGCAGGCATGCAGATGGTCAGCAACCATAAGGATTCCCAGAGCGCCGGAACCTGTATTTTTGCCTGTGCCTTTGTAAATCCGGTGTTCGGCTGGGCAGCTGCCATGCTCCTGGACAACCTGGGACTCATCGGCGATACCGAACGGGCCAAATCGCTTACCTGGAATGAAAAACTGATCATCCCGGGTGCCATGTTTATTGTATGTACCGTAGCTCTGGGGCTGGCTGGTCAGCTTCCCGGGATACCCGGCATATTCTAAAAAAATTACTGCCCCACGATTTTGAAGCCGGGGCAGCCGTATAAAAAGCCCGTCGATGTCCGGCATCGTCGGGCTTTAGCCATTGACGACAACAGCGGCCGACCATCGCAGTCCATATTCATGACACTGCGTTGCGTCTATCGCTGTTTTGGCGTGTCTTCACACTCCTTGCGATAGGGATTAATGGTCATCACCGGACAGCATGCCGTTTTGACAACCTTTTCCGCCACACTACCGAACACGATTCTGTTCAACCCCTTATAGCCATGGGTACCCATGATAATAAGTTGGGCGTCCGCCCACTCGGCATAGTTGATAATAGACTCCGCAATATCTCCGGAGATCACCTGGCCGTTCACAGAGGATATCCCCGAACTGTTAAATTCGTCCTGATGCGTTTCTATGAATGCATTCATCCGTTCTTTAGCGGCATTGAGCAAATCATCTCTCATGGCGGGCAGGTTTGTTGGCGGCGTAAAAAAGGGCGCATAATCCTCAAATTTTTCGACAACAAAAATCAAGTCAAGATGTGCCGAAAATTTTCCGGCAATACACACTGCCGTACTGACAATCGTTTCTGTGTTATCGCTAAAATCTATCGGGGTTACAACACGTTTTATATCTTGCATAAGCACTCCTTGTCTTCAGTGATTAAGGCCGGTTTGACCTATTATCGCTTTTATAATATCTAATTGTATTATAAACGGTTTGGGGTCGGCAATCCATATCAGATACACATTAAGCGTTTCCTCACTTATGAACGACATATGTTACACAAAAAAGAGACATTTGCTCCGGAACACTTTGAAAAGCAATCTTTAATGTGCTAACTTTTCCGGGTTGAAAAAACAGCTCAAGGATACTGCGATGAAACTTGAAGATCATGTAAAACGAACCGAAGAACTTTTTGGTGTACCCGGTCAGGATATACATCAATGGCTTGATGGTTTTTTTGATACAAGCTCATTCGAAAGACTACTTGCAGGACAAGGCCCGGCCGGCTATGACCCCTATTCCCATAGAAAATTTCGCCATTGCATTGAGGGGTTGGAAGAGGCGTATGAAAAGTTTGAAGGCAAGTATTCCCGTGAAGAGATCAGAAATGTATTTGAAACGCACGTAAGAGATGACTACAGGGGCTACCTTCCCAAAAGAGAAGATTTTGAAAACGGAACCTTCACAGAGCAATATCACGATTCAGCAGAGACAGAAGACAAAAAGATACTAAGCTTCCAAGAACTTACAGATTATTTCCAAGGTAAATCCTACACCTATCAAAAGGAGAAAAGCGAAAAATTTTTCGACAGCTTCGGCAGCCGCATTGTGTTGCCGACTATTTTGGCAATTATCCTGTTTATCAGCTATATTTTCTTTTACGTGGTTCCGCTCTTTGAAAATAACATGCTGAACCAGAAAAAATTAATGGTAAAGGAACTGACGGCAACCGCCGCAAGCGTCATTACCCATTTTCAGGAATTAGAAGAAAAAGGGGAACTTACCCCTGAAGAGGCCAAACAGCGCACCATTGATGCCATAAAAACCATGCGCTATGACAGTTCGAATAAAAATTACTTTTTCATCATTGATATGACGCCCAGGATGATACTGCACCCCTATCGTCCGGAGTTGACGGGCAGGGATTTGAGTGACTATACCGATGAGGAAAATAAAAGCGGTAAAAAACTGTTTGTTGAGTTCGTTCAAATTGTGAAATCCAATAGTGAAGGATATTTAAGATACCATTGGCAATGGAAAGACGACCCCAACAAAACCGCTGAAAAGCTATCCTATGTAAAGGGCATTCCCGGAAGAGGCTGGATTGTCGGCACAGGTGTATATATCCATGATATTGCCGAAGAAAAAGAGGCATTACAGCTGCATATTTTCCAAATCGTCGGCGTCACGGTTGACGGGCTGTTTATGCTGCTGGCCTATTTTCTTTTACAGAGCAGGCGCATTGAGAATGACCGTAAACGGGCTGAAGCAGGCCTGAAAGAAGTTAAAGACCGCTATCGGGCGCTGGTGGAGTCTTCAAATGAAGGCTATCTCTTGGCCATGGACGGCAGGATTGTCTATTCAAACTTCAAGCTGCAGCAAATATTGGGTTTTTCCGATACAGAGCTTCATCAAACCGATATCTGGGATATTATATTTCCCGATGTGGAGAATAACAGCAGGTTAAAAGAACATTTGATCAATGTATTTAATAACGACGCCGGTGCCGGAGAGTTTGAAGCAGTGGCTGCCGATTCCGTCGGAAATCACATTGATGTGATTGTGACAACATCACGTATATTTCTATCTGAAAAACATGGGCACGTCATCTCTTTGCGACCTATTGTCCGCAAAAGCAATATTGGGGTTGAGGCCGCCACAAATATTCCGAGGGACTATAAACCGATTCATTCCGCTCTGATCAAAGAGATCAAGGAGAGCAACCGCATTGGTCATGTTGTCCAAAATATGAACAAACTGCCCGGCATTATAAGGGACATGATTGATGCCGGTGCCCGGTCAAAAGCGTTGTGTATGGTGATTGGTACAACATACGATGAAGTGATCGTTCGGTGCATCGAGCTGTCCATAGATGAAATCGGCCCCCCCCCGGTGGCCTTTGCATTTCTATCCCTTGGCAGCAATGCCAGGCATGAGATGACCATGTTCTCAGACCAGGATAATGCCATAATTTTTGAAGATACCGCACAGACCGCTTCGGACAAGATCAGGGCCTATTTCCTGAAACTTGGAGACAAGGTGTGCAGCAAGCTCAATGCGTCGGGTTACCATTTCTGTCCGGCGGGCATCATGGCGCTGCACCCCAAATGGTGCCTGTCTAAAAAAGAGTGGCAGAACAAATTGAAAAATATAATGAGCGCCCCGACCGCTGACGGATTTCTTGAGTTTAACGTATTTTTCGATCTTAAATGTACGTACGGCGACGTTGATCTGGCAGGCGCAATCCATTCACAAATCCAATTGCTGATGCAGCAGCATCCGTTGTTTGTCAGTTACTATGCTAAAAATGCGTTGACACATAAAACCCCCGTCAATGTTTTTGGTCAGTTAAAAATCGAACGGCAGGATGGTGCAAAAACCTTGAATCTTAAAGAGGCGTTGCGGCCCATTGAGATTTTCTCAAGAATCTATGCCCTAAAGCATGGCATCACCGCCGCAAATACCATTGAACGCCTCAATGAGATCAGAGCCAAAGAAGAAATTTCCGAAGCGTTCTATAAGGAGACCGTTTATATATTTAATTATCTTTGGCGGCTAAGGTTTTTCAATCAAATTTTTAAACATTCGGGTTTGGGCAAAGTGAATGATGATTTAGACATTGAAGAACTCAATAATTTAGAGGCTGAACACCTGAAAGAAGTTATTTCCAGAATTTCCACGCTTAAAAGAAAAATCAGCCTCGATTTTATTGAAAGCGTTCCCACAGAAAAGATATAGGCGGATTAGGCTACCGTCCTTTAAAGTTCAAATTCAATTTTGTCTGCATGTCGGAAATTAATGAGAACACTTTTTTTAAAGTTGATTTCTCAATTTCGGTCAGATTTTTAATATTGAGGTTATTATCCGGTTTTCTGAACTCTTTTAATGCATTGCTTTGGGTATGAAAACGCAGTCCCATTAAAAAATTATACGCCTGTTTTAATTCCTCATACATAGGTTTTTGAACCACCTTTTGATTTAACAATTGATCAAGCCTGCGTAAGGTATTGGTTTCAGCAATTTTGCGTTGCAGGGCAAACACCTTGATGAAGGTAATAACCGGGACAAGTATTTTTTTAATATCGAATATTTCACTATCATCACCGGCAATATTTCCAAAAATATTCAGTGGGGATCTGTACTGAATAACAGTCTGGGCCAGGTGGTAAACAAAAATGGCTTTTTTATCGATGAGCAGGTTGATATGTTTTCTCAACTCATCCGTGAAAAAATTATCGCCGTAAATACACCTGAAGTCGAAAAAAACGGCGGTGTCTATTATGTTTTGCGCTTCAGGAGTGTTAATCCAACCCGTAAACTGTTTTTTCCAGTCCGATAAGCTTAAGGTGTATTTGGGATTCTTGGCCATTATTTCACCGATACATAATTCATAGCCGACATGGGCCAGGTGATTGTTCACGGTTTCCGCAAAATTGAGAAAGTAATTTTTAATTTTCTGGGTGCTTTCTTCCCCGGCATCCTCAAATATAATGGCATTATCCTGGTCGGTGGCAATGGTCTGTTCTTTTCTTCCTTCACTGCCCAATGCCACAAAAGCAAATCGGCAGGGCGGTTCACCGTGATCTTCCAACGCAAAGGTGATGATACGATTGGTCATGGCATCGGATACGGATGTAATAATGTGGGTAATCAATTCAGTTTTATTCCCGCTTTCCAATAATGCATTTACAAGAACCGGTATCTTGTCATAGATCTGTTTAAGTTCATTCACATCCTGGGCATAATCAATCTCACTGAGAATGTAGCTTAATGAATTATGCTGAATTTCAAGTATATCTTTACGGCTGAGCACCCCGATGATCTGTTTTTTGTCATTTTTTACGGCCAGATGACTGATGTTTTGTTTTCTAAATTCCAACACGACTTCGTAAAGTAAGGCGGTGGCGGCAACGCCGACAATGGGGGAGGTCATCACCTCCACAAGCGGACACCGCCCATCTTTACCCTTGGCCAAAACGCGTTTTCGCAGATCGCTGTCATCCACAACGCCAAGCATTTTATCATTATCGGCAATAAAAATGAGGTTCATTTTCTTACGGTCCATTAATGATGCGGCTTCGGCAACGGTTGCGTCGAGGCTGGTTTTCACCACCGGTTTTACAAATTGAGAAATCGGCTGATTCATTAAGATCAGTGAACTTTGAAGTTCGCTGCTTAAATTATTGACAATTTTTTCCGTCTGTTTTTTTCGTGATACATCCTTTGTGACGACAACATATGTTTCCTGGGCTTCAAAGAAAATTCTTGTTACCGAAATCACAACATCATGGAATAGATCTTCCCCTTGTTTGACTTGGGTTTCAATGGAGATGGACTTGTTGTTTTTTGCAATGGATTTTGACACCTCTTCCCAGCTGATGCTGAAAATATCTTCAAATTTTGATGTAACAAGTTCTTCGTGGGTTTTTCCGGTGAGCTGTTCAAACATATGGTTGGAAAAAATGATCCTGCTGTCTTTGATCATAATTGTTCCTTCGGATGACGCCTCCACCAGGGTTTTATATTTATGCGTGGATTGCAAAAGGTCATCTTCGGCCTTTTTTCGCCCGGCTTCAATCTTAAGGCTTTGCAAGATGATAAAAGAGAGGATCAGGATAACGATTGCCGATATCAACAACGACACCCGTGTTAACCTTCCTTTCAACGCACCGATCTCAGCTTGCACATCATCCAGATAAATCCCGGTTCCAATAATCCATCCCCAATTTTCAAACCCTTTTACATAGGATAACTTCGGCACAATTTGTGTGGAATCATCTTTCCATTGCCACATGTAATTGATAAACCCTTCGTCCATTGTTTTTACAACTTTGATGGCTTCAATAAATAATTTGACCCCATTGGGGTCTTTATAGTTGTCCAGCACTGAATTATTCAGTTCGGGACGATAGGGGTGCATGACCATAACGGCGTCCATATCACTAATCCAGAAATAATCTTTTCCCTGGGCGCCATATCGCATTTTTCCTATTTTCTTGGCAGCAAGGTGTTGCGCTTCTTCAAGAGTAATCAACGAATCCTTGTATTCATCGTCATACTCTTTTACCAAGCTCCAGGCTGTGTTGGTCAGTTCCCGGATCATGTGCTTTTTATTGTTCATCATGTTTTCTTCAAAAGAGGGGATGAGAATCAGGTACATTGAAGAGATAAAAAGCAAAATGGTCAATATAGATGGGACGATGATAGAGAAAAAGAATTTTCGTATGACTTTGTTTGACATGGCGAGTTTTCTTTATTTAAAGGTTACAATTCCGCACTTCCCCATAAAAAGAGCCTTGCAAGCGATACAGAGTTTTCTACTTTCGTTGTCGGCTGAGCCTGGGTGTTGACCGGCCGGGTCAGCCATGGCCGTTACTGCGGGCATCTTAAATAATATTGAAACGCTTTAAAACTATCCAGTTTACATACCATAGAGTTTTATTTAAGGAAAGGCTAGATATTCTCTTTTTTCAAGCAAGGCATCAATATCATTCACTTAACCTGTCAGTCCGATATCTAAATGTTTAGGATTCATGTCCGCGTGAACCCCTTTTTATGGCCCATGGTGATTATGCCCAGCCCCATCCGTATGCCTTAAATATTTTTTTGACCATTAATAGATCTTCATGTATACTTTTTTCCATCCTTAACTCTTTTTATTAATCCGATTTTGTTCACCTTATCGGTCGACGATGCACAAGTTCCATTGCATCCCGGCGTTACACCAATCTTTTAACTTAAATGAAAGGGGTTGCGATACTCTGCGACGTTCAGCACCGACGGCACGGCATAACAAACAATATAGTATACAAAAAAGCAGGCCCATAGAGATCAACGGCTACTACCGCTAAATTAAATTAACGGCAAAGGAGCAGATATGAAAGAGCAGCAATCCCAGGTTTTTTTGCAGCGGGCACGATTTTTCACCATGATGAGAAGACTCGCATTTTTACTGATCAGTATCACCCTGATTTACTCTCTGGTTGCCGTGGTCTACTCCACCCAGGTGATTTACAAGGTTAAATTCAACTATGCGGTTATCCTCGAACAATTTGGAGGAAAACGGCAGGCCATCACCGACGTGGGCTGGCACTTCAGGCTTCCGTTCTTTACACGGCTGGAGCAGGAAGTCCCTTTGATGAACCAAAATATGTACATCGGTGGCGCCACAGAACCCATAAAAATTATTTCCCGGGAAAACGTTGCCCTGTGGACATCTGCCGTAATGACGTTCAGGATTAAGGATCTAAAGACCTGGGGGATTGAAAACCTGTCGCCCAAATCCCTGCTCCAGGGAGATTACGACGGCATTGCCAAGGATATTCTCCAGGGCAAAGAGGTGAACAGGCTGATTTCCGACAGGGAAACCATAAAAGAAGAGATCTTCCACGCCCTGAAAAACAGACCCATCAATAAAAACGGGCCCACCCTTGAAGGAAAATACGGCATTGAGGTGGTCAGTTTTGTTCTCAACGAAACAAGATTCGGTGACAAGCTGGTTGAGGCCACGGAAGAGAAAAAGCGCCGCCAGCTCATCGCCGAGGCAGAAAACTATGCCGCCGACCAGGAAGCCCAAAGAATCCAGAAGCTTTATAAAGCCTACCTTGACGGCATCCAGTCTCTGCATCTTGCATTGGGCGGCCGGGAAGGTCAACGGGTCAACCCGGATCTATTCGACTTTCTTTCCCAGCAAAAATGGGCATCGGCCTATGAAAAGAACGAGTCAAACCAGAAAACCTTTGTGCTCCACGACGGCGGGAAGGCCCCGGCAATTACCCTGCCCTTCCCGGCAGATAAAAAAGCGTCCAAATAGCCCGGTATACCTGAATAGTGTTAAAAAAAACACCTAACCCCGCGTAAGGATGACCCCATGGCTAAACGACATACAAAGGAAAAGATATATATCGCCCTGCCCGAAGAGGCCATACATAAAATTGAATCCATGGTAGACACCTGGACGTACGACACCAAAGCGTTTGTCAGATCCAGGCTCAACCAGTACAGGCCGCCCTCCCCCCTGATCTCATTGCTGAAAAATTTTTTATTTTTCATCTTTTTCATGAAAACAAAACAAAAACGGATGAATGTCCTCAATAACCCCCAGATTCTCACGGACTGGAAAAAACGATTTCTATATTCAGGGGAGATCAATCCTGCGGCCTCCTGGAACAGGATCATTGAAAAAGAGCTGACAAAGGCTGAATACCATTACCTTATAGCCGTTCTGGACAGGGAATTGACCGATCTTCATGTGCCTGTGGAATTGGAAAATATCTTTGAAAAGATATACAGAGTTCACATCCGAAAGGAACATCTGGAAGACCCGGATGTTCCCAAAGCCCCCATCATGCTCATTGAGGGGACTTCGGGGTCGGGCAAGAGCGCCACGGCAAGAGAAGCATTGGAAAAAGTGGTGTTTAGAAACCAGGTCATCCCCACGGTGGACTGGCGAAAAAAACGGGATGAAATTTTAGGCGGCTACGGTCTGTTCACCCAGCTTGAGGATGTGGACCCTGAGTTTGCCATGCAGATTGCAAAAAAGAGGAGAACCGACTTTTACCTGCGTCTGGCCAAAATTCCCATTCTCAAACAAATTTTCAGAAAACGGATCATGCATAATCTGACGGATTTTGAAGATTTGGGTATTGTGGTGGACATGTCCGTCATCACACCCAACGATTACCAGACCGCCCTGTCCGGAGAGCCGGGCAACTATTTCAAGCGGGCCATGGGCCACCCCAAGGTCACGTCAATCCGACACATTGAAGAGGCCCATTCGGCCTTTGGAAAATCCGGTTCCGGCTCCGAAAGCGGAGGTGGCGGCGGCGAAAAACAGCAAAGGACCCTGATAGACACCTCCAACATTGTCCTGGATGAAATCATTGACGGAAGACGGGATTGCTTTATTATCGCCACCACGGACCAGTCCCATCGGTTTGATTCAGCCATTTACCGCAGATTTATTGAAAAAGGTGTGATCATCGACATCTCAAAATACTGGATGAACCGGGACAACCTTAAAAAGATCATCACCCTTGAAATCCGGCGATACCAGATCCCCACCCGGTTTAACCCGGATTCGGAACAACTGGACGATGCCGCAGATAAAATCTATACCATTTTCCGGGAAAGAAGCCTGAAGATCACCCCGGCCTACGTTAGAAAGCTCATTGAATCAATCACCTCCATACAGGGGGATTTTATCCTGGAATTTTTGGATGATCCCGTTTTGATCCGAAAGGCCTTCCAGCTGGTGGCCAAAAATGTGTATGGAGAACTTTACACCAAGGTGGTTGACCAGATGGACCGGAACCTGAACTGGGAAAAATATGTGGGCGACATCAAAGATAAGTTCTCAGAGATGGCCAACAACTGCTTTCACTACGGGGTCAGCGAAGACAAGGGTGTTGTGCTCACAGGGCCGCCGGGATCGGGTAAAACCTATCTGGTCAGGACCTGGCTCTCCTCAAACAGCAATGTCCATGATATTGCCACAAGCCCCTCGGCGCTCCAGGACCCGTCAAGCCCTGTGCACGGTGCCGTATCCAACCTCGAAAAGGTGTATGATATTGCAAAAATGATCGCACCCACGGTGATATTTTTTGACGAAGGGGATGCCCTGGCCCCAAGACGAAGCGGAACCGGCGGCCACCCGTCGGATGCGTTGACCAACAAATTTTTAAATATTATTGACGGTGAGATCCCCTTAAACAAGGTATTTACCGTTTTAACCACCAACCGGCTGGAC
Source organism: uncultured Desulfobacter sp. (assembly GCF_963666675.1). Classification (NCBI taxonomy): domain Bacteria; kingdom Pseudomonadati; phylum Thermodesulfobacteriota; class Desulfobacteria; order Desulfobacterales; family Desulfobacteraceae; genus Desulfobacter; species uncultured Desulfobacter sp. The sequence continues at coordinate 1,477,680 of NZ_OY762929.1, read as the reverse complement.
ATCCTGGACCCTGCCCTGATCCGGTCAAAAAGACTGAAAACACTGGATATATCAGGACACATGCGACAAAAGGATGTGTTTGAAATCATCAAAAAGCAGTTTGAAACGGTTCCCCACCCACGCAAATTCGGGGTGGAAAAAATAATAGAAACCGCCCAGGGGATTTGCAATACCCCGGCAGATTACACATCATTTACGGAAAAGGCCATTGCCCTTTGCACCACTGAATTTAAAGTGCTGCTCAAACTTCGGGATCTTAAATCCTCAACCCGGGACGAAAAATATAATTTTGTCAAACTCAATTTTAAAACCGTCATCGGTATTCTTGATGCCCTTAAAGCCCCGCCCCTGATCAAATCCAAAATCAAAACAGACCTGAAAAATTTTGTGGAGCATTACGATAAAATCCTGGAAAATGTGAACCATATTACCCGGGAAGAAGATTATCCCATTGTTTTGGAACATCTGGAATCCGCAAGAAGGGAGATCTCCCAAAGCCCGGTGCGCAAAGGAACCATCCAGCTCAACGAATTTTTAGAGACCGAGCTGAGCCAGGAACCCCAGGTCGGCTTTATCATCGGCGTTGGCGCCAATGACATGACCGGTATGCTGCTGCCCATTGCCACCAGCTTGACCGGCAGGGTTGAAAATGCACCGATCATTGTCACCGGGGCCGTGGCGACGCCTTCGGCCGAGACCTCCCAGATGGATATGGCCGTCAAAATGACCAATCAGTCGGCCCAGGAGGCCCTGACCATGGTAAAAAACTATATCCAGGGTCTAAGCCCGGACATCAGCATTCCCTGGCTGGTCGGTGATTTCCTCCAGCGCTATTCCATCCACCATCAGCTCTTATCCGCATCCTATAACGTCGGAGGACCCTCCGCCGGGTATGCTTTGGCGTTGAACACCTTGTCGGTATTACTTCAGATCCCCCTTTGTATTGACTTCGGCATCACCGGTGCCCCCTGGACCAAAGGGGTCAAAAAAGATGAAATCGGCGGTTCGGTTATCATCGGCGGACACCGTAAAAAAACGGAAAAAGTACTGCTCTATCTTCGAAGAATGTACATGCCCCTGCAAAACTACCAGGATCTTGAGCCTGAATTTCTCATCGGCTACTGGCAGCGGGACAAAGATATTCTTGCCGTAACCCATTTTGCAGACCTCATGCCCGAGGTGCTGTTCCTGGATGAAACCCATAATAAGATGCGTGAAGATTTAATTGAAAAGAGAATAAAATACAAAACGGAAAAATACTACGACGCTGAGCACACGGCCAACCTGAAAGAAGATATTGCCCAGGTCAAAAAAAACATGAGAAAACGGGCCGAAGACGAAATACTTAAACGGGTCAATGCGATCCGGTGCTATCTACAGGACCCGGAGCGGGAAAAATATATTTCCCACGAAAAAATATTTCAAACTTATATTGAGGCAAGTTGCCGCAAAGGGATCGACAGGCGCATTTAAACTATCCCTGTCTTTTAAAACTTAAATAGCGGCCAACGGCACCGGTTTCCTAGGGAGGTATCCGGGCTGCCTCTCCCCAAAACCGTTATCTTCTATACGAACAAAGCAGTAAGTTACTGAGTTACTTTCATATTTTGTTGTGGGGCAAACCTGGTCAGATAGACCAGGTTTGCCCATAGCTGTTATAAATTACGCATTACAGGTTACCGGTCAATGACCTGGACAATACGTCCAGATAAAAGCGGGCATGGCTGATAGGCGCTGCCATGTTGGCCCGATGGTTGGCAAATATGCCGTCCGGACTGCCCTCCAGCACAATCCAAGGATCCATGTGCGAGGCATGATGAAGGGCTTCAACCGTGTGATGAAGTACATCCATACCCTGATCCGGTCCGATGGTGTCGTCAAAATCCAGTGCCACCGCCTCAAGGATCGTCCCCATGGCAATGGCCACGCCTTTTGCATAGTAGAAGGTATCATCTGCCTTAAAAGTACTGAGCTCTCCAGGTTTTTTGACCAGATTTTCATCGCAGCTGCCCAAAATGCTTTCATAGGCCTCGAGCAGCGGCACCAGGTTGTCCACACGCCGGTAAAACCGGGCCTCCCCCCTTTGCAGCATCTCCTGATAGTTTTTCCATCCATCCAACCCCTCCTGATATTTGCCCTCCGCCGATGGAAACATTAATTCGGAGGGTTTAATCATAAAAGAGTTCATGGCCAATTCCAGGCTGGGCACATAGGCATCGGTGCTACCGGTCCGGGACAGATTCTCCGCCAGGGCCACAGCGGTTCTACGGGTCACTTCCAAAACACCCAACTGCAAATTCTTAACATTATCGGCTATCCTGATGATGTCATTGGGGCGCCATCCCAAAAATCTTTGGTTTAATTCATAATCAAGCGGCTGAATACAGGCCCCCACGAAGGCCACGCCCCGTGGGCCCGTACGCACTTTCGCGGCATGCGTGGTCCCATGTTCCGCTGCCGGTGCTGCAGACGTATGTGAGGGGACGTTATTTTGCGCAACGCCCTTATTTAAAGTCGTGTTCGAGGATGTGCCGTGCTTGGCGTCGGTCACATGCTGGGCGGTGCTGCGGGAATCCTGTTTTTGCATCGCCCGTTGATGCGTGGACGGTGCACCATGGGTAAGGTCCTGTGCCGTGCCGTGCGTGTCATGGGTCAAGGCCTCCACGGCACTGTGGGTGTCATGGGTCGCAATCTGCGTATTATGGGTTTCTTCGCCCCCTTGTGCCGTAACGGCTTTCCACCAGTCCGCCCCCCACAACCACCATGCGACATACCCGAAAACACACAAAATAAGCACTGTGATGACCAACCATTTGGATGGAAGTATTTTCGTTAAGACCCCCTTTTTGTTCACCGCATCTCCGCCGTTGGCATCCATATTCGCCTCTTCCATATTTTTCTCCTTGCCAATAAAAAAAAGTTTGTGGGTTAAGCCCCTTTGAGCTTACATATATCGCCACCCCGGATGGTCACATTCCGGGAATTCAAGTATGCCAGCAGGAGGAATCAAATATTTCAACGACACCCCCGCAATCTTTGTAAATTGTGGCGTTGACAAAGGATTAAGAACCTCCTTTTTCTTGTTTAGCAAGGTATAACAAAGAAAAAAAAGATTATCAAGAGCTTGAAATTCAGCCCTAACCAGGCGATCCCAATGGCTTTTGTTAGGATCGCAGCCTTATAACATCACCATTGATTCATATCGTCAGATCCATTGAATCCACACATTTTAACGATGCCTAATCCTTGTCATCGGCTTGATGGCCCGGCGCACCTGTTCCCCATTTTTCCAGATCACCGTCGGACATACCCCGAAATTTGCTCAATGCTTCCCGAATATTCTGGGATACCTCATCATTAATATGCTGGACGTCAAACAGGTCCAGTTTGAGTTCATAAAGGGTATAGTCATCTTTATCTTGTTTCAAATGCCGATACACCAAATCCCGAATAGCCCCCCAGCTGTCTTTGCGGGTCTGGTCCGTCACGGGGGTGAGGGTATCAATATTTTCCAGTCGTGTGTCGCGAAATTTCAATTCGAGTTTTTTCTGGAGAAACGCCATCCATAAGGTCATAATAATGGCGGCACCGATACCGCCCACGGTCATCAGAACATTCGGCACGACCACGCCGATCCCCAGCATCGTAACAGCCGCAATCAAACCGCCACCCAGAAGACTGATCAAAAATCCAATGGACAGTTTTTTGATACGGAAACGCTGGAACTCCAGACCAAAGGCTTGAATCGCCTCAATATAATGGGCCAGGCGCTCACCGTGAACTTCCAGATAGGATGCCAGATGATCCAGTCTGCGCAAGGGGGTCTGTAAAATGGTCTGTCTCAAGTCCTCCCGCTGATTTTCAAGTAATGGGAGAAACGGCGACTTAACGGCAGAATTACCGGCGACGGCAGCGGCATTGGCCGAATAGGTCATCCGGATCATGGGAATATCCTTTCGCCCGGTAATTTGGGACAGATTCCAGCACAAAGTGCCGTAAACACGCAGCAGATCATTGAAGGTGGTGCATTCATCGATTCGGTTGAGCACAAAAATGATCCGGTCCTCGGATGTATGGGCGGTCAGGGTGTCCCGGATGCTCTTATATGCCTCACGAACGGTTCCGGCCTTGTGGGCGTCAAACAGAACCAGCACAAGTCCCGCCTTTTGGGCCAGATCGCCAAGAACCTCCTGATAATCATATCCACGGTCCCGCTCGGAAATACTGTCCAGCATACCCGGGGTATCAATGATGGCCAGATTTTTTAAAAAAGGCGAGTTGATTCTTTTGAGTTGAAAATGGGCGGCAAACCGCTGGCCGTGTTTGCGAAGGGTTGAAAATGGGTATTCAGGATCATTCAGCAGCGCCTTGCCGTCTTGCTGTTCCACCACGCGTATCCCTTCTGTCTCCGGCACAGAATCATCGTAGGTCAATACGGTGAATGAGTCATCTGTCGGGGCCTGGCCCGTATCCTGAATTTTTGCACCCAAAAATTCATTGATCAGGGAAGATTTACCTGACGAATAATTACCGATGACCAGCACCATGGGACGCCATTTCACATTGGTCTCCAGAGGCATGTCGCTGTAACCGTACCGCTGGGCCACCGGGGTCAGGTGCTGGGTTATGGTATCAACGATATCTTCCCGAAGGGCATTCATATAATTTTCACGATGCATGGATTTCTCCAAAATAATGTTCAGATTAAAATATGCCGCCCAAATGATATTGAGCGGCTGATCCTGTCATTAGTTGAGCGAGTATAGAAAAACAGCACAATTGTGTCAATTTGATTTATTGTCTCAGCCGATTGTGTCAATAAAAAACAATTTTTTTATTGAAATTGTTGAGAATTTGAACGCAATAGATGCTATATATAATAGTATCTTCCTATAACGGCCGTGGGCCCACCCGATCCATCGACACCTTTAACCAGCCCACAGCGAATAGTGAAAGATTCTGTACACACGACACAGTGCGTTCTTGTAAAAAACAAAATCTTTTCCCAGGGGATAACATATGCGTCAGGACTATTTTTCGTTTTTATCAAAAATCGAACCTTTTTCCTTTTTACCCGAACAAGAGATTAATTATATCGCAGATTCAATTCAAGTTGAACGTCATAGCAAGAAAAAAATACTATTTCGCCAGGGCACGTCAAAAATGGACAAAATATATATATTAAGAGAGGGATCTGCAGAACGCTTTTATGAAGATATATATAAAAACTTGGTCACTGTTGCCTTAAATACAGGAGATGTTTTTGGCGGCGTATCCATTCTCTTGAATGAATCTGTTGCCATCAGATCTTTGGAAATAGATGAAAACACCTCTTTTTATACCTTGCCTGGGAACTTATTTTCAGCGTTATGTGATAAGTATGAGGACTTTAAGTATCATTTCACCAATAGATTTGGGAAAAGAACCCTTGCTAAAACCGATACAACTTGCATGTGCGGGGAAAGAATAGACAAAGAACAATCTTTGCAGTTTTTCAGTAACTCCATATCAAGCGTGATAAGACGCAATGTACTTTTTTGCGGCGCGGCCAATACCATAAAAGATGCTGCCATTTTAATGAAACAGCACCGGTGCAGCTCCATTCTAATCAAACAGGACGGCAAATTTATCGGCATCGCCACGGATCAGGATTTCAGAAATAGAGTTGTGGCGGCAAATTTAAAAATCACAAATCCCATCTCAGATATCATGTCTTATCCGCTCATCAGCATATCGGACCATGCAAGCGTATTTGAAGCATTTCTCAAAATCATGAAATCCGGCATAAAGCATTTAGCCATCACCAATAATGATGATACGGCAATCGGTGTAATTTCAAACAGCGATCTTATCAATGCCCAGGGAAAACTGCCCTTCTTATTTATAAAGGACATAAACCAGGCAGGGTCCTATAACGAGATCGCACAAAAGCAAAAGCAGCTTCCCCAAAGTATATCCACCTTAATCAATGAGGGCGCCAAAGCACAAAATATAAATAATTTTGTAACGGCAATAACCGACGCAATTTTAGACAAGCTGATCAAATTGGCCATACAGGAGATCGGAGAGCCCCCTGTGCGGTTTGCGTTTATGGTGATGGGCAGTGAAGGCAGAAAAGAGCAGACCCTTAAAACAGACCAGGATAATGCGATTATTTATGAGGATGTAAACGACCAAGATAAGGACTCAGTAAACAGATATTTTCTGAAATTAGGCGAACACGTATGCAACATGCTTGATAAGACTGGATATGCTTTTTGCAAAGGCAATATTATGGCCAAAAATCCGAAATGGTGCCGGCCTGTTTCTACGTGGTACAAGTATTTCAAAGAGTGGATTTATAACGCAAGTCCGGAGACGCTCCTCAAGACAAGTATTTTTTTTGATTTTCGTTTCGGATATGGGGATATCAGCCTGGTAAATGAACTGAGAACAACGCTGTTTAATTTCTTGGACAACCGGAGTATTTTTTTTAGATATATGGCTGAAAACACATGTCAATTCAGAGTTCCCGTGGGCTTTTTGGGTAAATTTATTGTCGAATCCAAAGGCCTGTTTAAAAATACCTTTGATATAAAAAAACCCATGATGATTGTGGTGGATTTTGCAAGAACATATGCCCTTCAAAACAACATAGCGGCCACAAACACAATGGAACGACTGGAGTTGCTGTATAAAAAGAATGTCATAAACGAATCCGATTACAACGATATAAGCCATTCTTACAGCTATATGATGAATTTAAGATTTATGAATCAGATACACGGCATCATCAATGAAGGCAAGGCCCCCGATAATCATATTAATCCTAAAAAATTATCAAGAATAGAACAGCAAACCCTGAAAGAGATATTCAAAAAAATCGAAAAAAGGGCAAAACTGCAACAGGAATTTTTAACCGTCATGTGATTAAAAAAACGTATTTTTAACGTCTTATCTTAATTTTCAGACCGTTGTTGTTGCGCCCCCTCGTCTTCGTCCGGCAGTTCCGGTTTATAATCTATGACATCCTGGTCCCGATCAGATGACGGTGATTCTTCTATCTGAAGCACCTGATCATCCACGGCATTATACTCAAGGTTGAGGCGATGCTTTTGAAGCTCAGTCCGGCTTTGAATACTGCTTTTGGCAAGCAGATACCGCAGATAGATAATCCAAAAACATACCAAAACACCGATGCCGACAACTGCATAAAAGACCCACTCATGCCGAACGAAAAAATCATTGCCGATATGGCCCAGATAGGTGATTACGTTGGGAATAATCCAGTAGGCGATCCCTCCAATGAACACGATGAAACCGATGTTGAAGATATTCATCCGGCCAATGCGGTTCAGGGTCGACTCAAGCCGGGTTTCATTGCCTGTGTCCTTCATGGACTCTGAATCTCCATCCGGAACCTTCTCGCCATGAAAGATCACCAGATATGCCTTGACTATAAACGCAAACAGCATCATGGCACCGATGGGAATACAGATGGCCGCCACAAACCAGGCCCGGAACGGAAACGGTACGTTGTGCTTTTCCAGCCGTACCGTGTAGTTGTCAAGGGAACCAAAGACCTTTTCGAAATTAGCCCGGTTAAAATCGCTTAGATTATTTCCACTGGATTCATGTATCACAGTGCCTTGATGGTCGAGTACCTGGAGAACGGATTGCTTGCCTGACTGCATGATGGCCAGGGCAAAAATTTCAAGTTCAAGTAAAAAAAGCCCCACAACAATAAGAGTGAAGAGGGCTTTATGTTCCTGCAATAACTTTGTAACTGGGGATGATTTCACGGCATTACTTCTTATTACTACCGGCAAAGGGCCGAATATTCATGGGAACTAAACATTGACTTACACCAACTTAAAAAAACAGTCAAGGCCGTTTGATAGTTAACCATCTTTGCCGTGTTCCGTTTTTTTCATCTTGTATCAGCGCATACCCGTTTAAATTCAAAAGGTGGGACAAAAGAGTCCCACCCCTGTATGATTTTTTAACCGGGTCTTACATCGCTGTAGAACACACGCCTGCGGACAGGAATTCTCTGTTCAAGCGAGCAATATTGGTAATGGAGATGTTTTTAGGACATGAGTTTTCGCACTCTCTCTCATTTGAGCAGTTACCGAAACCACAAGAGTCCATAGTTCTTACCATTGCCAGAGCGCGTTTTGCAGCCTCAGGTCTACCCTGGGGAAGCAGAGCAAGATGGGAAATCTTGGCACTGACAAAAAGCATTGCAGAAGCATTCGGGCATGCAGCAACACATGCGCCGCAACCAATACATTCTGCTGCACTCATGGAAAGGTCACAAGTTTCATAGGTAATCGGTAAATTATTTGCTTCGGGAGCACCACCAGCTTTAGCAGTGATATAACCGCCGGCCTGGATAATTTTGTCAAAGGCACTTCTGTCAACAACAAGGTCTTTGATTACCTTAAACGCTTTTGCCCTGAAGGGTTCGATAAATACAGTGTCGCCATCTTTGAAACGTCTCATGTGAAACTGGCAAAGGGTAGTGCCTTTCTCATACCCGTGAGCATACCCGTTTACAACCTGGCCGCACATACCGCAAATACCCTCACGGCAGTCATGATCAAAGGCTATGGGCTCGATACCCTTAACGGTGAGATCATCATTTACGATATCAAGCATTTCAAGAAAAGAGGCGTCAGTGGAAATGTGTTTGGCTTGATAGGTCTCGATTTTACCTTTTTTCTCGCCCTGTTTCTGGCGCCATACCTTCAGGGTCAGATTAATGAATTTTTCTTCCATTACTTGTAGCTCCTTTGGGTTAATTTCACATTCTCAAAAACAAGTGGCTCTTCGTTCCGGATCGGGTCTTTACCTTCACCCGCATATTCCCAGGCAGCTGCATGGCAGAAATTGTCATCATCTCTCTTGGCTTCGTTTTCTTCTGTCTGGGACTCTTCCCTGAAGTGACCGCCGCAAGATTCTGTACGCATCAACGCATCGCGAGCCAGAAGTTCACCGAATTCAAGGTAATCAGCAAGTCTGTAACCTTTTTCCAGAGTCTGGTTAAAATCTTTGCTGCTTCCTGTAACGTCAACATTTTCCCAGAACTCTGCGCGAAGTGCTTGAATCTTGCTAATTGCTGTTTTCAGGCCAGCGTCGTTACGGGCCATACCGCAGTAATCCCACATGATCAGACCAAGCTCTTTATGAATATCATCAACAGTTCTCTTACCGTTAATGTTCATCAGCTTGTCTAATTTTTCAGTCAGCTGTTTTTCTGAATCTTTAAACGCCTGGTGAGAAGTGTTTACATCAGCCAGGGACTGGGTTGCCAGGTATCCGCCGATGGTATAGGGCAGAACAAAGTATCCGTCTGAAAGGCCCTGCATCAATGCACTTGCACCAAGACGGTTTGCGCCGTGGTCGGAGAAGTTGGCACCGCCGAGACAGAAAAGTCCGTCACGGGTTGTCATCAGGTTATAATCAACCCAGGTGCCGCCCATTACATAATGGATGGCCGGGTAAATCTTCATGGGAACTTTGTACGGATCCTCGTCCTGAATCTTTTCATACATCTGGAAGAGGTTGCCGTATTTAGCACGGATGACATCTTCGCCGTCACGTTTGATCGCATCGGTAAAATCAAGATATACAGCAAGGCCGGTATTTCCAACGCCTCTTCCTTCGTCGCATGCAATTTTTGCATTACGGGATGCCACATCGCGGGGAACCAGGTTACCGAAACTTGGATATTTACGTTCCAGGTAGTAATCCCTTTCGTTTTCAGGAATTTGATCGGGGCTGCGGGTATCGCCTTTTTTGATTGGGGCCCAGACTCTACCGTCATTTCTAAGACTCTCACTCATCAGCGTCAGTTTAGACTGATAGTCTCCATGCACGGTAATACATGTGGGATGGATCTGGGTGTAACAAGGGTTGGCGAATGCAGCGCCTTTTTTGTAAGCGGCCCAGCATGCAGAGACATTGGAGTGCATACCACTGGTGGTCAGAAAGTATACATTGTCATATCCACCTGTGGCCAGAACTACGGCATGGGCTGAATGGCTTTCGATTTCACCTGTCACCAAGTTACGGCAGACAACACCTCTGGCGCAACCGTCGACGATAACGATGTCAAGGATATCACGCCTGGAGTACATTTCCACACCGCCAAGGCCGATCTGACGGCTTAGCTGGCCGTAAACACCAAGAAGCAGCTGCTGTCCCGTCTGCCCTCTGGCATAAAATGTACGTGATACCTGGGAGCCACCGAAAGAACGGTTGGCAAGAAGCCCGCCATATTCTCTGGCGAAGGGAACACCTGTGGCAACACAGTGGTCAATAATCTTATTGGCATTTTCGGCTAGACGGTAGACGTTAGCTTCTCTTGCACGGTAGTCACCGCCCTTGATTGTATCGTAGAAGAGGTTCCAGATACTGTCACCGTCACCAGGATAGTTTTTTGCTGCGTTGATACCACCCTGTGCAGCAATACTATGGGCTCTTCTCGGGCTGTCCTGGATGCAGAAATTCTTTACATGGTACCCAAGATCGGCCAAAGTTGCCGCTGCTGAACCGCCGGCGAGACCTGTACCAACAACGATGATTTCAAATTTTCTCTTATTTGCAGGATTGACTCTCTTTAAATCAAATTTATATCTTTCCCATTTGGTCTCGAGAGGACCTGACGGAACATTGGAATTTAATTGCATGTATCCCCCTGATTAATTGATAGTTATAGCTATGAGATCATATTCAAAGCAATTGGAATAAAACCAAAGCCCACACCGACAACCAAACTGAAAAGAATGCCGAATCCTCTAACGATGGGCATATATTTCGGATGGCTGGCGCCAAAGGACTGAAAAGCACTCCAAAAACCATGATTTACATGAAATGCCACCACTACCATTGATACGATATAGAATACAAGTACCGCAGGCTGAGCCAGAACCGCAGCCATAAGATCAAATGTTGTAGTAGTAGAGTGATCGGCGAATTTGAGACCAACAAGGTGCACTACTATAAAAACCAATATAAACAGACCTGTGTAGGGCATAGTGGCAGAGGCCAATGTCCGGCCGCCGGCATTACTTTTTTTCTTATATTTAACAGGTCTTGCAGCAAGGTTTTGAAAATAGAGAATAATTGCGGTGCCGATGTGGATCAGAGCAAAAGCAATCAAACCTGCTTCAGCGATGTGGACAAGAATCCCAAGTGCATGCAGATGTTCAACATAAGCATTAAAGGCATCTTTTCCGCCATAAACAAACAGATTACCGATGAGGTGGGTTGTCAGAAAGAGGCAGAAAGCGAGACCGGTTACTGCCATAAACTGCTTCTTGGCTACAGAGCAGCTAAAAGTTCGTACCAGCCAGTTCATAATTTAATCCTTTCTAAATTCAGCAATACTGCATAAATTTCATGCACCATTGCCTTAAATTTTAATGAAATTAAATACTAAATCGTATTCAGCGAAACAGTGCCACTATTTTTTTAGCTCCCTCCTTTTAGCCCTCCTTTTTTGTTTAATATTGTTAATAAATATCCCTTGTATTACCCATCAAAAACCAAGCCCTGTCGAATGCATACGAACTAAAGAAGCTTAAAATGTATAAACAATACATATTGAATTGTCAATATAAAATTATTAATTAATTTTTTCACATTTTTACCAATATTTTCAAAGACTTCACTTCAAATATTGTGCGTTCAACACACTGTTTTTAATGCGTTTTTCTAATAGAAATCTTACAGCATTCGGGGTGATGGAATGGACCTGTCAGGCTATCAATCAAAGCCGGTTGATATAGGTACCCGGGACGGCCTTTTACGATGAGCCATACGGGGTAAATTGTCTGAAAATTAACAAGATATCATGGATAAAGTGGTGGAAATATCACCAAATTTTTTATGCCTCGCCCGGAGGCCGGTCGCTCATTTACTCGTTTTTTTTATTGTGGATCAGGCAGAAGTAGTGATATGGTATCTGGCTTTGCGATTAACAAATTAATTAACATATTTTAACAATTAAAAAATATTTTTAACCGGCACGCAACGCAAAAAGCCGGAGGCGCGCTCTCCTCCGGCTTTTTGCGTTTTAAAGCCTTTTTTAAGATCGTGTATCGAAAAAGGGCTTGATCATAAGATCGGCCACCTTCTGTAGGGGCAGGTCCCTGTGGTTGCCCCCGTTAGGGCAGGCACAGGGACCTGCCCCTACAATGGCCGACGTTAGAACCAAGCCCTCGAAAAAAGCCTATTCTATCAATTCATTCATCTGGGCATCGTTGACGGCAACCGCCGCCATATTGACAATATCGGCAACATCATCTGCACGCTGCAGCACATGTATGGGTTTTCTCATCCCCATGAGGATGGGACCGACGGCAACGGCGTTCCCCAACTTGGCCAACATTTTATAGGTAATATTACCCGAATTCAAATCCGGGAAGATGAAAACATTTGCATCCCCCTTTAGATCCGAGAAGGGATATTGATTTTTCACGATGTCTGGATCCAGGGCAACATTTGCCTGGATTTCACCATCCACCGTCAACTCAGGTGCATTCTCCTTGACCAAAGCGGTGGCTTTTTGCACTTTCACTGTTAAGGGATGATAGGCGCTGCCAAAGTTGGAAAAGGAGAGCATGGCAACGCGCGGAGTCACATCAAAATGCCGGGCATGCTCGGCAGCCAAAACAGCGGTTTCAGCAAGCTCTTCTGCGGTGGGTTCAATGGTAACGGTGGTATCGGCACAGAAAACGACCTTTTTCTTGAACACCATCATGTACAGGCCGTGCACCTTAGACAACCCTTCTTTTTTGCCGATCACCTCTATGGCCGGCGAAATAACATCGGGATAGTGGGCATTGATACCCGAAAGCAGTGCATCGGCGTCCCCTTGTTCCACCATGACGGCACCAAAATAATTTCTATTTTCCCGCAGACGGCGGCGGGCATCATAGCGTGTCAGCCCCTTACGCTGGCGTTTATTAAATAGTACGTCCGTGTATGCCTCAAGCTTATCACTGTTGCGGGGATTGATAATTTCCGTGTCACGCAAATCAATATTAAGTCCTTTGGCTTTTTCGCGAATCACTTTTTCGTCGCCGATAAGAATAGGAATAGCAATTCTTTCGTCCAGCAGAATTTGTACCGAACGCAAAATCTTATCTTCATTACCTTCCGGAAAGACCACGCGTTTAGGCGCAGCTTTTGCCTTGTTGATCATGGCGCGCATAATCTCTTTTGACCGGCCCTGAAGCGCTTCTAAGTTTTCAACGTATTTGGCCATGTCCGGGATGGGTTTACGTGCAACCCCGGAATCCATGGCAGCCTGGGCCACGGCCGGCGCCATGTGCAGCAAAACACGCGGATCAAAGGGTTTAGGCAGCAGATATTCCCGTCCAAATGTAATTTTTGTGTTTCCATAGGCCCGGCGCACCGAGTCCGGAACATCTTCTTTGGCCAGTTGGGCAAGGGCAGAGACTGCCGCAAGTTTCATCTCTTCATTAATGGCGCTGGCATGGGTATCCAGAGCGCCACGGAAGAGAAACGGAAAGCACAACACATTATTGACCTGGTTATTATAGTCCGAGCGCCCGGTGCCGATAATGACATCCCCGCGCACCGACTTTGCTTCGTCCGGGGTAATCTCCGGATCGGGATTGGCCATGGCAAAAACGATGGGGTCCTTGGCCATGGTGCGCAGCATATCGGCGGTAAGGGCCCCTTTGACGGATACCCCGAAAAAGATATCTGCGCCTTTCATCGCATCCTCAAGGGTGCGGTCATCGGTTTGTGCCGCCAAGCGCTCTTTGTATGGATTCATACCCTCGGTGCGGCCTTTATATATAACCCCTTTGGAGTCGCAGAGAATCAGGTTGTTCTTGTTCACTCCCATGGAGACCAGAAGATTGGCACAGGCAATACCGGCGGCACCGGCCCCGTTGAAGACCACCTTAATCGCTTCAATCTTTTTGCCCACCAGCTCAAGGGCATTGACCATGCCGGCTGCGGCAATAATGGCCGTGCCGTGCTGGTCATCATGAAACACCGGGATATTCATGGTTTTTTGCAGCTCTTCTTCAATATAAAAGCACTCGGGCCCCTTGATATCTTCTAAATTAATACCGCCGAAAGTCGGCTCCAACAATTGTACGGTGCGAATCAATTCATCCGGGTCTTTGGTGTTCAGCTCAATATCAAACACATCGACATCGGCAAAACTTTTGAACAACACGCCCTTTCCTTCCATAACCGGTTTGCTGGCAAGGGCACCAATATTTCCAAGACCGAGCACTGCTGTCCCGTTGGAAACAACGGCAACAAGATTTCCTTTTGCTGTATATTCATAAGCCATCCCCGGTTTATCTTCAATTGCCAGACAAGGTTCGGCAACCCCGGGGCTGTAAGCAAGAGATAAATCCCTGCTTGTGGCACATGGTTTGGTTGTGATGACTTCGATTTTACCTTTACGACCACTCCGGTGATACTCCAGAGCATCAGTGAATTGTGACATTATTCCTTCCTTTAATTATGATCAGGCAGGTGAAGGGATTGCAGGGTGCTGTGCCAAGTATGGCGGCGCACCGGTTATATCTTTATCCAGGCACGATGAGTCTCTTTAATTATCGTATGAATAAATATTTTTACTTAAAACAAATAAATAGCTTTATTCTTGAGATCTTGTCAAGAACCAAACACCATTTGAAAGCCACGCCCCTGTCTGAATTGCCGCCCCCCCCACCGACCAAGCCACCATTCTTTCAAGTCCCTAGCACAACAACGCATCCAATGCCGGTTGCCGGCAATCAATGGCATTACATATTTTTATCTTAGGCAAATGAGTCAATCCCACTAACGTTTAACAAAAAATAGACTAGTTTACAAAATTTAAATAAGCACTTCCCCGTCAATCCAGATTAATTAGAAATTGCTCAAAAAACAGGCAGTTTAAAAATACTTGACACAAACGGCCCGCTTAATTAGGTATGTAGCCGATACCGAAACACAATATAAAAAGCATTAAGGAATTACTGGAAATTACCGTTTTTTAAAGTTATATTTTCCAGCCGCGTCTTTTTTGACAGTCTGCACAGGGAGCCTTGATGTAGCACCATTAAGAGAGGGAAACGGATCTTAAACCATTGGCGGACCAGCAACCGGAAAGCCTATGGTTTTTTTTTGGCCGAGTTTAACAACCACCATTTATTAAAGGAAGAGTTACCATGAAACCAAAACACCTTGTACTTGCAATGCTTGTCACTCTTTTGTCGATGCTTCTGGTATCAGGGGCCCTGGCGGCGGATGTTTACAAAATCGGGGGCATTTTTTCGGTGACCGGAAGGGCCTCTTTTCTGGGAGATCCTGAAAAGAAAACCATGGAGATGCTGGTCGATCAGATCAATGCCGCCGGTGGTATTGACGGACATATGCTTGAAGCGGTGATCTATGATTCCGAAGGAGACCCGGCCAAAGCCGTATCCGCCGTAAACAAGCTGATTCATAAGGACAAGGTCATCGCCATCATCGGGCCTTCCACCACCCCCACCACCCTTGCCATTGTCAATTTCACCAAACGAGCCAAAGTACCCTTGATCAGCTGTGCCGCCGGCATCAAGATCACCACCCCGGTGGATCCGTGGGTATTTAAAACCGCCCAGAGCGATTTGCTGGCCGTGGCCGCCGTCTATCAGCAGATGCAAGCGGCCGGTATTAAAAAAATCGGTATCCTCTCTGTATCCAACGCCTATGGTGAAAGCGGTAAAAAACAGCTTTTGGGCCAGGCGGAACAATTCGGCCTCCAGGTTGTCATAGATGAAAGTTTTGGTGCCAAAGACACTGACACCACCACCCAGCTGGCAAAAATAAAGGCAGCCGGTCCGGACGCCATCGTATGCTGGGGCACCAACCCGGGGCCTGCCGTGGTGGCAAAAAATGCAAAACAGCTGAAAATCGATATCCCGCTCTACCAGAGCCACGGGGTTGGATCACCCAAATTCATTGAACTGGCCGGCGATGCAGCCAACGGCAATATCCTGCCCACCGGAAAAATTCTTGTGACCGGCCTTCTGGATGACGCCGATCCCCAGAAAAAAATACTTGAAGATTATCAAACCGCCTATGAAGCTAAATTTTCCGCAAATGTATCGGGATTTGGCGGGTATGCCTTTGATGCCGTCAACCTGCTGGCCGGCGCTCTAAAAAACAGTGGCGGCGACAAGCAAAAAATCCGGGATAACCTGGAAGCGACCAAAGGCTATGTGGGTGCCACAGGTGAGTTCAACTTCACCACCGACGACCATAACGGCCTATCCCCGGCCGCCTTTGTCATGGTTAAGATCGAGAACGGCACCTGGACGCTGTTAAAATAACGCGTTTAATAGGCTGATAGGAAACACAATTCCTATACCATTATAATAGTAAGAGGGTTTCATGCAGGAAATTGTCCAATATCTGTTTTCAGGTATTACCACCGGGGCCGTTTATGCCGTAATCGCCGTGGGGCTGTCCATGCTGTACAGCTCCACGGAGTTGATCAACTTTGCCCACGGGGAGTTTGTCATGATCGGCGCCCTTGCCATGGTAACCCTGTGGGTCCGGTTGGGGATCCCCCTGCCCCTGGCCCTGGCAGGCGCAGTGGCCGCCGGGTGTGTGCTGGGGTTGATATTCGAGCGACTTGCCATCCGCACGGCCAGGAATCCCGAACCGATTACCCTGATCATCATTACGGTGGGGGCAGGCATTTTCCTGAAAGGCGCGGCCATGATTGTCTGGGGAAAAGACCCCTTCAGCATGCCCTCCTTTTCCAGCCATGAATCCATTGAAATTTTTGGGGCGGCCCTGCTGCCCCAGAGCATCTGGATTGTAACTGCGGCGCTGGTGCTGGCCGGCGGCATTCACCTGTTTTTGAAACAGACACTGACCGGCAAGGCCATGGTGGCCTGCGCCGTCAACAAAAAGGCGGCCTGGCTGTCGGGCATTCCGTCCGAAAGAATGGGAATTCTGGCCTTTGGCATCAGTACCGGCTGCGGAGCGGTGGCCGGGGTATTCATTGCCCCCATCACCATGAGCTCCTATGACATGGGCACCATCCTCGGTCTCAAAGGATTCTGTGCCGCCATGATCGGGGGGCTTGGCAGCCTGTGGGGGGCCTTTGCCGGGGGATTGCTTTTGGGCATCCTGGAATCCCTGGGGGCGGGCCTTATCTCCTCCGGATTAAAGGATGCCATCGCCTTTGTACTCCTGCTGCTGATTCTTTACATCCGGCCGGGCGGATTGTTTGCGGCCAAAGAGGCCAAGCGGTTTTAGATGATGACTGAGAAAAAAAAATATTTCTGGATTGAATACCTGGGATTCATCTGCGCGGTGTCGGCATTCGGCCTTGTCACGGAAAACACCTATTATCTCCAGATCATGACCTTTATCGGAATCAACACCCTTCTGGGCTTAGGCCTGAATATGCTCATGGGATATACCGGGCAGGTCTCGTTGGGCCATGCTGCGTTTTACGGCATCGGGGCCTATACCACGGCCATTCTTTCCGGCACATACGGCATAAACCCCTGGCTGGCCCTGGTGTGCGCCGTGGCGGCGGCCGTGTTCATTGCCTTTATTGTGGGCCTGCCCACCCTGCGGCTCTCGGGCTACTACCTGGCCATGGGGACCCTTGGGTTCGGCATGATCGTCAACATTGTGATCCGGGAGTGGGCCGGGGTCACCGGCGGTGCATCCGGCTTTGTGGGAATTCCCGTGCTGGAGGCAGGTTCTTTGGTGTTCATGTCCGGAGCCGGTTACTATTTCCTTGTCTGGGGTATTGTGCTGGTGGCCATGATCATTTGCCGCAGACTCCTCTCCTCGCGTACGGGCCGTGCGCTTAGGGCCATTCATGACGGAGAGAAAGCCGCCGTCGCCATCGGCATCAACACCCATTTTCTCAAACTTGAAATATTCATGTTTTCAGCGGCCCTGGGCGCGGTAGCCGGTTTTTTGTACGCCCATTTTGTCCTGTTCATCAGCCCCGAGTCCTTCGGCTTCATGTTTTCCATTAAAATTGTCACCATGGTGGTGATCGGCGGTATGGCAAGTGTCTGGGGCGCGCTGCTCGGAGCGGCCGTACTGACCCTTCTGCCCGAAGTGCTCCACGGATTTGCCGAATATGAAATGATCATTTTCGGGCTTATTTTAATGGTTGTCATGATATTCATGCCCCAGGGGCTGACCCGGGGGATCATGGATATGATCCGTACAGCCCGGAGGGTCAAAACATGACACTGTCACAGCAAACGCCCGGCGCAGAGACTGGAGAGATTCTTGAAGTGCAGGGCCTGACCAAGATGTTCGGTGGCATCAAAGCCCAGGACAACATCAATTTTTCCATTGAAACAGGTATTGTATGTGGACTGATCGGTCCCAACGGGGCCGGCAAAACAACGCTGTTCAACATGATCACAGGTATCTACCGACCCGATGCCGGCAAAGTGATGTTCAATGGAAAGGATATTAAAAATACGCCGGTTCACAGACTGGTGAAAGCCGGGGTTGCCAGAACCTTCCAGCATGTGGAGCTGTTTTCATCCATGACCCTGCTGGAAAATATTATGGTGGGTATGCATGTGCGCACCAAAGCCGGGTTCTGGGCGGCCGTCACACGAATCCCGGCCATGAAAAGAGAAGAACGGCAGTGTCGCAAGCGGGCCCAAGAGCTGCTTGAGTTCACAGGTCTTGCAGCCGACACCCACAAAATGGCAGGCGACCTGCCTGCCGGTCGACAGAAAACCGCGCAGATTGCCAGGGCCCTGGCGTCGGACCCGCTGCTGCTGCTGCTGGACGAACCGGCGGCCGGATTGAATCCGGTTGAAACCCACGCCCTTGGCAAACTGATCCAGAAAATTAAACAATCCGGGATCACCATGATGCTGGTGGAACATGACATGAGCCTGGTGATGGAAATGTCTGACAAGGTGGTTGTGCTGGACCAGGGGAAAAAATTGGCCGAAGGCACACCTCGGCAAATCCAAAGCAATGAGGCAGTCATGTCAGCCTACCTAGGCAACGGATAATATTTGAATGACAACTCACCCATCTGCGGCGTTGCTGCAAAAATTTGTAATCCTCACATACTTTGATGTATGCTCCGGTTACAAATGTCCTTGCGCCTTACAGCTGGGCAAGTTCTCATCCAAATAAAACGATCGGAGCCAATTATATTATGCTGAAAATTAAAAACCTGCGATGCAGTTACGGAAATATAGCCGTGGTACATACCGTAAGCCTTTCAGTGAAAAAAGGGGAACTGATCTCCATCATCGGGGCCAACGGGGCAGGCAAAAGCACCCTGCTTGCCGCGGTATGCGGTCTGTTGAAAAACTGGTCCGGGGAGATTGAGTTCAAGGGCCGGGCCCTTAACGGCATGTCGGCGCCGGCCATTGTCAGGCAGGGCATCAGCATGGTGCCCGAAGGCCGGCAGATCTTTTCCCCCTTGAGTGTTATGGATAACCTGAAAATGGGGGCATACACCCGGTTCAAAAAAGATGGGAAAAGCCGTGTTGCCAAAGATCTTGATATGATATTTGAAATGTTCCCCATTTTAAAGGAACGGGCAAACCAACTGGCCGGGACCCTGTCCGGCGGCGAACAGCAGATGCTTGCCATCGGCAGGGCGTTGATGGCCCGTCCTGCCCTGCTCGTTCTGGACGAACCCTCCATGGGCCTTGCCCCCAAAATTGTGGAGATGATCTTTTCCACCATTCAGGATCTGTCACACAGCGGTGTAACCATTCTTCTGGTGGAACAGAATGCCAGGGCTGCCTTGAAAATCTCAGACCGGGGGTATGTGCTTGAAACAGGTAAAATGGTACTCCAGGGAAGCGCCGATGAACTTTTGGTGGATGATGATGTAAAGCGCGCCTACCTTGGCAAGGATTATGGTGACTTTTTGGACGAAAGGAATCAATAATGTCCGAACAGATAAATATGACGGCAGAGATGGATGACGACGACAAGGCCCAGCGCCGGCTTGAACGGCTGCAAAGCACATTGAACCGGGCATGCAAAAATGTTCCCTTCCACCGCAACCGCATCCAGGAAGCGGGGCTTTCGGATATTACCAAACTCGAGGACATTGAAAAACTGCCCTTCATGGACAGAGCCCACCTGGCCACCCATTACCCCTACGGGCTTTTTGCCGTTCCGTTGCGGGATATTGTGCGCATCCACACCGCACCCGGCTCCGGCATCAGCCCCTCCATCAGCGGATACACAAAGGCAGACCTGATGATCTGGAAAAAAATGGTTGCCCAGGCCTATGCCCAGGCCAACGTGACGGACAGGGATATTATCCTGGTCCATCTGCCGGCGGGCCTTGCCAACTGGGCCAGGGATTACAAAGACGGGGGCGAGGCCGTGGGTGCCGGCGTGATTCCCAATTCCCCTTTGTCCGTATCCAAGACCCTGATGGTGCTCAGGGACTACAAGGTCACCACCCTGGTAACCACCCCGGTCTTTGCCCGGTACCTGAAGGCCCACATGTTTGACCGGGAATGCCATCCCAACGAACTGAATTTAAAACAGGTCATCCTTGTGGGAGAACCCGATGACGGTCACACGGTTTGCGAACTCAAAGAGAGTCTCCATGTTGATGTCTGGCTCAATTACGGCCTGAGCGAGATCCCCGGGCCTGCCATTGCCTATGAATGCCGGTACCATGACGGCCTGCATATCAATGATGACCATATCCTGCCCGAAATCATTAATCCCGCCACAGGCACCCCTGTGGCGGCCGGAGAAAAAGGGGAATTGATCCTTACTACGCTTTCCGCCCGGGCATTCCCCCTGATCCGCTTCTGCACCGGCGACATGGCAAAATTCATCAGTCCGCCATGCCCCTGCGGCGCAACCGAGACCCGCATACAGTGGCTGGCGGAACAAGCCGACAATTATATGCTCATATCCGGCATCCGGGTATCCCAGGCCCAGGTCAAAGAAAACCTTAAAATTGCATTAAAGATGCCGGATATCAGCTGCACCATGGAGAGGACCTGCCGGTCCGGTGCGGACATATTGCTGATCTCTTTGGCCATGGACGAACACCTGTTTTCAGATGAGATCAAAAACCTGCAGAAACTGGTGGCCCATGCCCAGGAGACCCTGACCGAACAAAACGGGATCAAGGTAAAAATCCGCCTGACACAACAGCGGGGTTAATCAATCCCCGACCCGCTTTATGCATCAAGCAATCAAAGAAGAGGGGCACAGATCATTTAAAAAACAGCGCTCGCAACCGGGCTTTTTGGCATGGCAGATCCGGCGGCCGAAATAGATAAACTGCAACCCGATATCGTTCCACACACGCTTGGGCAATACATCCATCAACTCAAACTCCACCTTGACCGGATCGTTTTCCCGGGCAAGTCCCAAACGTCTTGACACCCGAAATACATGGGTATCCACCACAATGGTCGGAATATTAAAGCACACAGACCGAACCACATTGGCGGTTTTTCTTCCCACACCGGGCAGACTGGTCAACGCCTCGATATTTTTGGGGACTTCTCCATTGAACTCTTTTTGAAGTTTATTTGCACAGGCCTTGATATTTTTAGCCTTATTATTGTAAAAGCCGGTGGAAAAAATTATTTTTTTAATATCATCAAGGTTTGCACAGGCAAGGCTGCCGGAATCAGGGTAGCGGACAAATAACGCTTTTGTCACCTTGTTGACCTGACTATCCGTGCACTGGGCCGCCAATATGGTTGCAATGAGCAGCTCAAAAGGATTGGCGTGGTCAAGCTGTGTATTGACAACCGGGTAGTGCGCCTTTAATCTTTCAACGATAACCGAAACAAATTTAGATACCTCTTCCATAATTTAAAACTTATATATGAACCGTATTAAAACCACAAGCCGGGTCAAAGCGTTAGGGCTTTGCTCGGGCGGGCTTGACAGCATGCTGGCGGCCCTCGTTCTCAAAGACCAGGGTATTGATGTGACCTGGATCAGCTTTGAAACCCCTTTTTTCGATGCCAAGGCCGCCCAAAAAGCCTCAAAACAGCTTGGGATTCCTTTGATTGTACAAGAGATCACAGATGATTACATGGAGATGATCAAAGCCCCCAAAGCCGGTTTCGGCAAAAACATGAACCCCTGTATGGACTGCCATACGATGATGTTTGCCAAAGCCGGTGCCATGATGAAGGACATAGAAGCAGACTTTTTATTTTCAGGTGAGGTGGTCGGTCAGCGGCCAAAATCCCAGACCAAAAACTCCCTGCGCTATGTTGAAAAAAATTGCGGTTTTGACGGACTGATTCTTCGCCCGTTGAGTGCCGGCCTGCTTCCCGAAACCATTGCTGAACAAAAAGGCCTTGTGGACCGAAACCGACTTTTGTCCCTCAGTGGTCGAAGCAGAAAGCCCCAGGTGGCCCTGGCGGAAAAATACGGCATCACGGAATACCCGTCTCCGGCCGGTGGGTGTCTGCTCACGGACAAGGGATATTCCCAGCGGCTCAGAGACCTTTTATACGTCCAGAAAACAGAAGACAAAACCCAGTTGCATCTGCTCAAACACGGTCGGCACTTCCGCCTGGACGAAAGATCCAAACTTGTGGTGGGAAGAAATAAAGCGGAGAACAAACGGATCATGACGCTTTATGATCCCGCCACCCACATCCGGCTTCGCTGCACCCACCTGCCCGGTCCGGATGCCCTGGTTTTCGGACCAACAGACGAAACCGCCCTAGAACTGGCCGCCACCATCACATCCGGATACACCAAAGCACCTGCCGGGGCATTAACCACCATCAGTGTATTCGAAGAACAGGAAACAAAACAAATAGAGGTGGTTACCCCTGAATCAGGTGCATTTCATGACCTGTTGATCCAAAGGCCCTGATACAACGATTGGACGAAAAATTACCCAGATGCAAATTTTTATGCGACGCCCCAGGTGGGTGACGTTTCGTTCAATCACTTTGCTTTGCCTTGAGCTGCCCGCAGGCTGCGGATATATCATCTCCCTTGCTTTTCCTGACAATGGCGGTCATATTCCGGTCTAACAGAATGGTCAAAAACGCATCGATCCGATCTCGTGAGGGTCTTTGGAAAGGCGCGTGGGCATGGGCGTTAAACGGGATAAGATTCACCTTTGCACGAATGGGGGCAAGCAGGCGGGCCAGGGCATGCGCATGGGCATCACTGTCATTGACCCCGCTCATCAAAATATACTCAAAGGTAATTTTGTTTCTGGGCCTCATCTCAAATTTTTTGCAGGCCCCAAGCAATTTCTCAATGGGCCAGGTGCGGTTGACCGGCATCAGCTTTGAACGCAGTGCATTGTCCGTGGCATTCAGTGAGACGGCAAGGTTCACTTCGGTATCTTGCCCCAGCTCAATTATTTTCGGTGCAATGCCCGAGGTGGAAACCGTGACCTTGCGGCGGGAAAACTTCATCCCGAAATCCGTATCAAAAATCACACCCAGACTGCGCAACAGGTTGTCATAATTGGCCAAAGGTTCTCCCATGCCCATGAACACGATATTGGACAAAGCCAACGGTTCCAGGCCCTGTTGGGCCACGTAACGGCGCGCCCCCCAGATCTGGCCCACAATCTCTCCCATGGTCAGGTTTCTTTTAAATCCGCCCTTTGCGGTCAGGCAGAATTGACAGTTCATGGCACATCCGGCCTGGGTGGAGACGCAAAGGGTATAATGGTCTTTTTCGGGTATGAGCACACTTTCCACATACTCCCCGTCCGCCATCCGGTGCAAAAATTTCTTGGTTCCATCGGCAGAGGTTTCCATATTTGCCGGCTCCAGGGTTCCCAGGCAAAAATGTCCGGCCAACGCTTCGCGCAGATCCTTGCCCAGATCGGTCATCTCTTCAAAACTGCCTGCAAGCTTCAGGTATAACCACTTGAACACCTGATCCGCCCTGAAACGCCGTATATCCTTATTTTCAAACCATTGGCCCAGTTCCTGCCGGGTAAGATCCAATATATCCTTCATCGTTCACACCTGCATATTTTATATTATTTTCTTGACATTACACGGATTATTTTTTAAATTCAATGATTTGATTTGACACTGACGAAAAGGGTATCTTGCACATGTTTGACAATTTAAGCGACCGGCTGGATTCTGTATTTAAAAAACTTAAAGGACACGGGACCCTTACCGAAAACAACATTGAAGACGGCTTGAAGCAAGTCAGATTGGCACTTCTGGAAGCCGATGTCAATTATAAGGTTGCAAAAAATGTCATTTCAGATATAAAGGCCCGAGCCCTTGGCCAGGAGGTCATGCAGAGCCTGACGCCGGGCCAGCAGGTCATCAAGATTGTAAATGAAGAATTTACAAAGATGATGGGCTCCACCCACCAGGCACTGAACTTTGCCGCCACCGGCGCAACGTCCATCATGCTGGTGGGCTTGCAGGGTTCCGGCAAGACGACCACGGCGGGCAAGCTGGCACGTTTTCTGCGCAAAACGGGCAGGAAGCCTTATCTTGTGCCTGTGGATGTGTATCGTCCGGCCGCCATCGACCAGCTGACCAAGCTGGGAAAACAGATGGAGGTGCCGGTATTTGCCTCCACAACCGACATGAAGCCGCTCAAGATATGCCAGGATGCAAAACTTGCGGCAAGGGATCTTGGCTGCGACACCCTGCTCATTGATACCGCAGGGCGGCTGCACCTGGACGATGCGCTCATGGCCGAACTTGAGGAGATCAAAAAGGGCATCAATCCGGCAGAAACGCTTCTGGTGGCAGATGCCATGACCGGTCAGGATGCGGTGAACATTGCCGGTGAATTTGACAAACGGCTGGATATTTCAGGCTTTGTCCTCACCAAGATGGATGGTGATGCCCGAGGCGGTGCGGCCCTGTCCATCAAAGCGGTGACCGGCAAACCGTTGAAATTTATCGGTGTGGGTGAAAAAACAACCGCCCTTGAGCCCTTTCATCCCGATCGCATGTCTTCCAGGATTCTCGGCATGGGAGACACCCTGTCTTTTATTGAAAAGGCAGTGGAGGCGGTTGACCAGAAAGAGGCCCAGGCCCTTGAAAAGAAATTTAGAAAAAATCAATTTACCCTGGAAGATTTTAAAAATCAGATGCATCAGGTTCGGAAAATGGGCTCCATTAAGGATCTGTTAGGTATGCTGCCCGGGGTGAATAAGAAGATGCTCAAAGATTTGAACATTGATGATAAAGAGTTTTCAAAAATTGAAGCAATTATCAACTCCATGACCCCGGATGAACGCGCCAAACACGCAATCATCAAAGCATCCCGCAAAAGACGGATTGCCCTGGGTTCCGGAACTACGGTTCAGGATGTGAATAAATTGCTCAAAAGCTACACCCAGTCCATGAAAATGATGAAAAAATTTAATAAAGGCGGCATGAAAAACCTTCGTGGCATGCTTCCATTCTAAGGAGAGACAAAAACTATGGCAGTAAAACTCAGACTTACCCGTAAAGGCACCAAAAAGAAACCCTTTTACAGAATCGTAGCCGCTGACATTGAGGCACCCCGGGACGGCAAGTTCCTTGAAGCCGTCGGCACCTATGATCCCATGCAGGATCCGGCTGTGATCAACCTGAAACAGGACCGTGTTCAGTACTGGCTGGAACAGGGTGCAATCCCCTCGACAACCGTAAAAAGCATCCTTAAAAAACAGACCGCTGAAAGCGTTTCTGCTTAAGGATACCGTAAAAGTACAACACCGCCGGCCACGCCCTGAAAGCAACCGGGCCCTTATGTCATTGATTAGGAGATGTTTTTATGAAAGAGCTGATTGAGTATTTAGCAAAGGCATTGGTAGACAATCCCGATGAGGTTCAGGTATCTGAAGTAACAGGTGACCAGACTTCCGTGCTTGAACTCAAAGTGGCAAAGGAAGACCTGGGCAAGGTTATCGGTAAACAGGGCAGATCAGCCAGGGCCATGCGAACAATCCTGAGTGCCGCGGCCACAAAAATGAAAAAACGCACGGTACTGGAAATCATCGAGTAGTTCCATGGAATCTTCGGACACCTGGCTGACCATCGGCAAGGTCACGGGCGTTCACGGCCTTAAGGGAAATTTGAAGGTGTGGTCCTGGGCCCAGTCGCCCGACACCTTTACCCCGGGACTTGCCGTGGTGCTCAAAAATGAGGATGCCCCCCAGGATCCCGGCCGGGAATATATCATCATTAAAACCGGCAGGTATAAAAAAGGGGTGCTGTTAACCCTAAAAGGGGTCTCGACCCGGGAAGCCTCGGAAGCACTCGTGGGTAAACTGGTCCTGGTGAGCAAAAGCAACCTGCCGGACCTGGACGAAGACACCTGGTACTGGCAGGACATGATCGGCTTGACGGTTGTGGACACCGGTAAAGGGGAACTTGGAAAAGTAGAGCGACTTTTCCCCACAGGTGCGGATGACATCCTGGTGGTCATAAATAAAACGCCCCAGGGCAAACAGGAAGTCCTGATCCCTGTGAACGCAGCGTTCATCAAGGATATAAACCTTGATACCGGCGTCATCACAACCCAGTTGCCCGACGGATTTGTCACGGACTGATTTTGGCCATGAAGTTTACCGTACTTACATTGTTTCCGGAATTTCTGGAGGCGTTTTTTGCCAACGGCATCATGGCCCGTGCCTTGAACCGTGATATTATCAGCGCGGACACTATTAATATCCGGGACTTTGCCGTAGATCGGCATAACAGCGTAGACGACCGCCCCTACGGCGGCGGAAGCGGCATGGTAATGATGCCGGGGCCTTTGGAAAAGGCCATTGCGGATGCAGGACAGAGCGCCGACAATCCCCGGGTGGTGTGCTTAAGCCCCCAGGGCAAACCCTTTAACCAGGCCCGGGCCTGTGAACTTGCAAACGCAAACCAGGACCTGATTCTGATCTGCGGCCGGTACGAGGGCATTGACGAACGGGTCTATACCCGCCAGGTGGATGAAGAGATCTGCGTGGGGGATTTTGTAATGACCGGCGGAGAAATCGGCGCCATGGCAGTAATTGATGCCGTTGCCCGAATGATTCCCGGCGTGCTTGGGAGTAATGAATCATCCCAGTGCGAGTCCTTTATGGACAACCGACTGGAATACGCCCAGTACACCCGGCCCGAAACCTACGAGGACATGACCGTCCCCGGGGTTCTCTTGTCCGGGAACCATGAAAAAATCCGGCAGTGGCGCAGGCGATCCGCCCTGGAACGGACCTTTATCAAACGCCCGGACCTGTTTGAGGCCCGGACGCCGGACAATGAAGAAAAAGAGATTTTACGGCAATGGTGCCGGGAACTTGAGGCATTAATCCATAAATGAGCGCACCGATTTATCTGGCATTGATCCACTACCCGGTGGTCAATAAAAACGGGTTGATCACAGGATCAGCTCTGACCAACATGGACCTGCACGACATTGCCAGAGCAGGCCGGACATTCGGGGTAACGGCCTATTATGTGGTTACCCCCTATGAAGACCAGCAGACCCTGGCTGCCCAGATTATGGATCACTGGACCCATGGGCACGGGGGAACGGTTAATCCTGCACGAAAATCTGCCCTTGAGCGGGTCAGGGTGGCACAAAGTTTTGAAGCCGTCTGCAATGATATAGAACATGAGCAGGGCCGGAAGGTGGTAAAAGTGGCCACCAGCGCCAACAGTCGAAGCGCCACGCGCAGTTGCAGCGCGCTTGGGCAGGAATTGAAGGGAAATATTCCCCATGTGCTTGTGTTCGGAACGGCTTGGGGACTGGCACCGGAGGTGATGGACCAGTGTGACCACATCCTGGAACCCATACGGGGTTCAGGATCGTATAACCATCTGAGCGTCCGGTCCGCAGCATCCATATATTTGGACAGATTAATAAACGGCTGAATAAAAAAATGGGCTGATCCGGTCTATCAACACCAGACGCAACCCATGGCAACAATAGAAATAACCCAATAACTTAATTGTGACTTTCATATAAAAATAGAAGGAACAAAACATGACAGCAAACCTAATCCAAAAAATTGAAAGAGAACAGATGCGCCTTGACATCCCGGATTTTGACTCCGGGGATACCGTAAAGGTTCATGTTAAAATCAGGGAAGGTGAAAAGGAACGTATCCAGGTTTTCCAGGGCGTTGTGATCAAGAAGACCAAAGGCCTTTCCAGTGCCCGGTTCACCGTCAGAAAAATTTCCGGCGGCGTCGGTGTTGAAAGAATTTTCCCCCTCTATTCTCCTGCCCTTGACAAAATTGAAGTGGTCACCCGGGGACGTGTAAGAAGATCCAAACTTTACTACCTGAGAAATCTGCGTGGCAAAGCTGCAAGAATCAAAGAAAAACGCTTTGCCTAATATCCACGGCAGCTATACGGCCGACATGCTGGCCTTTGAAAAACAGGCCAGATCGAGCGGATATAAAATGGTTGCAGGTGTTGATGAGGCCGGCAGGGGACCCCTTGCCGGCCCCGTCGTGTCTGCGGCGGTGGTGCTGCCGGAAAATTTTGATGTCCCTGGCATCAACGACTCCAAAAAGCTTTCCGAAAAAAAAAGGGAAGCCCTTTTTCCGGTGATCCAGACCCAGGCCGTTGCCTTTGGCATCGGCATAGCCGACCATGAGGAAATTGACAGGATTAATATCCTGCAGGCATCACTGCTCTCCATGAAACGGGCCGTTGAAAATCTTCATAGGACACCGGATTATCTGCTGATTGACGGAAAATTCACCATTGACACCACCATAGATCAACGCAGTGTTATAAAGGGGGACGCCTTGAGCCTCTCCATTGCAGCGGCCTCGATATTAGCCAAGGTTACGAGGGACCGGATCATGGCGGACCTTGACGTCAAATACCCCCAATATGGCCTTAAACGGCACAAAGGATATCCGACCAAGGCCCACAAAGAGGCAATCCTGGCCCATGGCCCCTGCCCTGTTCATCGTAAAAGTTTCAAGGGCGTAAAGGATATATGAGCCTGGGGGGAAAACAACTTGGCAGAAAAGGGGAGGCCGCTGCCCGTCACTATCTTTTGTCCCGGGGCTATAAGCTATTGGCCGCCAACTATTCGACCCCACAGTTTGAAATCGATATGATTGCAAAAGATGGCGACACCCTGTGCTTTATTGAA
The DNA here is from genome assembly GCF_963666675.1 of uncultured Desulfobacter sp. Lineage (NCBI taxonomy): Bacteria > Pseudomonadati > Thermodesulfobacteriota > Desulfobacteria > Desulfobacterales > Desulfobacteraceae > Desulfobacter > uncultured Desulfobacter sp. The sequence goes on along the minus strand of NZ_OY762929.1, from coordinate 1,448,604 downwards.
GTCAAAACCCGGACAGGCGCCAAAAAAGGCCTGCCCCGGGAAGCGGTCACGCCGGCCAAGCAAAGAAAAATCATCATGGGCGCCCAATACTATCTGAGCCGAAAAAAAATCACCGACACCCGGCTGCGATTTGATGTGGTGGAAGTGTTATACAAGGACAGCTCACACACAGACTGCGATATCACCGTGATCCCCAACGCCTTTCAAGGATGTTAAGAATGCCCGGCACACTTTATATCGTAGCAACACCTTTGGGTAACCTTGGGGACATGACGTTTCGAGCCGTACGAACCCTAAAGGAAGTGGATCTGATTGCAGCCGAAGACACCCGGCATTCAAAAAAATTGCTCGTTCATTACGGCATCACAACCCCCACAATCGCCTGCCACGAGCACAATGAAACCGCAAAAGCCCAGGACCTGATCCAGCGCCTTGAAAACGGCGCCGACATCGCCCTGATCAGCGATGCCGGTACCCCTTTGATATCAGATCCCGGTTACCGCCTGGTCTCCCTGGCCCAGGAAAAAGACATATGCATTGTACCTGTTCCCGGATGCAGTGCCGCCATCACCGGATTGAGCGCCTCCGGACTGCCCACAGACAGATTTATTTTCCTGGGTTTTGCACCGAGGAAACAGGGCAGACTGAACACTTTTCTCAATGAGGCCGCCCATCACGAAGCCACACTCATATTTTATGAGTCTCCCCGGCGCATTGTTCGGCTGATCTCTTCGGCCATAACGGCGTTTGGCGACCGCCGGGCCTGCCTTGCCAGGGAATTGACAAAACAGTATGAGGAGTTTATTCGCGGCCCCCTTTCCTCTATTCTCGCCACCCTTGAAAACCGAGAGAACATCAAAGGCGAATGCGTTTTATTTATCACCGGCGCGGATGAACAGGCGGTCGATTTATCTGCCGAACAGGTGGAGGCTATGATTTTGGACGGTCTGAATCAGAACGTGCGAACCGGTGATCTTGCAAAAAAAATAGCCGGACTTACAAACTGCCCCAAATCCAAGGCTTATGACATGATTTTAGCCCTGAAGAACCATTCTTAGACAGCTTCATTTCCTTTTCAGATCTTTTTAACGCCACAAGCCGCACACAAAACTAACAATCTCCTAAAATTCCGACAAACTCCTTGCCAAATAAGGGTCAAAAGCCTTATAAAGAAGCCAATTATAAGCAAAGTATAAGAATAATATTAGGGTTACAATTCTGATAAAATGGTCTGGCCTGCTCCGGCCCGTATATCTCCAATTTTCACAAAGGGAATAAAACTACCATGGGCATTGAAATATGCTATGTCATCGTCGGGATGCTGATTCTGTTTGCAATGTTTGACTTGATTGTTGGAGTAACCAATGATGCGGTTAATTTTTTAAACTCCTCCATCGGGTCCAAGGCCGCCCCCTTTAAAATAATCATGATGATTGCCAGTGTCGGTATTCTGACGGGTGTGACCTTTTCTGCGGGCATGATGGAGGTCGCCCGTAAAGGTATTTTTCATCCCGAACTTTTTACCATGCCCGAGCTTTTGACCATATTTCTGGCGGTCATGATCACGGACATCCTGCTTTTGGATCTTTTCAACACATACGGCCTGCCCACGTCCACAACCGTATCCATTGTATTCGAACTGCTTGGGTCCGCCGTGGCCCTCTCCATGATAAAACTTGCCGCCCATGCCGATTCGGGTCTTGGGCTTTTGGATTATATCAATTCGAGCAAAGCCATCACCATCGTATTCGGCATATTATTATCCATTCTTGTGGCATTTGTTTCAGGCGCAACGGTTCAGTTTATATCCAGACTTATCTTCACCTTTAATTATAAAAAACGCCTGAAGCGTTACGGCGCGCTATGGGGCGGTGTTGCCTTGACCGTTATCACCTTTTTCATCCTTGTCAAAGGGGCCAAAGGCGCCACATTCATGGATGCACAAATGGTGGCATGGATAAAAAACCACTCTTTTATTCTCATGGGGAGTATCTTTGTCATCTCAGCCATCATCCTCCAAATTCTCATCAGTGTATTCCAAGTAAATATTTTAAAACCCATCGTCCTTGTGGGCACGTTTGCTTTGGCCATGGCTTTTGCTGCCAATGATCTTGTCAATTTTATCGGTGTCCCCCTGGCGGGGCTTAATGCCTTTAAAACCGCACTGGCCTCATCCGACCCCATGAACATCACCATGGGAGCACTGGGTGGAAAAGTTCATACCCAGACCTACATCATGCTCATTGCCGGCGCCATCATGGTGGTGACCCTGTGGGTGTCGCGCAGGGCAAGGACAGTGTCCGAGACAGAAATCAGTTTAGGCCAGCAGGATGAAGGCATGGAGCGGTTTGAATCGGTCTGGCTCTCCAGGCGCATTGTCAACCTGTTTCACAGCCTGTTCACCTCTGCCAAAGCCATCGCACCGCCTGTCATCAGCCGGGTTGTTGCCAGGCGAATCAGCCCGAATTCAGAAAACACCCGCAACCAAGGAAGAAAAAAACCATCCTTTGATCTGCTGCGCGCCTCTGTGAATCTGATGGTGGCATCTGCCGTGGTCTCCATGGCCACATCCTTAAAATTGCCTTTGTCCACCACCTATGTGACCTTTATGGTTGCCATGGGATCATCCTTTTCGGACCAGGCCTGGGGCAGGGAAAGCGCCGTATATCGTGTTACCGGTGTATTAACAGTAATTGGCGGCTGGTTTATGACTGCCCTTATCGCCTTTGCAGTCTCTTTTATCAGCGGCAACATCATCTATTATTTTAAAATGCCTGGCGTGGTCGGTCTGATGATTTTTGTGTTTTTTATGATCCGCAGAAACAAAAAATACCATGAAGGCATAGAAAAAGACAAAGAGGAGATCACCATTTACCATCTTGAAGAGGTGACGGATTTCCAGTCTTCGGTTTCGGCAACCTTTGACCACATTGCCCTTCATCTCCAAGGTATAAGGCTCTCATTGAGCGCGGCATTTGATGCCCTGTTTCAAGAGGATTTGGACGCCCTAAGAGGACATCGCAAAAAGGTCAAGCAGTTCCAGATACGCAGTAATATAATTATTGCAAATATCTTTAAAGTATTACGGCTTTTGCAGCGCGGGGATCACAAGGGATCGTTCAACTACTACCAGATCATCCGGCGCCTTCAGAAACTTAACGATGGATACCGTGACACGGTGATCAGGTCCACCAGACATGTAGCCAACCGGCACACAGGACTTTTACCTGCTCAGATTGAGGAACTCAAGGAGATCAAAATAGAAATTCTTTACATCCTCGAGCAGGCGGAAATCGCATTCAACAAAAAGGATATTGTGGACTGCCACCATATCGCTGCACGGTTTCACTACCTTAGTGACCTTGTGGACGAATACAATGCCAACCAGATTGCAAGGATCAGGGAAGAGTCCTCAAAAACACGCCTGAGCATCATGTACTACGCCATTTCCGGTAATTGCGTCATGATGGCCAAACAAACGGTCAAGTTGATTGAAATCTTTAACGAGGCCCTGCCCTCAAAAGACGGCACCAAAGCCTGCAGAAACCTGCACTTGGATTGATCCGCTATAAGTCAAACTTTAAGCGGATTAAGGCCTCTGTTTTTTCACCATCAGAACTAAAACCGATAGCCGCCCGCCCGCCTAAAAACGTGTTCACAGGGCGGCTTGAAATATCACATTCCACTTCATGATCTATCAGGTCAAACGAGGAAGAAAAATCCACGATATTCAGCCGGGAGTTAAATTGAATCACCGGGGAGAGGTTCGAGTCAAGTTCACCTGAAAAGGATACGGTCTTTACCGATTCTTTTTCGTCATTTTCCTTCAGTGGGATACGGGGAGCGGTCTTGCTGGCATCGGGCGCTTTAGAGCCGATCGTTTTGCGGTATTCAAATCTTACATTGCGAATCAAATGCCGTCGGTACTCATTGAGATTTTTACCGATCCGGGTATCTTTAAATAGTTGAGCGGCACCGGACAATACAATTTTTTTGGCTGAAGAATCTTGTTGAGCGGTTTGTCCACTTGCCGGGGGGGACGGATCAGGTTCAGACCATGAAGGAGGGGGGGGATCTGTTCCGATTGCGTAACCGTCCAGGGATATTAAAAGAATAAAAACCATCGCCAAGAGTTTTAATTTTTTGTTTAAGGAGTTCATAAACCCTCCTCTTGCTTGATCGAACGGCTTTTATGCGTTTAATGCCGGTCGACCGTGTTTAATTTTCCATGGGTCCTCACATAAACGGGTTCAAAATTGGACTCCCCGGTCCTGAAGGGAGAAGGGGTGGTAGAAACATTCATACCCTTATTATAGCTTTTTAATGGCAAATTTCAAGGGTACAGACTAGTGACAAACGCAAAAGCGGCCCGTTCCTCAATCAGGAACGGGCCGCTCTATTTTACATCACAAAAGGGATGTCAGCGAAGGAAAACCTTCTCTTACATCTTGGAACCTTCTGCATGGCTCTGCAGTTTTACTTCAACCTTTTCGGTCAAGCTGGCATAGTACTCTCTGAGGATAACCAGAACTTCTTCACGGCCAAAATGATCAACAACAGGTTCGTTGTTGGACAGGGCGTGACGCAGTTTGGTGCCGGAGAGGATAACACGGTCGTCTTTGCCATGGGGGCAGGTTCTCATGGAAGCCATGCCGTCGCATTTGTAGCAGTAGAAGGTCCAGTCAATTTTCAGGGGTTCGCACAGCAGACGTTTGCCGTCGTCTTCGGGCATGGGGATGGTGTCAAAAATTTCCTGTGCTTCGAACAGGGTGTAGAAGTCACCAACGCCGGCATGGTCACGACCGATGATCATTCTGTTAACGCCGTAGTTCTGACGGAAGGTAGCGTGCAGCAGGCCTTCACGGGGACCGGCATATCTCATGTCCAGGGGATATCCGCCGTTGATAACGTGCTCGGGAACAAAGTAACCCTTGATCAGGGTGTCGATGCATTTGATACGTACGTCTGCGGGGATGTCGCCGGGTTTCAGGTTACCGATCAAAGAGTGAATCAGAACGCCGTCACATACGTCAAGGGCGATCTTGCAAAGATGCTCATGGGATCTGTGCATGGGGTTTCTCAGCTGCATGGAAGCAACGTTGGCCCAGCCTTTTTCGTCCATGATGGCACGGGTTTCTTTGGGGGTCAGGTAAACGCCTTTGAATTTTTCGGGGAATTCTCCTTCGGAGAGAACTTTTACAGGACCTGCCAGGCAGAATTCTTTTCTGGCCATAACCATCTGAACGCCGGGATGATCTTCCATGGCGATTTTCCAGAATACGTCATCTTCAGACTCTTCGCCGTGACCTTTGTAGACTTTCTCGCATTCCCATTTTTTCTCGTCTTCGGACATTTCGAACTTTTCTTCGATCTTCATGGTGGCATAGATTTCACCATCTTTCTCAAGAGTGATTTCATCACCAACATTGATCTCAGCAGCATCAGCAGCAGCAGCGTCGAGCATAACGGGAACCGGCCAGAAAGTACCGTCAGCCAGCAGGAAGTCTTCGCAAACGCCTTTCCAGTCCGCTTTGGTCATGAAACCGTTCAGCGGAGAGAAACCGCCGATACCCAGCATGATCAAGTCGCCTTTAACCTGGGAAGAAATTTCAATTTTTTTAAGACCTTCAGCTTTTTTCAGTTCAGCTTCCAGTTCTGCGCCTTCGAGCTTGCAGCATACAAGACCTTTTCCACCATGGGGTGCAACTAATTTAGACATATACTTCAGTCTCCTTATCTATTGGTTAACTTCCATTATGGGTGTCAGATGCCTTGACCCGGCACCTAACTTCAATTTTATTTAAAAATCTCGTAAGATTTAATGATGATTCGAGGATTTGTCAAGAATTATATTTGCTTAACTTTAACAGTTCTCCCACCTCATCCATGGATACTGCATGGGCGTGGGCTTGCAGCCCGGGTTGCTTAAATGCAATGAACCAGGTTCCGGCCGCTTCAGCCGCCTGTTGATCAAATATGGAATCCCCTATAAACACAATCTGACGGGGGAGCAACGCAAAGGCCCCCATAATTTTTTCCAGCTGGTCAGGATGGGGTTTGGGGTTTTCCACATCAGATGCCGTAACAACAATATCAAATGATTTTTTAAGATTATGTTCAATTAATACACTGCCCATGGTGTTTGTCCGGTTGGTGGCCACACCGCGCACTTTTCCTGCCTGTTTTACGGCATCAAGCAGTTCAAGCAATCCGGGTTCCATGCGCATAAACGGCACCACGCTGCCATACCCGACATGCTTAATCATCTCGTACACTGGCCGGTGGTCATCCATTTCCGGAAAAAGGTATTCAACAGCAGCCTTCACCGTCATCATGTGAATATTTTTAAACTGCTCATCGTCCAGGGGCCCTTTGTTAAACCGAGCCAGGATATCGTTATAAAATTTGCGGTTGGCCTGGGCCGTATCAAACATGACACCGTCGCAGTCAAACACAACGGCCTTAATACCTGCTGTATCCATGCTGTCAGATTCCTTAGAGCTGTTCATTATTTTCATCCTTAAAATCACCTGTTTCAATGGGTGAACCCTTTTCAAATATGGCATATACCCTGATTTTCAAATGTGATTTATTGGGATTGTCCGTTGTCAGTGTGATAAAATCATAAATATCCGCAGGCTGGTCTGAATAACAGGAAATTCTGACCTGCCAGTTTTTTTCACCTTTGCGGGGCTTTATCACTTCAGCCTTTATCTGCTTATTAAACCTGAGCTTCATGTCAAGAATATTTAAGGTAGCCGCCTGCACAGGTTCAATGGTAACCATTGCACTTAGGGTACTGCCGGGCGTCCCGCTCAGGTTCACGGTAGCGGGAGAGACTTTAATGATCTCTTTAACCTTACCCGAAATTTTCAAATAAAACTTTTTGTTTTTAGGGTCATCCGTTTTCACCAAAATATTTTTATTCAATTCGCGTCCGCCATACCCGGCGGTCTTAACGCCAATGGTTATTTTACCTTCCCCACCCGGGGGAATCTGCCTGTCATAGGCTTTTTTATCGCAGCCTCAAGGCGGACGGACGCCGACAATGTTTAAGGGGGTATCTCCTTGGTTTTGTATGATAAAATCGTGGGTGACGTGCACGCCTTCAAGCACAGGCTCAAACTGATAAACAGGCGCTAGGGGCACGGCCCGGGGAGCGGCCAGCACATGTGCCGGACCGGCAAAGATAACCAGAAATGCAGAAATGATTATAAAATTGACGGCTTTCATTTTTTCATCCAGTTTATGTGAACAACAGGTAGAAAAAATAGCCTATTCATCTCTTAAATTCAAGGCTGCCCCTGAATAGAAGGTAAAAATCAAGATTACCAATTGATCAGGTTCTAAAATAAAAAAAGGGAGGTGAAACATTCAACCGTTTCAACAGACAGGGAAAAGGATGTCATTGACCCGACGGCAAAGTGAATGATCCATATTCAACATCGTGTTGTCGATGCGCCGGACCGGCACCATTCCCATGAGAGCATTGGTCAAAAATACATACGGCTGAACACGCAGGGTTTCAACGTCCACGGCAACATGGCTTGGGCTGAAGCCTTTTTCTGCCAAAATCTGCTCGACGGACTGGAGTGTTACCCCCTTGAGCGCATGCATTGATGCCGGTAGGAGCAATTTTTTTCCATCCAGGGCCAAAATATTACAGGTATTGGTCTCGGAGACACTGCCGTCTGCATTTAAAATCAGGGCTTCATCGGCCCCATGATCAAGGGCAAAGGCACGAGCCCGGTCGTAGAACAGATAATTCATGGATTTATGGTCGGCCAGAAATGAGTGACGGGCATGGGGGAAGGTGACCAGATCAAAACCGGCCTTGCCCAGCACGTCAAGGCGATGCACATAGGTACGGATGAAGGCGGCGGCAAATACATGGCGCCCCGGCCGATCATCCTTTACCGCCACGAGCTTGACCGCACACTTCTTTTGTGCAAACTTGTTTTGGCCTATAAGCTGTTCAACAACGGATTGCCAGTTGATATCCGGCAAAATTCCGCCAAACACGGAACACCAGGAATTCTCCAGCCGTCTGATATGTTCAGGCAGTCGAATGGGGATGCCGCCATCAACCCGGATGGTTTCAAACAGACCGGCACCATATAACAATCCGGGGATATCCGTCGGCATAAGGGCAAGCGTTTGGGGCACAAATCGACCGTCTACCCAGGCAATACACGCCCTTTCAATATCCGGGGGAGCACTTTCAGCCAGGGCATCCATCAAGGTTTTTCCCTTGGCCAGGGTCTCTTCAAACTCTTGTTCGGGGTCAGAATCATAGACCACCCCGCCGCCCACGGAAAAATTCAACCGCCCGTCATGGACCACGGCAGTGCGGATGGCAATGGACAGATCCATGGTGCCGTGGAAGCTTAAATATCCGATGGAGCCGGTGTACACATGACGCTTTACAGGCTCCAGCCCGTCAATGATTTCCATGGCGCGGATCTTGGGGCAACCGGTGATGGACCCCCCGGGAAAGGCGGCACGGAGCAGGTCAGCGCAGGAAACATCCTTTTTCAAGCGACCTTGAACCACAGAGACCAGATGGTACACATTATCATAGGCCTCAAGACGTTTATGGACCGCCACTTGCACAGAATTGTGTTCGCAGACCCGGGCCAGATCATTGCGCATCAGGTCCACAATCATGGTCAGTTCAGCATCATCCTTGGTGCTTCTATACAAATTTTCAGCGTTTTCCCGGTCCTGTTCCGGAGAGTCCGCTCTGGCAATGGTTCCCTTTATAGGACGTGTTTCAACTTTCTGACCCTCGACGTTGAGAAAGCGCTCGGGCGACGTTGAGACCACTTGATGGTCTCCGGCCTGAACAAAGGCAAAAAACGGGGCGGGATTCTTTTCAAAAAGACTTAAAAACAAGGCATAGGCATCGCCTGTAAAATCTGTCCCAAAACGCTGGGACAAATTGGCCTGGTAGATATCCCCCTGCCCTAAATGATCAATAATCCGGGATACGGCGGAGAGATATTCCGACTTCTCAAATGAAGAGACAAGACCTGTGCTGCCGGCGCAAAACGGACCGGGTGGCCGGGATTGTGCAAGCCGGCGCGCAAAGGATTCTTCTCTGGCCAACACATCCTCGCCCCCATTGTCGTGCTCAAACACGGGCAGGCAGAGCCAATTTTCACGGGTTTTTCGATCCTGAATCAAAATAATGGACGGGGCATACAGACAGATATCGGGCAAGCCTTCCCCCACACAGGTCTGGGGAAGATGTTCGATGGTATCTTTCAGATCATAGGCAAAATAGCCGAACAAGCCGGACGTCACCGGTAATTTGAACTGCTTGTCAAAAAGGGAATTTTTTTTCACCAGGCCATCAACAAGCCCTAAAGGGTCCTGTTCGGTGTCATGGCAGACGGCGTTTCCGGCCGAATCTTTGACCGTAACGCAACTTGTGTTTCCGGTCCCTTTCAAAGTCAACCAGGGATCCACAGCCAGGATATGATACCCGGCACAGTCCGGATCAGAACCGGACAAAAGCACCACCGTGCCTTCCTGGCGGGAAAACCGGGCAGCGGCGTGTTCAAACGGTAAATCTAAATGAAAACCCCGGATCACAACATCGGTAATCCGGGGTAAAATAAAATGTTCGAACATTATTTGAGAAAGGGATTCACCCGCTTTTCGTTGGCAATGGAGCTTTCAGGACCATGTCCGGGATAGACAATGGTGTTTTCGTCCAAATTCAGCAATTTGGTCTTAATGGAGGAGATCAGGGTATCATAATTGCCCCCGGGAAGGTCGGTGCGGCCAATGGAGCCCATAAACAGCGTGTCCCCTGAAAACAGATAACCGGGCGTATGAAGACAGATCCCTCCGGGAGAATGCCCCGGCGTGTGGATGACTTCAAACGTAATATTGCCAAAGCTGATTGTGTCACCGTCCTTGAGACGAACATCGGCGGGGGGAGAATTTTCCGCACCCAGGCCGAACATGGCCGCATGGCTGGAGAGATCCAAAAGCATGGGTTCATCATCGGGATGAATGGCGATGTGGGCGGCAGTGGCATCCTTCATCCGTTTGTTTGCCCCGACATGGTCAAAATGGCCGTGGGTGTTGATCAGATATTCGACCTTCAATTCCGCCTTGGCAAGGGCCATGAGTATCCGGTCTGCATCATCCCCCGGATCAATGACTGCGGCCTGTTTTGTATCTTCACATCCTACGATATAACAGTTGGCCATAATGGGACCGACTTCAAGCTTATGTATAATCAAAACAAACTCCTTGTTCTTTGCGTGATCGTCTATTTCGCGATCAATCAGGGCTCATGCTGGGCCCGAATCCGGTCAAGTACCCCGTTGATGAACGGCCCGGAATCCCGGGTGCCGAATTTTTTACCAATCTCAACCGCCTCATTGATGGAAACCGATGGCGGGATATCCGGCAAATTAAGCATCTCAAACACGGCAATGCGCATGATATTTCTGTCCACTGCCGGCATACGGGAAATTTTCCAGTTCTTGGCCCATTGATCCAACAGACTGTCTATCTTTTCTTGATTCTCAACAACCCCGTCCACCAGCATCCGGAAAAAAAGCCGCGTGGGCTCACTTAAATCTTCCCCGTGCTGTTCAATAAACGCATCGGTTTGGGGTTGGGAATCGGCTCTATTCAGATCCAGGGCAAACAGGGCCTGAAGGGCCAGTTCCCGGGATTTACGCCTGTCACCCATATTTATTCCATATTTTTACACAAATTTGCCATTTCAACGGCGCCCATGGCCACATCAAACCCCTTGTTACCGGATTTTGTACCGGCACGTTCAATGGCCTGTTCAATGGTTTCCGTGGTAAGGATACCAAACATCACCGGCACTTTGGCCTCAAGGCTGACCGAAGCAATCCCCTTGGAGACTTCCGCACACACATAATCATAATGGGTGGTGGCCCCGCGGATCACAGCGCCTAGACAGATAATGGCGTCATATTTTTTCAAGTCAGCCATTTTGGCGGCCGCCAAAGGAATTTCAAAGGCACCGGGCACCTTGACAATTGAAATATCCTGATCCTGGGCACCGCTTCTGGTAAGACAGTCCAATGCACCGGACACAAGCTTATCCACAATGAAATCATTAAATCTTGCTGCAACAATACCAAACTTTTTACCCTTGGCATCTAAATTGGCTTCAATTATCTGAGGCATATTAATTTTCCTTATTTACGTGTAGTAGATGACCCATCTTTGCCTGTTTGCACGCCAGATAACCCTCGTTGAAAGGATTGGGGGGCACTTCAATGGCCACCTGTTCCACGACCTCCAGGCCGTAGCCTTGAAGGCCTACCATTTTCTTGGGGTTATTGGTGAGCAGACGCATTTTGCGTACGCCAAGATCCACCAGCATCTGGGCCCCCACACCATAATCACGCAGGTCGGCGGAAAACCCAAGTTTTTCATTGGCCTGGACCGTATCCAGCCCCTGACGCTGGTACTCATAGGCTTTCAACTTATTAACCAGGCCGATCCCCCGGCCCTCCTGGCGCAAATATAGAATAACGCCGCAGCCTTCATCATCCACCATTTTCATGGCCCGGCGAAGCTGATCCTGGCAATCACACCGCAAGGAAGAAAAAATATCACCGGTCATGCATTCGGAATGAACACGCACCAGGATCTCTTTTTCCGGATCAATATCACCCTTAACCAGGGCAATGTGGGTCAGGTTGTCCATGTCGTTTTCATAGGCAATGATTCTGAATTCACCACCCACCCGGGTGGGGATAACGGTTTCTGCAGCCCGTTTCACAAAGCTTTCTGTTTTTAAACGGTATTTAACAAGATCAGCCACCGTGCAGATGCCGATGCCGTGCTTTTCGGCAAATTTCTCAAGGGAAGGCATCCGGGCCATGGTGCCGTCATCATCCATGATTTCACAGATAACACCGGCGGGCTTCAGCCCTGCCAGGCGAGCCAGATCCACGGAGCCTTCGGTCTGGCCGATGCGAACCATCACACCGCCGTCCCGGGCACGCAAAGGAAATATGTGGCCGGGCCTAGCAATATCCTGGGGGCCGGTCTCATCCGCCACGGCCGTCAAAATGGTGGTGGCCCGGTCCGCCGCTGAAATACCCGTGGTCACACCTTCTTTGGCCTCAATGGAAACGGTAAACCCCGTGCCGTACTGGGAGGTATTATTGTCGACCATCATGGGAAGGTCGAGCTTGTCTGCAATACTTGAATCCAGGGAAAGGCAAATAAGCCCCCGGCCGTAGGTCGCCATAAAGTTAATGGCTTCGGGAGTTACGGCCTCGGCCGCCATGGTCAGATCCCCTTCATTTTCCCTGTCCTCGTCATCCACCAGGATGACCATTTTTCCCTTTTTTATATCTTCAATCGCCTGTTCAATCGTCAAATGCGGCATTTTGCTATCCTTTACAAGAATCCGTTCCGGGCAAGAAGTGACATACTGATGTCCGAGTCGGCATCAGCACCAGCGTCGTTGGCACTTTTAGCGCTTTTCCCCTGCCCTGATAAAAATTTTCTCACATATTTTCCCAGCATATCGGTCTCAATATTGACCCGGTCCCCTACGTGCTTATATCCAATGGTTGTAATCTTTGCGGTATGGGGGATGATACTCACCGAAAACCCGTTTTGCCGGCATTGGTTGATGGTCAGACTGATCCCGTCAATGGCCACTGAGCCTTTTTCAATCATTTCATCGGCAAGGTTTTCCGGCACCTGGATGTCATATATGATGGCATTGCTTCGGGTCTCAATTTTAGAAATCACACCTGTCCCGTCTATGTGGCCTGATACCAAATGCCCGTCTATTCGGGCCGACAGCTTCAGTGCCCGCTCAATATTGACCCGGGCACCGGGCCCGATGGAACCGAATGTGGTGCGATTCACGGTTTCCGGCGCCATATCCACCTTAAACTGACTTTTGCCCAGACTTACGGCTGTCAGGCAGGCGCCGTTCACGGCAATGGAGTCCCCGATCCCCGTTTCGGAAAAATCCAGATCACAGGCAATCACCAGAACCTTGCCCTCGCCATGGGTTTCAATGCGCCGAATGGTGCCCAGGCTTTCTATGATCCCAGTAAACAAAAATCATTTCCCTTCAAATCATATTCCATCATTAACCGGCCTGTTCAAAGGATCAATGTAACCTGTAAACAGCATATCCGAACCAAACGGCCGGGTGGACACCCGGGTGAGTTCGAAAACATCTTTTATCCGTTCAGGACCCGATCCGTTGAACACCGGGATACCGTCATTTCCACCCATTATCTTGGGGGCAATAAAATAACAGACCTTGTTGACAATGCCTGCTGCCAGAGCCGATGCGGCCACGCGTCCCCCGCCTTCAATCAGAAGGCTTGTTATGGAAAGATTTCTTAATTTAAGCATCAGGTCGTTTAAATCAAGCAAATTTTCAAAAACCCGGCATTCAAGCACCTGCACCCCCATGTCTTGAATACGCTGAATCTTGGCCGGGTCACAATCCGGGCCTGTGACAATGATGGTGGGCGCACTTGATTGTTGAACCACAACCTTGGCATCTTCGGGGAGGGTTAAACGGGTATCCAGAATGATTCTGGCAGGATCACGGGTCTGTTTACCCTCAATTCTGGCGGTCAGGGAGGGGTTGTCCCCGTGCAGGGTGCCGGAACCGATTAGGATGGCATCATTGTGGTGGCGCAATTCATGGCCGAAACGTCTTGATGCCCCGGAGGTGATCCACTGGGAATCTCCTGTTCTGGTGGCAATATATCCGTCCAGGGTGGCGGCACACTTTAGGGTGACAAACGGTGTTTTATCGTTTTGAACATTCCAGACAAAGTCTTCGATCAGGACCAACGCCTCTTGCTGCATAATCCCTGATATCACCTCAAGGCCATTTTCCCTTAAAAATTCGATTCCGCCCCCCGCAACCGGATTGGGATCTTTGCAGGCAATAACGACCCGGCTGATACCCGCGTTGAGAATCTTATGTGTGCAGGGGGGCGTTTTGCCGAAATGGTTGCAGGGTTCAAGGGTGACGTAAATGGTGGAACCGGGCAATGCGTCAGGATGATTTGCGACGGCATCATCAATGGCCACGACCTCGGCATGGGGTTCACCGGCTTTGGGGTGGAACCCCTCACCAATAATCCGGTCATTTTTTACAACGACAGCGCCCACACAGGGATTGGGAGAGGTGAACCCTTTGCCCCGGGCTGCAAGTTCCAACGCCCTTGTCATATAATCCAAATCACACATCGGTCTTTACAGGGCCTTCCGTTTCCGGCCCCGAATCCGAGGATCGGTGCTCTTTGTGAATTAAACTTTCAAGTTCATGGATAAAATCGGTCACATCCTTGAACTCCCGGTAGACGGAAGCGAACCGGACATAGGCCACATCATCCAGGGTCTTCAGGGCATTCATGATTTTCTCGCCCACGGCCTTGGCCGGCACTTCCCGTTCCCGCCCTTCCCGCAGGTCACGTTCAATCTCATCCACAATCTGTTCGATTTGATTCACGCTGATGGCCCGTTTTTCACAGGCTTTTTGGATACCCCGCACCACCTTTTCCCGGTCAAACTCCTCCCGGCGATTGTCTTTTTTAACAATCATGACAGGGACCTGTTCCACGCGTTCATAGGTCGTAAAACGCCGGTCACACGCCTGGCACTCTCTTCTACGCCGGACTTCAAACTCGATTTTTCCCGGCCGAGAATCCACCACTCTGGTATTTGGGTTTCCGCAATAGGGGCACTTCATATCAGCCTCTTCAATTTATTCAGTCAAGCCGGATCAGTTCCACCCCGGCCTGGGCAAACATTTCCAGGGAGAGGGGATCGTCGTATCCCTCCTTGAAGTACACGATTTTAATCCCGGCATTGATGATCATCTTGGCGCAGATGGAACAGGGCTGGGTGGTGCAGTAAAGCGAGGCGCCGGCAACGGGTATGCCGTGGTACGCGGCCTGGATGATGACATTTTGTTCGGCATGGACACCCCGGCAAAGCTCGTGTTTTTCCCCGGAAGGCACCTTAAGCTGCTCACGCAGACAACCGGTCTGCCTGCAATGGGGCACCTGGGAAGGTGCGCCGTTATAGCCGGAGCATAAAATGCGTTTATCCTTGACCAGCACGGCGCCTACTTTTCGCCGAAGACAGGTGGCCCGGGAGGCCACAAGATCTGTGATGGCCATAAAATACTCGTTCCAAGAGGGACGGCCATCACCGGCGAGGTTTGGTAAATCAGGGGAAACAGGGTTCATCAGCCTGCTGCATTTTCATATAACGGATAACGGCCACACAACTCTTTGACTTTATCGGCAACACCGGGGACATTGGCCTCATCGTCCAGCACATCGCAGATAAATCCGGCAATGGCGCCCACGGCATCTTCATTCATACCCCGGGAAGTGACCAAGGGCACGCCGATACGCACACCAGAAGTCACAAAGGGGCTGCGTTTTTCATTGGGCACGGTATTCTTATTCACCGTAATATTTGCCCGGCCCAGGCGTTCTTCGGCATCCTTTCCGGTGATATCCCGCCCGGAGAAATCCACCAGAACCATGTGGTTGTCCGTACCGTTGGAGACCAGTTTGTATCCCCTTTCCATGAGCACCTTGGCCAGAACTGCGGCATTTTTAACCACCTGTTTCTGATATTCGGTAAACTCGGGCAACAACGCCTCTTTAAATGCCACGGCTTTGGCGGTAATTACATGCATCAAAGGACCACCCTGGATGCCGGGGAAAATCTGGGAATTGATTTTTTTGCCCAGTTCGGCGTTGGAGAGGATCAAACCGCCCCTTGGACCGCGAAGGGTTTTATGGGTGGTGGAGGTGATAATATCTGCGTATCCCACGGGTGAGGGATGTACACCGGCCGCCACAAGACCTGCAATATGGGCCATATCCACCAGGAAAAGCGCGCCCACGGATTTGGCAATCTCAGAAAACCCCTTGAAGTCAATGGTTCTGGGATAGGCCGAGGCGCCGGCAACAATCATTTTAGGCTTGTTTGCCCGGGCCAGATCTTCCACCTGGTTCAAATCAATGGTCTCGGTTTCCGGATCTAAGCCATAGTGGGTAAAATTATACAAACGTCCGGAAAAGCTTACCCCGGCACCGTGGGTTAAATGCCCGCCATGGGAAAGGTCCATGGCCAGGATGCCGTCGCCGGGGGAGAGTACTGCAAAGTAAGCGGCCATATTCGCCTGGGACCCGGAATGGGGTTGAACATTGGCATATTCCACGCCAAACAATTGTTTTACCCGGTCAATGGCCAGATCTTCCGCCTGGTCCATGTACTGGCACCCGCCATAGTACCGTTTCCCCGGATACCCTTCGGCATATTTGTTGGTCATGATAGAACCCTGGGCCTGCATAACGGCCCGGCTCACGGTATTCTCCGAAGCGATGAGATTCAGCCCGTATTCCTGCCTGCTGTATTCACTTTCAATAACAGAGGCAATTTCAGGGTCACAAGATTCGATAAATTGTATATTTTCCATATTTCAATCGCGCGTTGACATAAACTGACAACACAGCCCTTTTTATTTCTATTGCAAGTAATTCAGACTTTTATTAAAGGGAGAATAACAAGTATGGTGCAACCTGTTTAGAATATGTCGGCCGATATTCTCATCTCTTTTTACCCGCTTCTATTCAACGTCTTCCAAAGAACGGATACGGTCCAGATGCCGACCGCCTTCAAAGGGGGTGTCAAGCCATTCTTTGACCAGCTCAAAGGCAAGGATATCACCGACAACACGACCGCCCAGGACCAGAACGTTGGCATCATTATGCTGCCGGCTCATCCTGACGGAAAAAATATCCGAACACAAGGCAGCGCGAACACCCTTAAACCGGTTGGCCTGCATGGACATGCCAAGGCCGGTGCCGCACAGAAGTATGCCCCGGGGAAACGTACCGTCGGAAACGGCTTTAGCCACCTTTTTGCCGAAGTCGGCATAGTTTACCGAATCCGTGCCATAGGTACCCGCATCCTCAACCTCAAGCCCAAGGCCTGATAGCAGATCCCTGATTTTTTCCTTTAACTCAAACGCGGCATGGTCACTGCCGATGATGATTCGTTTATCGTTATCCATATTTATCCGGACCTTTATTTTTGCTTATGATTTCGATGCAATGAAATCATAAATATCCTGGACGGTCGACAGCTTTTCGGCCTGATCATCGTCAATCTCAATCTCAAAGACCTCTTCCATTGACATGATAAGCTCTACGATGGTCAGAGAATCCGCGCCAAGGTCTTCGACCAGCGATGCCTGGGGAACCACATCCTCCACATCAATGCCGGGGATCTTTTCAGCAATAATTTTTCTTACTTTGGTTTCAACGGCCATGTTCTGACTCCTTGAAGTGTTTTCCGGCAAAACTAATCTTCTACTTCCACTTCCGGTTTTACATCTCTGCCTTTGTAGGTGCCGCATTCAGGGCATGCGGTATGGGGCAGCTTGGGCTCCTGACATTCGGGGCACAGGGTTACAGTGGGGGCACTGGTTTTATAATGGGTACGTCTTTTTCTTCCTCTTGCTTTGGAACTTTTCTGCTTGGGTACGGCCATGACTATCTCCTAACTACATTATTTTATTTGGTTTTTAATTAATAACTGCCAAAATTTAAAACATATCTAATTACCCTATTTTTTATTTGAAGTCAACCAAAGATTCCTTTGAAAGAAGACACCAAATGAATCAAATCAGATTTTATGGACCGGCCGTATTGCTTTAGGCCCCGTAATTATGATAGATAAATTGTCGATTTTATGTCGTTATTTATAAGAAAGTCTGTGTGACCTATACAGATCTTTCAGCTTTATATTATGGGCAGGGGCCGGCAGATGATATGTCAGGCCGGCCCACGGCTGTTATACGAATCCGGGCGGTGCAGGCTAAAAAAACCTGTACCGCCTGTTGTTCGTGAAGTTTAACTTTTGGAGATCATAATGGATAAAATAATTACACGCTTTCCGCCCTCCCCCACCGGCTACCTGCATATCGGCGGTGCCAGGACCGCACTTTTCAACTGGCTGTGGGCCAGAAAAAACGCAGGGCAGTTTGTGCTACGCATAGAAGACACCGATGAAGCCCGTTCCACCAAAGAGTCCGTGGACGCCATCCTGGAGTCCATGGCGTGGCTGGGCATCGACTGGGATGACGGCCCCTATTTCCAGACCCAGCGCTATGATATGTATAACGAACACATTGACCGCCTGGTTGAGCAGGGCGATGCTTACTACTGCGACTGCACCCCCGAAGAGGTCGATGCCATGCGCGAAGCGGCCAAAGCCAAGGGGCTCAAGCCCATGTATAACGGCAAATGCCGCAACCGCGGGCTCAAAAAAGGGGCTAACACCGTCGTGCGGTTAAAAACCCCGGACACAGGGGTCACCATTGTGGACGACATTGTCAAAGGCGCCACTGCGTTCCAGAATGCCGAAATTGACGACTTCATCATCCAGAGAAGCTCCGGTGTGGCCATGTACAACCTTGCGGTGGTGGTGGACGACATCACCATGGGCATAAACACCATTATCCGGGGGGATGACCACCTGGTGAATACCCCCAAACAGATTTTGATCTACCAGGCATTAGGCGCAAAACTGCCGGTGTTCGGCCACGTGCCCATGGTGCTGGGATCAGACAAGGCAAGGCTGAGCAAACGCCATGGTGCCATGTCCGTGGGCGAATACAAAAAGATGGGATTTCTGGCCGACGCGCTGATCAACTACCTGGTAAGACTGGGATGGTCCCATGGGGACCAGGAATTTTTTGAACGCCGGGATCTCATTGAAAAGTTCGACCTTGAACACCTTGGCCGTTCCGCCGGCATGTTTGACATGGACAAGCTGTATGCCCTGAATGCCAAACATATCCAGAAAAAGAGCCCCCAAGAACTGGGGGACGATCTTGTACCCCATCTGGCGGATCTCGGCATTGAGGCCCAAAATGATGCCTTTACCCAGGGGGTGATCGAAACCCTTCAACCCAGGAGCAAAACCCTTGTGGAGATGGCCCAGGGTGCGGCGTTTTACTACAAAGACGAAATCGAGTTTGAAGAGAAGGCGGCCAAAAAGTTCCTGAAACCTGAAACCGCAGATCTTTTAACCCAATGCGCCGACGCCTTTGAAGGCCTTGGGGACTTTGGCCAGGCATCCCAGGAAGAGGCATTTAAACAGATCATGGAAGAGACAGGGCTTGGTTTCGGCAAGATCGCCCAGCCGTTGCGGGTGGCCGTCACCGGCACAACCGTGAGTCCCGGCATATTTGAAATGTTTATCGCCCTTGGCAAAGAAAAGACCATCCAGCGCATCAGAAAAGCCGCACAATTTTGTGCAGCCCAGGGCTAAAAAAAATTAAGGCGCAGTCAAAGGCAAGTGCCTTTTGACTGCGCCCATTTTTTAATACCTTTCTATATTCAGACGATTATCCGGACACTTCAGCTTTCGTTGACAACCGAAACCGGCTCTCAAGAAAAATATGCAGGACAACGCCCACCCCCAGACCCCAGGCGGCACCGTGCATGGCAAGCACAATGGCCATGGTTCCCGCAACGCCCAGCTGAAGCGGGTCCTTGATCTGCTTGAAGGCAGTGATGATGCAAAGATAGCCCGTGACGACCATGGTCAAAGAGAGCCCGATCGGTAAAAAGGGTTTAAAGAAACTGACCAGTGGGAGAATGAACAGGGCAATGAATCCTGAAATCCAGAACGTTCCCGACCCGCTGAAAATGGAATCCATTGCGTTTCGGCCCTGGCGATAACGGTCTGCCACGGTTGCAGTGACTGCGGTCCAGATAGGTCCTGCCAGACCCGGATAGGGCGCAAAAAAGGTATGGATCACATTCCGGATTCCCGTGATAATGTGAATCCGGTCCGTATCTATATCCACCGCTTCATCGGGCCTGCTCTCCTCGCATGCGGCCTTGACCAGAACCGTTCCGACGATAACATCACCAAAGGCGATAATATAGGCGATCACCGCCGTGGGGATGGCTTTGATAAACATATCCGCATCGGGGAACCCCACACTGAAGGGCAAATAGGCCCACATCTGTCCAAAGGCCGGTATGGTGATGCCCCATTCGATGTCCGGAATCGGGTACTCATTGACAAGCATACCGATGACAATGGCCACGACCATGGCAGGAACCATGCCGAATTTACCCATGAGTTTTGCGATGGGATTATCGGATTTCATCCTGGTAAATGAAACGGAAAAGAGCATGTAAAAACAGACCAGGCTGCCAAGGCCGATGGCGATGGGCGTTTTGGGAATTCTGCCGCCCACTTTCAATTCGCCCATGTAAGCTGCCACACCTGCCCCGAGCAATATCCCCGCTTTAATGGAGTCGGGCACCTTGGCAACGACTTTGGAGCTGAGGCGTGAAATCCCCAGAAACAGGAAAATGGCCGCCACCAAAAGCTGCAGGGCCACCAGCGCCTTTATCGCTTCCGGCCCCGGCGCAAATTGTCCAAGATAGAGCAAAACAACGGGGATTGCAGGTGTTATCCAGCCCGGCACCATGGGGGTTCCAAGAAATGCCGGCATCATAAAACCGATACCGCAGACAAATACATACCCAAGGGCAACGTTGTAGGGAAGTCCTAAATATTTTTCCAACAAAGGGATCATGGCAAGGCTTACAACAAACAGGATAAGGGCCTGGATAAACTCCACCCATTCCCAGCGGTAATGGATGAAAGGAAGGCGGATTTTAAAGGGACCTGCGGGCCAGAAGGGCTGTTCTTCAGTGTCGTTACGTCTGTACAAAGGCATTTTTCACTCCGTAATGTTAAAAAGGGGTTAAACTGAAGGCTGACGGTTTCGGCAATTTACTGCCAAAGCATGTAATTCTGAGTCCTGTGCCTGGGTCATAAAGGTTGTAGTTCACACGTGGTGTATGGCTGCGCCCTCCTTTGATAATTTAGTTGTCATCAAGCAAAAACGATCCTGGAAAAATCTTTTGGGGCTTGATCATAAGATCGGCCATCTTTTGTAGGGGCAATCCCCCTGTGGTTGCCCTCGTTAGGGCAGGCACAGGGGCCTGCCCCTACAATGGCCGACATTAGAACCAATCCCATCTTCTGTAACCATTACCAATTGAAGTCTTTAACTTTCAATCGGTCACAATCCTATATTGCTACGGCCGCCTGACTGAACCCCCATAGGCTAAAACCCTACATGGTGCCAGGCCCGAAACCGTAAAGCCTGCCGATTCCTGGGTGATCGCAAATTCGAATCTCCTAAAACCGGGACACATCACCTCTTGCGTTTTAACTCTAAGCTGTGCTAATTATTTCAAATCTGTAAAATCCATTTCTTAAATCAAAATTAGCCAATAAGAGGAACAGGGCCATGAAACAGCCTGAAATTGATTATTGGATCACCTGCATGCTGGAGACATTTGAGAATGTATCAGATCTCAATGTTACCGTGGGTAAATCCCTGCAGGTGGAGACCTCCGGACAATTGACCGATGTGCCGGTATCGCCGCCGGTGCAGGAGCTGACCCCTTTCCAGGCCGAGGTGTTTGCATTGAACCTGATTAACGGCGATCCCCGGCTCCTGGAAGACCTGGTGAAAACAGGCTCCTGCGATCTCTCCTACTGGCTGGGAAACAAGGCACGGTTCCGGGTAAATATTTTTAAGCAGAAAAATCATCTGACCACCATCCTGCGGAAACTGGAAACCACCATCCCCAGCATTGATAAGCTTAACCTGCCGCCTATTTTCAGAAAGATGGGCGAAGAGAAAAACGGTTTGATCCTGGTGACCGGTTCCACCGGCTCGGGCAAATCCACCACCCTGGCCGCCTTGCTCAATGAAATTAACGAAGAAAAATCCCTCCATGTGGTGACCCTGGAGGACCCGGTGGAGTTTGTCCATCCCCATAAAAAAGCCACATTCAACCAGCGTGAACTGGGCAATGATTTTGATACATTTCCCACAGGGCTGAGGGCGGCCCTGCGCCAGGCCCCCAAGGTGATCCTGGTGGGAGAGATGCGGGACAGGGAAACCATGGAGATCGGTTTGTCTGCAGCAGAAACCGGACACCTGGTGCTTTCCACCCTCCACACCGTAGATGCCGGCCAGACCATTAACCGTATCCTGGGCATGTTTGAACAGGAGGAGCAGGCCCAGGTCCGGGCCAGGCTTGCGGACACCGTCCGGTATATTGTCTGCCAGCGCCTTTTGCCCCGGTCGACAGGCGGCCGGGTGGCGGCCCTGGAAATCATGGGGATGAATCTGCGAATCAACGATATTATCCTGAACGGTGAGTCAGAAGGCAAAAGCTTCCATGAGGTCATTGCCGCCTCAACGGCATTCGGCATGCAGACCTTTGACCAGCACATCCTGGACCTGTACAAGGCCGATATTATCACCGAAGAGACCGCCTTCTCCTATTGTTCACAAAAAAGCGTGCTCTCCCAGGGCATGGATATTCTCAAACGGGAAAAAGGCGAAAAAACCTCTGCCATTGAAGGCCTGACCATTGACTGGAAAGAAGAGACCGATACCGAAGAGAACGGGGAGGAACAATCATGATATCCCAATGCCCCCACTGCAATCAGCCCCTGAAATTTTCCCCGCCCCAGATGGAGAAATTCAAACAGGCCTTAACCAAGCTCCCCGGGGGGCGGTACTTAAAATTCGGCTGCCCTAAATGCCGGACCCCCATTGAACTAAATAAGGACGGGGGCCTGGCAGAAAAGGCAAAGGTGCCGCAAAACCAGGCGCCCCCCCCGATCAGCCCGCCGGAAGCACCGGATATTGCCTGGCTGGATTCGGACATTGAGGAAGAGGACGCGCTTGTGGATGATGTGCCCACGGCCATGATCTTAATCAATGCCCCGGCCGTCCGGCAGCAGGTTTCCGAAGTGCTTGAAGAAAGAAACCTCCAGATCCACTGCCCCGAAAATGTGGATGAGGCCATTTCCGGCCAGCGGTTCAAAACCTTTGATGTGGTGGTGTATTCCGCAGAATACGAAAACGGGCCGGTGGATACCCATGATTTTCATAAATTTATGTCCGGCATGAGCATGAAACGGCGACGAAATATTTTTTATGTGCTGGTGGGCAATGAGGTCAGAACCCTTTACGACCTTGAGGCGCTGACCCTGAGCGCCAACCTGGTGATCAATACCCGGGAGCTTCCCCATTTTGCCAAAGTGTTCCAAAAGGGGATGAAAGGATATGAAAATCTGTTGGGACCTTATATCTCCATGCTTAAACAATACGGCAAAAGCTGAACAAGCAGCCAAAATTTTCATGGCTTGACACCACACCCCAGGCATGAAAGATAAGCACAAACCACAGGCTAACGGCCAGGGGCTGTTATTGAAAGGATGTTTGAGTGCGTACGGTTGTCTTATGCCAACGAAATTCGGTTCTTTTTTTTATTTTTATGTATGGTTTTATTCACGGCTTGCAACAAACTTTCCATTGAGGGCAAACAAGTCAATGTCGTATTTCGGTTCGATGATTATTCGGCCTGTAGCAATACAGACCTGGAACTGAGAATCATTGATGCCTTCCGCAAGCATGAAGTTTATTTAACCATAGGGATTATCCCCTTTTTCGTATGAATACATAAAAGCGGACAGCTTAATTAACACACCCATTGCATCGGTCAAATAAATCTGCTGTCGGAAGTCATGGTTTGCGCTTTAGCCTGATTTTTTTCCAGCCACCCCGACCGGACATGCTCAGTTTTGGCATCAAATCCCGGCACATAAGGCTTAATGTCAATAAGCGGGGTGTTATTTAAAACATCAATATCCAGAATATCAAGGGTATTTTCTTTTCTTCCGACCAGGCGGACAATGGACAGACCGATGGGGTTGGGACGCCGGGGTGCCCGGGTGGAGAACAGCCCCCGTGGTTTAGTATCCATAAACGGGGTGAGCATGAGGTCAAACCCGTCTGACTGGTGAAAATGGTAAAGCAAAATCAGATGGGAGAATCCGTCAATGTCCGACAGGCCTTGTTCATACTCGGGGTGGAGGATAATCCGGCCCTGAACATCTTTAGCACCGGTGGGCTGAATCGGCATGCCTTCGCGGTCTCCAAACGGTGTCTGTATCGTGCCGATGTAAGTTAATCGCATATAGACTCTCTTTATGATCTTGTTCCTTTTTTTAGGTAGAATATTGAACATATATCATAATGACAATATGCTGAGAATCAATTTTTGGAAAATTTTGACACTATTCATGATCTCAAACATGGTCTGGTTCTCCTTAAACAGATATCTGTCTCTCTGCTATTCCTCAACAGTTTTGATTTTTTTTGCCGTTTTAACGCAAACATCTGCTTTGCATCCTGTGCCGGCAACCTGCCTTTGTGCACTTTTAGCCACGCACGCTCCATGGTCGTTATTTCCCTGCAATATCCAACCCCATGGGCATCATTGAGGCCTCCACAGTCGAATTTTCTACCACTGGAAACCCTAGGTTTTTACTACTTGAGTAATTTCTCCCGTATCAAACATCAGGTCCTGTCCCGAAAACAACCATGGCAACCCTCTCCTAAATTAATTGTAACCGCAGATGTTCATAGCCTGCCCGACGAAATAACGTCCAAATGCCAAAGGTGAAAATATAGACCATGCTCAACTTTTTTACAAAGATCGATTGCGGTTGCTTTTTATTTAAAAAACCATTTCTTCTTTAAATGTGAGATGACTCTCTTCCGGGAAAATTCTCACCAGAAAGAGATGCATATCCTTACGGCCAAAATTTTGATAGTACAAAAACATGTTGTCGTCATTGGGATGATTGCAGGAAGACAATGTCCCGCACATAAATTGTGTAAAGGAGAGACCATGATAAAGGTCCGTGGTTTTCATTAACTCCATCTCATGGGTATGACCACAAAAAACATTCTCTATCTTATGCTGATGCACAAAATCGATCAAGAGGGATGAATTCCTTAACGGGCAGTCGTCTGTTCCCAGAATGGAATAATGGGTCAACAAAATAGGTAGATCATATTCTACCCCCCGGATCTCTTTTGAGACGGCTTTCAAAATTTCTTCTTCAACAAACCCCTCGTCACTATAGAGTTCATTTGTATCTATGCTGACAACCAGAACCTTTATATTTTTTATCGTAACGCACTTGATAAAATTTACATCTGTAAAATTATCGCGGACTTTGGTTATGTTCCTGTTTAAAAATAGATGTTTTTTTTTGGACGGCACCATCTCAGAAATATAAATGATGTCCGGTTTATAAATGTACTTTCGGAAAAGTTCATGGGAACGCATATTTCTTTTATCGTGATTCCCGATAACTGAAATTTTATTTTTGCATTTAATTAATTTTAAAAAACGTCCGGCTTTGGCATATTCATCCTCCAGGCCGTCAGTTGTATTGTCTCCGGTATTGATGACAATATCGGCATCATATGAATTCAGTTTTTCCAACAGAATCTTGTCATTCCCATCCCAGTGGCGGGGACCAAAATGCAGATCAGAAATGTGCAGGATATTCAAGAATGACTCCTTAGCAAACGACTAAAGTATGTTAAACCCAATCTGAACTTTGATCTTTGAAAAAGGATCTGTCAAGGAATAACAAAATCGCAACAATTGTCTGAGAAAATGACCAATCACGTGTCTCTCCTCCCTCCCCCATTCTGCCATACAATCCGCAGGGCAAGGGGCCACATATGGCCGATTGCACAAATATGACCTTTATGCCGTTAAATTAAGGGCGACACCACTTAGTCAACTTAATTTTTTATATTAACAAATCAGGCCGTTAGTTTTATATCCGGTTTCGCAGTAACAGTGGCATCATGATTGCTATATAACCAATATTGACGTTATGCCGGCCAATAAAAAAAGGTTTTAAATGACAGGTATATGGAAGGGGCAGGTATATGGAAGGGGCAGGTATATGGAAGGGGCAGGTGAAAGATTTAAAATGAAAGTGCTTATGGAAACCATGGTCCGGGCTCTGGTCGATGAACCCGATTTCGTCAACGTAACGGAAATCGGCGGAATTCACACATCAATATTGGAACTGAAAGTTTGTAAATCCGACATCGGTAAAGTTATCGGTAAGAAGGGACGGACCGCAGATGCATTACGGACGATCTTAAATGCGGTCTCAGCAAAGTTAAATAAAAGGGTTTTCCTTGAAATCACAGAAGATTTAAATGATTAGCCCAATTTTATACGAGGTGATTTCAAGGATAAAAACAGCTTTTGCCTGTTCGAAGATGGAAGAACCGTGAAAATCTCGAGCAGCACATCCCCCTTCTATTCAAAGTAGTGCTTTGTCACCGGGACTCTTTTACGCAAACCGCCGGAAATAAAGATGTATACTGTCAGCCGAGCCCAGGGAATGGAAGCGGTCATGTCCATGGGAATCTAAATATTAATCAAAAGGAGATTTATGACAAAACCGAAGCCGTACTATCACAAAAAACGTATCACAACCGCTCTGCTTCTTGCAGCCGGCATGGGATCACGCCTTTCGCCTTTGACGCAGAGCGCGCCGAAATGCCTTACAATGGTGAATGAAACCTGCATATTGGACCGACTGATTGCCAGCCTGAATCACCATGGCTTCAAACGCCTTGTTGTGGTAACAGGCCATTTGGAACACAGCATCCGCAATTTCCTGGAGGACAAAGCAGGAAGTCTTGTCATTGAGTATGTTTTCAGCCCTCGGTACAAAAGCACCAATAATATTTATTCTTTGTGGATGGCCAGAAATCTTATTAATGAACCCTTTCTATTGATTGAGAGCGACCTTGTTTTTGACTCGTCCCTGTTAAAGGAGATGCTTTATCCCGACAGGATAGCCGTTGCGAGTATAAAACCCTGGCTAAACGGCTCCACGGTTACGATAAATCAATCCCGTCGAGTTGATGCCTTTCATAGAGACACCGTAGGGACGCTACTGCGGACAAAGTATAAAACCGTGAACATCTACAGTTTTTCCCTTTCCTCCTGGTATCAGATTGTTGATGTCTTAAATAAGTATATCCGGGCCGGAAGAGTGAATGACTATTATGAGGTTATATTTCGTGAAATGGTGGCGCAAAAAAGCCTGTCACTTAAGGCAATATCCTTTGACGGCAAGCCCTGGTATGAAATAGACACCCTAGAAGACCTTGCATCGGCCGAACGGCTGTTCCCTTCAAAAATCAGTGAGAAACGCCCCTGTTATGACATTGATCACAACGCTGATAAACATAAGGCTGATTTAAATTGGGGTTTGAAAGGACAGGGGCATGCCATTGCGTGAATATCAGAATCAAGCCGAAAAATATGAATATATTTCAAACCAGCATGGTGGATATTACCGGCACGACTTCATAGACCATGCATACCTGTATAATCTCTATTTTCCACCGGAAGAGGTGTTTGACCGTTTTAAAAATAAAATTCATGACCTGGTGTTGAACTATCCTGTTGCCCAAGATGCACTTGCCTCACTTATGGGAAGAATTATCAACCAAAAAGCTGAGCATCTTGTTATCGGCAATGGTGCAGCAGAGCTTATCAAAATCGTTTCCGGGCAACTTGCCCAAACGCTCATTATTCCCGTACCGTCCTTTAATGAATACGCCAATGCCGCCCCCAGGGGACATGTCATCGAATTTTCGCTTGAATTTCCTTCCTTTGAACTGGATGTAGAAAAATTTGCAGATCATGCCATTAAAGTAAAAGCGGATGTTGCCGTCGTTGTGTCTCCGAACAACCCGACTTCAAGGGCGATCCCAAAGTTCGACCTGATATTTCTGGCAAAAAAATTGGGCCGCCATAATTGCCGGTTAATTATTGATGAATCTTTTATTGATTTTGCACAGGATCCGCATCTGTTGACCATGGAACCTGAAATTGAGCAGTATTCCAATGTCGCTGTTTTAAAAAGTATGAGTAAGGCCTACGGAATATGCGGTCTTCGCATCGGGTATCTTCTCACAGCAAACACAGAATTGGCACATAGGCTCCGTCAGGGTGTCCACATCTGGAATATTAATGGATTTGCCGAAGAATTTTTAAGAATTCTACCGGATTTTAGTGATTATTTTATCAAGAGCTGTAACCGTGTTAAACAAGACCGGGGAAAGCTTTATAAGGATCTGAAAAGCCTGCTTGGGGGCACCATTTATGCCCCGGATGCCAATTTTATCTTCTGTCGTCTTCCCGATGGCGGCCCTGACGGCCCGGAAGTCACGAAAAGGCTGTTCATTGAACATAACATGTACATTAAACACTGTAGCGGAAAAACCATGCCGGAGGCGGACCGGTTTATCCGAATTGCCGCACGGACAAATAAAGAAAATTCCAATCTGGTGGATGCCCTGGTCTCTATCCTTGGTTATAAAGAGTTATAAAGCGCCCATAATGAATACCCATAAAAATAACCGGAATCAGGCCGGAATACTGTTTTTTGCCAAGGATCTTCCCAATATCTGTTCCCTGACAGGCCTCTTATGTGCACTTCTCGGGGTGTATTCTGCAATTTTACAGAACTTTCAAGCCGCCGTCATTGGTATGATATGGGCGGTTTTATTTGACTGGGCCGACGGTATCATTGCCCGTAAGATGCAAGGAAGGACAGATAAACAAAAGGAATTCGGAGGGCAGCTGGATTCGTTGATCGATATTGTCAGTTTTGGTGTTTGCCCGGCTTTTTTCCTGTTGAGTTACGCAGATTTTAGTCCATGGTTTCTTCCGGGTGCCGTTGCCATCGTCGGGGTTGCTGCCATACGATTAAGCTATTTTAATGTGTTTGGTCTTATTGATGGGGCAACATACAGGGGCCTTGCCCTTGATAACAATGTCATTATTTTTGCCTTTGTTTTTCTGTTTGAAGGTCTCTTTGACCCGAAAATTTTTTCGGGCGTCATGTATGCATTATTTCTGGTCATGGCCGCCTTTAACCTGGCACCGATCCGGACCCCCAAACTTGCCGGAAAATGGTTTTATATTCTCATGGCGTACACCATTGGCTTAACATTTGTCTACGGGGGGATCATATGGAGTCGGTCCTGACGAAAACACCTATGAATACCGGAATAACACACAACAAACCCTTCCGGTCGTTCATTCAACATTCCGACAATGAGCTATTGATTTTCGGGACGGACAACTTCCCACAATTTCCAAAACGGGACGGGTCAGTTTTATCAAGATGCAACCGGGCCCTTGCCGTTGCGGTAAACCAGGATCTGGTCGTTTTACGCACAGAAATTGACAGGGACTATCAAGATTGG
The DNA here is from genome assembly GCF_963666675.1 of uncultured Desulfobacter sp. Classification (NCBI taxonomy): domain Bacteria; kingdom Pseudomonadati; phylum Thermodesulfobacteriota; class Desulfobacteria; order Desulfobacterales; family Desulfobacteraceae; genus Desulfobacter; species uncultured Desulfobacter sp. The sequence continues at coordinate 1,419,356 of NZ_OY762929.1, read as the reverse complement.
CTGCACGCCAATGGCCTTGGCACAGATCATATCGTTGAGTACGGTGCTCGGTCTGATGAAATGACCCTTTCTGAAATGATTGTTAAGAATCCGGACCCCATATTGGAGATTATTTCAGAACTCGGAAGAGCACCGGTTTATGTACCGTGGTTTTCCGGCCGGATGGAAAAAGTTGCAGCAAATATACTTGGAGCCAATCTTTTCGGTTCTTCGGAATCTTTAACCCGAACATACAATGATAAAGTTTCCTTTAAACGCATCTGCCGGCAATTGGGGATTTCAACCATAGGGGGAGATGCCTTTGAGGTCAGCCCGGAAAAACCCGAAAACTTTTTTCAGTTTGAAAAAAAGGTTCGCCGCCATCTGTCAACAACGCATACAGTAATTATCCGAGGTGCCCTGGGGGAAGCCGGCATGTCTTTATATAAGACCTCGGGTGATGATATCCCTGAATTATACAGGCAGATAGGCGACAGCGGGGAGAAAGTTTTTATTATAGAGCCTTTTCAGGATGTGATATCTTCTCCCAACGATCAATGGATTATCGGCAGGGCCGGAACTATTAACCACCTGGGTATTCGAGAACAGGTCTGCGAAAAAGGGATGGTTTATATCGGTACACTCAAAGGGAAACCATATTCACCGGCTGTTTGCGAGTCTATTTCAAAGATTTCCATAAAAATTGTAAACCACATGGCCCGATCAGGATACACCGGCGTCGTCGGTATTGATTATATTGTAACGAAAAACAGTACCTATCCCGTCGAAAATAATGCACGGTTCAATGGTTCCACTTATGTGGGAATGATCATAGAGAATATTGAAAATCAGTTATTGTCTTCTATCCCATACTGGAAGTTTTTAAAACTCAAAACAACGCCAATTTCATTTCCTGGACTTGTCAAACAATTGCGCCCCATACTCTATGATCATGGTAAGCTCAATTGCGTATTCCCCTACGATTGTAAAACCTTGCCTGTATCGGGAAACCTTGGGGTTATCATCCTTGCAACGGATATTGAGCAAATGCATCATTTGGAAAGCGAATTAAAGAAGCTGGGAATAAAAAGATAATATTTGAAATAACGGCCATGGGCCGACCTGGCATATCGTCTGCCAGGTCGGCCCACAACGAAAATCGAAAGAACGCAATAGCTTATTGAGCTCTTTCATATAAAAAGCGTTAAGGTTTCTCTTAAAGATAGCGTGTAATAAATCAATAACAGGGAAGGATCTACTGATTTGGAACCTATAAAAACAGCACAGAATAAAAGTGAGTTGGAATTAAAATTATATTTTTGCCCCCATTGTCAAATGCCATTAATGAAAGGAAATGTTAGAGCCCTCAAAATGGAATGCCCCAATTGTCAAAAAATGATTGATTCAGAGGAAAAAGAACTTCTTGGAAAATAGCGAAGGTGTTCTTTTTTAATAACGGCCATGGGCCGGGCCAGGTCTATCATGACCCAGGCTTCTACCCACAACGAAGAATGAAAGAACTCAATAAGTTATCGAACTCTTTCATACAAAAGTAACGATTCCTTTTGTATCCCCGGCCATATTTTTGTAGATATGGATAGTCGATTAGAGAACGAAAATAGCTTGGGGAATATCCATGTATAAGGGAGAATGGTTCAATAGTATCAGTCATCTGATCGGTGCAGTCCTATCAATTCTGGGTTTGGTGTTCCTGGTTGTATCAGCTGCACGTCAGGGTGACCCCTGGAAGATAGTGAGCTTCAGTATCTACGGAACCGCCCTGTTCTTGCTTTATATTTTTTCGACGCTTTACCACAGCCTAAAAGGGAAGACCAAAAACGTTTTCCACAAATTAGATCATCTCGCAATCTATTTGCTGATAGCCGGTACTTACACGCCATTTTCTCTTATAACACTTCGCGGCAATTGGGGCTGGTCAATATTCGGGGCTGTCTGGTGCCTTGCGGTTGCCGGGATGATTCTGGATATGTTTTCCCGGAAAGAGCAACGCATTCTACCGCTAATAATATATATTTCCATGGGCTGGCTGATAATGATAGCACTCCGTCCTCTGTTGCAGAATCTGGCATTGACTGGATTTATCGGGCTCCTGACAGGCGGAGTCTTTTATACCGTCGGTGTGATTTTTTACGTTCTGGATGAAAAAATTCGCCATTTTCATGGCATCTGGCATCTATTTGTGCTGGCCGGAAGTATTATCCACTATTTTACAGTGCTCTTGTATGTGGTCTGAATTGGGGGCGGGGAATAATAAATTTAGCAATTTAGGTTTTTCATAGAGCTTTATGCCATAATAATGATAATATAGGTTCAAAACAAGAATTGAGCCTATAAAAACCAAAGTTGGAGCACTATAAGTTGCAAGGATCTAATCTCAGTGGATTCCATTTAGAGTGTTGCACTTTTTTAAATCCTACGGATTATTTTAGTATCTCTGCTTTGCCAAGCTCAGCATGCAGCGTCAAGGTCGATACGTTACCTTTCATCATCTTCCCACACGAGCCAGAAAAAGGACTTAATAATTGAAAAAACAACAAAGGGATAATATTTTAATCTCTTTTTTCAAGGGAAAAAAGAAGTACAAAATACTTGCTGAGTATTTTATACGGCTCATTCGCGATGATCCTTCAGCGCCCAAAGAAAGTATTCATACGATACTATATAGAATCAAAGATGAATCAAGACTTATTGAGAAAATCGACCAAGAAAATATGAATTCTGAATTTGATATGAAGCCTATCACACACAATAATTTTCACGAAAGGATTGGAGATATAATTGGTATCAGGATCATTTGCCTGCGCCTTTCAGACATTGTAAAGGTCGAAGCATATCTTGCATTTTTAGTTGAAGAAAAAATATTAAAATTCATACAAAAACCCGATTATAAAAGATCATTTGTTTTGCCAATAGGCCTTGACAAGGTAACCCCACAAAATGTCAATCTCCAATATAGTGGATATTCATCAATCCATTACCAGATCAAATTAGGAGAGAATTCAGATGTAAGCGAAACATTCAAAAACATTCAAATAGAGCTGCAGTTACGCACAATTCTTGAGGAGGCATGGGGTGAAATCGACCATAAATATAGATATAGATATAGCCGAATCGGGGAGACTTTTCCTGAACATATACATTCAGGTTTCTATAATTTGAGTGCTTATCTGCAAGCTGCCGCAATGCAGGCAGAGCAATTATGTCGTGAAATCGAGGCTCATAGGCTAACAAAATCTCTAAAATCGAAAAAAAATAAAAAGACGTCTGTCTCCCCTGAATATGAAAGTAAAAAACAGATCAATGGCTTTGTTGATCCATTAGAGGCTTCATCTGTACTTAAATCAGTATTGGAAGAGACATTTGGATTTAAACCGACAGCCAGAACGCTTACATACATCATAAAACGCCTCAATAAATTAGGGTACTCCCAGCGCTCTAAGAGTTTTTTTCATAAAATTTTCAAAAAGCGCCGACTGAATGAATTTCGAAATATTTATCAGGAAATTCTAAAACGGGATCCATTCACGAACAATAATAATAGAAATATTGATATAATAAATGCTGTAAATTTTGCACTCTTCGATGAAATCGAAGGCACAATGGTCGCAACGGAGGGATTAAGATCTACCCTAAAATGGAGAAAAGATCGTTTGTCAATATGAAGTGCAACATTTACCGGATGAGATCCGGCCTTTCCTGAAGGCAGAATTCAATAAATATTTTAGGATTCATGAATGCAAAAAAAAATTTTAGAAATTTTCACTGATATTCTCGGTTCGGTCCGTGAACCGCTTGTGATTCTTGATGCTGATTTGAAAATAGTCAAAGCAAATCAAGCGTTTTATGTGACATTCTGTGCCAAGCAGGAAAACACGGAAGGCATTTTAATTTATGACCTTGGCAACGGGCAGTGGAATATCCCCAGACTCAAAGAATTACTTGAGAGTATACTCCCTGAAAATACCGTGTTTAATGATTTTGAAGTGGAACATTCTTTTGATGTCATTGGGACTAAAATAATGCATTTGAATGCCAGAAGAATTTATAACGATTTTAAAAAAGTGGAGCTGATTTTACTGGCTATTGAAGATGTTACTGAAAAAGAACATTATAAGCGGAATCTTGAGGAGATCGTTAAAAAAAGAACCGCCCAGCTTGTTCTGGAAAAGCAAAAGACCGAACATGAAAAGGTGCTTGCAGAGAAAGCCCTGGAGGAAGTAGCGATACTGAAAAAGCAACTTGAAGATGAACGCGCGTATCTCAAAGATGAGATTAAGTTGGAACACAATCATGAGAATATTATTGGTCACAGTGACGGGCTTAAATATGTGCTCTTCAAGGTTGAGCAAATTGCACAGAGTGACACAACCGTTATGGTTCTGGGTGAGACCGGTACCGGCAAGGAACTTGTGGTCCGGGCAATTCATAGCTACAGCAGCCGGAAAAACCGGGCCCTGATCAAAGTCAATTGTGCGGCATTGCCCGCAAATCTTATAGAGAGCGAGCTTTTCGGCCATGAGAAAGGGGCATTTACCGGTGCAGACCGCAGTCACAAAGGACGATTTGAGATTGCTGACAAAGCCACCCTGTTTCTGGATGAAATCGGAGAGCTGCCCCTGGAATTGCAATCAAAGCTGCTCAGGGTAATTCAAGAGGGTGAATTTGAACGATTGGGAAATTCGCGCACCATCAAAGTGGATGTACGGATTATTGCCGCGACAAACAGAAATCTTGAGAAAGAAGTTGAAAAGGGACGTTTCCGAAGTGATCTGTGGTACCGGCTCAATGTTTTCCCGATTACCATGCCGCCGCTGCGGGAAAGGAAAGAGGATATCCCCCTCCTTGCTGATTTCTATATAACTAAGATCTCCCGGAGATTGGGTAAACACATTAAAGTGGTTCCCCAAAATGTAATGAATGCCCTTTTAAACTATCATTGGCCGGGAAACGTTCGAGAGTTGGAAAATGTTCTTGAACGGGCAGTGATCAATTCATCAAGCCCCAAACTCAATCTGGCTGATGATCTCGATAAATCTTACAGCCATTTGAGCAAAAACCTGAAAACCCTTGAGGCGGTTGAGCGCGATTATATCATCCGTGTGCTTGAACAGACCCGCTGGAAAGTAAGCGGCAAGAACAGTGCGGCCCAGATTCTCGGCCTCAATCGCAGCACATTGCGCGCCCGCATGCGTAAACTCAGCATCGGTCCTCCCGAGCGGCTTCCTTTTAATTGCCAATGAGGCTCATTCTTCGTTGCGGCCCATCCGATTGCAGCCACGCCGAGGTCGGGTACGGGAACCTTTAAAAAGGCACGATATGACCCATTGAACAAATAAGACCGTTTTTGAGCCTCCCCTCCTCTTTTAATAATCTAACTCCTTCCTTTGTTTCTCCTTAAAATACAGCATCATCAAAAAACTATTCCTCTTGTCAGAACCATGGCGCAATGATTGCAGTATTAAAAGTTCGAACACCCCAAGCAAGGAAAGAGAGTAAAGGAAAAACACTGATTTTAAACCAGGAGAAAAGATTATGGGTGATAAAGGAAAAAGAGACAAAGGCAGGCGTGAGGAACAAAAAAAAGCCAGACAGACGCCAAAAGAGAAACGAAAACAAAAAAAGCAAAAAAGCATTTCAGAAGCAGTTTTAGGCAGAGGCCTCAGTGACATTTAGCCATCTTTTTTATTTCGATACACCAGCATGTTTTTAAGAGGTAATAAGAATGATGATAGTCAAAATGACTCTCAACGCACATCCGGAAAAACATCTGGAAGTGCTGCAAACCCTCCTCTCACTGGTGGAATCGGTGAGAGAAGGACCCGGCTGCAAAAACTGTTGTGCCTTTTGTGACATTGACAATAAGAATCGGTTCTCACTGCTGGAAGAATGGGAAACCCAAAAAGACATGGAAAATCACATCCAGTCATATCAGTTCGGTGTGCTTCTGGGAACAAAAACACTATTATCTGAACCGCCCAGGATTTGGATTCATAACGTTTCCCAGACCTGGGGGATGGATGCGGTTCGGACGCTCAGGCAAAAAAAGGGCTGAGGGCATAAAATTGCTCAAAGCCCCAAACTGACATCTGTGGCGTGACTTTATCCATATACGGGTATCACGACCGGAAAATTCGTTAACAATATGTTTTTAAATCCATGATTCATCCCATTTGTATGAATTGTGTCTCATAAAAGGAATTGATTGTGACAGAGAACCAGACAAATCAATTTAAAGAGTATTTGACCAGGGCTAAGGGCCCATTAGGCGGTTTTTTTTCAAGCCTGCGGATGGGTGTTGGATTCCAAATCCTGCTAACATTGGCTGTAATTTTATACCTTTGCTATAAATTTTTATTTGCCTATGTAGAGCCGAATGAATACGGTATTAAAGTGGTTCGTGTCGGAATGGCCCGCGGGGTTCAAAACAAAGTTTACCATGCCGGGCTGACATTTGTCATGCCGTTCGGGCTTCAGCGGATGTATCGCCTTCCCAAGGGTATCCAGGTGCTGGAGCTGACCAATTTTCCCGAAACCGCAGCCGGTGGTGCCAGAAAAGACCGGGCAGCCCATATCCAGACCTCAGACGGTTTTTTTGTGGATGTGGATGTCTCCATGCTCTACCACATCAAAGACCCCTATCTGGTATTTACCACCATCGGTCCGGGAAAACTGTATGAAGACAACGGTATCATCCCCAAAGCCGAACCTGCCTTGAAAGAGACCTTGGGTAAACTGACCACCGAAGAATTTTATAACAGTCCCATGCGGGTTAAAAAGGCCGAAGAGGCCAAAGAGAATCTCAACCGGGAACTCAATCTAAAGGGAATTGAGGTGGATCAGGTGCTGGTCCGCTATTTCAGATACAGTCCTGAAATCCAAAAAAATATTGAAGCCAAAAAACTTCAGGATCAGATGGTCTTTACCAACCAGGCCGCAGCCCGGGCCGCCAAGGAAGAAGCCCAGTTAAAAAAGATTGTCCAGGAGGGTCTGGTCATCGCGGCCGTTGAGATGGAAAAAGGCCAGGCCTATGTAACCCGGAAAATTGCTGAAAAAGACCTCTACGTCCGTAAAATAAAGGCCAATGCCGATCTGTTGGTAAAACTGTCTGAAGCCGAACGGGTGCGCCTGAAAAATAAAGCATTAAAAGGTATTGGGTCCGACCGTATGGTAGGTTTAAAAATGGCACAGGCGTATAAGGGCCTTGATCTGATTATCCTTCCCAGCGACGGTGCCCATGGGGTCAATCCGCTGGATCTGAACAATACTCTAAAACTATTTGATATTCGCCGGGAAGGTGCCAAGTGAAACGTTTTATCCTTTTTGTCATCCTGATAACAGCCGGCTTTTCAACCACGGGCTGTATGCCCCATACCACAGGCGAAACCGAAGTCGGTGTCCGGACCCGGAAAATCGGCCTGTTTGCTCCCAAAGGTGTAGAGGATCGTGTGTATGCCCAGGGTTCAACCTATTTTTTCCTGCCGTTTATCAATGACTGGCATGTCTTTGATACCAAGCTTCAAAATCTGGAAATGACCTTTTCAGAAAACCGGGGGGACCGCAGTACCCAGGATGATTTGCTGTTTAAAACCATTGACGGAAATGACATCAGCCTTGATGTGATAATTGCTTACCGGATTGATGCTGCAAAGGCTCCGTATATACTTCAGTATGTGGCTTTAAACGATGCCGTCCTGCGGGAAACTATCGTCAGGACGGTTGCCAGAAGCAAGCCCCGGGATATCTTCGGGGAGTTGAAAACTGAATCCTTTTATGTAGCAGAAGCAAGAGAAACCCAGGCAGGAAAAGCCAAGGCCGCATTGGATAAGATTCTTGGACCCATGGGTATTGTCATTGAGAAGGTGCTGACAAACGATTACCGGTTCAATGCAGAGTACACCAAAGCCATTGAAGATAAAAAAGTAGCGGACCAGCAGGTGGAGAAAAACAAATCAGCCCAGCATGCCGCCCTTGAAGAGTATAAACGCAAACTGGAAGAAGCAAGGGGCGAGGTAAACAAAATGGTTGCCAACGCCGACGGTCAATATCAAAAGGATAAAATCGAGGCGGACGTTTATCTGGAAAAGCAACAGCTTCTGGCAAGAGCCATTGAAGCGGAAGGCATTGCTGAAGCCAGAGGCATCCAGGAAATGAACAATGCCCTGGTCGGTTCCGGGGCTGAGACCATCGTAAAACTGAAAATTGCAGAAGCACTTGAAGGCAAGCGCATCATTCTGCTTCCGGTATCCGAAGGGGGAATGAATCTTAAAACAACGGATATCAACCGGCTCATTGAGACTTTGGGGACTAAATCGCTTTCCACCATCCAAAGACCGGATTAGTTACTTCCGGACTTATCAATGCCTTCCCGGGAAAAGCGTAAGGAAAGGACAAGGGTATGAAGAATGGAATCACCTGGAAAATAATTCGCCTGTGTATTGCCATTAATCAAAAGGCCATACAGACATATACCAAGCTGTCCCAAGCAGAAGAAATAACAGCGCTTAAGGCGATCTGGACCCAGATGGCTGATGAAGAAAAAATTCATGCCGTTTTCTGGCAAAGGGTTGCCCTGAGGGCTGGAGATTTAATCTTTCCTTGCATTTTTGATACACCATCGGAGATTCGGAAAGAATTGTCCGCCATATTGGAGAAAATTGAGTTTCTCTCAAACCGCTGGGAAGAAAAAAAATCAATGGGGAATGCACTTATCCTGGCCTACCGGTTGGAATACTACATGCTGTATCCGGCCTTTGAAGTGCTTTTTAACATATTAAGGCCCCTGGAGGGAGATGGAGATACGGTTCCTTCAGACACATATGACCGCCATATCAGGAGATTTATTGATATGTTTATCCAATATGGCCATATAACACCCGAATTGGAACTACTGGGAGAAACGCTGCAAAGCCTTTGGAGAAGAAATAAGGTTTTGGTTGACATCACGATGACTGACGGATTGACCGGTCTGTATAACCGGCGGGGGTTTTTAATGGTTACCCAGGGATTATTTTCTCTGGCCGAGCGGAGAAAAGAGAATATAGCCGTTTTCATGATTGATATTGATCATTTTAAAAAGATTAATGACAAATATGGTCATCCAAGGGGTGACATCGTTCTTAAGGGCGTTGCGAACTCTTTGAAGAGGACTGTCCGTAAATCGGATGTGATGAGCCGGTATGGCGGGGAAGAATTTGTCATCCTGTTTCCTGATATTGACCACCCTGCTGTGCCGCTGATGGCTGAAAAAATCCGTAAAGAAGTGGAAAAATCTAGACCGGACGGTATTTTTGTAACCATCAGTATCGGTGTCACCCAGGGCCTGGTTAAAAATAGCTCCGGTGAAAGTTTTTTATCCTGGGTTTCGAAAGCAGATAAATGCTTATACAAGGCCAAAGCCAACGGCAGGAATTGCGTAGTGCATGATTGCTGATTCCATGGAGGGACATCAAGGCATTTTCCGGGGTGGGTAAAAAATCACGGCAGATTTTCAAACCCTAAGCAACAATGCACACAAAGAAAACAGGAGGAACAATGACAGACCTTGTACAGTTTAGCATCATTTTAATCTTTGTCGGATTTCTGTTCTGGCTGGCCAATAGATATATCCCCATGGACAGGAGGATACGGCAGATACTTAACATTCTGGCTATTATCGCCTTGGTTTTGTGGCTGGGTAATCTATTTGGGTCGTTCGAGTCCATTCACATCGGTTATTAAAGATATCCCTTCTTAAAAACATTATGTTTTCACAAGCAAGCCGATGAAAATTAAGATGACGTGACCTGGGCATAGCAGAGCGCCCCTGTAGGCGTGGCGATTGTCTCAGGCGTCCCGCCGATGCCCGCCGTTTAAAACGAGGTTAAATATGGCCGCGTGGGCACATATGGCCTTTTTATCCAGTTGTTAAAAACTTTTCAAATTATTCGCTGATCTTAATTTTATATTAATAACCTTACGAATCAAGAGGTTACAGAGACGATGTCGATGTGTTCTGTCCTGGCACGTAACATGAATTATAGACTTAAGAGAAGCCATTCCTAAAAAAGGAGAAAAGATATGAAAACGACATCTAAAGAAACGGTTTATCCTCCCGGATATTATGGCAAGAGAATGATGAGCGCCTCAGATTGGGCCGGTACACAAGTCAGACAATGGGAAAGAGCCCAGGCAGAAATAAAAACAGCCAGCCATTTCTCACAAAAGCATTGTATTTGTTTATCCCGAGGGATAGGTGCCGGCGCCATGGAAGTCGCTGATTTTCTGTCGGAAATAACAGGCTATCGTGTGATTGATAAAGAAATTATAGAGCATATGGCAAAAGATTCTTCTCTTACAGAAAAGATCATTGATACTTTCGATGAGCGGTTTCCGGGAAAGATGCGTGAACTGCTTGTGTCTCTTTCCGTTGAGAAAAAATTTTTTAAAACCGACTATGTCAAACAGCTGGCAAAAACGGTTACAGCATTGGCTCATACCGAACCGACGATATTTATTGGCCGGGGGACCCACTTGATTCTGCCCCGCCATACCATCTTATCGGTACAATTGGTATGCAGCAAAGAGCACCGGATTGAAAAATTGGCGAATACGCTGGGTGTAGGGAAAAGTGAAGCAGAAGAAAAATTAAACATCATTGATGATGACCATCATGAATTTTTCAAAAAAATTTTTCTCAGGGAAAAAATCTCCCCTGGTGAATTTGATCTGGTCATTCATATGGATCACATTACCCAGGAAAATCATGTTGCCCAAATCATTGCGTGTGCCTTTGAACAAAAATTTCAGGTAAATTTTAAACACAAAAAATAACTCCATTTGACTGTTGTGAAACGGTTTCACAAAAAAACAGAACGGTTTTGGGGCAGCAAAAGAGAAAATGATGTCTCCCTGCTGCCCACAACCGGAACAGGAGAAGAGTATGATAACGGAAGAACGCCCTTTTGAGGGAATCAACTCCATTGCCGTAATCGGCAATTACCTGCCCAGACAATGCGGCATAGCCACTTTTACAAGAGATCTGGTTGAAGGTTTATCTGACCGGGCCAAGGATATCCATTGCTGGGCGGTTGCCATGAACGACAGAATGGAAGGATATGCATATCCTGAAAAAGTACGCTTTGAGATCAATCAGAACAAATTGGCAGATTATGGTATTACTGCTCAGTTTTTGAATATCAGTCACACAGACATTGTCTGTCTTCAGCATGAATTTGGTATTTTCGGGGGGCCCGCCGGAAGTCATCTTATCAAACTGTTGTCAAATCTGCATATGCCGGTGGTGACAACTCTGCATACCGTGTTGAAAGATCCTTCTCCCGAATATCGTAACGTCATGATCAAGCTGGGGGAATTGTCGGACAAACTGGTGGTCATGAGCAGAAAAGCAGAACAACTTCTCCAGGAGATTTATGGTATCCCCCGGGAGAAAGTCGCTTTTATACACCACGGTATTCCGGATATGCCCTTTATCGATTCAAGTTTTAATAAAGACAAATTCGATGTGGAAGGTAAAAAGGTCTTACTCACCTTTGGCCTGCTTTCACCCAACAAAGGGATTGAAACCGTGCTCCAGGCACTTCCGGCTGTGATCGACAAATATCCGGACGTGATGTATATCATCCTTGGCACCACCCATCCCCATGTGCTGAAAACCAAAGGGGAAGCCTATCGGATAATGCTTCAGCAAATTGTTCACAATCTGAATATCAGCGACCATGTCATATTCCAGAATAATTTTGTCCCCTTGAGAGAACTGTGTGAGTTCCTGGGTGTTGCAGATATTTACATCACCCCGTATCTTGAAGAGGCTCAGATTACGTCTGGAACCCTTGCCTACGCCATGGGAACAGGCAAAGCCGTCATTTCCACCCCTTACTGGTATGCCCAGGAAATGCTGGCAGACGGCAGGGGCAAAATTGTACCGTTCAACAATCCCGGCGCCATGGCAGAACAGATTAACGCCCTTTTATGCGATGATACCCAGCGCCACGCCATCCGTAAAAAAGCATACACCTTTACAAGGGAAGCCGTGTGGACAAAAGTCTGCCAAAACTATCTTGACATCTTCAATGAGGTTCGCCAGAAGCGAATCCAGCATCCAAGACCCAGACATTCCTACGTGGAAAACCTCAAAGCCATTACCCGCTTTGACCTGCCCGAGATCAAGCTGGATCACCTTAAATCCATGACCGATGATACCGGCATCCTGCAACATGCAGATCATACCATTCCCAGCAGACTGCATGGATACTGCACGGATGATAATGCCAGAGCCCTGCTGGCGGCGGCCATGGGACAAAGATATCTGCCGACCAACGGCCTTGGACTGGATGCCTTAAGCGGCCATTATTTAGGATTTCTTTTATACGCATACAATGAAAAAAACGGTCGGTTCCGTAATTTTATGACCTACGCAAGAGATTGGGCTGAGGAGATCGGGTCCGAGGATTCCCACGGACGGGCTGTCTGGTGCCTGGGAAAAACCGTGGCGTTTCTGGAAAATTCAGATCATCGGACCATGAGTACCGTGCTTTTTAAAAAGGCATTGATTGCCACAGAGACTTTCAGGTCGCCCAGGGCTGTGGCATTCTGCCTGGTGGGCATTGACGCCTACCTGGAAAGATTTTCGGGTGACAGTGACGCCAAAAGGATCAGGGATGTTCTGGCAGAAAGATTATTCAATCAGTTCTGCGAAAATAAAACCGATGACTGGCCATGGATAGAGGATACCTTGAACTATGCCAACGCTAAACTGTCCCAGGCGCTTCTGGTATCGGGTCATCGAATGGAAAACCACGAGATGGTGAAGATGGGTCTGGACAGTCTTACGTGGCTGCTGTCCATCCAGACGACAGATCACCATTTTGTCCCCATCGGCTGTCACGGCTGGTATAGAAAAAAAGAAGAAAGAGCCAGATTTGATCAGCAGCCCATCGAAGCCAAAACCATGGTTGAAGCATGTGCCGCAGCCTACGACATTTCCCATGACCGGCAATGGTTCGAGCGAGCCGTCATGTGTTTTAATTGGTTTCTGGGGCACAATGATTTGAACATGCCGCTGTATGACCCGAAAACCGGCGGATGCCGGGACGGACTGATGGTGGACGGCATCAACCAGAACCAGGGGGCGGAATCAACGCTTGCCTGGCTGCTGTCGCTAATGACACTGCAAAAACTCTATGCAGATGAACTGCTGCATCCGTCTTCATCCTATTCAACAGGGTAAATATAAAGGACAATTTTATGCGCATTGCCATGCTGTCACCCATTGCCTGGCGCACCCCTCCACGGCACTACGGCCCCTGGGAAAAGATAGCTTCATTGCTGACTGAAGCCCTGGTGGGCCTTGGTCATGACGTCACGCTGTTTGCCACAGGGGATTCGATTACACACGGCAGCCTGCATGCCGTGTGCACCAGGGGATATGAAGAGGATTCAAACATCATTCCCAAGGTATACGAATGCCTTCACATCTCCGAATTATTTGATCATGCAGAAGAATTTGATATCATACACAATAATTTTGATTTTCTTCCCTTAACCTATACCGGCCTTACCCGGACACCGGTGGTGACAACCATCCACGGTTTTTCATCCCCTGGAATTTTACCGGTGTATCGCAAATACAATAAAAAAACATTCTATGTTTCTATCAGTGATGCCGACCGGGCCGAAGGTCTGGATTATATTGACACCATTCACCACGGCATTGATATAAATGAATTTCATTTCCAGACGGCCCCGGAAGACTATCTGTTGTTTTTCGGCCGGATCCATCCGGATAAAGGCGCTAAAGAGGCCATTGAAATCGCCCGGGCATGTGACAAAAAACTGATCATGGCAGGGATTATCCAGGACAGCGTATATTTTAAAGACCATGTCCAGCCGTTCATTGACGGTGCCAGTGTGGTTTATCTGGGCAGTGTCGGACCTGAGAAAAGAAATAAACTTTTAGGCAAAGCCCTTGCACTGCTTCATCCCATCAATTTCAACGAGCCTTTCGGTCTTTCCGTTATTGAAGCCATGGCCTGCGGCACCCCAGTCATCGCAAACAACCGGGGGAGTATGCCCGAGCTTATCCAGGACAATAAAAACGGTTTTCTTGTTTCCGGCACCCATGAGGCCATCGGCGCGGTGGAACGTATCAGGGATATTGACCGGGAATTCTGCCGTCGGACAGTGATGGATCATTTTACCATCGATTGCATGGTCAAAAAATATATCCGGGTGTATGAGCAGATCATGGAGACAACCAGGCGTGAAGATCATCGGCCCTGGGGGTTTTATCGCATACTTTCCGATGAGAATACCGTTAAGAATAAAAAAATTGTGGTGTATCCGGGAAAGCGCCTAAGCCTCCAGCGGCACCGGTATCGCGATGAGCACTGGTATATCGTCAGTGGTAAAGGCATGTGGACACTCGGCGAAAAAACAGTTCCGGTGACTGCCGGACAATCAGTCGATATTCCAAGAAAATCCATACACAGGATTGAAAACAGCGGCCAGGAAAATCTGGTATTTATGGAAATTCAAACAGGAGACTATTTTGGCGAAGATGACATTGAACGTCTGGCTGATGATTTCGGAAGAATCTGACTTATGAGAAAGGATCCAAATGAATACGATGCAGGATATTGTAATGCGTTACCTGAAGAACCCCATTCTGACCCGGGAGGATGTACCGTACCCCGTTGCAACGGTTCACAATGCCGGGGTGGTCAAATATAAAAACCGATATATCATGCTCTTCCGGGCCCACTTAAAAAACGGGCGGTCCATTATCGGCAGGGCGGACAGTCCGGATGGGTTTACATTTAAAGTTTTACCGAAACCTTTTTTGACTCCGGCATCCTATGGAATTTTTGCCGAATATGAAGCGTTTGGTATTGAAGATCTGCGTATCAACCCGGTGGAAGGGTCATACGTTCTCACCTACAGCGCCTATTCCCGCCACGGGGTTCGAATTGCTCTGGCCCGTACAGATGATTTTCAAAAAATTGAACGGATTGCTTTGATCACCCAGGCAGATCTGCGTAATGTGGTCATTTTTCCTGAAAAAATTAAAGGTCGGTATGCCCGATTGGATCGCCCGCATTCAGAAATTTCGCCATGGTCCATCTGGATTTCCTATTCCCCGGATCTCATCTACTGGGGAGACTCACAGGTTGTCATAAAGCCGTTGGCCTACCACTGGGATGAGATGAAAATCGGCCCGGGCGCACCTCCGTTTAAAACCAATGAGGGCTGGCTTCATATCTACCATGGTGTTTTTAAAACCATGTCCGGATCCGTATACCGGCTCGGTGCTGCGCTGCATGATCTTGCCGATCCGGCCAGAGTGCTCGGGGTGTCCGATCAATGGATCCTGCAGCCGGAAGATACCTGGGAACAGACCGGCTATGTCCCCAATGTGGTGTTTACCTGCGGCGTGGTTCCCGAAGATGACGGGACTGTGAAAATCTACTGGGGGGGCGCGGATACGGTGATGTGCATGGGTACTGCAAAGGTCCGAGACCTTGTCTCTTTGTGCCTTGAATATGGCCGTCCGCCCATGTAGCCCCGAATTGAATCAAGGAAACACACATATGCGCAGTAAAAATCATGGTAAGCTTTTAGTGACAAGAAAACCCAACAAAATTGTCGGGGATACTTCTCGTGTCATTACAAGGCCTCATCTTCCCGAGGATGCAAAACGCATCACCTTGATCATCGAACGAATCCGCGGGTTGTCTGAAAGCAGACAACAAAAATTATTAACACAGATCATAAAAAATTTTTCCAGGCGACATGAAGACCTGACTCACATTTTTGAAAAACATTTCAGCCTGGTAAAAAAACATATTAAAAAAGGCAGATTGCTGAGTGAAACTGAAAGCGCCTTGGTCGGCGCTTATTTTACAAAGGAGTATGCCATTGAATCTGCCGCTCTGTTCAACCCGTCCATTGTTCCCCATCCGGTTCAAGACCACCTTGAAGAAGGCAGCCTTCGGTTTGTCATGAGTTTGCGGGCCACCGGAGAAGGGCATATTTCCTCCATTGTTTTCAGAAGCGGCGTGCTCAACCGGTACAACACCTTCCGGTTTGATCCGGTCAGTGAGTTTGTGGAAACACCGGATCTGAAGTTAAACCCTTTTTATAAGCGCAAGCTTTTTCAGCACAAGCTCAAGGAAATGAAGGCGGATAATGATATCTGCACCTGTGTTCTCAATGCGCTTCCCGAAGAATTCAGCAAAGAACAATTGGTCCGTGAGATGGGACGTCTTCATAAACATCCTCATTTTACCCCAAACAAGCAGAATAAAACATTTGAGATTATCAACTGGCTTTCTGATTCTAATTATGAGGTGGACTTCCATTCAGATCATCGAATATCTGAAAGGGTTATCTTTCCAGTTTCTAAAAATGAGAGCCGCGGGATAGAGGATGCCAGGTTTGTTCAATTTTTTGATGATACGGGTGAATCAACCTATTATGCGACCTATACCGCATATAATGGGGTTACGATTCTCCCCCAGTTAATCGAAACGAAAGACTTTATCAGTTTTAAAATTACAATGCTGAACGGCAAGGCGGCGCAGGATAAAGGGTTGGCCCTGTTCCCCCGAAAAATTAACGGCC
Source organism: uncultured Desulfobacter sp. (assembly GCF_963666675.1). Taxonomy (NCBI): domain Bacteria; kingdom Pseudomonadati; phylum Thermodesulfobacteriota; class Desulfobacteria; order Desulfobacterales; family Desulfobacteraceae; genus Desulfobacter; species uncultured Desulfobacter sp. The sequence continues at coordinate 1,402,739 of NZ_OY762929.1, read as the reverse complement.
AATTTGCCATGCTGTCCCGGCAGGATGGCGAAAACAACCATATAATGTTTTCAAAACACCTGCAATTCTGGAGGACTTCTCATATTATCCAGCGACCGGAGTATCCCTGGGAATTTGTTCAAATCGGCAACTGCGGCTCTCCCATAGAGACAGAAAAAGGCTGGATCGTTCTTACCCATGGTGTCGGGCCCATGCGGCAGTACTGTATTGGTGCCATGCTCCTTGACCTTGAAAATCCCTGCAAAGTCATTGCACGGCTTGAACAACCGCTTTTAATACCCACAGAAAAAGAGCGAGAAGGATATGTTCCAAACGTTGTCTACTCCTGCGGCTCAATCATCCATAGTAATGAACTGGTTATTCCCTATGCCATGTCGGATATTAATTCGGGTATCGCAACGGTTTCGGTGAATAATCTGATTAACAGCATGCGCAAGGTAACTGACAGAAGTTAACCACTTTTCAAACAATATTTTTATTAAACAAATTTCCTGGAGAATTATATGAGTAAAATAGTAGCAGCTACCAATTCCATGATTGCCAATTCTGACAAAATATCAACCGTCATTAACAGAGATAGTTATTGGTTTTTTTTATATAATAAGAAATATGCTTGGTGCATAGAAAATTTAGATCACGAAGGCACAAATAGTTCTATTTTGTACTTTTTAAAGGCTGAAGGAAAATTCTATGTCAATGACGTAAAAGTGTTTGAAAGGCTGAGTCGTCAAGATGTTAGATCTTTAGTAAAACAAGGCGAGGCGATTGAATATAATTCAAATGAGATTGGGACAGAAGAAGCGCTGCAAGCATTTCGCCTGCTTTTCACCATAGTAAAGGAAAGGGGATTCGGTATTGACAACATATTGGATGACATAAAAAATATAGGTCTTACCACCACTTGAAGTATATCTTTTGACCTATTAAACTGTACCAGTGCCTCCAAAGCAAGGAGGTGACGTTCAGGTTTGCGCCCCCAAACTCTCTAAGCATCAAAAATCACGGTGCAATACCCGACAAAATCGTCATTGGGCTGTAACGGATCAAAACTTGAGGCGTAGTCAAGGCAGACACCTTTGACTGCGCCCATTTTTTTTGCCGCAGCCGCAGCCGCACAGGCGGCCCCGGCACAGCACATATTATGGCGTGACACCCCCTGGTGAACAATCTGCTTTTCATCCATGGCTGTTAACGCTTCAATGGCCGCCGCGTCATTTTCCTTTGACACCCAATCAAACGCAGCCTGGCCGGAACCTGCCGGTTCAAACCCGAATCGTGGGCCATAATGGGTCATGTCTGTGGAACCTACCACAGCCAGGGAGCGGCCCAGCTCTTTTGCAACCTCAACTGCAGCCACGCCCAGGGCTTGCGCCGCATGCGAAGGCGGCACGGCGCACACCACAAGCCGGGCATGGGGGAAAAAATATTTTATAAACGGATATTGCAGTTCAAGGGTATTTTCTTCGGGGAAGCGGTTGTGGCCTAATTGTTCCAGGTTGTTACCTTCGATCTCGACCCGCCGCACCAGGGCGCGTGTCAGTTCCCGGTCAATCTCAATGGAGCCCAAAGGGGTATCTACGGCCGTACAATCCAAGACAAAAGCCGGAGAAGCAGCATGCATGTGAACCCCGAAAAGAACAATGGAATCTACAACCCGGCTGCCATGGGCCAATTCATAAAAGACCCGGCAGGCTAGTTTCCCGGAGTAGATCCATCCGGCATGGGGCACGATACCCGCCACAGGATTTTCCAGGACGTTTGTATTCTCTCCGATTCTTGGATCATCAGTAAACCGTTTAATGGCAGATCGGCACTGGTCAGCTGAACCCGGGTACCATGATCCGGCAAAGGCCATTTTCTTTACACCCATGATTTGCCCCCCCCAAAAAAATTATAAAACTATTTTTACCATGAAGGACATGAAGTTCACGAAGATTCTATAGTTTTAGACTTCGTGTTCTTCATGAATTTCTTGGTTTTAGTCCTGAAGCTATCTTAATTCTATAACATCGCCACGCACCTTAACGATTATCCCAGTTTTTCCTTAACCTTTGTGCGCAGCCATGCAAGCCAAGGCTCCATGCCTTCCTGGGTTTTGGCGGACAACTCAAACACCGGCATGCCCGGATGCACCTTGCCCATATTTTCCACAGCCAGGGCCGCATCAAAATCCAGATAGGGCAGCAGATCGATTTTATTTAATATGGCGGCATCGGCCACCTGGAACATGAGCGGGTATTTTAAAGGTTTATCCTCTCCTTCGGTGACGCTTAACACCACGGCCCGTGCATCCTCGCCAATGTCAAACTCCGCAGGGCAGACCAGGTTGCCAATATTTTCCACAATGAGCAGATCCAGGTCATCGCACCCCAGGGTTTTTGCCGAAGATTCAATGAGATGGGCTGCCAGATGGCAGTCGCCGCCGAACTGGTCGGTGTTGATCTGGGTCACCTTGGCGCCGGTGACCGAAAGCCGGTCCGCATCATTGGTGGTGCAGACATCGCCCACGATCACCCCCACCCGGACGTCGGGCATCAATAGTTCCAGTGTCCGGCACAGGGTTTCGGTCTTGCCGGATCCCGGCGATGACATCATGTTCAGGACAAAGACCCGTTTCTCTTGAAAAAACGCCCTGTTTCGATCCGCATCGGATTCGTTTTTTGCCAATACCCGCTTTTGTATATTTATTTCCATATGCTGTCTCTCATTTTTTTATTACTCAATGGTCTAATCGTCTGCCAGTTCGATGGATGAGATTTCAATCTCCCGCCCCGAAGTCATTTTCACCTGCCCGTCTTTGCACGCAGGGCACCCAAAGGCGGGGGCATCGGTCTGCCATTCATGGTTACAACTTTCACAGCGCAGCGACACCGGCACCTCGTCGATGATCACTTCAGCGCCTTCAAGGGGCGTATCCTTGGTGATGACCTCCAGGCAAAAGGTGAGGCTGTGCTCCACCACCGCCGCCAGTTTGCCGATCCTTAAACTCATCTTTTCCACCCTGGGATTTTCAATGTCATCGGGGATGGCATCCAGGGCGATATTTACCAGTTGCTGGGCGATACCCATCTCATGCATACTTACTGATCCTGCCTTGCTTTAAAAAATTGTTGTTGGAATTCCGGGAACTTGTCTTCTTTTATTGCATGACGCATTTTGGCCATAAGGTCAAGATAATAATAGAGATTATGAATGGTGTTCAGGCGATAGGACAATAGCTCCCGGGATTTATACAGATGTCGCAGGTAGGCCCGGGAGTAGTTGCGGCAGGTGTAGCACCCGCAGCTTTCGTCAATGGGCCGCTCGTCTGTCTTGTACCTGGCATTGGGGATATTCACGGTACCGGTATGGGTAAACAGCTGGCCGTTTCTGGCATTTCTGGAGGGCATCACACAGTCGAACATATCGCATCCCATCCCCACCAGGGTGACCAGATTTTCAGGTGTGCCCACCCCCATAATGTACCGGGGTTTGTGGGACGGCAGAAGCGGCAGGGTGTGATCAGCCATCTCATACATCACATCGGTGGGCTCTCCCACGGAAAGGCCGCCGATGGCAAATCCGGGAAAATCAATGGCCGTAATCTGTTCGGCGGATAAAGAGCGTAGTTCTTTGATCATGCCGCCCTGGACAATGCCGAACAGGTTATTGATTGCACCGTTCTCCTGCCAGAAATCAAAGCCTCTTTGGGCCCAGGCCGTGGTTTTGTTCAAGGCGTCCGCCACCTGCTGGTCCGTCGCCGGATGCCCCTGGCACCAGTCCAGGGACATCATGATATCCGAGCCCAGAATCATCTGGATCTCAACCGCCCGTTCCGGGGAGAAAAAGTGCCGGGAGCCGTCAATGTGGGATTGGAAATGAACGCCCTCATCGGTGAACTTGGCCAGTTTTGCCAAAGAGAAAAACTGAAACCCGCCGGAATCGGTGAGCATGGGCTTGTCCCAGGCCGTAAACGAATGAAGCCCTTTCATGGTTTCAATGACTTCACAGCCCGGCCGCAGGTACAAATGATAGGTGTTGCCAAGAATAATCTGGGCTCCGCAATGTTCGAGATCTTCCTTGGACACGGCCTTGACCGACCCCACAGTCCCCACAGGCATGAAAATCGGGGTTTCAATCACCCCGTGGTCCGTGGTAATCCGCCCCAGACGGGAGCGGTCCCGGCCTTCATCTCGTTTGCTGTTATCTTTTATCAGGTCAAATGTAAGCATCTTTTATATCTTTTATGAAAAAACGTTTGTTGTGGATTTCGTCGCAGTGAAATTCAAATCACCCACCTGTCACGCGATAAACATGGCATCACCATAGCTGAAAAACCGGTATTTTTCATCCACTGCAACCTGGTAGGCATCCAAAATCCGTTCCCGGTCGTAAAAGGCGGAGATCAGCATGAGCAATGTGGATTCAGGCAGATGAAAATTGGTAATCATGGCATCCACACACTTAAACCGGTAGCCTGGATAAATAAACAGGTCACACCGGCCCTGGCCGGCAGAAATGATGCCGTCATCATTGGTGCAAAATTCCAGGGTACGCACGGACGTGGTTCCCACGGCGATAACCCTGCGGCCTTCGCCATGGGCCTGGTTAATCTTTTGGGCCGTCCGGTCATCCACAATAAAATATTCCGAGTGAATCTGATGATCCCGGATATCGGTTACCCGCACCGGGACAAAGGTGCCGTACCCCACGTGCAGGGTAATCCGGGCCACCTCCACATTTTTTTGCGCAAGCGTTGCCAGCAGATCTTCTGTAAAATGAAGCCCGGCCGTGGGCGCGGCCACGGCCCCTTCGGCGTTTGCATAAACCGTCTGGTAATCGTGCCGGTCTCGTTGCTCATCGGTTTGTGCCGAAGACCCGTTCTCCGGCCCCGGATCCTGATTCCGCTTAATATAGGGCGGCAGGGGCATTTTGCCGGCTTTTTTCAATTGGGATAAAAAATGATGACCGCCATCGAAAGAGACCACCGAGATCCGCTCCCGGTGTTCCATCACGGTGGCCTTGATATCCTCACCTAAATTGAGCACCGTGCCCGGTTCCGGTCTGCGCGAGGCCCGGATCAGGCAATCGCATTGAAACCGCCCTGTCTCGGCCAGATGTTTCATGCCGGCGGCATAATCAATAATAAGCACCTCTACGCGCCCGCCTGTGGGCTTATGGCCCAAAAGCCGTGCCGGCACCACCCGGGTGTCGTTGACCACCAGCAGATCACCGGGGTGCAGCATATCAACAATATCAAAGAACCTGCGATGATTGATCGCATGGGTTTTGCGGTCCAGGTGCATGAGCCGGGACAGACTTCTGTGTTCACAAGGCGATTGGGCAATCAACGATTCGGGCAAATTATAGCAATAATCAGACAAATTGTACATCAACCCATCTCCATGGCAAGGTATACCACCACAAGTCCCGCCAACATCATAAAAAAGCCGAACCGCCTCAAAGCGTTTTCTGGCATTTGCAGGATCATCATGACCATCTCGCGCATTTTATGCGGCGAGATGAAATAGGGCAGCCCTTCCACAATCATGACCATGCCCATCACACAGAAAAAAAATTTCATTGAAAAAGTTCCTTTTCACCTTTTATTAGAGGTACCCTTGATTATTAAAAATATCAAGGTTATAAAGGAAGGCTGTTAAGAACTCAACCCCGGGCATGGGTGCCTTCATGCACCGGGCACCCAAAGGAATCAAACATCACATGGCATTTGAACCTGTTATCGGATTAGAAGTCCACGCCCAGCTCAAAACTAAAACAAAAATATTCTGCAACTGTTCAACCGCTTTCGGCAAGGCCCCAAACGCCAATACCTGCCCGGTGTGCACAGGCATGCCCGGGGTGTTGCCGGTACTGAATAAAAAAGCCGTGACCTTTGCCATCAAGGCTGGTCTTGCCACCAACTGCACCATCAACCGGGAAAGCCGGTTTGACAGAAAAAATTATTTTTACCCGGATCTTCCCAAGGGGTACCAGATCTCCCAGTTTGCAAAACCCATTGCCGAACACGGCTTTTTAGATATCGAAGTGGATGAAACGCAAACGCGCATCGGCATCACCCGCATTCACATGGAAGAAGATGCCGGAAAACTGATCCATGATCCCCTGCGGGGCAAAAGCATGGTGGACCTGAACAGAACAGGGGTTCCCCTCATTGAAATTGTCAGTGAACCCGACCTTCGCACGGCTGCCCAGGCAGGCGCATACCTGAGAAAACTGCACGCCATTTTAAGGTACATTGATGTGTGCGACGGCAACATGGAACAGGGCTCATTCAGATGTGACGCCAACATCTCTTTGCGGCCCGTGGGCCAGGAGGAGTTCGGTACCCGTACCGAGCTTAAAAATCTGAACTCCTTTAAAAATGTGGAAAAGGCCATTCTCTACGAAATCCAGCGCCAGACCTATGTCCTTGAAGAAGGGGGTGAGGTGATCCAGGAGACCCGTCTGTGGGATCCCAACAAAAACCGCACCGCATCCATGCGCGGCAAGGAAGAGGCCCACGATTACAGATATTTTCCTGATCCCGATCTTGTGCCGCTCATTGTGGACGATGCCTGGATCCAGGACGTCCGCAGCAGCATGCCCGAACTGCCCGATGAGAAAAAACAGCGGTTTATAGAGGAATACAAGCTGTCCGACTATGATGCCGGTGTATTAACCGCCAGCCTGGACATGGCCAACTTTTTTGAAAAAACAATTAAGCCGCTGGAAAACATCAAGCAGGCCGCCAACTGGATCATGACCACGCTCATGGCCATGCTGAACACCAGGGGCATTGAAATCAATGAATCACCCGTTGACGCCGAAGGGTTTTCAAAACTGCTTGGCCTGTTGGAATCCTCCCGGATCAATGCCAATGCGGCCAAAACGGTTTTTGAACTCATGGTTGAAACCGGCAAAGACCCGGAAGCCATCGTCAAGGAAAAAGGCCTCGAACAGGTATCGGACCAGGGTGAACTTGAAGCCATGGTGGATGAAATAATTAATGAAAACCCGGACGAGGTTCAAGCTTACAGAGCCGGCAGAACCAAACTGTTCAGCTTTTTCATGGGTCAGGTCATGAAAAAGACCCGGGGTAAGGCAGACCCCAAAGTGGTCACGCCCATGCTCAAATCAAAACTGTAAGGGAAAACAAAATGAAAAAACCACATACTTTTTTTATTAAAGCGATGATATCCGTTTTCATACTCGGCGGATTGATCCTGCCATACACGGCCCTTGCCAAGCCCCCTGAAACCCTTGCTGTCCTCTCCTTTGATATCAATACCGATCAGGATACGAACCTGGACTACCTTAAAAAAGGTATCTCAACCATGTTCTATTCCAGGCTCACCGACCCTGAAAAAGTGGTTGTGATCCCGCCTAAAAAAATGGCAGCCCTGGAGGCCGGATTAAAAAAACTTTCCGGCAATGAACTGATCCATGAAGCGGCCCGGAAAACCGGCTCCAAATATGTGCTTTACGGCACCATCACCAGCCTTGCAGGTTCATTCAGCATTGATGCCAAGGTGTTTGACACCGCTGAAAAACAGTACATGGCGTTTTTTGAACAGTCCAAAAACAGTGATGACCTGATCAAAAAGGTGGACCGTATTGCCGCGGCCATCAACCACAAAGTATTTGACCGCACCACCGTCACCTGGGAACAGATGGAACAGGAAAAACAGAAAAAAATAAATGATTTGAAAAACCAGAACCCGGAAAACCTGATGCAGGTACCCACCGGATGGCAGCGCGAAGAAAAAGTCGGCTGGAAAGTCTGGAAATATTTATTCTAAATCGCTCTCTCCGTTTGGTTTGGGGTTTGGACGAAGAGTTACCCAGATGCAAGGCGCAGCAAAATTTGTAACCGGAGCAACCTCATGGTTGTGAGGATTGCAACTTTTGATGCAACGCCGCAGATGGGTGACTGTTCGTTCAAACAGTAATCACAGATAGTCTACAAGACTTAACCCCATAACCGAAGATGTCGAACTCAACGCCGCTTCATAAACGGTCTGGGACGATTTAAGCTTCATAATGGCCTCCACGGTATCCGCATCCCGAACCGTGGAACGCTGGGAGGTCAATGTCAAATCAGAATCTGTGATAGTGGTTTCGGTGGTGGTGGTACGGTTATAAATTGTACCCACCGCTGAAATGTTTGATGTCAAACTTTCATAATGATTTTCCAGCCGGGTCATCGCCCGTTCAATACCGTTCACATCATCATTTTCCAGCGCTTCCTTAAAATCAAACACCGTATCCCAGATACTCCAGGTGACCTCTTGGCCTTCCACAGAAGCGGAGGAAACATCTTTGTTACCAAACCCAAGATTTGATGCGGCACTGGTATCGGTATGGGTGCCGGATGAAAAAAGCAGTTCAAAGGATTCAAGCCTGCGGCCGGTATCAATATCCTCACTGATGGTGATTTTTTTGGTGTCTCCATTATACTCAACCGAGTAGTTCACCCGGTTTCCGTTTTCAGCGGACGCTGCTTCCAACGCCTCCTCCACGGCCCCGGCATAGGATTGGGCATCCGCGTAAGTACCGGCCTCTATGGTGGCCGTCAGCTGTACGCCGGTTTCGCCATCCGCTGTGGTTTCCGTAAAATCAATGGTGTCGTTTCCACCTGCCACAACGGTAACGGTTTTTGCCACCGGCCCATCGCCGGTCACCGGGGCAATCGTTACGGTTTGCCTGTCAAACCCAAGATCCGTAAGGATACTCGTATTTTCATACCCCTGGGTAATGTCAAAGGAGATGGTCGTTCCCTCTTCGGGGGTCTGGTTCAGATCAATGACAAGGTCGGACTCCCCGTCATCATTCACATCAATTTCGATGGTATCGCCGTTTGACCCGATTTCGGCATTAAGCCCGTACCCCGGGTCATTGGAGACCCGCCAGGTATCGTTGGCCGTATAGGTCAAGGTAATGGGTTCCGAGCCGTCATCCGGTGTATATTGGGTCAGGGCATCGTCGTTTATAATTCGAAGTTCAAGGTTATCAAAATCCTGACCCTCAGATTCAACATTGGCGATGTCAGCGGCCTGGGTCTCAACGTTCTCAAAGGTAGCAGTAACGGCGGTACTACTGCCGTCCGTCCCCATGAAAAAGGTGTTGGCCGTTTCATCATATGCCACCTCATACACCACACCGTATCCATATTCTTCGGAGGCCTTGGTCAATGTCCGGGCCACAACATCCGCAAGTTCCTCTTTGGTGTAGCCCCCCCCCTCAATTGTCGTCTCAATGGTCAAAATATTGTCTTGGCCCATACCTGCATCTTCACTGAAAACGATGCTGTTGTTCGTGGTATCTACGATGATCTCATCTTCATAAAACATATCACTGCCGCAGCAGTTTAAAGATATGGTGGTATTTTCAGAAATACTGATGTTTACGCTGTCGGTGCTGCCGTTGTAGGTTACGCTGGTGGGATTATCATCATCGTCATAGGTAAACGGGGTTGTCTGATTATCATCACCGGCGAACACATATCCGCCATAGGCATTGGTATTGGCAAGGTCCATCAGGCCGTCCAGGTAAACCAGCATACTTTCGGCAGCATTGGCGCGCTCCTGATCAGAAGCCGAGGCATTGGCCAAAGATGAGGCCAAAAGCTTCATTTCAGCCAATTGATCCGCCACGGCGTCAAGGGCGGTTTCGGCCGTGGTCAGTACATTCTGGGCCTGATCCACATTCACCTGATACTGGTCCAATGCCGCCAACTCCGAATTGATGGAAAGCACCTGGTTCATCCCCGTTGGATCATCAGATGCGGCACTGATTTTCAGATTGGTGGATACGGATTCATTGGCCTCGTTCAAATCAGAGGTAAGGCGTCCAAGCTGATATGTGGCTTGCTTGTAAATGCTTATGGTTGCTACTCTCATGGCAGACCTCCTGTAAGATCTGTGTTACCGATCAACGTGTTGCAAGCAGGGCATCAAACATTGCCTGCACCGTTGTCAGCAGTTTAGTTGCAGCAAGATAGGCCTGCTGCTGGGCTGTCAGGTTAATCATTTCCTCATCCAGGGACACGGCGGATGTTGAATCCCGCTGCTCGGTCAGCTGGTATACCAGGCTTTCGGAATACTCCAAAGCCGAATTAATACCCGCCGCCCGGGACCCGAGGGTCGAGACCAAAGACGCCTGGTAATCATCCAGGGAGGTGCTGGTAACCGTAATCGTCATCCCTTCCCCCCGGGTATAAGTATAGGCTTTCATGTCAACACTGTCGTAGCGGGTGTCGGCCATGGCCAGGGCATTGCTGTTGTCACCGGCCGCAAGTGCAAAGGTTTCGGTGTCCAGAAAACCCGAAGCCAGCAGATCGCCGTCGGCCACCACATTGTTGACGCCAATGGTGGCTGTATCCGTTCCGGTAAAAAAGGTGTTCACCCCAAGGGCCGCGGCAACGCCGCTGTCCCCGTCTTCATTACCTGCAAAGGTATAGGAGAGATCGTCTGCATCCCTGGAGACCAGGTCCATGCGGATATATCCGTCCCCTGAAACGGATTGGTCAAAGCTGATTTCCATATCCCCGATACCGTCACCATCCAGATCAATTTGAAAGCCGTCATCATCACCGTCTTCCGGAACAATGGAGATGGTACTGCCCGTGGGATCGTTTACAACATGCCATGTCCCGTTGGTGCGCTTAAATTCAAGGGCCTCGGCTTCAAATTCAAGGGCGCCGTAATTTAAGACCGTGATGTTGTAATTTTCTTCATCAATGTTGTTACTGCCTGAACAGGTTACGTTTTCAATGGCGCAATAATCATCATTGGTATTAAATTTAACGGAGTTGTTCTGTGTCACCGAAGCCGTGACACCGCCTGCGCTCCGGTTAAACTCATCGGTAAAGGAGTCCAGGGTCCAGTGCCAGTCCGACAGGCTTTGAATGGTATTGCCAGCAGCATCGGCAACCACGTTGCCAGTATCATCAGTGGTCACATAAAAAACATCACCGTTCACCAGGGTGCCGCTGTCAAAGGCGATGGTCATGCCGTCCACCGCCACAAGAATCTGGGAATTTTCATCCTCGTTGCCTTCCAGTTCAATGGTGCCTGAATCGGTTTCAGACTTCCATTCAATCACAATATCCTCTTGGTTATCCGGCAACGTGCCGCCGTAAATCACGGTAAACTCATAAGTATCATCGACACTTGCGGCCTTTCCTGTAACCGTTCCTTCAAGCGTATCGGCATGGCCGTCGGCGTCGGTATTGATCCTAAGAGTATTTCCGCCCACAAGCGAGCCGTCGGATATATCAAAACTTAAGGTTGTCTTCCCTTGTTCGGTTATCTCCACCACGCCGGACTCATCAATTTCAACATATCCGGACTCACCGGTGGAATATCCGCTTTTGTCCAGAATTTCCCAGTAAATAATTGCAGGATCAGCAAAGGTGGCGGCGGTGGTTGAGTTTTTTATGGTTGACCCGGAGACCAGGACGTTGTTTTCAGGTGCCTCAGTGCCTTCACCCGTACCGGTGGAAACATTTAATACGGCATCTGCGGTGCTGTCCGTAAAATTGGTAATGGTCATGGCATCCTCCTGTTGGTCCGCCGTCTTTAAGATGCTCACAGAAGAACCGTTTCGGATCACCTGGTAACCTGTGACCGATGCCGCAGTCAAAGCGGTGTCTATTTCGCTGGCAAGCAGGACAGCCTGCTGTGTATCGGTTAACGCCCCAACGATGTTATAGGAGACAGTAACACCGTCCAATTCAAAGGAGATGGTGTCCCCGTTGTCAAACCCCTGATACCCATCGGGACCGCCCAGGGTAATAATGCCGGATGCCGACCCCGAATTTCCGGTGGTGCCGAAAAGACCGGCATTGGTATCGTCATCGGAAGATATTTCCATGCCCGGATCCATGATAATGGTCACCGAGCCGACTATTGCCACTGCATCGTTTGCCCCGGAACTGGTTTCCTGTAAGGTTTGGGTTTCAGAACCGCCGGCATCCAGCGACACGTATAGTTCATCCCCTGTGGAAGTTGACGCCGTCGCTGAATCCACGTCTGATCCATTAAAAACAAACTGTCCATCAGATACCAAGCCCGAAGACCCCACACCAGTGATATTGACTGACGCATTATTGCCGGTATCCCCGGAACCGCTGGACAGCGCCATATCGGATTCATCGGTGGTCAAAATGGTCAGTTTATCTGTGTCGGCATCCAGTGTCACACTGATCGTGTCATTATCTTCAAGGGAATTGGAGATGGCATTGTAAAAGGCCTGGGCGACTTGCGCAGAATCAGAGGTATCCACATCCGTTAAATAGACGTTAACATCAATGGACTGGGTGGTTGTTCCACTGGTAGCCAGAGTAAAGGTCACCACATCATCGGTATCAAAGTTTTGAAAATTGGAAAGGGTGATGCCGGCATTGTCTACCACCTCAAAGTCATAAATGCCCAGGGTGGCACCGGACACACTTTCAATGGATGTGCCGGAGACAGCCAGATCGGTATTCTGGTTGGCTTCATTGATGGATTGGGCCGCCGCCTTCAGCGCATCTTCAAATTGCGCTGCAAGGGTGCCCTTGGACGCATCAACCGTGAAGCTGAACTTTTCCGGCAATTGGTCCACATACAATGTAAATTGAACAATATCTCCGTCGTTTGCCGATGTGATGCCGGACAGATCAAAATGTGCGGATGTCGAGGCCCCATAGGCCGTGATGCCGTCCATGCCGGAAAGTTCTTTGGCAATGTCCGCAGCGGACCGGGCGGCACCGGACCCGCTGTCTGAAATTTTCAGATATTGAATTTCAGAGCCATGGTTGATGGTGAGGGTCTGTTCGGCCAGGGCCGCATCCAGGGCATTGTCAATACCGGATGCGCTGTATGATGCACCGCCCAGAAGCGATCCGCTGGACTGGACTATGGTCTGCTCGCCCAAAGTTCCCTCATCAATAACGGTCAGCTCATAGATACTGTCATCCTCTCCGGTTCCAGTGATATTAGAAATGTCAGATGTGGAGATGCCCATATCAACGGTCGCGGTCTGATATGTTGAGGCCGTGTCCGTGGCATCCTGGATCACCATGGAAAAATCCTTGGTGTAATCAATTTCATCCCCGTAATGGAGGCTGTCAAAGGTGCCGCTTTTTCCGGCTTCATTGGTGCCTTCCAAAACGCCGGAAAAATAGGTCTGACCTGCCCCCTGGGAGTGCTGATAATTCAAAGTCCAGATCAGGTTGGCGGCAAACTCATCAAATTCAGCCTGGGTCTGGGGAATCACCGCATCCCGGATTTCAAGCCATCCGGCAATGGCACCACCGGAAATCTCATCGGTAATATCATAGGTGTTTCCAGATTTTCCGGTCCAGTAGATGCTGCCCTGCTTAATGCTTAAATCATATGAAATGCCGTCCTCCGCCAACGGCAGACCATTGGTGAGGATCAGGTAAGAACCGTCCTCTTTAACTGTGATATCAATATCAATAAGTTTTCCAAGATCGTCCACCAGGGCATTTCGCTCATCCTCAAGGTCATTGGCATTTCCGCCGCCACTTTCAGCGGTGATAATGGATATATTCAACGATGCAATCTGCTCGGCAATGCTGTTCACTTCGGTAACGGCGGAAGATATTTCCCTGTTCATATCGTCGGTCAGATCGGACAGCCCCGCGTCAATGGCATTCATGCGCTTTGTGAGATTGAGACCTGCATCATATACTGCGTTTTGTTCGGTTTCACCGGCCGGATTGTTGCTCAAATCCTCCCAGGAAGACCAGTAGGCATCCAAAAGGGTATTCAAACTGTCATCACTGTCTTCGGAAAACAGATCTTCAATGGAAGAGATATACATCTGAGCCTCCTCCAAGGCAGCCTGGGTGGACAGTTCAGACGTCAAGGCATTTTCAAGCAGCTGGTTCACCGAATTGGTGACCGAAGAGACAGTGGCCCCTGTGCCGTAAAGATTTCCCCCCACATTCACAGTGGGTGTGGTGGACAGCTCCACAGACTGGATGCTGTAATCATCATTATCCGCGTTGGCAATATTCTGGCCCGTCACGCTGATGGCAGCCTGGTAGGCTGTAACCGCATTGGACGCCGTATTTAATATGGCATTAAGGCTGCTCATGGGGTCCTCCCCATACTCTTGTGGTTTACATATTTGGATGTCGCAGACAGGCGCCCCAACACGCTCTTAAAAAACAGGCCGTTACGTGAGGCGGCCCTGATCAGTTCCCGGTGTTGTTGTTCCAGATCAGTTGCAATCCCAAGCAATACCGTTTTCTGTTTTTGGGTTAACCCCTGAACCATTTTTACCCGATCAGCAAGATTTTTTGACCTGATAGACGATGTTATTTTCTGCCTTGTCATCACATCGAACTGCCTGCCCATGGAACCTGCAAAATGCTCAAACCGGTTAACGCAATTACGTTTTCTCAAGATAAGCTTTTTCAAAGATTTTGAATCGTAGGCCATACCGGCTGTATATTCGGCATCCAGGATGTGACACAATTGCTTTTGCAATACCCGGATCTTGATCATTTTACGTTCAAGATCGGCCACGGGGTCGGTTTGCATTTTTGATTTAACCAGGGGCAGTATCATGATGCAATGCTCCTTGCTATCGTTTCATGCCTATGACTGTGCTCATCATTTCATCCACGGTAGAGATGATTTTAGCATTAGCCTCATAGGCGGTCTGTAGTTCAATCATTGAAACAAATTCCTCGGAAATGTCCACGTTGGACATTTCAAGGGCATAGGATGACAAGGTCCCAAGCCCGTTTTGCCCGGCTTTATTGGTGATGGCTGATCCGCTTTCCGTTGTGGCTTTATAAAGATTGCCGCCCACACTTTTAAGGCCGTTTACATTATTAAAGTCCGCCAGGGCAATTTTGAACAAGGCCAGTCCCTGGCCATTTGAATAGGTACCCGTGACCAGGCCACTGGAATCGACCTCAACACCGGTCAGATCCCCCGCTGCATACCCGTCCGCATCCTGGTATGTGGTGGAAGAAGAGGTGGCGTACTGGGTGGAAGACAATGAAGAATTAATCCAATTGTTGCCGTCGAATTTTGACCCGATATTAAATGAAATGTTGGTTTCCGTTGAACCGAGTTCACCTCCGAGAAAATCAACCGAAAACTCGTAATACCCCGAATCTTTAACCTCATCGTCTGTAACCGTGCGCCATGCAGTGGAGCCTTCAATATCAAAGCTAATGACACTTCTGTCGTCCAAAGGATCGGTGAGGCTGCCGGATGAAAGTTTTTCAGTAAACGTGAAGACGATATCGTCTCTGTCCTCTTCATTCCCCGAGCCGTCAAGGTCAATGGAAACAGATGAGGCATCACCTGATAGGGTTGCACTGCTGTATTCGGCCGGCGGGGTATCCGGGTCTACATTAAAGGAGAACGCATTACCGGCTGTCAGTGCCGTCCCGGTCCCCCCGGTCACGTTGATGGTGACATCAGCGGTTGAGTCTCCGTCAAAATCAATGATAATGTTGTCATTGCCAGTGGTGGACATAATCTGGGCATTTACATACTCTTCAGGAGGTGTCGAATCAATCGTAATGGTCATGGACTGGCCTCCGGCGGTTGTCATGGCATCATCCAGGGAGACTGCTATGGTTGAAGCACCGGATGTTGTTGAAGAATAGACAACCATCGTTAAACCTTCATCCAGGGTTGTAACGGTACCAATGGTTGTGCCGGAAGTTGTTGTGGCACTCCAGGTAGAGGTTGTTTCATCCCAGGTCAGGGTATAATCACCGGCCAGGGTTGCGGCCCCGTCGGATCCTGATGTTGAGACGCTCACCTCCGGAGAGGTGTCACTTTCAACGGTGGTGGCATCTGTCACAGTAATGTCATTCTCTTTTAATCCCTCATTCCAGTCCCATGCCGTACCGGTCCAATACATATCAAGATCCTCCACCACCATATCCATCGGGGCTGCATTGGTGATATCGATAAAAGAGGCATCAACACTAAATGTACCGGCGGTGGTGGTCAAATTCGCGTCAGCAATCAGTGTGTCGGCCGTGTCGGCTCCTGCAGGGTTGCTCCAGGACCAGGTTTCCGTATACGGATTCCATATAATGGAAAGATCTTGAGCATCTGTTGTCATAACACCGGCATCGTTAATGGAGACTGTCGTGTTACTGAAAGCCTCTCCCGAGTAGACGGCATTTTCAATATCCTGGACATGAAGGCCTGTAGGATCGTTAATATCAAAGGATAGGGTATCCCCGGCCGTGGCATATTCATCCAGGGATATCTTTATATCCGCCTCCGTGTCTCCGCCGCTGGACTCAGGATCAAGCACAAGGTAGATGCCAGAGGAGTTCGAAGAGAGAATCTCTGCAGAACTATATGCGCTCGGTAAACTGGTTTGATCAAGAATCCATGCTTCACCGTCAAACGTCATTGAAATGCCGTAGCCATCATCTTGAATTGTTTCGTAATCTTCAATTTCAAAATGAACATCGTGCACGGTATTGCTACCGGACACATCCACGTTGCCAATGACACCTGTAAGTTCTTCCATGGACATGGAGACAATTTCACCGGAACTTTCGGAAAAAGTAATGATGCCCCTGGCCAAAAGCCCCGCACTCTCGCTATCTTCAACGAGGGCACGTTTGTCCTCATCGGCGTCACAGGTAATAACGTATTCCCATTCGGTGTCGGATTGTTTATCGTAAAAGACTGTGATTTCGTGGGTAGAGCCCAGGGAATCATAAACAGAGACTACGGTCTGGTATTCATACCCATCCGAATCCATAGGACTTCCGCCTTCCTCATCATATTCAAACAGGTTGGACAAGACTGTGGAAAAAGACTCGGCGTCGGAATCCAGGTTGGTAATTACGGTCATTTCATCTGTATTGTCCGGCGGGCTTGTGAACTCGGTCAATATCAAATTGGTAACAGCTCCGAATTCATCACCGGTATCCCCTTCAACATACCATCCCTGGAGATAATACCCTGAAGAGGAGACCATCGCACCGTCTTCATTAAATGAAAAATTACCGGCCCTTGTATAAAAGGACTCATCGGAATCCGGATCGGAAACAATAAAGAAACCATCCCCGCCAATGGCAAGATCCGTTGCATTACTTGTGGTTTCCAGGGAGCCATCGGTAAAAACCTGGGCTACATTATCAACGTTCATGCCAAGCCCAACCTGGGAAGAACCGGCATTGGTGCCTATGGTCTGGTATAGGGTATCGGCAAAGGTGGCAGTCCCCTTTTTAAATCCAATGGTGTTGATGTTTGAAATATTATTACTTGTGACCTGGAGTGCTCTTCCTGTGTTGCCCAGGCCGCTGGTGCCGGCATAAAGGGAACTGGTTAATGACATGGGGTCCTCCTTAGCATGGTAAAATTATATCCTGCGGGCAGATCTGATACGCTTCATGTCTGCCGGTTGTTATTTAACAGCGGTTACGCTTGAAACCGATACCAGACGACCGGTATCACCAATTTCAAGGTATTGGGTGCCGTCCACGGAGGTGATGGCACTGACCTCTCCGGAAATGGGGGTCGAGGCCGTGCCGGTATCCGCTGTCACCGTATAGTAATAGAGTCCGTCAGGGCTGAGGTAGCCATTGCTTGCCAGTCCGTCCCAGACGACCTCATTTTCTCCGCTGGTTGTGTGATCCGCTGATATTGCAATGGTGTCCACTTTTTCATCATTCGCATTATAAATTGTTACGGTAACATCAGAAGACGCTGTCAGATCGAAGCTGAGCGCATCTCCTTGAACCAGGCCGTCTTCCATCTGGACAATTGGATAACTGGAAGAGACCGTGTGCCCCAGATATTCGAGAACAGACGTTGAATTATTCGAAGACGAGGACGAAGAAGGAGTTACAGTGGTCACATCGTCCGGATCAACCAAAACGCCGCTGATCACCAGGTAGCCTTTACCATCCTGGTAGGAGATCGCATCCACGGTACCGGACAGATAAGATTGAACCTCCTTGTAACCGTCCCCGGAATTGGCCATGACCACATAGGAATATTTGCCGTCATCCAGACTGTTACCCGCGTCATCCGTACCGTCCCAGGAGATCAGATATGATCCGGCAGTCACTTCACCCTGGGACAAGGTTGCCACCTTGGTTCCGTCAGCGTCATAAACATACACAATGACCTTAGCCGGTTCATCAACCTCATAAAACCCCGGTGTTACGGAGCCGTCGTCAATGGTCATCGAGGTCACGGTGGCTGTAACGTTCTGGCCGACAAATGAATTAACATCAACATCCGATGCCGAATCTTCACCATCGGTTATCATTTCATCAAGTTTGTCATTGGCATTAATCAACTGTTCAACCTGGGAGAACTGGGCCAGCTGATCCGTAAATTGTTCCGTCTCGGCCGGATCAAGGGGGTTCTGATTTTCAAGCTGGGCAACGAGCAGGGTTAAAAAATCTTCGGTGCCCATTGACGTATCCGAACTGTTGTCACTTGCTGTTGAGGTCTTGTCGGCATTATAGGCCTCATAGCCGTTGACCAGTGATGAAACTATCGAATTGTCAGACATGTCTGCCTCCTCCGGCTGCTTTTGTTAAAATCTTTCGATGCTGGGTCAGTACCTTGACGTGCCAAAGATACTGACGCCCGGTTTTGTCCTTGATCTTAACCAAACCAAGAACAGTGCCGAGACAAGCCATTTGCAAGTACCACAGGAGGTAAATAGATTTAAATATCATATGATTAGTTTTGCATGTTCTATAAAATTTTATTCCTAATTTAAAGAAAATCGAATTAAAAATAAAAACAATCTTATGATATAAAAACTATCATTTAGTCCTGGCGAGGGATTAGATTACCGACATTGTACATGTCATACGTGGAATATTTTACCTATCCCGCCTATTTGATCTGGCCGACCGACAAGGCCCGGCCGACAACCTGATATTATTTCTTAAATAAGCCTCATATTCCCAGCAGCACAAATCACAATAATATTCAAAAAAAACAATACATTATCTTTGCAAAACAGGTGAGCATTCAATCAAACTCGATATTTTTATCTAAAGGATATCTCCCTAAAGGGCGATATTAACTCCAATATGCGGAAAAATTTGCCCGCCAAAGGCCGATAATACTTTTAAGGAGAAAAATCATGGCAACCGGCACCATCACCTCACTTGGACTTGGGTCTGACATTGATCTTCAAAGCCTGTTAGATACCCAGCGGGAAGCGGATGAAACCATTGCAGGAATGGCGCTGGACGATATTGAAGAACTCCAGGCCAAAGAAGAAGCGCTCTCTTCGGTTCAAAGTCAGCTTTTGTCTATGAAATCAAGTGCGTTGAACCTCTCTTTATCTTCCACATATCTTTATCGAAACGTAACTTCATCAAACGACGAGATAGCCACCGGGACAGTCCTTGACGGAACAGTTACCGGCAGCCACACCGTTAACACAACCCGCCTTGCGTCTGCCAGTTCATACAAGTCAGATGGATTTGACTCTGAATCCGCCACCGTCTATGTGCCCACGACCCAGCAATCCAGCGATAGTTATACCAACGTGACGGATACGGTTCTTGAAGAGGGTGAGACGCTGACGATCAATTACGGAAAAGAAGATAGTCCGCAAACGTTTACCATCACCGGCACGGCAGGCGGCATGAGTGTTGATGGCCTGCTGTCCGCCATCAATGACGACGCAGACATAAGTCAATATGTAACCGCGTCTACTTACACAGATGAAGACGGCATACATATTCAAATAGATTCCGTCACCGGCGAAACAGGAGAAGACGGTCGAGTCAAGATTGAAGGTTCCGAAGGGGTTACCTCGTTTACGGCTCCCAAAGAGGAGCTCTCTTTAACCGTAGGTGATGGTGAAGTTTTCAGCATCTCGGTGCCGGCTGAAATTTCCCTTAAAAATTTAGCAACACGTATTAATGATGCTGAAGACAATCCCGGTATTACCGCAAAAGTCATCTACACCGGCACCGGAGACAACCCCTATCAGTTGATTCTCGAAGCAGATGACACAGGGGAAGATAACAGAATAGACATTATCAGTCAGCCGGACGGATTAGGTTTAAACCAAGCAAATGGTAAAGGTTACACGATGACCGGGGAGAACACGATCTCCTTTGCAACAGACGTAACCATTGACGGAACCAACAATGCCATTGTTTTTGAAGAGGAGAATGAAGACGGAGAAACTGTTTCTTTAACCGCTGAAATTGATGCAGGGGATTACGGAACTGCTGAAGAACTTGCAGAAGCAGTCGAAAAAGCATTGGAGAATGCATCCAAAGACAATGGTAATGATGCGGATTACCAGGTAGATATTGACGCCGATACAGGCCTAATGTCCATTTCCCAGGCCGGGACCCTTGAAAGTGTTACCATAGACTGGGAAGATGCAGGCAGTACGGCAGCCGCGACGCTTGGATTCACAACAAGCCAAACCATAACGCCAATGGATGCGTCGCTCAATTCCATGCTCACTGTTGACGGCAACACTTACCAGCGCCAGGAAAATACAGGAATTGATGATATTATAGAGGGGATTTCATTAAAACTTTATTCCACCGGTTCATCCACCTTTACCGTGGAAAATGACACCGAAGACATTGTCGCTGAATTAACCTCGCTTGTTGAAACCTACAACGCCCTTTTGACTGAGATTGATGAGAACGATGATTACAACGAAGAGGACGAATCCTGGGGTCCCTTGGCCCAAAGCTCCACGGTTAGAACCCTGAAGCAAAGCCTTCAGGACCTGATCACAAGCACTGTGGATACAAACGGATCCATTACCACCCTGCTGGACCTGGGCATTGAAGTGAATAGAGACGGCACACTGACCCTGGACGAAGACGCGCTGAATGAGGCATTAAGCAGCAGTTTTGATGACATCGTTGCGCTGCTTAAGGGTACGGATGATGAGGAAGGATTAGGCGATATCCTCAACGATGCCTTTGGCAGTTATGCCATTTCCGGCGGCTATCTCCAGGACGAAATTGATACCCTTGAAGATAGGGTGACACGGCTTGGAGAAGATTATCAGGAAGATATGGTGCGTATTGAAAAAAAATATGAACAGATGGCGGCAGAATACACGGCACTGGACTCTTACCTGTCGGAAATTTCCAGCATACAAAACTACATCGATACCATGATGGCCACAAAAGACGAATAAAAAATATCGGGCTTGGTTCCAACGTCGGCCATTGTAGGGGCAGGTCTCTGTGCCTGCCCTAACGGGGGCAACCGCAGGGGCTTGCCCCTACAAAAGATGGCCGATCTTATGATCAAGCCCAAATGTCTTTAACAAAAACTAAAGGACTTGTGGCCTGCCCCCGCTCGTTCTCATAAAAAAAGGCGGACTTTTTAACATCAAAGTCCGCCTTTTTTATGTTTTGCTCAATTATCCTGTTCAGTGATGGGAGTCACCTTTATCATTGACCGTGTCATAGGCGGCCTTAATGATGCAATAGGTCATACCCGCCCCTAAAATGGAGATGGCATACCAGAATCCACCGAAGAAAATTGCATGGCCGATGTCCCAGGCCCATTCAAAACAAAAGGGAAACATGAAAACCTCCTTTATTAGTTTTGAACTGCCGTATCGGCAGATTCATTAAGTTCCAGTTCCTGGGGAAATACCGGCAGGTAACGATACGCAACGGCAATCAGGATAATTCCGTAAGCCACAGGCAAAATAGTGGTCGCCACTTCCTGCCAGCTTGGGATATACAATGCCCAGGAGTCAAAAGACATCACAGGCACGGCCATGATCTGAAGCACCATAACCCACCGGTTCAAACACACACCAATAACACCCAGGATAATGGCAATGTTACGGGTGGTGGGATTTTCACGGGTACTCTTATTGATCAGGAGCAGTCCCGGTACAACACCGCACAGCACCACTTCAGTGATCAAAATCCAGTATCCGTAGAATCCGTTGTTGCTGTAAAAATGGCTCAGCTTAAAGCCCATGGAAGGCGCGGTAACCGTTGCCCAGTAAATGGTATCAATGATCTTGGCGATCATGTAAGTGGTGATCATCCACCCGGAAATTTTTGCCAGCAGATTGACGGTTTTATCCCCAACCAATTTTTTACCCGTGATCATTTCAGTGATCTTGGTTACCAGCAGCGTAAAGCAGGGGCCGAATGCTGCGGCAGACCAGGTAAACAGGAAAAAGGTCCAGGGCCAGATCAAAAGCCCTTCACGGTAGGCAAACGGCCGTCCGAACATCACGCCGGCCACACCACCCAGGGAACCCTGGTGGAAAAAGCTCAGGAACGCACCGGTGGCGGCAAATACGGCCATCACTTCGTGCATGTTATGGGCCAGGTGGTGAAAAAACGGCACCTTGTTGGCCTGGCGATTTTCCAGGATATTGGGAATAAATTCAATGGTCAGTACCGCAAAATAGCAGGACAGACAATAGGCCACCTCTGTGAGCATGGAATGCACATTGGCATGCCAGAAAATAAACCAGCCGCGAAGCGGCTGTCCAATATCAATGGCCAGAATCAGCAGGGCTGAACTGTAGCAGATAAACCCGATGATCACAGCAAAGTTGATGATGTTTTTCAACTCATCAACCTTGAAAATGTATTTTAATAGACCGGTAAAAAAAGCACCCCCGCCGACGGCAATGACTGCCAGGTCAGCCCAGATCCACAGGGCAAATCCGTAGTAATCGTTCATATTGGTCTGGTTCAGGCCTTTAAACCAGCACAGAAACATGGCATAAACGCCCCAGAGCAGAACAATGCCTACTATAATGATCCCAATCATGAAAACCGGGAATGGACACCGTTTGGCGCCTTCGGGTATTAATGCATCATCCATATCTAATTACTCCTAAATAGTTTTATGCAAGTTAACCATGGGATGAAGACGCCCCATGATGGGTTTTAACATTTTCCCACTCACCTTCAAGGTAGTTGTCTCCGGCCTTTCTGACCCATTCCCGTTCGGACATGTAATACACCTTGGTATTGGTGCCAAGACGTTCAAGCAGTCTGAAAACTTTCGGGTTTCTGGATTTGCCCACAACGATGTGGTTCATGGGGTCGGGATGGGGATCAGGTTTAACAATCTGATGGACCTTGTGAGCAGGGTTGTTCAGGTCACCAAACACGATCGCACCTGCCGGGCATGCTGTGGTGCACGCGGTCTGATACTCCATCTCTTCGATGTCACGGTCTTCGACCATGGCCTTTTCCCGGGCCAGCTGATACCGGTGATAGCAAAAGGAGCATTTTTCAACCACCCCGCGCATACGCGGAGAGACATTGGGACTCAGGTAATTTTCCATACCCTCGGGCCATTTGGGATCCCACCAGTTAAAGTATCTGGCATGGTAAGGGCATGCTCCCATGCAGTACCGGCAGCCAAAGCAACGTGTATAGATCTGGCTGACAATACCGGTGTCGTAGCCGTAGTCGGTTGCGGTGGCCGGACATACGGATACGCAGGGCGAATGGCCATGGTCACCAATACCGGCGCAGTGCTGGCACGGCCGGGGCAGGTAAGCGACTTCAGTTTCAGGAAAGGATTTCCCATTGGTCAGTTTGTACACCCGCATCCAGGTGATACTGTCCTTTTTGTTGGTTTCATCCTCCTTAAACGGAACGTTATTCTCAGACATGCACGAGACCATACAGGCACCGCATCCCGTGCATTTGTCCAGATCGATAACCATTCCGAACTTATGGGCTTTTTTATTTTCTATCATCAGAACCTCTTAAAATGATTTCGTAAACAGTTTACGCCTTTGAAAGAGTGGCTTTAATTCCAAAGGCAGCATCCAGTCCTGAACCAGGCTCGATGACCGGGCCGATCAGATCATTGACATTGGCACCTTTACCGGCCACGTAAGGATTATTGAAGGCACGTCCAAGCCCCCTTGGCATACCGATCACGCCGGGCATGATACCTTCGTTATAGCCGATTTTCACCTTTGCCGTACCTGCGGCGGTTTTAAGAACGGCAACATCACCGTCTTTCAATGCGCCGGCAGTGGCCGGATTAATTTCAACAACACTGTATTTTCCGAGAAGCACTTTGTCGGAAACGGTTTTTACAGCAAAGGGAGAAGAGATCATTGAACCGCCGGCGAGCCGCATCTTGTCAATAGGAACCAGGGTTAAACCGTCTTCTTGCACCGGTGTCTCAACCTTGGGCGCCGACGCAAGGAAGGTGAAATCCGTTGTCGGTGTTCCCACCGGCGGTTTATCATCAATCAGGACATACCCATCCTCGGACAAGGACTCCCAAACTTTTTCGGCAACCTCTTCAAGACAGGCATCATAGGAATCCCAGGCAAAACTTTCCGCCATGCTGTCACCCATGGCCTGGGCCAGCAGAATCAGTGCATCGCCCGGGTGCTTGGTGTCAAATATGGGATCAACCATGGGCCGGCAAAGCCCGACGACTGTTTTGGCAAGTCCGGCACCGGACACAACATCTTCCAGGCGTTCAAGAAAGATGGACGCCGGCAGGATCACATCGGATCTAAGTGCCGTTTCATCCATGAAAGAACTAAAGCTGACTTTGAATTCAACTTTGTCCATGGCAGCCTTAACTTTTTCAGTGTTGTTCAGTGCGTAGCAGGGATTGGCATTATAAATAAACAGGGCGGAAAGGCCGCCGTCGGTTTCAAGCGTATCAACCAGTTCATTCACGGAACCTGCAAGTTTTGCCTTTCCTGCGCCTTGTTCAGCGGTATCATCCATGACATTTTCAGGAAAGCTTAAATAGCCTGCCGGCCACATGACAAAGGCACCGCCTTCTTTATTCAGGCGGCCCCCCAATACATTAAGGGCCTGGACAGCTGCAAATTCACGAAGACTTTGACCAACGTCTCCCCTGCCCTTTCCGGGAACGGCCACAGGGGCTTTGGCCTTGGCAAACTCCATGGCAAGGGCTTCAATGTCCGCCGCCTTAACGCCGGTAGTGGTTTCCACTTTGTCCAGCGTATACTCTTTTTTCAGCATCGCGGCAAAGGCCAGCTTGTTCACATCCCCCAAAAGGATTTTCTTTGCAACCTGGGTCTTGGCAAGCAGCACACCACACAGACCCAAAGCAAAATCCGCTTCGGTTCCCGGTTTCACGGCGATGAGCTTATCGGCGACGATGGCCGTATTGGACAGCCTGTAATCAACCTGTACCAGTTTGGCTTTGCGTTCATGTCTTGAGGCATTGGCCTGGATACAAGCCGCAGGAGATCCCCAGCCCTCGACAATTGCCGCGCCGAAACTCAAAATAAAATCGGAATGATCAAGGTCAAATCCAAGGCTGCGATCTGCACTGTGAAGTGCCTCAGCCGTCAGTGCCAGATTAGATTCAAGACTTGGCATAGAATAGGTATTGGGCGTACCGAAGGCTTGCATAAACCGGTCAAAAAGCTTGGCCATGGAGCCGTTATCGGCACCGGTGATCAACCCAAGGGATTCAGGGGATCCGGCTTCACGGATTTCGCCCAGTTTTTCGGCCACAAGTGCAATGGCTTCATCCCAGGAAATCTTTTCAAATTTGTTCCCGTTTCTCTTCAAGGGGGTTTTTATTCTGGCAGGATCATAAAGATACTGCAGCCCGGCAATACCATGGAGACAGGCGCCTCCGTTATTAATCGGGTAATCGTCAAGGCCTTCGATCTTAACAGGCCGTCCGTTTATTTTTCTGACACTGATGCCGCAGGCACCTGGGCACAGGCTGCACACGGAATGGTCATAGGTTATTTCGCCGTCTTCGGGGACAGGGGTCCAGGGCCAATTCTGGGTCCAGATGGAAGAATCATCTGTCAGCTTGACACCCACAGGGGAAAGCGCAATGCCGGCTGCCGCGCCAAGTCCCAATCCCAAGAAGCTTCGTCTGTCAATTTTCATAAGTCATCCTTTATAAACTTTGAAATTCTTGTCCTTGAGGTGTTTTACTTGTGGCACTGGAAGCAGTAGCCCTTGTGACCCATCTCTTCCAGGTGGCAGTCCGCACAATCATCCATCTTCATGCGATCCCAGGAATTCTTTTTGATTCCCCAGATATTTTTGCCCCAGATATCACGGCTGTAGCCGGTAATTCTATTTTCCTCATAGGGCCGCGAAGAGGTGGACTCTCCAATGTGACCATGGCAGGTCTTACAATCCATGCCGCCTGCAACGGTATGCGCTGCATGGGAAAAATAGACGCAATCAGGCTGTCTGGAATAAACCAGCCAGGGCACTTCTTTCCCTTTGGCCACATACTCCTCTGCAAACACGGCTTCGTCATCGGTGTCGCCCATGGGCTCATCCGTATGGCATTCCATACAGGATTCCAACCCTGGGATTCCGGAGAAAGTACCGTCTTCTCTGAGATAATGGCAGGTTTCGCAATCCCCTGTCTCTCCGACGTGAAGGCTGTGATTGAAATTAAACGGCTGCTCCTTTTTTGAATAAAGCAATTTTGGAAACAGTAGCCAGCCCGACAGGAAACACACCAGAAATGCCCCCATAAAAAAGATGACGCCCAGGCCTAACCCTTTGTCATCTTTTGGACCGTTGTCGGTGCCGTGGTGCGCACCTCCCCCAGGACCATCGTTTGCTTTGTTTTCTAACTCGCTCATGAAAACTCCATCAATGTTAAAATGTTGATGTTACCATACTTCTGCGGCACAGGATTACTCCCAGGCCAATATTTTTCGCAGAAACGCATCTTCCATGCCGATTTTCTGCGATACGTCCGGAAAATACAAATTCGGTCATTCTATATTAATATATGTTTCCCTTGTCAAGTTTAATTGGGAAAAGCCTTGACCCGGAACGGCCTGAACAGAATGGGATTAAAAATTTTTTTTGGGCTAATTTAAAATTTATACAATTATATAATACCTTTAAAAAAAATAACCCTAAAAAATGTAATTTTTCGTAAAAGTATTGAGACAAAGATAGCGTAATTCTTCAATGCAGCGTCTTAAACAAAAAAAAGCCCGGGGTACATTGTAATATGCATCCCGGGCTATATCTTAAACCATTGGGAAAATTTTGCGCCGACCCCATGGCAAAACGTGTGTCTATCCGTAGCTGTGAAGCCCGGATAAAAGATAATTCACGCCGAAATAGGTGAACAGCACCCCGACAAATCCGATGATGGAAACAACAGCAAGATTTTTTCCGTACCATCCGCGCATCAGGCGAAGATGCAGAAAAATGGCGTAAATAAACCAGGTGATCAGCGACCAGGTCTCTTTGGGATCCCAGGACCAGTACTTACCCCAGGCGGAATTGGCCCAGACCGAGCCTGTGATAATACCGATGGTCAGGAAAAGAAACCCGAAGACAATCATCTGATAGGTCAACTCATCAATAGTATCCCAGTCGGGCAGTTTCGCAAACAGGCGCTTTGCACCTGGATTTTGGGGTTTGATGAAATACATAAAGCTGAATCCAAAGGCCAGGGCAAACCCGGCATACCCCAGAAAGCAGGTGATGACATGGGCAATGAGCCAGTTGGACTTCAGCGCAGGGATCAACGGCGAAATTTTTGACGTGATGGACGGGTCAAAACTGGCATAGGCAATCCCAAGAAAAATCAAAGGGGAGACAAACACCCCGATGATGCTCTCCTTGTATTTGCACTCCACAAACACATAGAGGGCCGCGGCCGTCCATGAAAAAAAGACCAGGGATTCATACATATTGGAAAAGGGCGCATGCCCGTATCCCATTTGGTAGGACTCGACCCAGCGCAATAGAATACCGCCGGTATTGGCCACAAGGCCAATCACAATCACCCAGAATCCAAGCCGGGCAAAGCTAGGTTTTTTAAAAGAAAAAGATCCAATATAAAATATCGATGCCAATGCATAGATAAATGTTGCAGCCGATAAAAGCAGGGATGAATTCATATGCCTGATACTTCCTTTAATTCCTTTACAAGTTTCTTAACGGTCAAATTTGTACCCTGGGCATTGCGGTTGGCCCGACCGGCCACCCACACCCGGGTGCTGCCGGACCCGGACTGTTCAAGGCCAATGCACACAGACTGGTGGGAGACAAAAAAGGTAACCCAGCAACCGATGATCATAAGCAAAAAACCGGTGTATACAAAGGGGACGCCCGGATCCTTTGTCACCTGAAGTCCGGTATAATAGGCCTGGTCCCAGGATTTAACCTCAACGGTGAACCTGCCCTTGCGCATCTTATCAAACGTGGGAAACTTGGTGGGCAGAACAATTTGGGCATTTTGGCCGTTGGTTGTATCAAGGCGCCCGACAAACGCCTCCCCCAGATCATGACCGTTGAAGTCATAATGGGGCACAAACCCTTCGAATATAAACATACCGGCATCCGCGGGCAGCGGCACACTCTTACCGTTTTTTATGGTGTGTGTCTGAACGGCTCCGGTTTCACTGTCGGTTATTTCAAACAGGGCCTCGTCAGGGGTGGTAGGCCCATAGGATGCCTGGAAGATATTGATGCCCTTGTACCTTAGCGGATGGTTAACCAGAATATCCTGGGTAAAACTCTCCGCGTCGTTCTCAAGGATGGTCAAACTGGATTTAAACTCATCCGGGGCACCCGTATCATAAAACTTCACCTGAAAATCATTGCACCGGACCATGAACGGCAACTTTATGGGCAATCGGGTATGGCTGTCAAACACCGTATCTGCGGTTTGCCCTTCATCCAGCCGCAAATTTGCCTTAAATCCCAAGGCGGACCCGATCAGAGCACCGGCAAGCAGCATCAGCACACTGGCGTGAACCACATACACCCCAAGCCGGGACCACCGGCCTTTTTCCGCATACAGAATCAGCCCTGTGTCATCATTTTTTTCGATCACCTTGCCGCCCCGACCGGCAAGCACATTTTTTGCCCGGCCGGCAACCTGCTCCATGGAAGCGTGACAGTCAAACGCCTGTCTGTTTTTAGCCTTTTCAAACCGCCGGGGGTTCACTGAAATATGTCTAGGGAAAATAATTTTCCAGGTTGCCGACAGCCTGTCAATGGAGCAGACAACAATATTGACGCATAATACCACCATGAGTAAGAGATACCACCAGGCCTGGTACATCCTGTCCAGATCAAGTACCTGGATCATATTGTACAAACCCGGGCCGTAAAGCCTGGTATACGCTTCGGGGTTTGCGTTCTGCAAAATCAAAGTACCAAAGATGGAAGTTACGGCCAAAAGCACCAGGGTATAAACAGTGAGTTTCACCGAGGCAAAAAACATCCAGATCTGATCGGCAAAGCTGTCTTTTTGTCTCAAAACAATTCTTTCACTAAAATTTGTACGAAAGCGTCCAGGCTGCGCAAGCCGCTTTCATCCCATGTTGTATGTTCTTTTCGACACCCATTGCCCATTCCCATTCAAGGTCTATGTCCCATCCAGTTCGGCCCGTAGGTTGGACCTGGGTTCAGGAGAGGTTTTGACCGCCTGCCGGATCATGGGCATGCTGCCGAAAATAATCACTTTGTTCCGGGACCGCGTGATACCCGTATAAAGCAGCTGCCGGGTAACAACCGGTGATGTCTTTTCAGGGATAAGAATCAGTACCGTGTCAAATTCCGACCCCTGGCTTTTATGGATAGTGACGGCAAAGCCGGGGTCACATTCGGGCAGATCAGATAATCTGAAATGCCGGATTCCTGATGGTTTCGCATCAAACCATGCTGTGGCTCCCCCGTTCTCTTCAACGACCACACAGGTGTCACCGTTAAACAGCAACCGCTTGTAATCATTGCGCCGAACCATTAAAAGCATGTTAAAAATAGGGCGTTTTATACCATCTTTTTCCTTGGATCGTAACATCTTTTCGCATAGATGATTAATTTGTAATGTTCCACTGTGTCCTCGATTGTGGGCACACAGCACACGAAAATGGTCAACGGCAGCCATTGCCTGCCCAGGGGATCGGGCATCCCACAGCGGCTTGTAGCCTTGCTGAATACAGGATTCAAGGCGGGCTTGGTAGTCTGTATCTTCGGCGGTATCCACAAATTCAAGATCAGGATGATTGCCCCCAAGAATATCTGCCACAGCATCCGCATCACTGGCATTAACGGCCGCGGCAAGCGTTTCAATCCCGGTTCTGCCCCCGGATCTGAAATTAACCGTCAAAAACACCCGGGAATCGGACAACAGGTCAGCATGACACAAGTCAAAGAATACCGCACCGGCCTGAACCGGAGAAAGTTGATTCATATCACCGAGCATCACAATACGTGCATCGGGAGCAATGGCTTCAAAAAGCCTTGTCATAAGCGCCATGTCGATCATGGATGCTTCATCCACAATCACCAGGTCGGCGGCCAGGGGATTGGCGGCATTGTGCCGAAAGCCCGTTGCGTTTTTCACAGGTTGAAGTGCGCTGTGAATGGTCATCCCGTTTTTCAATCTGGCTGCGGCCTTGCCCGTAGGCGCCAGACACATCACCCGGGGAACCGGCAGGTAATTTTCCTTGGCCCAGGCGACCAAAAGTGTCTGTATGATATCCGTAATATAAGTTTTACCGGTACCCGGCCCCCCGGACACCATGACAAAGCCCGAACAAAGTGCTTTTCTAACAGCCTGCTGCTGCCCCAAAGTCCTGGTGTGATCCTGACCGTCAAAATAAGACGACAGCCTGTGATTTAAAAAGTCATCATCAGGGCCGGGAATCGGTCTTTGAATCCGTGCCCTGATATTACCAGAGAGCCGGCATTGAAAATCATAGTACCTGGACAGATAAAGATTGTTGCCACGATCTAGGACCAAAGGATATTTATCTGCCCGGAACGTTCCATTATCTTCTTTTTCTGCACCATGAGACACCGGCCTCCCCACCATGTCAGAATGTTCGAGGAGGTTGCGCCAGCGGTCCAGGCCGGGAAGCCGGACAAGCGCTTTGCCTTCGGGGGTTGTCAAAGCGGTCCCGGCCACACCCGCAAGATCCAGGCATATGGAGCCATGGGACAGGGCCCGGCAGGTCAACGCGGCGGAAAGGGCTTCCAATGGCCCTGAACGTTTAAAAATATTGGCCATGGTTGAAGAGAAATAGTAGTCCATGTGGGACAAAATCCCCGATTCATGGAGGACATTAAGATCATTGAAAGAGAGATCACACATGACTTGTTTTACCAGCAAGGATCAAAAAAGGAAAGTAGGCGAAAAGACATCCACACCCTTTAAAGCAAACAATCAGACCGAAATCATTAAGCTATAATATTATACCCTGAATCTTTATCGTCACCTGCGGGGACGGGCCTGGCCGATCGGCGGTCAGGTTTTTTTCTGCGATCTTTTTTGAAAGACAATGTAACAATCACACCGTCCCTGACGCTTTTGCGTCGATCATACCGCCTTTTGCGCCGCTCCTTTCTGCGATTGGGATTATTGCTCTGATATCTACCGGCAAACCCCGGACCTCTACCGCCATTTCCCATAATTTTATCGGCACCGGATATTATCTCATAGTCTGCAATCATAATTTAAGTCTTTATATTTTTCTTTTTATCTTCATTTTGGAAATTATTTTTAACTTCCAAATACAGATATCGTCAACGATTAATTATTTCTTTAATTATGACCATGACCGCCCCCAAAACCATGGGCGCTGCAGGGGCAGGTCCCTGTGCCTGCCCTGCCCCTGCTGCGATGTCTGCCCCAGGGAGGGCAACCACAGGGGGTTGCCCCTACACAAACCGGCTGCCGACAGCATCAAGCCCGGGGCGCCCTATCCGGGCGATACCCCGGGCTCATTTTTTACTTTCACACTCATCCACATAACTGTGGATTCTTAAAAAAGGAATAAACAGCGTATCCGCCAATTCAAAATGCCTGATAAGCAAGTCCCGCAACGCCAGAATATCTTCAAGTGACAGGTTATCCACATCTTCTGCGATTTCACGACGCAGGCCGATGGCTTTTTTGACAAACCGGCGGTGGGACTTTGCATGGACATCAAGATCCGGATATCCTTTTTTCCCAAGCACTTTTTCTTCCTGTGAAAAAAGAATCTTACTGTAATCGTTGATATCGGTAACCAGATTAGCGACATCCTTATTGCCGCCCTTCTTCGTCTTCATACCGATAAGGGTATTAAACATCTCCATAAGCTGCTTGCGGCTTTCATCCAGTTCAGGCACATCAACGCCGTATTTTTTATCCCACTCAATCGTATTGGTCATGGGTTACTCTCCTTTGTTCTTTT
Source organism: uncultured Desulfobacter sp. (assembly GCF_963666675.1). Taxonomy (NCBI): domain Bacteria; kingdom Pseudomonadati; phylum Thermodesulfobacteriota; class Desulfobacteria; order Desulfobacterales; family Desulfobacteraceae; genus Desulfobacter; species uncultured Desulfobacter sp. The sequence goes on along the minus strand of NZ_OY762929.1, from coordinate 1,370,603 downwards.
TTTTATTTTTCCCCAACCGCAGTGTGGCCAGAATACCAATGGAAATCAGTACGGCAACAATAACGGCAAAGGTTATTCCATGCTGCCCGAACCGCGGGTAAATAATAAAAGGCACCAGATAGCCGTATAAAAATGAGTGCAGCAGTCCGATGCCGATAATTCTAATTGCAATTTTTGTCACCCCAACCGCTCCAGAATACGCTGGTGAATATTTCCAAACCCGCCGTTGGACATCACGAGAACCAGATCGTTGGGTTTAAGCGCCGGGGCAAGAAAGTCAACCACCTGGCCGGGATCATCAAAATGATGGGCCGCCCTGCCCCGCTTACAGATATCTTCGGTCAACCGCTCGGGTGAAAACCGCTCCGCTTCAGGGATATTCTTCTTTACCCCTGGCGAGCAGATGCACACCAAGTCCGCCAGATCAAAGCATGCCGGATAGGTCTCTTGAAAAATATTTCTCATGCTGGTATTGGTTCTAGGCTCAAACACGGCCACCAGCCGACCTTTGGGATAAAACGGCTTGACCGCAGCAATGGTCTCTTTAACCGCTGTGGGGTGATGGGCAAAGTCATCCATCACCGTAATACCGTTCACCTGCCCCCGTATTTCCTGGCGTCTTTTCACCCCGCTGAAGGTTGAAAGCCCATGGGCAATGTCAGACTCATCGACGCCCAGACTGCGGGCCGCGGCAATACAGGCAGTTGCGTTGAGAAGGTTGTGCCGCCCGGGCAGATCCGTTTGTATGTTAAGATCCGTGCCGGGACCGGTGATGCGGGCAAGGGTATGCAAGCGGCCCGTAGCGGGATCAGGTTCACTGCCTAAGCGGTGGTCGGTCACCTGCCACATGGCGTCGGCACCGTAGGTCCCGCAGTCAACGACACCGGCCTGTGCCAATACCTGCATCAAATTAACGTTGTCCTTGCAGGCAATAATTTGGCTTTTATCTTTGATCTTTGACACCAGCCCATCAAATGCCCGGCAAATGTGGTCCAGATCGTCAAAAATATCTGCATGGTCAAATTCAATGCCCGTCATAATGGTTATATGGGGATCATAATGCATGAATTTCGGCCCTTTATCAAAAAAGGCCGTATCATACTCATCCCCCTCTATCACCATATATTCCCCGTCACCTATTTTAAATGAGGAGTTATAATCCTTTAAAATCCCCCCGATCATAAATGAGGGACGAAGCCCTGCAGTTTCCAGCAAATGGGCCATAATGGCGGAGGTGGTGGTTTTACCATGGGTGCCGGTGACCAGAATGATCTTCTTGCCCTGGGCAATAAACCGGTTCACCGCCTGGGGCATGGATATGTAGTCGAGCCCCCTTTCCATTACGGCAACGGCTTCGGGGTTATCACGGGTCACGGCATTGCCGATAATCACAAGATCGGGAACCTGGCCCGGCGCTTCACTGATATTGGCCGGGTCAAAGCCGCTGAATAATGTAATCCCGTTATCCCCAAGGAAATCACTCATGGGCGGATAGACATTCTGATCTGATCCCGTAACAATGTAACCCATTTTTTTAAGGATACAAGCCAGTGTGCCCATGCCGGTGCCACAGGCTGCCACCAGATGAACCCGCTTGATTGAATCAGCCATTAAATTTCCGCCATGACCTGCCGTGCGGCATCCAGGGTAATCTCAATATCCTCATCCGTATGGGCCGCAGAGACAAAACAGGCCTCAAACTGCGACGGGGCAAGATAAATGCCCTTGGCCAGCATGCCCCGGTAAAATTTTGCGAACCGGTCCAGGTCACAGGTTTTGGCATCATCAAAATTACGCACCGTCTGCCCTGTAAAAAAGAACCCGGCCATGGAACCGAAATGGCCTGCGGAAAAAGGAATACCTGCGTCGTCGGCCGCAGCTTTAAGACCATTAACCAGCATATCCGCCCGCCGGTCCATATCCGCGTAGAGACCATCATCTTCAAGGGCCCTTAAGGTCGCAACCCCTGCAGCCATGGCCAACGGATTACCCGACAACGTTCCGGCCTGGTAAATCGCACCAACCGGGGCAATCTGCGACATAATTTCGCGTTTCCCGCCATAGGCGCCCACGGGCAGCCCGCCGCCGATTACCTTGCCAAAGCAGGTCAAATCCGGATCAATATTAAAATGGCCCTGGGCGCACTTGCGGTCTCCGACCCGGAAACCGGTCATGACTTCATCAAAAATCAGCAACGCCCCATGGGCTGCCGTCTGGCTGCGTAATGTCTTTAAAAACTGTGGATCAGGCGCCACCATCCCCATGTTCCCGGCCACAGGCTCAACGATCACGCAGGCAATATCTTTGCCCTTTTCAGCCATGAGCTGTTCAAACCCCTCAATGTCATTGTAGGGCAGGGACAAGGTATTGCGGATCACGTCGGCAGGAACCCCCGGGCTTCCCGGAATACCCAGGGTGGCCACCCCGGATCCGGCCGCCACAAGCAAGGTATCGGCATGGCCATGGTAACAGCCATCAAATTTAACGATAAGATCCCGACCCGTCACGCCCCTTGCCAGACGAATGGCACTCATGGTCGCCTCGGTGCCTGAATTCACCATTCTGACCATATCCACGGAATCCACGGCATCCACAACAAGCTGGGCCAGATCATTTTCAACGGCGGTCGGCGCGCCAAAACTTGTGCCGGAATCCAGCACCTCTTTTAGACGCTCAACCACAGGTTTGGGACGGTGGCCGAGAATGAGCGGGCCCCAGGACAGGACATAATCTATATATGCGTTGCCGTCGGCATCAAACAACCTTGCCCCCTCTCCTTTTTCAATGAAAACGGGTTCTCCACCCACTGACCCACAGGCCCTTACCGGCGAATTTACCCCGCCCGGTATCAAATGCATGGCAGATGAAAACAACGCGGCCGATTTAGTACGTTCCATATTAAGTCCTCAATAATTATATATTTACAGGAAGTGTCACAGTTACCAATAATTAGTCTTAAAAGATGGAATATACCAAACTGAGTCGAAAGGGGTCAACCGCTTTGATTTTGCCCGGCATATAAAATAGTATCTCATAACATTTGACCTAACGGAAAAAGGCTTATATAAGTTAGGGTTGGATTATGGATGATGAATATTACATGATGCTTGCCTTGGACGAGGCAAAAAAAGCCGAAACACATGACGAGGTTCCCGTTGGGGCCATTGTGGTGGACCCGGGCGGAACGGTAATCGGACAGGGATATAATTGTCCGATATCGGAAAACGATCCCACAAGCCATGCTGAAATCAAGGCCATTCGCTCGGCCTGCAGATTCATGAATAATTATCGCCTGCCCAATACAACACTTTATGTAACCATAGAACCATGCATTATGTGCATGGGGGCCATCATCCATGCCAGAATCCGGCGCATCGTTTTCGGTGCCCAGGATCCCAAATGGGGGGCTGCGGCCTCCCTTTACCAGATGGGATCGGATTCACGATTAAACCACCACCCTGAAATTACTCAGGGCATATGTGAAAAACAGACAAGACGGATTATTAAAAGCTTTTTTGAGGCAAAAAGGAGAAACCGTGACAAACACAGTTGTTGTGGGAACCCAGTGGGGTGATGAAGGAAAAGGAAAAATTGTTGATCTGCTCAGCGAACACGCTGATTATGTGGTCAGGTTCCAGGGTGGGAACAATGCGGGACACACCATGGTGGTGGAAGGAAAAGAAATTATCAGCCATCTGATCCCCTCCGGGATAATTCAGCAGAAAAAATGTTTTATCGGCAACGGTGTGGTGGTTGACCCCTTTGTGTTACTCGATGAAATCGACTATCTGGCCGATAACAACATTGATGTATCACCCAATATGCTCAAAATCAGCAATCGTGCCCACCTGATCATGCCCTACCACCAGGAGATCGACAAGGCCCGGGAAACAAAAAAAGGCAAGGACAAAATCGGCACCACCGGCCGGGGTATCGGCCCCTGCTACGAAGATAAGGCCAGCCGTGTGGGTATCCGGTTCTGCGATCTGCTTGACTTTGACCTGTTCAAGGAAAAAGTTGAGACCGTCATGGCGGAAAAAAATTTCTACCTGGAACACTATTTTAAAGCCCAACCCTTGGATCCGGCACTGATCATTGATCGGTTTAAAACCATCCGGGACCGGCTTCTTCCCTATATCTGTGATGTTTCCGTGACCCTTGACCAGGGTCTGCGCCAGGGGGTTCAGGTTTTATTTGAAGGCGCCCAGGGCACCCACCTTGACATTGAGCACGGCACCTATCCCTTTGTCACCTCTTCAACAACGGTTTCGGCCAATGCGGCAAGCGGAAGCGGCGTGGGACCGGGACAGCTCGATGAAATCATCGGCATTGTCAAGGCATACACCACCCGGGTGGGCGCGGGGCCCTTCCCAACAGAACTGTTTGATGAGATTGGTGATAAAATCCAGAAAACAGGTGCTGAATTCGGCGCCACCACCGGACGCAAGCGGCGTTGCGGGTGGCTGGACATGGTGGTATTAAAAAATGCCGCCCGCCTAAACAGCCTTACCGGACTTGCCATTACCAAACTTGATGTCCTGGACGACCTGGATGAAATCAACATCTGCACAGGATATGAATATGCGGGCAATGTCATGGCCGATTTCCCGGCCCAGATTGATGTCCTGGCACAATGCACGCCGGTGTATGAGACACATCCCGGCTGGAAGACGCAGACATCAAAGATAACCAATTTTGATGACCTGCCCGAAAACGCAAAGGCCTATCTTGCACGAATAGAAGAGTTGTCGGAAGTCAAAATTAAAATTGTTTCCGTGGGCCCGGGACGAGAGGCCACAATTATCAAAGAAAATATTTTCTAAATTGACATTTTTTTGATTCTGGTATATTAAGTAGCGGTTTGTGCGTCGGGATGTGGCTCAGCCTGGTAGAGCACCTCGTTCGGGACGAGGGGGTCGGAGGTTCAAATCCTCTCATCCCGACCAACTGATATCAAGGGTTTTCAGCTTTATTTAAAAGTTGAAGACCTTTTTTTATTCCCACATTCAATGTGGGAAACATTCGACCCACGCTCACCATTTGGCGAACAGTGTGTAAAGAATTTAAATCTTCCCGCCCCGACTAATCTCATTAGCCTTCTACAAATTTTCTATAAAACTTATTTTCAATTTTATGAGCACCCTTTATGTGAAATCATTTTCAATATTGATTGTCCCAACCTTTTTAAGCCCCCATGATGCCATATTTATCCAAATTGGGAATAATCGGAAGGCAATTCCCATCAAAAATTCATCTCTACAAATATCGACTAACTAAAAAATACTTGATAAACATTTAATATACACAAAACAATAAAAGGAGTAACTTATGGGAAAAGCCAAAAGGTTAAAGCAATTAAAAAAAGAACGGGAAATAAAAAAAATGGCACAAATGGGAGGTAAAAACGATGGTCTTAAACCATTGACAGACGACCTAATAGAAAAATTGGCCAAAGAAAAAGGCATACCTATTAAAGATCTTAAAAAGTTACAAAGAGATGGTGCCAAATATTCAGAAAATAAAGGGTCATTCTTTTTCCCACCAGAAATAAATTTTCCTCAATAGTTTGATCGGTTTACTCAGGTGTATAGGGAGCAGACACTTACACTTAATTGGCTCTCTTAATGCAATACAGATCTCTGATTTTATGCAGATTGCTATATTTTTGATTTTAGTACAAAAAAAACATGGATAGTCTGTACCGGGGGTGGAGGCGAGGGCTCGCAGCTCCCACCCCCGGGTCAGATATTCGCGATTCAAAGCTTCTTAACAATTCTTGAATTTAACGATTCTCAACTCAAAGGCTGAGAATCGTTAAGAGGCTTTTTTTAGTTGCTTTCTATCTTCAAACCAGACCAGGCTCGGATTGGATAAACCTATCAACCTTTTGCGGTGATTTTGTTCAATTCTATGCAGTAGTCATTTATATCAAGCCATCAAACAACGACAATTGCTTTTCCGTCTTTTGCGTTATGGGGGAAGTTTCAAAATGGAAATCAAAAATACTTAGTTGCCCCTTCATCGGGTAAAAATCAATTTTTTGAGGAGCATTAAAAACAAAACCATATTTGCCATAAAACCATGTTGAGTTATGTAGTGTGACACAATCTGTTAATTGAACAGTTCCAACTATTCCACCACGACTATTTCTCGATTCTTCGATGATTCTTCTATATTTGGGGACTTGCCTGTTTAAAATGCTCGCCCCTTGGAGATCGAAGCCTTTGCCTGCATGGATATATAAAAGGCCACGATAATAGGTAAGCCAGTTGCGATTTTCAATATCCTTTATTCCTTCAACTATAAGGTTTGCCCAGGGCTGTTTAATACTTAGTGCTTTCATGTTTACTCCTCTATCTATTTGTCCAGGTTTTTAAAACCTGGCCCCCGGAGGGATTATCTAATTAAAATTTTCCTCCTGGGGTCGCATTTTTTCTGGGCAAAAGCGGAAGGAAATCAACAAAAAATTCGGAGGGTCTGAAAATCTTTTTCCTGTGGGCTTTTAAATGAAATGTAGCCGTTAAAAACATCTTATTATTTTCAAAAAGACAAGGGAAAAGATTTTTGGAAACCGAAATTTTTGTTGATTTCCTGTAGTGTTGCCCTATACGCGATCCTCCCCCAGGAGAAAAAACTCACTGCCCACCTTGAAATATTGAGTCAGATCTTTCTAAGCATCTTTTTCTTATTTTTTTTCAAAAAATTATTGACAGCCGAAATAAAACGTACCTATAAATGACTACATCATAAAATAAACATGAATACAATGTAATTATTAAGACATGGTGGTGAATATGGGAAAGGCGAAGAAAGTGGTATCGATTTGGTTGGCACCAGAGATCATTAAAAAAATAGATCATTTTGCCGATCAGGCACGTATTAATCGGAGTCAAATTGTTCACAACCTAATTGAGGTCGGCTATGAGGAAATGCGCCTGTTAAAAAATTTACACCTTGTTAAATTCAGTGTTCATCTTTGGAATTTTAAGAAAGCAATAACTCCGCTCATTAAAAGCGAGAACACCCCTTCCATAATTGTTGGCTGTGAGGAACCGAAAAAAGATTCTATTTCTCTTCGAATTGATCCTGATTTGCTTCAAAAATTAGACGATATGGCCCATAAACTAAAAATGACTCGAAAGGGGATAATTGAACATATTATTGATTTTGAGTTCAGGGAAATAAAAATGATCAATTCTGTTCCAGGCGTTCTATCCGCAACTGTTTTTCTTCGCGATACCTTAGACACTGTAAGTCGCACTTGGAAAAAAAGCTTTGAAGAATCAAAAAAAGAATGGGAGATCAGAAACCAGAGTATCAAAAAGTAAATATATAAATGAAAAGACCAAGCACCCCGTCTCGCCAAAGTCAAAGTGCTTGGTCCAGAACCGTGAGAGTTCAATGAACACTCAGCTCTTAAATTTATCAATCCTACGTATGAGTGTCAATGATCTCTCCAAAAATCAAAAGGAGAGTTATTCATGTCAAAAAGCACCAAGAACAAACAAAATAAAAAATTAGAACAGCAGTCAAATAACCGAAGGGCGCGAACTACTAACAGGCGCCCCGCAAAAATAACCCAAGAGGTTGATGGTACAAAAATTTTAGCCTCCAATATTGACACGTTAGTTCTTTCTTTTGACATTTTCTGGGATGAAGCCTGGTACCAGGGATTTAATTCTCATCCATTTTCAGGGATTTTCTTCCAGCCAATTTCAGGGGGACAACCCGCCACCCATCTAGTTTCCTCAATTTAATTTCCTTAAAAATGAAAATTTAAAAAATCTGATTCCATTCATATAATTCCAACTTGTACCCAAAAAAAATCTCTCGGAGGGAAAAGAATGGACCAGATACTTTGTCCCTGCTGTGACACCTTTTTCACCCCCAGAAATAAATTGCAGACTTACTGTTCAAAATCGGCTTGTCAAAGGGCCAGAAAAGCCCTGTGGCAAAAGCACAAACTTGCAGCTGATCCGGAATACAAAAAAGATCAGTATCTATCTCAACAAAAATGGCTCCTCAAAAATCCTGACTACTATAAAGAATATCGGCTGGAGAATCCTGAACAAGTTCGCAGAAACAGGGCATTACAAAGAATCAGAAACCAGAAAGCACAATTGGGTAAAACCGTTGGTATTGCAAAGATGGACGCGAGCAAAGCCTGTAACCAAAGCTTTCTTGGACAATTTTGGCTTGTTCCGACCATTGCAAAGATGGACCCGGTAAAAATTTTTATCACTACAGCACCAGGCTGCTCGCCATAATTGCAAAGATGGACTCGGGGACGTGGACCACAATGATATGCTACAGGTATATATGAATCAAACGATACCAAAGGGAAACCGCGACGGGATTGACGCAAAGATCCATGATGTTACCAGGAAAACAGCAATATCAACATTTACCCTCAAAATTCACCCTGTTTTTCTGTAAAGCGTTGCACAATTGTCTAAAACCCTTGGATATCAGGCATCTTTAATTATCAACATGGGATCAGGAGGTAAACGTATGGCAACAAAACGTGGAGGATACAGGGGGATACCAAAACCAAAGCTGCCGCCACACCTTAAGCGAGTTCATGTGAATGCCCGGATACAAAAATGGATGGTTGACCAGTTAAAGGAAAAAGGTGAAATCGGCATTGTTTTAGAAGATATTCTTGTGAAAGCCGGGTTCAAATATCGCGAACCCAGGAAAAATGAACCGGGAGGCCGGCATGATTAAGAAAAAAGTACTTGTTGCGGAGCGAGTCCGCAGTACCGGCAAAAGCTTTTGTTTTATTCCCCACCGTTTTTTAACAGACGGTTTTTTGCAAGCATTAACCTGGCATGAATTGGCATTATACCTGTTTCTTGTGTTGGCTTCCGATAAGAACGGCCTTTCGTTTTACGCAGATAAAAGCATTTGCGCCATACTGGGGTTAAAGGAGCAGGATTATCTTTTTGCGCGAAGTTGCCTGATCCATAAAGATTTAATCGTATACGACGGCACTTTATTCCAGGTGCTTTCCCTGCCCGAATCCCCGCACAAAACATAGGAGAGAGCCATGATAGACAAGCGAATGGTGTTTGAAATTCACCGGTTAAAGCGCATGGGATTTTCCATCAGGCAAATTGCCGCTACTTTGAACCTGGACAGAGGGACGGTCAGCAAATACTGGAAATCTCCTGACATCACTTCCAAGCCCAAATCGGGACGGTCGTCGAAATTGGACCCATTCCGGGAAATGATTAAATCTATGGTGGATCAGTATCCAAAGGTCAAAGCTCCCGTCATTTTAAACATCATAAGAGATAAGGGGTTTGATGGAGAAATCACCATTGTGCGTGACTATTTGAGATATTTGAGGGGTCACCGGGAAAAACAGGTCTTTATTCGATTCGAGTCCCTGCCGGGTCGGCAAATGCAAATAGACTGGGGGCATTTTGGCAGCCTGCCCTATGGGGAAAGTGCAAGGCGGTTATATGCGCTGGCCGTCATAGAATCCCACAGTCGGATGCTGTATGTCTGTTTTACCCACAGTCAGAAGCAAGCGACCCTCCACCAATGTTTAGCAGATGCCTTCCAGTTTTTTGGCGGTACCCCAAAAGAAATCATAGTGGATAATATGCTGACCGCCGTGACGGAACGGATGGGATCAATCATTCGTTTTAATGAGCACTTCCTGGATTTTTTAAGGCCGTTCGGCATTACCCCTGTCGCCTGTAATGTCCGGGCACCCCATGAAAAAGGAAAAATTGAAAACAGCATTAAGTATTTGCGTTACAATTTTTGGCCTTTGCGGAATTTTACAGACCTTAATGATGTCAATTATCAGGTCGCGGTATGGCTTGAAAACATAGCCAATAAAAGATTACATCAGACCACAGGCAAAAGACCGTCAGACCTTTTTACAAAAGACAATTTATGCCCGCTGCCGGAACCTTTGCCGGATGTCAGGGAAACCGAGACCTCAAGGGTGGATAAATTTTTTGCCGTCCGGTTTGATGCCAATACCTATACTGTACCCCCCAGGCTGGTGGGCAAACAATTAACTGTTAAGGCCGACAGCCGAACCGTAACCATCTATCACAAAGAAAAACAGGTTGCTCTCCACCATAGAAGCTGGAAAAAAGGAGAGCGGGTTGATCTGCCTTCCCACAGTGAACAGGTTAAAAAGCTAAAAAAGAAGTTGTTTATGGACAGACAGATCATGGTGTTTCTGTCCTTGGGGCAGGAGGCGGCGGATTATCTTGAAAAATTGGCAGATGCGTCTCAACCGATCAAAAAAACGGTGACTCAACTTCTATCTATCAACGACTGTTACGGCACGCCTTCGTTAATCTGTGCTCTCAGAAAAGCTTTGAAGCATAAACTGTATGGTGCTGCATATATACAAAACATCCTGCATCAGGAAAGAGCACCTGTGAGGCCCCATCCACCAGTGACCTTGAAAAACGAAGAACTCAATGACATCCGACTGCCAAAGCCGAATCTTGCCGAGTATGACGCCATAGCCATGCAAAGGAGAAAATGATGGATGCTGTAATTGCCAAATTTAAAGAACTTCGTCTAAAAAACTGTGCATTGAACCTGCAGGAAGTCATGGCCCATGGCACTGAAAAGAACTTATCCGCTCTGCAGACCATTGACCGCTTATTAGACATCGAAATCGGCTGTAGGGAGAAGGCCAGGATTGCCTTACGGTTCAAACAGTCCAGGTTAGGAGAAAAAAACACCATTGACCAGTTTGATTTTACCCACCATGAATCCAGGTCAAAAGAAAAGAGCCGAATTTTGAGCCTTGTGGACCTGAACTTTATCCATGATAAAAAGGACATCATTTTTATTGGAAATCCCGGCACCGGCAAGACCTTGCTATCAAAATGTATTGCCTATGCAGCCACCCAGGCAGGGCATAAAACCCTTTTTACAACGGCTGTAGACATGATTAACCAGCTTGTGGCCGCAGAGCAGGATCATACATTGCTCAAAAAGCTCAAGTATTATCAATCCCAGGATCTTCTTGTGTGTGACGAGATCGGTTATCTTCCGTTGGGCAAACAGGGATCAAATTTGTTCTTCCAGATCATCAGCGCCAGGCACGAAAAAAAGTCGACTATTATTACGACGAACCTGCCGTTCGCAAAATGGGGAACAATATTTGACGGGACAACTGTTGCCACAGCGATTGCCGACCGCCTTGTTTACAACTCTGAGATCCTTATCCTGGAGGGGAGAAGCTATCGAAAAAGATAAAATTTGAATGCAAAATATTACATTATGGATAGGCACCTTTAAATTGGGAGCTAAGGGGATTTTTTTTGTCTTTGGTTAAAACCAATGTCGGACAGGTGCGCTTAAAAATAAGGGTGGCTGGTTTTTAACCGGTGATTTTGGCCGATTTTTAAGCCGCTGTTACCAATGAAGCCCTTTTATTTTTCGCAGAGTTAGGCGAAACAAAAACCAAAGCGCAATCCGAAAACAATGATATCCCTTTATCTTATGAATTTCCCAATCCTGATTCTAATTATACCTAAAAGTTGCAGTGATATTTTGAAAGACGTTCAAATTCAATGAGTTATTAAGCTTTCGAACTCACCAGCTTTTTGATAAACGATCAACAAATACACTGTGTTGCTATGAGCTTGCATTTTTTAGGTTATATATTTAACATAAAACCTCATGGATCAAAGGGCTATGAATGGATTATTGTTAACAAAGAATACAATATGGTTATTGGAAACTGGAAAAAACCCCAATCAATGCCAAGCTTAATTTTAACTATTCGTTCCGAAACGCTTTGGCGAAAAGGCCCATATTCCTCAATCGAATTTATTATTGATTTCATAAAATATGTGGGTGGAAAAATACAAAAAATCAGGGTTAGCCGCCTTGATTTGTGCGTCGATGTCCTCTTGCCTACATATCTATGGTCTGAATCCTTGCTGAATTATACAGTAACAAGGGCTTCATACGACAATACGAGACGCAATCATCAGCAACTTGCAACCATTGATATCGGGAAAAACCATCTTAAAGCCCGTATCTATGACAAACCATTAGAAATACAGCAACAATCAAATAAAACATGGTTTTATGATATTTGGGGATTGAATGAAGTTCCGGAAAATAAAAAAATCATCAGAGTTGAATTTCAACTCCGGAGAGAAATTTTAAAGGAATTGGGCATTGATTCAGTCAAAGACCTTTTCAGCAAAGTCCAAAACGTATGGTCGTATTGCACGATTGATTGGCTTAAATTCCAAAACAATCGCGGTAAACAATCACATCAAAGAAAAACATTTGGATGGTGGAAGACTATTCAAGATGGATTTAATGACATACCCGCTGGTATCCCTTTAATCAGGGCGAAAGCGAATCAGGCTGACAAGGATATGCTGTCCTATCAAATCATAGGTTTGTTATCTTCATTTGCCGCCCTGAACTTTAATGCGAAGCCATCTCTCTCATTATCAGACATAACTTTTCCCGATACTTTTGCCCAATTTCTCAATTATGTGGATCAAAAAAAATTCAACCTAATTGAATTTTCCGAAAGGGTTGCAAATAAAACGGCCAAGTTTCAAAGAAATGATGAAAAATGGCCGGACTCTCTTCATCGTCGGGAACAACTTGGCTTTTTGCAGGTTAGCGGATCTCACACCAGCACCAGTAATAACGTGATATAGGTGAGCTCCAATGACAAAATATAATAATCAAAAAACCGGAGATATTCATATCCGAAGTTCCATTAAAAAAATAGAACATTCGATTAAGGAGTGTTAATTCTTTCCCTACAGTACCTCTATATCATCTAAAAATCCCACCTATCGTTACATTTTCTGAGAAAATAATGAGCTTGTTAAATAAGATTTTTTAAAAAAGAAAAGGCACATCGGTAGACAGCAGGAACCGCCCGATGCCTTGGCATCCTCCTCCCCCCCTTTGGGGGGGATAAGAGGGGGGGATTGTGGTATAGATTAAGTTCGCCAAAACCATCACCACCACAACCCCGACCCTGCTTATGAAAGAAAGCATAATAAGAAATCAGTCATCTGCCAAGGAAAAACAACAGGTTCGTTGCTGCCATTGTTCGAGTTCTTTGACCATCCGCAACGGAACCTATCCGCGAAATCATCCCCAAGACGACACAGAAATAAGGGTTCAGCGCTATTTGTGCAAATCGCCCCTGTGTCCATGGAAAAGTTTTTCTGTTCTTCCTGAATCCATCATGCCGGTCGTCCGTCACACCCTTGAGGCGATATGCTGCTGCGCAGCCATGGTCAGTGCCGGAATGAACCAGGCACAGACGGCAAGATTCTTTGGGTGCACCCGGGGTGTTGCTAAACGGCTCAGGATCTTTTCTCAAAAATTCATGCCCTGGTTTTCCCGGGAAAAGACTGTTGCCGAATGGGGGCCGGATCCGCCCTCCTTCTGGCCGGACTTTACCAGGGATGTTTCCCAGAGTTTTTTCCCTGGAAGATGGGTTAAATTACCATCAACACAAAACATACATTGTTAAATTACAGTCGGTTATGTTGATATGCCACCAATGCCAACTATCAATTAAGGAGGTGGTCATGCCAATACCTGACCCAGCCGATCTCGCTGTCTGGCGATACGGCATTATCAGCAGTCTTCTTCATCGAAATGAAGAGGTAGAGACCATGGAGGAGGCACTGATCAGAATTGCCGGAGTTCAGTATCGCCGGCCTGACGGTCAATTTGTGTCCTTTTCTCCGGAAACCTTAAGAAAATGGTTTTATCGTTATCGGAACGGCGGCCTGCCGGCGTTAAACGATGCCCAAAGAAAAAACACCGGCACCCACCATGCCGTACCCAGGGCGATCTCGGACCGATTGTTTCAACTGCGGCAGGAACATCCCAGATGGACTTTTGCCCGTTTGATCGAACAGCTGGTTCAGGATAAAGTCTGGGATATGCAGTCTCCGGCCCGTTCCACGCTTTATCGCTTTGCCCGGACATGCAACCTTCAACGAGATCCCCATTTGACGGTGCATGATCCGGCTCGGCCCTTTCAATATCAGTTCTTTGGTCAAATGTGGACTGCAGACTTTCTTCACGGCCCAAAGATCAGAGTGAACAGCCAAAAACGCAAAACCTATCTGCATGCCATTATTGACGATGCCACAAGATATGTGGTTCATGCCGGTTTTTTTACCAGTGAGGGCACCGAGGTAATGATGATGGCACTGATGGCCACCGTTCGAACCCATGGCAAACCGCGTCGGTTCTATACGGACAACGGGGCCTGTTACGCAAGCAAGCATCTTAAATTTGTTTGTGCCAACCTGGGTATCCATCTGATCCATACGCCGCCGGGCCAACCCAGGGGAAGGGGTAAAGTGGAACGATTCTTCCGGACCGTCCGGGATCAGTTCCTTGAGGGCAAAAATGCCCCGGCCCATACTCTGGACGGGTTGAACAAGGCCTTTTCACAATGGCTGTCGACTTATCATCGGCGTATTCACAGCAGCCTGGGCATGACCCCTTTGCAGAAACGGCTTGGGCATCAAAGTGCCTGCATCCCTCTACCGGAAACGATTGATATCGAGCCTTTATTTAGAATGAAGCGCCGGTGCAAAGTTTACCTGAATAATACCGTCAGGCTTAAAAAGCGGTCCTATGAGGTGGCAGACGCCTTACCCGGCCAGCGCCTCGACATCTGGTTTATGCCATGGAACCTTGACCGAATCTGGTACGGACCGGAAATGAAACCGGCCAAACCAATTGATCCCATCCAAAACGCATATAGAGGGAGGTAATCATGCAAGACACCCATACCATAGAACAGGCGCCCATGGCCGATTTTTTTGGCTGGAAGTACCATCCCTTTGCCGACACCTATGAACAGCGCAAACTCTGGCTACCCAAAGAGGACCTGCGCAAACTCGATACCATAAAACGTTTGCTGCACCATGGCAAAAGCACCGCACTGTGCGGCCCTTCAGGGACCGGAAAAACCACCTTGATTCATGCATTGGTATCGGATCTGGATCGAAATGCATACCTCCCGGTTATGCTGCCCTATGCCGGTCATCCAAGAAACGGACTGACACGCATTCTTGCCCAGACCCTCGGGGTGGATATAAAAAGCCGGGGAATGCCTTTGATTACAAGGGTTCAGCAGCATATTGAATCCTTATCCAACCAGGCCAACTCACGTCATCCGGTGCTGATCGTCGATGATGCTCAGCGCATCGAATCCGACTCCCTCTGGGATCTTTGCTCTCTTCTGGTCCAAACCTCTAAACAGAGAAGCGCAGCCTCCCTTATCCTTGTCGGGGACGACTCTCTGTTCAGGCAACTTCGACTTTATGCAATGGCACCGATACGATCCCGGCTCACCGGCATTATGAAAATCAATGCCATGAACGAGTATGAAACCCAGCATTTTATCGAAATCCGTCTTAAAAATGCACAAGCTCCATCGGACCTGTTTACCAAAGAAGCAATGGATTTGATCGCAAGTTCCACCCGGGGAAACAGACGGGGCGTAATGAATATGGCGACGATCTGTCTTGAGGAGGCCTATTATCACAATGAAAAAAATGTGACCGCCGAGCTCATTTACAACTCGGAATGGTTCAACGAATCTGAGTGAAACGGAAGCGCTTGAGAGGGGACTCCGGCGCCAGGGATAACTCAGTGCGGTAGACTGCTGTCTACATGATTAAAGCCGGGAGGGCAAAAGCTCTCCCGGCTTTTCTGTAATCAATTGCCAGCCGGGTAATCAAACCTGAGATTTTTATGGGATTAGCTCGTCGGAATCTACAAGGAGCTTGAAAAAACAAAAGCTGTATTGGTTTCTATGTTGCCTAAAAAAATATTGGACCCCTCAAAACGAACCATCACCCTCCCAGGGGGTAAGATAATTGATTTTACTGGACAGGAGGTTTTTAGTGGCAGTTAGACGCAAAAACGGATCATACTGTGTTTATTGGAATGATGAGGATGGAAAGCGCAAAGAAAAATATTTTGGCAGCGGTCCTGTTGGAAAATTCAAAGCTGAAAATTTCAACGAAAGAATGGGCTTTGGAAAACAAAAGCGCACAGATCCGGAGGCCATTTTATTAGGGCAATTCGTTGAAGAATACCTTAAGCACCTGAAAGCCATAACAAAAAATGAAAAAAATTATAAAAACGTAGAATGGAGTTTTATTGGAACAATTTTGCCGTTCTTTGGCTCTCATGATGTTTATGCTTTAACTCACTCTGATCTTGATGATTTCATAATAAACAGAAAAAGCCAGACAACCAGAAAAGGTACACCGCCAAAGCAAGTGTCAATCAATCGTGAAATAGACGACATCCAATCTTATTTAAACTGGTGTGTTACCAATAAAAAAATTCTGAGCAATCCGTTGAAGGGGTTTAAACGCCCAAAAGATGATAGGGAAGTTATCGACCCTCCTTCTATTAATGAAATTAATAAGATTATCGAAAATGCAACGCCCCATATCCAGCGATTTATAATTATTTCCTATTACATTGGAGCTCGCCCCGGACCAATTGAAATTGGTGCATTACAATGGTCAAAGGTTGCTTGGGACGAAAAAAAAATTTTGATCCGATCTGCAGATAAAAAGGGAATAATTGGTAGACGGGTAGATATTCACAACACCTTATTGATCTATCTTCAGCAATGGCACATTGAAGATCAAAATAATGAGATACCAATTGATAACATCATTCACTATAACCTAAAAGTTGCAGTGATATTTTGAAAGACGTTCAAATTCAATGAGTTATTAAGCTTTCGAACTCACCAGCTTTTTGATAAACGATCAACAAATACACTGTGTTGCTATGAGCTTGCATTTTTTAGGTATAATGGAAAACCAGTAGCCTCCATAAAGAAAGGATACCAAAGAGCAAAAGAGAGAGCCGGGATCAGCAGACGCCTGCGCCCTTATGATATTAGACATGCACATGTTACCCATCAACTTGAACTAGGGGCAGATATTAAAGCTGTTTCTCTAAACGTAGGACATAAGTCGCCAGAAACGACCAGAAAGGTATATCAACATGTATCTGGCAAACTACAAAAAGAAGCTATTAATAAATTACCGTCTATAAAAACTTCAAATTTATCTGAAATTTTCAAAAAAAAAATGGGATAATTTTTAATCTTTTTATTGTAATGTTTATGAGGGAAAAGATATTATTCAATAATTTTGGGATAAAAATTTAAGTAATAAGGTAAAAGGAGAATTTCGTTGCCTCGAAATATATTAAAAATTATAGACAAAACGATAATCAAACCATTGAAGATACATGTAACATTAGTCTTTCTTTTTGGTGGGTTGCTCATGATTCTTATAGGGGCTTCATTGGAAAACACATGTGGCGAACTGTTGTTGAGAATTGGAAGCGCCATTTTAGGTGCTGGTGTCTTTGCCGTTATCATGAAATCCGCTCAATTCACAGAACTATTTCAAAATCATATCGCAAACATATTCTATCGACCAGACAAGGCCTTAAAAAAGTCAATCCTAATTGAACGATGGGAGATTATCACAAAATCGTTATTAAACAACGTTATCCCTATAACATATAAAGAGGCAACGGACAAAATAAAAGATCAATACATTGAGACAAAAATGGAATATCATTTTCAGAGTTATTACACCACTTATGATATTAGTGTGGATGATGATAGTAATTGGGCTACAATAAAAGTCCGGGCAAGGACAACGTTGGCCCTTGCACCAGGAATAGATAATCCCCAATTAATTCAAACATATTTTGACGAAAACAGTTCAGATGATAATGAGGATCAATTTAAATTATTGGCTTTATACCTAAACAATGTTGATCTATCTCCTCAATTTAACTATAAAAAAAAAGAAAGTGGAGACAACGCTTACGAATTGCGTGTTCCGTTGGTAGAGTATGTAAAGAGTTCAGGAAATGGGATTAAAGAAGCGCCTTTTGAAAAAGTGTTAGAGTGGAAGCAAGAAATAACAAAAGACCCCTTTATCAAAGTGGAAATATCTCGTTATATAAAGGGACTTACTGTCAGATATAAAATTACAGATAAACATAAAATACATTTTAGAAAATTCGGTTTGGGAGAAACATCTGGTAAAGGAACGGGAAAACTCGACGGAGAAGGTTATATGCGTTGGGACATTACAGATTCCGACACATTGCTTTTACCGGGCCAAGGCTTTATAATGGTCATAAGTCCTATATAAAGCGGAGGCCAAAATTGAAAATAAACTTGCATTTAATATTTTCATATATATAATTAATTACAACAGCAACATATGGAGAAAGGAGAGAATCATGATAGGTGGAACAGAATTAATATAAACCAATGCTAATATCACTTTTTCTATATTATCTACGATATTATTTTGTATTTTTAATTAACTATACCGAAAAGCCTCTTGGAGTTTAATTTCCAAGAGGCTTTTTTTATTAAGCAGACTGAATTCATTTAGAACAAATAAAAATATATTAAGATTTTTGATCTATTAATTAACGAGCGATGAAAATCGTTAAAGCAATATAAAAAATATTATCATAAGGAAGTTCATAACATTTTGGCTCCCGCTGCACCGTTCTTACCAAAAACGAGGCCCTGTAGGGCTTCAAGAGATTGCCTCGATACCTATTCGAAGCAAAGCCCATGTTTTTTGCTACTTTCATGAAACAATCAGGGATCAGTTCACAGGCAGAGTCATAGGTATAAAATGAATGTTTCCCACATTTCCCACATTATGACTTAGGCTGGCTTAAATAAAAAATGATTTTATATAGTTACAATAGTATCACAGCGTTCGGGACGAGGGGGTCGGAGGTTCAAATCCTCTCATCCCGACCAACTGATATCAAGGGTTTCGGAAAGTTTTCCGGGACCTTTTTTATTGTGTGGTTTTGGTCATAGGTATGACCAACATAAAAAGCACTGTATTATTAGGTGTCACCCACCCCATGCTTGAAAAATCACTTCATTTTCTTTCAACGTATTTAAAATTTTTCGTTAAATGTCTATAATTATCATTTCGGCAAAATAAGCGTATTCAAACTCGTCAAACTTATTGAGGTATTGCCATGAAAATACGTCTTCATAAAAATGCCACAACAACCCCTGCCCAGCGGGCATATATTCAAAACAACCCCCATCTGTCCGTTGACAGTCTGGCTAAAAAAATCGGTGTCAGCAAAACCACCATACGCAGATGGCAAAAACGCATGGATGTGCATGACCGGCCACATACGCCCAAGCACATAAAAACCGCCCTTGCCCCCATTGAAGAGATTAAAATCATCATCTGCCGCATGGCATTCAGGGCCGGCCTTGATGATCTGCTTCAAATTGCGGACCTGTTTTTTAATATCAATTGCTCCAGGGCCGGTCTTAACAGATGCCTTAAACGGTATGAAATCTCCAAACTGACGAAACTTAAACGTTTGGCCCCATTTAACCTTAAAGACTACACCGGCACATATCTATACTATAATTGCTTTCATCTACCCTCTTTTCAAGAAGATGGGCAACCCGTGGTGCTGCAAACCCTTCTTGACTGCTCGTTCAGAACATTTCACGCCCGGTACGCCGCCAATCCCCAGGCATTTATTTCAAATCACATCCAAAATTTCCCGTTAAACGTCCTGGGTCTCCTTTACAATGATCCGGTAAGACTTTGTCACGAAAAATCCAATACAAAAGAAAAGAAAAATGTCGGGGGTCCGCCTGGAAACACCATTAAACAATTATGCAAAACAGCCGGGATTTCATTTTTTCACATGGAGAATCTGCATACGGCGACCATCAGCGAATTAGACCGGCGACTGGAAAAGGTTGCAAGCATACCAACTCCTGAAAACGACACCATGACCTGGGGAACCAACGGCCTGCTGACAAAACAGATCGCCCATTACAACTTTGAATTACCCCTAAGCTTTTTAAAGCAAAAGCCCCCCTACCGGGCCATGGAAGCACATTACACGCAATTCCCCAACAGCTTCAAACACAGGCCCATCCCCCCTTGAACACCCAGTGTTATTTTCCTGTCATCTTGTCTTCAAAAAAAATCTCTGTGATCGGTGATTTAAAACTTTATCACAATAAAATACCACCTGATTAGTTTCATTTAAACCACAATAATCGATTAAAATTCAGTTACATACAATTCTTAACGGTGAAATACGGACATCGCTTTACACAGCCCTGCCTGGCTAAGGATTAAAGATTGCCTTTTTTTATCACGATAAGATAGCAGAACAACGGATTAATCCTGGCGGCCGGCCCCCGCCTAAGAAAAAGATAAACCCTGAACCATTCATCAGACGGATCTGACGAATGCCCAAAGTGCCCGGCAATGACGCCGGCACTTAGACACCAAATTCACGGAGGAAATCACATGAGTTTAAGTATTAACACCAACGTTGCCGCACTCACCGCCCATAGAAATATGGTTTCAAACGATAACCACATGACAACGTCACTGACCCGTCTTTCCACAGGTTTGAGAATCAACTCAGCTGCGGATGATGCATCCGGCTTAACCATCGCCGATTCATTGGCGGCACAGGCCGATGGTCTTGGCCAGGGCATCCAGAACGCCAACGACGGTGTCTCCATTGTCCAGACCGCTGATGGTGCCCTTGAAGAGTCCGTTAACATTGTCAACACCATCAAAACCAAAGCCATCCAGGCTGCATCGGATACCCAGACCACCACAACCCGGTCTGCCATTCAGCAGGATATCGACAAACTGCTCGAAGAGCTGGACAACATTGCCACCACCACATCCTACAACGGCATGCAGCTGCTCAACGGCACTTACACCAACAAGGTTATCCATACCGGCGCTTCTGCCAATGAAACCTCCTCCATCAGTATTGGAGATACGGAATCCGATTCCATCGGCCATATTTCAACGGCTACATTGGAACTGGATGATGAGGAAGGCAGCACTGTCCAGCTGACCATTACTTCAGCCATCACCGGCGAAGAACTTGCAATTAAAGGCACTACCATTGAGGCCAATAATAAAGAAGAAAACGGCCTTGGTGCCTTGGCCGACGAGATCAATTCAGTCTCTGCGACCACAGGCGTCTCCGCCTTGGCAGTTGTGGAAAGCACCACAGAAAACGCCGTTCAGGAAGGCGTAACCGGTTCGGATTTCTCCATCAACGGTGTAACCATCGGGGCCATTAACGTAGAGGCGAACGACTCCGATGCCTCTCTTGTTACGGCTATCAATGACAAGACCACCGAGACAGGGATTTCCGCCGTCAGCAATGACGACGGTACGCTCACCTTGACATCTGAAGATGGACGGGTTATCAGCGTAACCGGAGAGTTAAACGGCGTATTCGGCGACACCGTTACCGCCGATGAGCTATCAACTGTTGGGCATATTACCCTGACCCAGCAAGGCTCCAGCCAATTTAACATTGAGGCAACAACAACCGGCGGGACGGGCGACAATATCACCCTCAGCGAAAATTTTATACCCACCGGAGAAAGTACAATTGCAGAAGATTCAATCGTTGGTTCCGGCTCCGTATTGACAGCAGGAACGGTTCTTGGAGGCGAAGCCACGGTAGATCAAATTGCAACAACGACGGAAGATTTCAAGCTTGAGGCCGGCACTTCATTGGCAAGTGGTTCAATAATAGCCCAGGGAACCACGATCACCGGAGATGTCACCACCAGCGGAACGACTACATTGGACGATGGAATGACCATATCCGTCGGCTCAACCATTGAAAGCGGTTCGACCTTAGGAAAAGGAACGGTACTCACTCAAAGCTTTAGTGCCGGATCCCAAACATATGAGGCCGGGTCCACCTTAAGTGCCGATGTAACACTGACCGAAGACCTGACCGTCACCGAGGAAATGACGCTGGCAGAAGAGTCAGAACTCCTCTCCGGCTCTGTCTTAACGGCTGGAACAAAAGTTGGCGCGGATATAACAACCAGTGGAGAAACTATACTATCCGACGAAATGACCCTTGAAGCGGACTCAACCATTGCCAGTGGTTCTAAACTAGCCGCCGGTTCTGTTCTGGGTGATAAAGCGACCATTCAAACTGGATCCGAACTTACCGTCACCGATGATATGGAGGTTGCCGCCGGATCTACCATCGTATCCGGATCAACAATAGCCAAAGGTTCCCAGCTCAGTGGTTCCGTAACAGTTGACGCGATTACATTGGAAAAGGATATGTCCCTGGAAGCCGGTTCGACTCTTGAGTCAGGCAGTGTTCTCAAAGCCGGTACAATGGTTATGCAGGATATGACCGTATCTGACGGCAGTGAAAACATCAACCTGAGCGCAGGCGCAACCACCACCGAAGACCTTACTTTAGTGGGAGATGTTATCCTGTCCGAGGACATGACCCTGGAAGAAGGAAGCACCATTGCTTCCGGTTCGGAACTTAACATAGCCACCCAAAGTGGAGATGTAACGATTTCCAATCAGGAAGGGCTGACATTGGCGGATATTAATGTTCTGACACAGGAGGATGCAGAAATTGCCATCAGCATTGCGGAAGCGGCGTTGGCGGACCTGGATGCCACACGAAGCGGCCTGGGTTCAGTGCAGAACCGGCTGACATCCACCATCTCCAACCTTTCGGTGACCAAAACCAATGTGACGGCCTCCGAATCCACCATCCGAGACGTTGACTTTGCTGCGGAAACAGCTAATTTTGCCAAGCTGTCCCTGCTGGCCCAGACAGGTTCCTATGCCCTGAGCCAGGCAAACGCCGCATCTTCAAACCTGACCAGCCTGCTCCAGTAATACTGGACGCCGCATAACTTAACCAACCTGCCGGCAAGGGAGAGCTCCCTTGCCGGCTTTTTTTATCGTCACCCCCGCCTTTCACACAGCGAGTATTGCCCTTTCTTTCCTGCGCTATTAAAATCCGGGGCTTGATTCTTATTGTCGGACATTTTTTGTAGGGGAATCCCCCTGGGGTTTCCCCAACGAGGGCAACCACAGGGGATTGCCCCTACAGCAGCGACCGACGTTAGAACCAAGTCCAAAACCTGCTGCACTTCTCCTGAACAGTCAGCGTTGGAAATGAACAGACATGGAGGAAAGATTAGATCTGTTATTTGATATGACACCAAGCTGTCGTTAATTTGAACAATCCATTGCACTTTCAGGGATTGGCTCGAACATCGACTGCTGCTGTAGGGGCAGGCCCCTGTGCCTGCCCATCTCCCCGTGTCTACCCGAACGAGGGCAACCACAGGGGGATTGCCCCTACAAAAATGGCCGACAATAGAATCAAGCCCCACGCTCACAACACCTATTCTCAATATCATAAAAGCTAAGAGGGTTGAAAATTAAACGCACCGAATTTGCGAAGAACAGGACGGAGAGGACACGAATCTTCATTCGTAAAGCAATCAATGCTTACGGGTACAATGTTGATTCTTTTCACAAATAGAAAACGGGCCGCAGATCTTAAATCTGCGGCCCGTTATAATTCAGGCAGTATAAAATTTATTTCTTTTTATTACTTAGAAGGCGATTGCCCAAGCAGCGCCAAAGTAAATGGTTTCATTTGAACCGGTTTCTCTTTCGTCAATCATACCAACTTCAGGGGTAACCGTAACACCCGGGGCCAGAGTAATCGCAGCCTGTAGGTAGTAGGTCTGAGCAATAGAGGTGGCGTCTGTGTCATCCATTTCATCATGGATATAACCATAACCGGCTTCAAGGGTCAGCATCTCACTTATAGCATAATTCACGCCGAAGTAACCACCAAGGGATTCACAATCGTTAGTGTCAACACCGTCATAATCAGCCTTGCCGCCAAATCCAGTAGCAGTTCCAGAACCCAGACCAGCCACATTTTCACCCCAGATAAAGGAAGCAAACATACCCAATGCGCCGAAGTGCAGGTCAGTTCCAAGGCCTATGGAATAAGAGTCAACGTCGTCGTCATCGTTAACTTCAAAAGTGTTGTAACCGCCAGCGATCTGAACCTCGCCCATATCAAACTGCATTTTGTAACACATCGCGATCATGGGGATTAACGATTGAGTAGCGTAAGTAGGCTGCGGCACAGTAGTATTAGTATTATCATAGGTTTCATCAGTATCAATAAACGCAATGGAGAACCCGCCAAAGGTCAGCATGATCTCAGGATTACGGCTGTTATCCAGATTACCGAATCCGCCCATGGCGAGGTCAGCATCGTTGTTCGCCGTATGCGCATTGTCCACTATTCTGCCGGGCACCACCTGGCTAGCATAGTCAATATTAAGCGGGGTATCGGTCTGACCTACTGTCAGGGTGCCGGAGCCAAAATTCCAAACGCCATAGAGATGACGGATATTGGCATTACCACTGTTAGCACCATACTCAAAACGTGCGGACAATTCATCGGAAACTGTGATGTTAGCGCCAATTCTTGAATTGTTATAAAGACTTTCGCCATACTGGGTGTCACCGTCAGTACCGTTGATATTATCGGTATCAGACCAACCCGTCCAAAGCCATGCTTTTCCGTAAAAATTCCAGTCTGCAGCATAAGCAGAACCTGCCATCAGCATAAGGGCTGTAACAGCCACAATAATTTTTTTCATCTTTTTCTCCTTTTAGGATTTCTAACTGCCTGAAAACAGGCATCCCGCCTTCCTTTTAAAAACAGGATACCCAATTAGTTCTCGTTTTAATGCTATTTTAACTAGTTTGTCAACTTTTTTTTAAATTTCGCAGTTTATTTCAATTTATAGGAAATAATGTTGGAGGTTTGATCTTTGGCAAGAATGGCGACTTTTGACCGGGTCACAACGGAGATCACCAGCTCGTCCACCCCGTCATTGTCTATGTCCGCAATGTCAAAATCAGATACCCAGCCCTGCAGGGGAACGGTCTGAAATACCGGTGCCAGGGCAATACCGTTCCAGGACATGACTTCAACACGCCCCTCCTTGAACCGTTTAATCCGGCCGAAGGCACCGCCGCCGATCTCATTATTCGTAATCAGGAACACTTTGTCTTTCTGATCCTCTCCCGCGGGATGAAATTTAATTCTGGGATTCAAGTACTCCCGTTCCCGGTAAGTTGAATCTGAACCCCGGTCACCTGTAAGCCAATAGTTATTGGTTTTTCCGTATTTTTCCGTACTTTCCCATTCATTTGACCCGGCATCGTTGATGAGCACCAGGCGATGGTGTTTGTTAATGCTCAGAAACTCAATGCCGTTGTCCTCCCGGACCGGTCCCCGGTTCAGGGAAAGCACGGATGTCCCCGTGGGCATACGGATGGCCTTTTCCTCCTGGTAGGAGTCGTTGGCCGGGGTCATAATGTGAATTTTGCCCTCATACGGCCCCCGGCCTTTTTCCTGGGCGTAGAGCACGGGATTGCCGTCCAGAGAATCAATCACACGGAAATAATAGGACATGCCCTCCTGAATCGTTGTGTAGGATGATCCATTATATTCCACCACAAATGAGGAGAGGGTCTCCCGGTTGATGGTCATGGCGGTGACAAAAACTTCCGGATACCCGTTACCGTTGATGTCCGCCACATCCAGCCCGATAATCCTTAAATAGGATGCGTAATCCAGATGGGCCTCTTGGGCAAGCATGGTCCCTTCAAGATGGGAAATCTGAAGGGAAGAATCCGTTGCCGTAACCACCTGGACACGGCCGTCTTTGTTCAAATCGCCGGTGGCCATGGCCCGGATCACCTCTTTCACCTTTGAGTGGGTGGTAAATCCCTGGCTTGCCTGCATGGCCGTCATGCCGCCGCCGTAAAGATTGGGGGCGCCTGCGTACTGCAACCCCCCAAGGCTTGGATTGGGTTCCTGGGGCCGGGCATAGAGCTTGTTATCAATATTGCGGTTAAACACCTTCATGTTGATATCACCGGCAAAGGAGTTCACCAGGGGGATCACATCGCCCATGGCGTTGCTTTGTTCAAAAAAGGAAAGGGTTTCCTTCTGGCCGGTTACATCCACCATGGAAGCATCCAAACTAAGGCTTTCCCCGAAATGGGTCAGGCTGCCGAAAAGGACGTAGTCCACCCCCATCACAGCACCTATATTCCGGGCGATTCCCTCATTAAGGCTGCCTTTAACTAATCCGTCGGCCTTGGCCTTGGCCAGGGCTTTATCCACGGTTTCCCGATCCAGAACATCCACCTTCCTGGCATCGGAAAGCCTTGAGGAAAGCATTGAGAACAGTCCGTTCTGAAGAAAACCAAGATCCTGGGAGGAATTCATTTCAAAGGGGATGACAGCCACGGTTTTTACGTCACTGCACAATCCGTTAACGGGCGCTGCCCCGACAACAAAAAAAGCCAATACAGCAATTGCCGCCTTGCAAGCAAAAATAGTTTGCATGAATTTTCGCATGGGTTTTTATAATACTCCTGTCAGATTAAACATAAGACCGGGCCCAGGATTTGAAATATTAGAAAAAAGCGGTGGTTACCGTTATCTTTTTCCCCCTGCCACACCCGCATTGAACCAACCTTAAGATTCCCAAAGTTTATATCTCATCCCCAGGCCTCACACAAGTCTTTTAAACAGCTTTTCAAGACTGCGGGCATCAAAGGATACAAAAACGGGACGGCCATGGGGGCAGTGCATGGGGTTTTCACAGGCAAACAACTGCGCCACAAGCGCCGTCATCTCCCGGGATGACATGGACTGCCCGCCCCGCACGGACCGATGGCAGGCCATGGTGGCCAGGGCGTCATCAAGCCAGTCATCTTTAAGGCCCGTACCGTCGGCACGGCTGATTTGTTCAACCATCTCCACCACCATGGCGCCTACATTTTTTTCCTCCACCAGCACCGGCACCGCTTTTATCACAAAGGAAGTCCCGCCAAAGGGCTCCACCCGGATGCCCAGATCGGCCAGGTCAGTTAGTATGGCTTCAAGGACTACGGCCTCTTTATGGCTCAGTTCCAGGACTTCGGGAACGGCCAGGGACTGGCTTTGGACACCCATATGCTTGTGGCGGTTTAACAGCTGCTCAAAGACAATCCGCTCATGGGCGGCATGCTGGTCAACCAGTATCAGGTGCCCCTCTTTTTCCACCACAATATAGATGTTGAGCACCTGCCCGACCACCCGAACCTCGGCGTGTTCGGGCTGAAGTGATGCTGGTTTTGACAAAGGTATTGGAACGGCCGGATCTGAATATTGACCTCCATGGTCCCCCAAAGGAGAGTGGGCGGGCCGTTCAGCCTCCGGCTCAGCAACCCAGGACCCATCCCGGGGTTCGGCGGCCTGAAAGGCCTCAGGGGAAGAATCGGGCGCGTTGTAAACAGGTGCCGGTTGCACCGGGGTGGAAACACCCGCAAACAAATTGGAGGTAACTTTTGTTTCGGGCAGGGAAGCAGATTCCAGTGACGCCTGAACCGGCGTCGGGGCCTCTTTTTTCCCCGGCATAACTGCCCTGGCATAGGAAAATTGATCACCCTGCCCCTGGGTCAAAGCGTCTGCGACTGCAAGGCCCAAGGCCTGGTAGACGGGGCCCGGGGTAATGAATTTAATTTCACGCTTGGCCGGGTGCACGTTGACATCCACCTGATCGCAGGGCAATGTCACACACACCGCGCCCACAGGATACCGCCCTTTCATGATCCTGCCCCGATACCCTTGAAACATGGCCGAGATCAGACCCCGGTCATACACAAGACGCTGATTGACGAACAGGTAAATTCGATTGGCCGTACTGCGGGTGACGCCGGGATTGGCGCATACGCCATGGAGTTTAAGGCCCGATGCATCCTTGCATTCGCCGTCATCGGCTTTTGGCCATTCAATTTCGTACAGCTGATCGGCCACGTCCTTACCCAGCACCATCTGGGCCCGCTGGAAAAGGGTCTGGCCGGGGGGATAGCTCTTCACGGCCCTGCGGTTGACCACAAGGCGGAACCCCACCGTGGGATTTCCCATGGCAAGGCCTGCCAATGCATCGGCAATGTGACCGGATTCGGTATTTTCGCTTTTTAAAAATTTTCTGCGGGCCGGGGTGTTAAAGAACAATCGTTTGACTTCCACCATGGTGCCCACAGGTGCGCCGGTGTCCGTCACACCGGAAAGCTTGCCGCCGTCCAGATCCACCCGGGTGCCGGTGGCGTTATCCGCGGTCCGGGAGACAAGGCTGAATTTTGATACGGAGGCAATGGCAGGCAGGGCCTCGCCCCTGAACCCGAAGGTGGAGATGGAAAACAGGTCGTCTTTGGTGTAAATTTTGGATGTGGCATACCGTTCCACGGCCAGCACCGCCTCATCCCGGGAAAGCCCGCACCCGTTGTCGGACACCCGGATCAAGGATTTTCCGCCCTTTTCAATCTCCACGATAATCCTGTCGGCGCCGGCATCCATGGCATTTTCCACCAGTTCCTTCACTGCGGACACCGGCCGTTGAACCACTTCGCCTGCCGCTATCTGGTTGGACAGGATATCAGGAAGGATGCGGATTCGGCTCATGCAGGCGTATCCGGAAGTTCCTTTACAAACCGCAGCAGAAATTCGCTGTCTTTGGGGCTTAGATCAAACTGCAGAGACGCGTCATCAACCAATTTGTTTACATTCAGATCCGGCTGGGCGCCTCGTTTTTCCGAGACCCACGCAACGGCTTTTTTCAGGGCATCACCCTGGGGCATGACAGTGGACATGTTCACTTTCCTTTCATAATACGTGGTTACAATTCAGGCAATACAACCCCGTGGTTCACAGCCTGTTCAAAGCCGTATCCCGCACGGATCAAAGACATCTCATCAAAATGCCGGGCCATCATCTGAAGCCCCATGGGAAGTCCGGTATCAGATATACCTGCGGGCACGGAAATTCCGGGGACACCGGCCATATTGCAGGAGAGGGTAAAGATATCGCTTAAATACATATTCAAAGGATCCGCCACGTTTTCACCGATTTTAAAGGCAGGGGTCGGTGCCACAGGAGACAGAATAATATCGCATTCATCAAAGGCCCGTTTAAAATCATCCATGATCAGGGCCCGGACCTGGGAGGCCCGGCCGTAATAGGCATCATAATACCCCGAAGACAACGAATAGGTCCCGATAATGATCCGGCGCTGGACTTCGGCCCCGAATCCTCTGGACTTGGTTTTTTTGTACATCTCAATGAGATCGTCGGACTCCATGTCCCTTACCCCGTATCTTACCCCGTCGAACCGGGCCAGGTTGGCGCTGGCTTCACAGGGTGCAATAATGTAGTAGGCCGCCACCACATAGTTGGTATGGGGCAACGAGATCTCTTTAATGGTAACACCCAGATCCTCCAGGGTCCTTTGGGCCTTTTCAAACATGGCCGCCACCTGGGGATCAATGCCCTTAAGCGTTGAAAATTCCTTGGGAATACCTGCCGTCATGCCGGCCAAGCCCTTCTCCTTGAACATCTCAATGCCCTTTGTAAAATCGGACATCGGTTCCGGGGCGCTGGTGGAGTCTTTGGGATCATGGCCGCCCATGAGATTGAGCATCATGGCCGTGTCCGTCACATCCCGGGTAATGGGCCCCACCTGGTCCAGGGACGAGGCATAGGCCACCACACCAAACCGGGACACCCGGCCATAGGTGGGTTTAAGACCGACCACACCGCAATGGGAAGCGGGCTGACGGATGGAGCCGCCGGTGTCCGTACCCACGGCCCCGGCACAAAACTGGGCCGCTACGGCAGCAGCGGAGCCACCAGAGGAACCACCGGGCACATGGTCTGTATTCCAGGGATTGCGGGTGGCAAAAAAGGCGGAGTTTTCCGTGGAAGAGCCCATGGCAAATTCATCCATATTGGCTTTACCGATGAGTACGGCATTCTGGGCTTTAAACTTCTCCACTACCGTGGCGTCGTACCGGGGTACGAAATTTTCAAGAATTTTGGATGCGCAGGTGGTTTTTACGCCCTTTGTACATAACACGTCTTTCAGGGCCACAGGGATTCCGGTAAAGGCCTGGCTTTCGCCCTTGGCAATCATCCGGTCAGCCTGTTCGGCCTGTTCCAGGGCAAGCGCCGGTTCAACGGTGATAAACGCCGAAACAGCGTTGTCATATTTATCAATTCGGTCAAGGAACGCCCGTGTCAGTTCAACAGAAGATATTTCCTTTTTGGCCAGGAGATCCTGGGCCTGGGCAATGGTCAGGGTATGCAGATTCATTTTATTTCCTTATGCTCTCATCTTTTTGGGCTACTTACGTCACCACCCTTGGCACCACATAGAAGTCCTGGTCACGTTCCGGCGCATTGGCCAGGGTCACATCCGGACCCGGTGACGGTTTTTCTTCGTCTTCTCTGAGCACATTATTCATAAATGCAGCCCCGGATGCCGGTGTCACCCCTTCAACGTCCACGTCTTTGAGGGCATCAATATAATCCAGGATATCACTGAGCTGCTCTGCCAGGGTCTCCTTGAGTTCATCATCCACATCCAGCCGGGCCAGATGGGCCATTTTTTCCACTTCCTGCTGTGATATTTTCATCTTTATTCCTTTTTAACGACCATGCCGCCGACACCTGCCCCGGCAAGCTTTGCAAGACCGGCCTTTGCGGCGTTGTAATCGGAGAAAGCCCCCGTCCTGACCCGGTACCAGGTCTTCCCGTTGATCTTTACACTGGCCCGGTAGGAGACAATTCCCTTTTTATCTAAACGAACCATCTGGGCCAGGGCATCATTCAAATTTTTATATGACGCAATCTGAATTGTATATTCATCATGGGCCGATGCAGGCGCCTTGACCGTATCAGGTTTGGTTTCCTTGGGCCTTGTATCTGTTTTTTCCCCTGTGCGGCTTTTTGATTTTACAACCTTTGGGGAAATCCGGGCCACGGTCTGTGTTTCATCGGCTTTTTTATCCGTTTTTACCGGCGCGCTCTTTTTTGGGGGTGACGGGGCCGGGGCCGGCTCAGCGTTATAACCCTGCCCACCCTTATGCCAGGTGGCAAGTTTCCTGCTGCGCTTGACAGGAATCTCTTCGTCCTGGGAATGATTCCGGGGCAGGTTTATCAAAGCGGGTCTCCCGGTCTCCGGTGCCGGGGTAATCTCCCCGGACTCACCAGCCTTTCCTTTCACCGGATAGTAGACCGGTTCATCAAGGACATCATAAAATTTGAGGTCTACTTTTTTTCCCTTTTCCGGAAATTTGGCCGAAAAATCACTGATCATTTGCCCAAGGCGCTCCTGGAAAGGTCGGGTGTCAAACAAAACCGGACTTGAGCTTCTGCCCACAAACACCCCAAGGCCAAACATCCAGATTCCGATTAAAAAAAACTTGCCGTATGTCCCGACACCACGAATCTTAATTCTCCCTACATTCTTTCAGGGGCGGACACCCCTAAAAGCGTCAACCCGTTGCGGATCACTTTTTTCACCGCAAGCACCAAAGAGAGCCTGGCCAGGGACAGCGGTTTATCGTCCATGATCACCTTGTGATGATTGTAATAGGAATGAAAGGCTGCAGCCAAGGTCATCAGATAGGTAAACATCACATGGGGATGAAGGCTTGCCGCACTTTTTTCCACCTGTTCCTGGAAACCCGCCACCTGCTTGATCAACTTCAGTTCTTCTTCGGTCACAAGTTTTTCAAGATTAACACCGGCGTCAAAATCCGTCCGGTCAATGAGGCCTTCATCCTTTGCCTTATTTAAAATGCCGGTAATCCGGGCATGGACATACTGCACATAATAGACAGGATTGTCGGCACTCTTCCTTTTAGCCAGTTCAAGATCAAACTCGAGGCCCGATTCATAACTGCGGCTCAGGAACATAAACCGGGCGGCATCTTTGCCCACCTCGTCCACAATATCCTTAAGCGTCACAAACTCTCCGGCCCGGGTGGACATTTGAACGGGCGTTCCGTCCCGGAGCAGATTGACCAGCTGAACCAAAATCACATCAAATTGTTGGCTCTTTCGTCCCGTGGCCACCACTGCCGCATCAATACGCTTGATATAGCCGTGGTGGTCCGCCCCCCAGACATCAATGACACGTTCAAACCCGCGCTCGTATTTTTCATCGTGGTAGGCGATGTCCGATGCAAAATAGGTCGTCAGTCCATTGTTGCGCACGACCACCCTGTCCTTTTCATCCCCAAATTTTTCCGTGCGAAACCAAAGCGCCCCGTCTTTTTGGTAAATCAGGTCTTTTTCTTTGAAATTTTCGATGGCTGTCTGAACCCGGCCCGAATCATAGAGGCTCTGCTCGCTGAACCAGTTGTCAAACCGGACACCAAAATCATCTAAATCAGACCGGATACCGGCCAAAATTTTACCGGCGGCAAATCGTGCACAGATCTCAATCCCCTGTTTTTCATCGGCACCGGCCAAGTCATTTCCCTGGGCATCAAGCACATCCCGGGCAAGATCTTTGATATAATCGCCTTGATAGCAATCCCCGGGAAAATCCACCGCGGTGCCCTGCATCTGCTGCAGGCGCAACCACACCGATGTGCCCAGGGTTCGGATCTGGCGACCGGAGTCGTTGATATAATACTCCTTTTGCACATTAAAGCCTGCAAAGGAGAGGATATTGCCCATGGCATCGCCCACGGCAGCTCCCCGGCCGTGCCCCACATGAAGCGGGCCTGTGGGGTTGGCCGAAACGAATTCAACCTGGACACGCGCCCCTTTGCCCATATCCGAACGGCCATAGTCTGCATCCCGGCTCAGCACCTGGTCCACCACCGGGTGCCAGGCCCCGGGAGTGAGAAAAAAGTTGATGAACCCGGGCCCTGCCACCTCAATTTTTTCAAGTATCGGCCCCAGGGATGTGTCGGCACTATCGGACATGGCTTCAACAAGACTTTTTGCAATCTTTGCCGGGGCCATTTTCTGCAATTTTGCCGACACCATGGCAAAATTGGTTGAAAAGTCACCCTGACCTTCATGTTTAGGGGTTTCCACCTCAAATTCCGGTGTCTGGTCCGAAGGCAGCAGCCCCTTTTCAAAGGCAGCATGGACCGCATCCAGGACCATGGTTCTGATTTTTGTTTTCATAAAGGATTAATTCTCGTGTTCAGACGTATCTTCGGGGGTAAATTTAGGGGTATCATCTTCGGAATCAATTTCTTTCATCTCATCTTCCTTGGTGTCCCCATCTTCATCCAGCAATTCATCCAGTTCCACATCATCATCTTCAAGGGAAAAGTCTTCTTCACCGGGCAATGTGTCGATATCATTAAAATCAATCACCAATTTGTCCGCTTCGGGATCGGCAAAAAATTCAATGGCGCTTGCAAACAATTTTTCAGATAAATCCCGGGTGGGAAAGAAACTGCGGCGGCGAAATACGGTAAGAAAGGCGTCAAACCCTTCGTTGCACGCCGCGCTGATGGCGTCAAGATCATAGTCTTCTTCGTGCAAAGGCAGAATCACACCGGGATCCACCTCGGCAGATTCAAGGACAGTCAATATATTGTCCTTTATATTTTTTTCAAACCTGATTTTCTGTTTCATTGGATTCTCCTGTTATAATCCATTAACTTCAAAACTTCTTAATATAGCCCAACCAATTCCCGTGTCAATATATTAAATCCGGCCCCGGATTAAATATATTTTTTTAATTGACCCGCCGTCAATGCGGTGTTATATTGCTCGGGTTGAATTTGGAGGAGTGGCCGAGCGGCTGAAGGCGGCGGTCTTGAAAACCGTTAGGTGTCAAAGCCTCGTGGGTTCGAATCCTACCTCCTCCGCCAAAAACGACTTGCGGAGAAGTGCATGAGTGGCTGAAATGGACCGCCTGCTAAGCGGTTGTACTGGGAAACTGGTACCGAGAGTTCGAATCTCTCCTTCTCCGCCACCACCAAGCGTTCCAGAGGGGTTGACCATCCGGTTTCAACCCCTCTTTTTTTTGATTTTTCGACACAATCACAAATTAAATGTTTTTGACGCAAGAGTTCATCCTTTCGGCCCTTTTCTTCCAAATTGAAAACCCATTAGCCAATCTTTTAATTTGAGCAAATTATCGAGCGCCCGTATTAAAACAGCCCACTGCGCCGGGACCGCATCACGGTTACTCCCCCCTTTCCACCTTCGTGAGATGACTTTTTAATGGAAAAACAGATGAAAAATTTGATATACTACATCCTATATCAAAAAAAACTTTATCTGTCCGCCCCTAAAAGGGGATCTTTCATTATAAGATACTAAAGGAGAAAACCATGCAATGCCATGAAGTGGATTATGAAATTTTTGGGGATGACATGCAGGTCGTTGAGGTGGAGCTGGATCCAGGCGAAACCGTCATCGCCGAGGCAGGGGCCATGAACTGGATGGAACAGGGGATCTCATTTGAAGCAAAAATGGGGGACGGTTCCGAAGCAGACAAAGGGCTCATGGGCAAACTATTCAGCGCGGGCAAGCGGGCGCTCACCGGCGAAAGCCTCTTTATCACCCACTTTACCAACCAGGCACCCGACAAAAGAAGAGTGGCCTTTTCCGCGCCCTACCCCGGAAAAATTATCCCCGTTGACATGGCTGCCGTCGGTGGCCAACTCATCTGCCAGAAAGATGCATTCTTGTGCTCAGCCCTCGGCACAAAAATATCCATTACCTTTAACCAGAAACTTGGGGCCGGTTTTTTCGGTGGCGAAGGGTTTATTCTCCAGCGGCTGGAAGGTGACGGCATGGCGTTTGTTCACGCCGGGGGCACCATCGTTAAAAAAGAGCTGAACGGCGAAAAGCTGATGGTGGATACTGGCTGTATTGTGGCATTTTCCCAGGGCATTCAATATGACATTCAACGGGCCGGCGGCCTTAAATCCATGTTCTTCGGGGGTGAAGGATTGTTTCTGGCCACACTGGAAGGCTATGGCAGCGTTTATCTGCAAAGCCTGCCTTTCTCCCGCCTGGCAGACCGCATCATCAGCCATGCGCCGAGTGCCGGGGGATCTGAAAAAGGGGAAGGGTCTGTGTTAGGTGGACTTGGACGCCTGCTGGATGGGGATTAATGCAACGCCTGATTTATTTTTCATTGGGGTGCATACTTTGCTTTTTATGCGGCTGCGCCACAACATCCAAGGTTATCATGCGTGATGATCCGCTAATTGGAAGCGTCGTCAAAGCCGACACAGGGGAACCCGTCCGCTTTGACGAACTGATGGAGACGCTCATCCGCAGCGACGTCGTTTATCTGTCGGAAAAGCACGACAACCCCATGCACCATGCCATCCAGCACCGGGTTATCCAGGCCCTCATTGACCGGGGGCGTGCACCGATTCTTGGCTTTGAATTTTTTTCATACCAGGACACCCCTTTGCTCCTCAACCTGGTGGATGCCGAAAAAAAAGCGCATTCACCCAAGATGGAAAAAGCCGTTGAGCAACGCGTCAGAAAAAAATTGGGCTGGGACAGCCAACCGGACGCCATGTGGGGCTATTACTGGCATCTGATAAGGCTTGGGGTGGAAAACGACTTGCCTGTTGCCGGCCTTGATCTGTCCGCTACCCAAAAGCGCCGGATTACCCGCAAAGGGCTCGACGGTCTGTCCTCCCTTGAATTGCAGCAGCTGTTTTCCACAAAGCTTTCAAATAGAGCCTATGAATCGTACATGAAATCGATTTTTGTATCGGTTCATTGCGGCATGGATCATGGCCGGATGACCGAACGTTTGTATGATACATGGGTTGCACGCAACGACCGCATGGCCCTGTCCGTGGTTGAACTGTTCAAGGCCGTACAGACAAAAGACCGCGACACGAAAGGACGACAGACCGGGCCTGTTGTGATCATCATTGGGGGCGGACATACGGAATATGGTTTAGGTGTCCTGGATCGGGTACATCACCTGAAACCCAATATTACCCAAACCAACCTTGCCATCGCAGAAATTGAAAGGGAACCTGTGGGCCTGGCAGAGTATTTAACGCCTTTGTCCCTTGAAGGATTTGAGCCGGTTCCCCCTGCGGACTTCCTTTGGTTCACCCAGCGGGTCTCCTATGAAGACCCGTGTGAAAAATTTAAAACCGCGCTGGAAAAAATGAAAAGAGATAAAAACTGATCTATTTGCTCGTGAGCCGGTTCACCACCGGCAACCGTTCCCGGCGTTCAGCCCCGTCCCAGTCAGCCGGAACAGAATTTTTCAGATAACCGTCGATACGATCCAGATAAGAGAGATAAAGCCGGCAGGGATTGGCCTGGTCCAATTGTGAAAAGATTGTTTTTGCCCTTTGAAAATCCCCTTGCTGAAAGGCCTCAACGCCCTGCCCAAAGAGCTGGATCTCATTTATAAATTCTTGGGACGGCATGCCTTTGCACACGGGTTCATACAGATCTTCGGGCTGCTGCCTGCCCTTCACTTGTACTTTATCAACAAACCGGCAGAAATATTTATCTTTGACCAAATCCCGGGTTGCCTTGGAAATCAAAATGGTTGTGCCGTAATTTTTATTTGCCCCTTCCAGACGGGAGGCCAGGTTTACATTGTCCCCCATGACCGTATAGTCAAAGCGCTGCAGGCTGCCGAAATTACCGACACTGACAGCCCCTGTGTTTATACCCACCCCAATGGATATGCCCGAAATCCCCTTTTCCTGCCATGTCAGAGCTAAATTTTCCAGAACACCTTTAAATTCAAGCGCTGTCTGAACGGCATGTTCAGCATGATCGGGATCAGGTTTTGGCGCCCCCCAAAAGGCCATAACGGCATCACCAATGAACTTGTCCACCGTGCCGCCGTTTTCCATAATTTTTTCACTCATGGCTGTGAGAAACTCATTCATGAAACGGCCTAACTGCTGGGGGGTCATTGTTTCTGAAAGCGTTGTAAACCCTCTGATATCTAAGAACATCACCGTTAATATTTTTTCCTGGCCGCTGAGAGAAAGGGCTTTGGGGGTTTTGATCAGATGATTCACCACATCCGGGGCCACATACCGGGAAAAGGCACCCTGGATAAAACGTTTGGATTTTCCCTCCCTGAATGCCCTAAAAATACTCATGACGAGCAATATGACTGTGGACGAGATCAGCGGCAGGCTGATACCCACATGTTGATGATTCAAGAAAAAATAGAAATAATTTCCCAACATCGTACAAATTAAAAGGATTGCTGTCACAATACTGCCCGCCACAGGCCCCAGGATGCACAACACCAGGGTTACGGCCAGGCCGATTGAAACAACCAGGGTATAATTGAGCCCGATCTCCGTCATCCGGTCATAGGTAAAGGGATCGGATAGGATCAGATTATCCAAGATGGAAGCATTCACCTCGACCCCGGGAATAGCAGATCCGAACGGGGTGGCCTTGAGATCCAAGAGCCCTGTGGCCGAGGCCCCAATCAGGACAAATTTATTTTTAAGCCCGGGCAATCTCTTTTTTTCCAGCACATCTGCTGCACTGATATACTCAAATGTTTTGGCCGGGCCCCGATAGTTGACAAAAATTTGCCCGAAGCTATCCGTGGGGATAAACGTATCACCCAAGGTCAGACCAAGCACGGGCCGCAGGGGGGCGTTAATCCGGCTTGATGCATGAATGGTCATTTCAGAAATGTCCATGCCCACCCGGAACACTTCCCATGCCAGGGATGGATAGGGAATATTGTCCATAATCATAACCAGGGGTACCTGGCGGGCGATGCCGGAATCATCTGTGACCATATTGAAAAACCCTTCGCTTTGCGCTGCTGCCACGGAAGGATGGTTGAGCACGGCTCTGACGGCCGGGATCAAGGAGATCCGGTCAAATTGCAGCGTCGGGGGATCCAGGCGGATGATGCCCGAGGGAAAGGGCTGATCATCCTTGCTTTTCAAACCGTCATCCACAAATTGAAACCCATACCCCAGGATCGTGGGGCCTTGGGAGAGCGCCTTGGCAAACACCTGGTCATAATTCAGATCTGGATCATTGCCCAATATCTGCAGAAGGGACTTGGGAATTTTCAGGGCATTTTTTTTATCCAGATGGGAAAAAAAATAGGCAGGCGAGGTACGGTCCTGTTCGGCAAACAAAATATCAAACCCGACGGCACGCACACCGCTTTGGATCAAATTGTCGGTAATCCGGGCCATGATATCCCGGGACCAGGGCCATTGTCCCAGTTGGGAAAGACTTTTTTCATCAATGTCCACAATGACGACCTCGCCGGAGTCCGGACGTTCGCCTCTGATCCGGAACATGATATCCATGGTCCGGTTGTCAATGGCTGCGATCAACGAGGGCTTTTGGGTGCCGTACGTGTAAAGTATTGCGCAGGTTGCAGCGACCAGACTGCATCCGAGGAAAAAAGCGGGCCAGGAAACAATAGGACGTTTTAACATAACAGGTAGAAAAGAATCTTACCGGTCCCCGGCAAAAATGCCAAGGTAATGGGTATCGCTGGTTTTCCCTGAAAAATTCCCCCCAACGCCTTGTGCGTTGGAACCGTAAAAGGCCCCTGACACCTGGCTTGGACTAGCCCCGATAATGTGGCCGTAAAAGCCTGTATTCGTGAGTGAATTTATTTCAAGATTAAGGTAAATACCGCCATCGAACTCGATTTTTCCGTATGATGTTGAGGCGCCAAAGTCAAGGGTCAAACTGCTTGTTCCACCTGTCAGTCGAGTAAGGCTCGTGGTGTCGGAGAACATTACCCCCTGGGCCTTTCCTGTGTAAGTGGCCATGAAGTTAGTCGCTATCAAACCATCCACCACACTGGAAGGCGTGGCCGCACCGGCAATCCAGAAAGAACCCGGAATGTGAATGTGATAATCATTAGATGTAACAGGATCAACATAGGCGGCTTCCCAGTACCCCCATGTGGTATACGAAGAGAGCTGGGGTTCTCTGGCCGTAACCATATAGTTACCATAGGACTTTAAAGAGGCCGCGCTGCTGCCGTTGGAAATAACATTGGTACCGGTCAGGGTCGAGGCCAATATGCTGTCGGTTAAATACGCTGAATTGGAAGTATTCCCGCCAATGACGATGTTATTCATCTGGGTTGACATGTTTATATCGTCTCCGGACATGGCACCCTGGAAGGTGCCGCTGTCCTTGTCGATGGCAAAGGAAAACTCGTCTTGGTCATCATTTAAAAACACATGACGGTCAGTTGTAGGGTCACTCATATCCTCCCCAACCCCCGTAAAAAAGCCGGACCAGGTTGCTGTCCCGGAAAATGTATTTTCGGTCTTACCTGAAAGCGTACCGGCCAATGTGTCGGACCAGGGAGATCTGTCGGTCTGATTCTGGATATTCACATCCTCCCCTTCCATGGCAAGGCCCACAGCTTCCTGGGAAGATCCGTAAAACCAGCCGAATGTTTGCGTGCCGTCCAGGGCAAAAACAGGGCCGTCTGAAAAAGCATCCGACCCCAACACCACCACATTATAAATTTCTCCGGAACTTGCCACCTCACCAAAACCGAACCCGATGCCCTGGTTGGATGAACCGGCATTAAACGCCTCAAAAACCATGATGCGCCGGTTGTCCCAGTTCACAACAAAGGTCATGTCATCATCGGTGTCCTTTGAATCCAGCATACTCTTCATGGTGCCGGTGTATTTCCACAGCCCTGTTGCGGGTACACTTGTGGATGGATTTCCTGTAAACCCAAGTTCGTTAAGATGGGCATAAACATCCGGGTTTCCCACCGAGGTCTGGGCGTCTTCTTCGAGAGATGCCTGGCCGGTGTCTGTTGTCGTATCAGCGATCACCGATGCGATGTCTGAACCTGTATCCGAGTCAAACGCCGTGTCCAAGGGATCTGAATCGTCGGCCAGGGTTGAAGAGGCCTCACCGTCCAATGCCGCAGTATCTGAGCCTGGTTCCGATGTGTCTGTTGTTTCCTGGGTCCCATCCGTTGACTGGGTCTGGGAATTTTCAGCCACGCCGGTGCCGTCCTCGGACTGTTCATCTTGTGCCTCCTGCCCAGCCTGATCCGACGACAACAGGGTTTCAAGTTCCATCAAATCGGAAGTTGACATTCTTGTGGGCGTTGCCGGGGCTTTATCCGCATGCTCCACCAAGGTGGCAAATCCCGGCCGGCGAATATTGACCCGGCCGGCCCGATTCTGGACGTAAATACCTTTGCCGCCGTGGAACATAACCGTCAATCGGGTACCCCGGAGATTTCCGGCATACATGGAGCCACGGATGCCGATTGTCCCGGACACGGATGTTGTTTTGAATTTTTCAGGTGCCATCCGGGTGATCGCCCCCCCCATAATCCTGAAACTGCCTTCCCGGATCTGGGTCTGCATCTCTGCCTTCTTATTTTCCGGATCCCATGCATAGGCTGTTAGCGCCATTTTTGTATTACGGCCCAGGGTGATCAAGGTATTATCCTTGAACATGAGCTGAACGCGTCCGGTGCCCGTTTCAATAACATCCCGGACAAACACCTGTGCATTAACCACAAGGTTCCTTTTCTGCCCGTCTTCCGCCACAGCCACCACCGCGCCCCGCATGGCCACAACTTTGCCGATAAATCCATCCTGGTCGCCCATACACAATACAGGATAGGCCATCACCAATACGATTATCCATCCTATAATTTTATGTTTTATCATCAGCCTTTCCCTTTAAAAATTATATACAAGACTTGTCTGAACAAGATCCTGGGTATACTCATAAAGATCCTGGTTTGAAAACGCCCAGATACGCTGGTATTTTAACCGCAACTCAACGTACTGATCCGGACGGCCGGAACGCTGCCACAATTTCCTGGACAGACCCAGGGAAAGGGTATGCCTGCTATCCTTGCGTCGGTCGGCAAACAGATAGCCCGGTTCATCATAATTGGTCATCCGAAATTCATAATTGAAAAAGCCGTTCACCTTGTTAAACAGAAACCGGGAGGCGGAAAACGTCAAGCGGACTCTTTTGTATCCATATTCATCGTCGTTTGCATCTTCTTGCTCGAGGCCCACGCCCATGTCAAACCAGGTGTTGAATTTTAAAAGAACCAGGTCGACGTCAAGGGCAATATTATTGCTGTCCATGGCCGAAAGATCAGGATAATTTTTTTGTTCAGCGGTTACGCCGGTACGCACCATGATCGAAGGGGAAAACACATAGTCGATAGTTGCCCGAACCCCCATACTGTCCATATAGCGTTCATCATCAAGACCAATCTGCCGGGTCAACAATTTGACCCCAAGCTTTCGCGGACCTGAAATATGCTGGGGACCGGTTAAAATTTCCGCATAACGGATATCAAGCTCATGGGTCCGATCGTACCATCCTGAAAAAAAAGAGCCGTCTGTTTTCCAGGCCCACGGTGTATCAAGAAACCGGTAGGTGTGATCAAGGCTCAAGGCGGTGTAAAAAAACCAGTCTTCGGTCTCCTGGGCCGAAGGTCCGGTCAGCGTTACATCACCTATGGCGGTATTTATGGTCTGACTGGATGGAGACGCCCAGACGTTATTGTTCCAGTCCATCCCGACGGTAACACTGCCATGGAAAAAATAGGTCTGCTCGGATTGATCAATCCTGGCCATAAAGGCCTTGATATTTTCCTTAACGGTTTCGGGGGGATCGCCGGCAAGCACCTCCCGGCAATATCGCCGGGCTGAATTATTATCACCGATGGCATAAAATGCCCGGGCCAGTTCAAGCTTGATCCTGTCATGGCCGGGGGAAAAAATCAAAATGCGTTCAAACACCATGATTGCCATCTCAAAATGACCGGATTCAAAGGCTGCGCGGCCCCAATAAAAATTGAGTTCAGGATCATCGGGATACTTACCCGATAACTCAAACAGCATCTGATATGCTTGTTCAAACTGCCCGGTTTTGAATAATGAGATCCCCTGGGCAACACTGCCAGAACCATCCTGCCCATACGCCGCCGCCTGCCAAAAAAGAAAGACCACCGTCACAAGATATAGCTTTTTCATGAATAGACTCTTTTTCTGGGAAAAATTTAACGAACTGAATTATTTATTCGAAATAACAATAATAAAAACCAAAGTCAACGCGAAGCGTTCGCCGGATACGACCTTGTTTCTTACTTTTTTACTCTCAGTACGCCCAGGGTCTTTGTCATATCAAGCACATCATAGCGTTGTGTGTCCTGTGCCAGCTCATACACCTGACGCGGCGGCTGTCCCCCCTCCCGGGGATTGAAAAAGATATCGTGAATGACCAGAAAGCCCCCGGGGATAATATGGGGAGCCCAGGTTAGAAAATCGGTATGCACCGCATCAAAGGAGTGTCCGCCGTCGATGAACACCATGGCAAGCGGCGTTTCCCACATTTTGCCCGCTGTTTTTGAGACAGATACAATGGGCACCACGGTCTCTTCCAGGCCGGCCCGGGAAAGTGTTTGGCGAAACAACGGGAAGGTGTTGACCGCCGACGTTTTCTCATCGTAAAGATCCGGATCAAAGTATTCTTCCCCCGGTTGCTGTTCTTCGGAGCCTGTATGATGATCTATGGAAAATAAAATGCTTTGGTTCTGCTTGCAGGCAGGACCGATAATGGCGGCAGACCGTCCGCAATAGGAGCCGATTTCCAGCACCGGCCCCATCCTGGATGCTGTCAATGAAAGATTGTATAAACGCAGGGCTTCATCGTCATGCATAAACCCCTTGATGGTATTTAAAAAGTCAAAATCAAGGGGCGGGGTCATGAGATCTTTTCCTCGTCATAACTTTTAACAAGTATTTCCCTGGGTTTGGATCCGATCTGGGGACCGACAATCCCTTCATGCTCCATCATCTCAATGAGCCGGGCCGCCCGGTTGTAACCGATGCGCAACCGACGCTGAACATAGGAAATGGAGGCCTGACGGTCCTTGGTAATGAGGGCCACAGCCTCGTCATATTTTTCATCATATTCGGATTCGTCAAACACCTTTTCCTGACCGTCGCCGTCACCCTGGATCACCTCTTCGTTGTAATCGGGTTGGCGCTGGTCCTTGAGAAATGAGGTGATCCGGGAAATCTCTTTTTCGGAGATAAATGCACCCTGAATACGCATGAGCTTTCCTGTGCCCGGGGGGCAGAACAACATGTCGCCGTTGCCGAGCAGGCTTTCAGGGCCACCCTGGTCAATGATGATCCTGCCGTCAATTTTTGAGGAGGTCTGAAAAGAGAGCCGGGTGGGAAAATTTGCCTTGATCGTACCGGTGAGCACATCAGCCGACGGGCGCTGGGTGGCGATGATCAGATGGATACCCGCAGCCCGGGCCATCTGGGCCAGGCGTGTCAGGGCATACTCCACATCCTTTGAGGCTACCATCATCAGATCCCCAAGTTCGTCCACGATCACCACAATAAAAGGCAGGC
Source organism: uncultured Desulfobacter sp. (assembly GCF_963666675.1). NCBI lineage: Bacteria > Pseudomonadati > Thermodesulfobacteriota > Desulfobacteria > Desulfobacterales > Desulfobacteraceae > Desulfobacter > uncultured Desulfobacter sp. The sequence continues at coordinate 1,327,428 of NZ_OY762929.1, read as the reverse complement.
GCTCCAGGGGCAGTCCGCCGGGAAGTACAACATCTTCGGGCGAGGTGTCCGGCGGGATATCCCGGAGCCGTTCATCGACCATCTCATTAAACTGTGTGATATTTCTAAGACCTGACAACTCCAGCAGTTCGTACCGGCGTTCCATCTCCCGAACCGCCCAAAAAAGTGCATTGGTGGCTTTTTTCATGTCCGTTACCACCGGGGTAATCAAATGGGGAATATCGTTATACACGGAGAGTTCAATGCGCTTGGGATCAATCATGATCAGTTTAACTTCATCGGGAGTGGCCTTATACAGCAAACTGATGATCATCGCATTGAGCCCCACACTTTTGCCCGTACCTGTGGCCCCGGCAATGAGCAGATGGGGCATTTTATCCATCTTGGTTGCCACGGGTTGCCCTAAAAGATCCTTGCCAAGGCCCAGCGTCAATAGAGATTTGGACTGGACAAACTCCTTGGATGCAATCATCTCCCTTAAATTTACCAGTTCCCGTTCATCATTGGGAATCTCAATACCCACCACATCCCGCCCGGGAATGGGGGCCACAATGCGGATGGAAATTGCGGAAAGGGCAAGGGCAAGATCATCGGAGAGCCCGACGATCTTTGACAATTTGATGCCGGGGGCCGGGCGATATTCAAAGGTGGTGATCACAGGCCCGGGAAGAATTTCCGCCACCTCGCCCTTGACATTGAAATCCTCCAGCTTTTTTTTCAGGATACTTGCTTTGTTCTGGAGTTCATCGGTGTCAATCTGTCTGCGAATTTTTTGTTTCTCATCTAAAAACGACAAACCGGGCAGCTCAAAGTCAGGTGTCTCCCGGATATCTTTTAAGCGGGAATCGGCCACATACTCTTTGTCATCGGTTTTCATCGCCACGATGGTCGGCCCAGAGGATTGTTCGGGCTTGGATTTTTTCTTGGGTGAAGAGACTTTTTCGGAACGAGGTACAGGCGTATCAGACTTGTCGTGAATGACATCAACCTTTGGTTCCGGGGTAAAAGAAGCATTATTCTCCCCTAAATCAGGCGCAACACCATCCTGCCTGTTTTTTCCCCTGAACAATGGAATGACGGTCAACGCTTTGAGCTTTTCAGCCCGGGCAAGTCTTGCATCTTTTCTCGCCTGTTTTTTATCTTCCAACATCTGTTTTAAATGGCCGACACCTTCGGACGTGTCCTGGGCCATGGTCCGGGCGAACCTGCGCACCCAATCCCAGACCAGATTAAGCACCGATTTCAAAGAGATACCGGTAATCAGTACAACGCCCAGCAGCACCAAAAAACATAATAGTATGGCACAACCTGTGATATTGGCATATTTAAGCAAAAACGCCGCAAGCCAGTTACCCACTTTTCCCCCGGCGGAAATCGTGGTGTCAGAAAATGCATAACTCTCATTGAACAGAAAAAAAACACTGCCAGTGGTGATCATCAGGATCAGAGCCCCTGCCAGGGTCATCCAAAGGACTTTTCGAGATTTTTGTTTGATCAGGCAAAACCCCAAAAGGCAAAGAATCAAAGGCACCCATACGGCACCGATGCCGAACAAAAATACAAAGAGCCCTGCGACATGTGCGCCGATCAGGCCGAACAGATTGTTTATATGGTCAGGACAAGAGAAAAAATGATTGCCCACGCACGGATCGGCGGCATGATATGAAAACAGGCTTACCGATGTGAGAATGATCAGGAAGATTAAGAAGATGCCGAGCAGTTCTTTTTTCATACTTCAATAATGATGGGTACAATCAAAGGCCTTCGGTTGATGGCAAAGGTAAAATACTGTTTAAGCGCCCGCTGTAGTTTTTTTCGAATCAGTTCCACCCGGGAATCAATCCCGGCTTCGATCTCTTCAACAATCTCCAGGATCACGCACTGGGCATCGTCCACCAGGTAGCCTGTGGCCGAGTCAAAGACAAATCCTTTGGAAATCAGTTCCGGTCCGTAGAGCACGACGCCGGTCTCTTCATCAATGATCATGGTCACCACCACAAGCCCGCCTTCGGACAGTTCCCGGCGCTCTTTGAGTACGGAACGGCCCACATCGCCGATACCTTTTCCATCCACAAGAATCCGGCCGGTCTGCACCCGTTCCTCAAGGCGTCCCCCGTGTTCCCCGTCAAAGGCAATGACCTGGCCGTTTTCGGCCACAATCACATTACTGCGGGGCATACCCAGTTTTTCGGCAAGCCTTGCATGCACCACAAGATGCCGGTATTCACCGTGTATGGGGATAAAATATTTGGGTCTTGTCAGGTTGATCATCATCTTAAGCTCTTCCTGGTGGGCATGGCCGGACGCGTGAATCCGTGCGATCTTGGAGTAGACCACTTCGGCGCCCCTTCGGTATAGCTTGTTGATAATACCGGCAATGGCCTTTTCGTTACCCGGAATGTGCTTGCTTGATAAAAGGACGGTATCCCCTTTGCGGACATTGATGTGTTTATGGACACCCGAGGCCATGCGCGCGAGCGCAGACATGGGCTCGCCCTGGCTGCCCGTGGTGATGATCACCACCTCATGGTCCTCAAGTTTATGAATCTGCTTGATATCCACCAGCACCCCGGGGGGGCATTCAAGATATCCTAACCGCATGGCCACATCTGTAATCTGCTCCATGCTGCGGCCATTGAAAATCACCCGGCGGTTGTTGTGCCTGGCAATATCAATTACCTGCTGGATGCGGAATACATTGGAAGCAAATAGCGCGACAATCACCCGCCCGGGAGAGGCCTCTACCAGCTCTCCCAGATTTTTTGCAACCTCCTGTTCCGACATGGCATACCCCTCGACTTCCACATTGGTGGAGTCGGAAAGCAGCGCCATCACGCCTTTTTGGCCAAACCTGGCAAAGCTTGAGATGTCGGTATTTTTCATGATGTCGGCAGAATGGCTGATGCGGAAATCTCCGGTGTGGACCACCACGCCCTCGGGCGTTGTGATGGCCATCCCTACACCGTCAATGGTGGAGTGGCTGACCCGGATAAACTCAATCTCAAAGGGCTCAATGGTCAGCACCTCACCCGGGTTGACCAGGTTAAGGTCCACATGGGAATGCAGATCAAACTCAATGAGCTTGTTGCGTACAATCTCCAGGGTAAAGGCCGTGCCGTAGACCGGCAACCGGATTTCGCGCAACAGGTAGGGTAAGGCACCGATGTGGTCCTCATGGGCATGGGTCAGGATAATACCTTCGATTTTAGCCATATTTTCCCGAAGGTAATCCATGGCCGGGATAACAATATCCACCCCCAGCATATGGTCTTCAGGGAACATGATGCCGGCATCAATGATGAAGATGACATCATCATACTCAACCACCATCATATTCAGGCCAATTTCGCCAAGCCCCCCTAAGGGTATGAGTTTCAGCATTTAAATAATTTTCCGTCCTGATATCAAATACAAATGGACAGCTTTTCGAGAACGGCGTCTGCCCAGTCGATCAGCCAGTTACGCTGCTTCACAGTGGCATAGCCCATGCAATCACACCGAATATTGGTTTTAATTCTCACCAGCAACTCACAGGACAAGGAGGTCTCTTCCAGCATCAGGGCAAAAACATGGGGCCCGCAACCTTTATGAGAAGTCTGGGTTTGTGTCAAAATATCAGTATCCAGTTCAAGCCAGTAGATCCCGTCCACAGTGGCAGCCTGAAGATACGTATCAAAATACTCTTTTAAAGCGGTATAATCCTTGAGCGTAAAGCCGTCTATCACATACTGTTTCATAATCAACAAATTAACATAGAACTCTTGGAGTATGCAACCTGAACTTGATAGATCAGACAGGTTTCCGTGCCAGCACAATAATGTTGCCGGCCAAAACAAATCCGAGGCCGGCCATGGCCGGAACGGTCCAGACATAGCCTTCGGCAAAGGTGGAAATAAGTAGCGCCACCACCGGCACCACGGTGATGGCATAGGAGGCCTTGTCCGCCCCCATGGTGCCGATCAGAGTCAAATAGGCGCCAAAGGCCACGATGGAACCAAACAGGGAAAGAAAGGTTAAAGACCCGATATACGGCAGGGAAAAAGGAAACGCAAAGGTTTTGCCCAGGCAAAGGGCAATCACCCCAAGGGCCAACGTCCCGTAGGCCATACCAAAGGCATTGGCCTGGATCACGGGAATTTGCGCTTTGGTGTTCCGGGCGGATGTAATGTTGCCAAGGGATGCAAGCAACACCGAGGACAAAGCAAAAATCAGTCCTTTTACCCCCTGGTCCGCCAGGTTAAACGAACCGATTTCGCCCTGGTAGATTAAGCAGATGCCGCTGATGCCGACCACCGCCCCCCAAAAGGTTTTGCCGCTCACAGCTACCCCGCGAAAAAGCCGGTTGTTGGCGATATTAAAAAACACCAGTGAAGAAAACACAACCGCTGTGATCCCCGACGTCAAATAAATTTCCGCCTGGTAGATAAACCAATAATTGAGGGAAAAAAGGCAGCCCCCCAAAAGTGCCATAAAACAATGCTCCTGCAAAGAGAATCTCAGGGTCAGGCCCCGGAGCTTGCACACCGCGAACAGTACGGCAGCCGCCAGGCCGAACCGGTAAATCACAGACACCATAGGGTCCACATCACCCAGTTGAAATTTGATTGCAATCCAGGTGGATCCCCAGATTAATACGGTTACCAGATAGAGCACGATCTGTTTCATCCCTTTTTCCTTAAATATAAAATGGTTGCAAATCAACCATTGAATAATTTAAAAATAGAATAAAAAACAGATACAGAATAAACTTATTTCATACATAACAGATGAGCGGTAAAATCATGCAAACACATCCCATCCCCCATGGCAATTTCAGGTACGCTGCCCTGGCAGACGACATCCAGAATAAAATTCTTTCGGGCCAGTACCGTGCCGGAGAAAAGCTCCCCTCTTTAAGAAAACTGCATAACCGACTGGGTCTTAGCATCAGCACCATCCACCAGGCTTATATTGAGCTTGAAAAACGAGGGCGTGTGGAGGCAAGGCAAAAATCAGGATTTTTTGTTAAACCTTTGGAAAATAGCCCCTTGCCCCTGCCGGAGAAAGCGGCGACCTCCGAACCGCCAAGCCCGGTAAAAATTAATGATCTGGCCGAAACCATCGTATCGGATCTTCAGCGACCGGATATGATCCGTTTAGGGGCTGCCGTGGCGGACCAGGAGCTGATGCCCCTGAAACAGCTTTCCAGGATTGCCAAATCCATGTCTGCAGCGGAAATTGCTGCGGGCATGGCCCTGTATGATGACTGTGCAGGGGCCGTGGAATTGCGCTGTGCCTTGGCCAAAATGATGATGGGCTATGCAGGGCCTGTGGCCGTGGATGAAATTATCACCACCAACGGGTGCCTGTAAGCGGTCAGTCTTTGTTTGAGGGCCGTGGCAGACCCCGGCGATGTTATTTTGGTGGAATCCCCGGTATTTCACTGTTTTTTACAGCTCATCGAAGATTTAGGCATGTATGTGGTTGAGTTGCCCGGATGTCCGGAAACAGGCATGGACCCTGCCGGGTTTGAATCCATGATTGCACAAAACCGGGTCAAGGCATGCCTGCTCAATCCCAATTTTCAGAACCCCCTTGGCTCGGTCATGTCTACAGGCTTAAAAAAGAAGTTGCTCAGCATTGCCAAGCATCAGGGTACGCCGATTATAGAAGATGATATTTACGGGGATATCTTTTTTGGTGCGAGGCGCCCTTCAACCTTTAAGGGACTGGATACAACCGGGAACGTGCTCTATTGTTCCTCATTTTCCAAAACCATTGCGCCCGGGCTTCGGGCCGGATGGACCCTGCCGGGCAGATTTTATAAACGCGTCATGCGACTCAAACTCAATTCCCAGCTGGCAAGTCCCAATACAGGGCACGTTGTAGCAGCCCGGTTCATTGAAAGCGGGGCGTATGAACGTCACCTGCGGCGGCTCAGAAACCAGATCAAAAACCAGGTTTCAGCGATTTCCATTGCTGTTGCCAAGCACTTTCCCAAGGATACCCGAATCACATTTCCCCAGGGAGGAATGTTTTTGTGGATCGAATTAAACAAAAAGATTGATGCCATGGATGTCTTCCACAAAGCCCGGCAAAAGGCCATCTCTTTTATGCCCGGGGTCATCTGTTCCAACACGTACAGATACCGGCACTGTCTGCGTCTGAACTGCGGTCTCGCCTGGTCGGACAGGCTTGAAAACAGCATTGCCCAGCTGGGCCATATTGTATGCACGATGAATAAAAGATAAAGCGAACATAGTTTAAAGAAAATCTTGACAACCGGCCCAAATAATAACATAGTCCAGTTAAAGTTAAATGGTTTAACCATTAGTAAAAATAACAGGAGAACAAGATGTTACATAAAATAATCAGCCAGACCCTACCCTATTTTCCGCCTAAATTAATCTGGCAGTTTTCAAAAAGCTATATCGCAGGCGAGACCACCCAGGATGCCATCAACGCCTCAAAAGCCCTGAACCAGGAAAATATTATGGTGACCCTGGACATCCTTGGTGAATTTATCAAAACCATGTCCCAGGCAGAAAAAAACCGGGATGATTACCTTGACCTGATCCGCACCATTGAAGCGGCAGGCATTGACGCCAACTACTCGCTGAAACCCACCATGTTCGGTCTTTTGATCGATAAAGAGACCTGTTTTAAATATATACGCGAACTGACGGTTGAGGCGGCATCCCATGGCAATTTTATCCGCATTGATATGGAAGATTCTTCCTGCGTAGACGATTCCATTGATATGTTCCGCAGGCTTAAACAGGAATTTCCCCGGAATATCGGCTTGGTGCTCCAGTCTTACCTGAAACGGACCCATAAGGACATTGAAGCCATGCTGGATTTACGTCGTGAGGATGCGGCGTTGAACTTCAGACTGGTCAAGGGAATCTACGTGGAACCGGCGGCCATTGCATATAAAGATTACCACGAAATTAATGCCCACTTTCTTGAAGACCTTGAATTTATGTTTCAAAACAATGTCTATGCTGCCATTGCCACCCATGACATCCCCCTGATCCAGGGCGCGCTTGAGCTCATTGACAAGTACCAGGTCCCAAAAGAGAATTATGAGTTTCAGATGCTCTACGGCGTAACCCCGAAAAAACGCCGGGAACTTGTGCAAAATGGTCACAGAATGCGAGTTTATGTCCCCTTTGGAGAGCAGTGGTTTGGCTACTCCACCCGCCGCCTTAAAGAGAATCCGGGCATGGTCAAACATATTCTGAAAGCATTGGTGGTTAAGGGCTAACAATGCACGCGCTGCCTGGGTCAAATCGGCTTGCTATAAATTTTGTTTTCCGGATCTAACTTTTTTAGATTCCACCCTTGCCAACAAAAAAAGACTGTTTACATTCTTTTCCATGAACGCCGCTTTTACTGAAACTAAAAAAGGCGGCGTTGAGGTTAACGTAACACCTTAACTATTATATGAAAGGATTCTGATATGAGAGACAGGGCAGTCAGACGGCACCAGGAATTTAAAGTTAAAAGAAAACTGCGCAGACAATATAATAGTTGCATCGAAAAATTTTCCGATACGATGGGACCCGGTTTTGAGGATAACGCTGAAAAGCTTAAAAAAGTCTGTACCTTACCCCACTCTGCGGACCGGGATAGACGACTTGGAAACAGAACGGTCCAGGAACGCCGCCACGATATAACCATGAAAGAACAAGTCGTATAGCGGACATGGTTCGACCTGGTGTATAAACACTTAAGCTTACCCCAGATAAATACCAACGCCCCGGACAGGTTCATCCCTGTCCGGGGCATTTTATTTGACCGTTGGCGGTTTTGCCGGCTTCACCCCTTTTTTAGGACAATATGTTTCAAGCACACAGCGGTAACAATGGGGACCGACCGGTCGACAGGTGCCCTGTCCAAAGGTCACCAGAATTCGATTTACCTCTTTCCAGAATTTCTTCGGCAATTTTTTTCTTAATGCTTTTTCCGTATCAAGGGGGGTTTTGGTTCTCACATACCCCCAGATATTCATGATTCGATGTACATGGGTGTCCACACAGATGGCATCTTTGTCAAAGGCCACGGCCCTGACCAGGTTGGCAGTCTTACGCCCTACCCCGGGAAGTGTCACCAAATCGTCAATTTCATCGGGGACCTGACCCTGAAAAGCGTCCAGGGCCTGGGGCAGTTTTGATAAATATTGGGCTTTGGATTTGTAAAACCCAACCGGAAAAATCAGTTCCTGTATCCTGGCGGTGGAAAGGACACGCAATGATTCAGGATCAGGGGCCTGTTCCAGAAGCCGCTGGGCGGCAACCGCAGTCACTTCATCTTTGGTTCTTGCAGACAGTATGGTGGCCACAAGAACCTTAAAGGCAGACTTGCTCTGGACAGCAATCAAATCCACCACCGGCACCTGGTAGTCCTCAACCTCCGTCCTTAACGTCCCAAGAAAAAATGCAATATCAATGGCCATGGTATTAATTGAATAGAGTTACAGCAAAGTAGTATATCAAAGGCAGGAATATGGCCGGCAGCATGTTACCCACGGCAATCTTTTTTTCCCGGAGCATGTTCAAGCCAATGGCTGCGATGAGCAGACCGCCCGCCCCGGACATCTGGCTGACCACCGCTGGCACCAGATAGGGTTTTATAAATCCCGCAGCAAGGGTTATTGCCCCCTGATACACCAGGACAGCCACGGCGGAAAGCCCAACGCCGATCCCTAAAGATGCAGTCAGGATGATGGATGTCACACCGTCCAAAAAAGATTTGGCAAACAAGGTATCATGATTACCGGAAAGGCCGCTTTCAAGGGATCCCACAATGGCCATGGACCCCACGCAGAATAAAAGGGAGGCTGTAACAAAGGCTGTTGATATGGAAGGTCTTGGGGCATCCGGGGCCGCAAACCTTGTCTCCAAAAAATCCCCAAGGGCTTTAAGGTGCGCCTCAATGGCTAAAAATTCACCAATAATAGCACCAACGGCAAGGCTGATAATGATCACCAAAATATCCGGGCAGGCCAAAGCACTTTTCAGCCCGATAAGAATAACGGACAGGGCAATGGCCTGGAGCACCGTGATATTGTACTTTTCAGGAATACCGTTGCGAAACAGCATGCCAACGGTTGTACCCGCCAAGATGGCAAGGGTGTTTACAATGGTTCCCAGCATGATAAAAATGTCAACTCAACCGTGCGGTCAAAAGCCTTACAGGCCCTGGATATACTTCACACCGTTTTCAAACAGCTTGATTCCGGTGGTGATGGTCTCTTCAATGGATTTTCCCTGGCGCCTGGCTTCAGCTTTCTGCCTGGGCCAGTCCGGATGGTTGCCAAAATGGTTGTAGGCTTCGGGATGGGGCATTAAACCGAATATCCGGCCGCTTGGGTCGCAGATCCCGGCAATATCATCCACGGCGCCATTTGGATTGGCCGGAAACGCACCATTTGCAGGGGCACCGTCGGCATCTGCATACCGGAACACCACCTGGCGGTTGGCAACAAGACGCGCTATTACATCGGTGTCGGCAACAAACTTCCCTTCACCATGGCGTATGGGATAGTCAGATACGCCCAATCCCTTTGTGAAGACACAGGGACTGTCGGCATCGGGCACAAGCCGGACCCATTGATCCCTGAAATTGCCGCAGTCATTATAGGTAATGGCAACAGACCTGCGGGTATAATCCTGGTCCAGACCGGGCAAAAGGCCAAGGTTCACGAGCGCCTGGAACCCGTTACAGATACCGATCACCAACTTGCCGGCAGCCACGAAATCCAATAAATCCTTACCGATATTGTTTTTCAGCTTCAGGGCCTGGATCACCCCGGCCCCGTGGTCGTCTCCCCAGGAAAAACCGCCGCCGAATGCAAGAATCTGGAAATCAGCCAACCGGACATCACCACGGATCAATGTATTAATATGCACCCTGTGGGCAACGGCGCCAGCCTGCTCAAAGGCAAAGGCGGTTTCGTTATCACAGTTCAGGCCAAATCCCGTCAGTATCAGCGCCTTTACAGCGCTTGCGCCGCTCATATTTTATCTCCAAAGGTCTTGTTGAATGCTGAATCAAGGGTCGCCACCGGCAGATCTATCACAAGATGACCGTCTGCCGAAATTCTGAGCCGGTCATGACGGTCTGTTACCTTACCCAGACAGACACAGGGCAGCCCCTTGCACAATTTTTCAAAGGTTTGTTTTTGATCCGGTCCCACAGTGACGATGAATCGCCCGGCAGACTCGGAAAATAAGGCTTTATCGCTTGAAAGCGGCAGATCATCGGTTAAGGGCAATCCGGCCAGATCAATGTCAAGGCCCAGCCCGCCGGCCATTGCCACAAGGCTCAAATGGATGCCCAGGCCGCCGCGGCCGACGGCATGGCAGGAAGAGACCAGGTCCGTGCCAATGGCTTTTTCCAAGGCCTTGTACAAGGTTTTAAGTTTTGAAAAGTTAACCTGGGGGACATTCAGCCCTACTTTGTCGTACATTTCGTAATACTCGGATGCGCCCAGTTCATCCCCGGTGTTGCCCACCACATAAACAAGATCGCCCGCAGTTTTAGGCTCCAGGGTCACACACTGCCTGACATCGGAGACCAGGGAGACAGCAGAGAACTGAACCGTTTCCAGGGCGGAGACTTTGATTCGCTCACCAAACGCCCCTTCAAGATGGCCGTCCACATACATGGAGTCCTTGCCCGAGAGCAATGGAATCCCATAGGCCTCGCAGGCATCTTTAAGCGCCCGGCAGGCCCGGACAAGCTGGGCGGCTTTAAATTTTCCGTCCGGATTTGAAACGGTATCATAGCCGATATCCGGCCAGCAGAAATTGTCCACACCACCGATGTGATCTAAGGAACCGCCCACGGCAATGAGCCGGCGGACCGCCTCGTCAATGGTGCAGGCCATCATATGATACGCATCAATTTTTGAGTACCAGGGCAAAATACTCTGGGAAAAGGCAAGCCCTCGTTCACTGGTCAGCACTGGCCGGGTCACCGACGCATCCGTGGGGATATTCCGGTTGACACCCACCAGGGGCTTGATCACGGAGCCACCCTGGACTTCGTGGTCGTACTGGCGAATGATCCACTCTTTACTGCAGACGTTGGGGCGGGCCAGCATCTGTTCGAGCACGCCATTTAAATCTGTCGGCGTGGATATCACGGGCTCGGTCAGTCCGCGCCCGGCAGGAGGTGTCCAGACCGCGTCAAATTCCCAGGCCGGGAACCCTTTGTCCAGAAGATCCATGTCCACATACGCGCAGGTCTGGTCTTTATATTTGATATGCAGTTTACCCGAATCCGTATATTCACCGATGACCGTGGATTCCACCTCGTGAAGGTCAGACAAGGCCATAAACCGGTCGAGATTTTCAGGTTTGATGGCAATGGTCATGCGCTCCTGGGATTCTGAGATCCAGATTTCCCACATGTCCAGGCCTTCATATTTCAAGGGCACCTTATCCAGCCACACCTCGCACCCGTTGGAGAGCATGGCCGATTCACCCACCGAAGAGGATAACCCGCCGCCGCCATTGTCTGTAATGAAGGTAATCAGTCCCTCATCACGACATACCAGCAGAAAATCATGCATTTTTTTCTGGGTATAGGGGTCGCCGATCTGTACGTGGCCGGCCGGTGTGTTCTCGGAAAAACTCTTGGAAGAAGCGGTTACCCCGTGGATTCCGTCTTTGCCCACACGCCCGCCACTCATAATAATCAACTCGCCGGGCGCGGTGGTTTTTTCATGGCTTGGTTTGCCGTTCACGGTTTTGGGCATGATTCCCAAAGCCGTGACAAAGACCAGTGCCTTGCCCATGTAGCCGGGATCGAACAGGGTTTGCCCAAAGGTTGTGGGCACCCCGCTTTTATTCCCGCCGTCCTTGACACCTTCGATCACCCCGTCAAGCAGACGCCGGGGATGAAGGGGGGGCTTTAACGGACCGTTATAATTGATATCGCCCACGCAGAATCCGAAACTGCCCATGAACAGCTTAGACCCCAGGCCCGTGCCCATGGGATCACGGTAGACCCCCACAATGCCAGTGATGGCACCGCCGTACGCCTCCATGTTGGAAGGTGAATTATGGGTTTCGCCGGTGATGACATAATTGTTCTCTTCATCAAAGGACCCCACACCGGCATTATCCCACAACACGGAAACCACCCACTCTTTGGTGTCTTTCAAGGCCAAAGTAGGTTCTTTGATATAGGTTTTAAACAACGAATTTTCTACAGTGGTCCCACCGGTCTCCGTGTCCGTATACCTGAATATGCCGTTAAAGGTGTTGTGGCAGCAGTGGTCAGACCGGGACTGGGAAATATATTCAAGCTCCACATCCGTGGGCTTTGACAGCCCCACCGTTGCCCGGTCCGCCAGGACCTTTTCCTCCAGAAAATAGCCCCGGATAACCGGGATATCCCTGGGATTCAAGGAGAGGCTGCGCTCATGGGAAATCCGGGCAAGAATCTCATCGGTGTCAATGTCCATGGTGTCAAAACCAGGGGTATGATCCAAAATAACCTTGGCCGGTTTGACATCGGCCCCGACCTTTTTGTCCCATTCTTCTTTGCCAAAGACTTTATACTGTTGAATAATCCCGTTTGACAAAATTTGGGCGGCAATGGTTTCAGCATCTTCCCGGGTTAAATCCCCACCGGTCAGACAATACCGTTTGGAGGTATAAATATTCTCATGGGCCGAAAAATCTTTTTTCAAAAGATCGCTAACCGCTTCCACAGCCGTGGCCCCGGCATTATCCCGAACCCCCGGCCGAAACCCCACCCAGATGCAGAACTGAAAATCGATATCAATGGGCGAAAGGCTGGATTCCTGAGTAACAGGATTGGTAAATACCTCCCGACGAATGGTTTCCAGTTCGGTTTGATCCAAATCGGACTCTATTGTTACGATATTGATGCAGCGGGCATCATCCATTTTAATACCGAAATAGGCCCCAGCCTTTTTAACCAGGGACTGGCCTTCGGCATCCATTAAATCCTGTTTTAACGTGATTTCGATGTTGGAAATCATTGTAATCCACCGTTGAATAGTTTGACTATGTCATTATAAAAGACAAAAATCATTAAAGTCATCAGCACAGCTGCCCCGAACTGAACCATTTTTTCGCGCACCCGGGTACTGACAGGGCTGCCTTTAACCGCCTCAATAGATAAAAATAAAAGATGTCCCCCATCCAATACCGGAATGGGAAACAAATTGATAATGCCAAGGTTGACGGAGATAAGTGCGATAAACCATACAAAATGTTCAAATCCAGCCTTGGCCTGATCCCCGGCCATCTTGGCAATCATAATCGGACCGCCCAGATTATCGGCGGACACCGCCCCGGTGAACATTTTCACCACGGACAGAATTGTCAGCTTCACCATCCCGTAGGTATCGGATACGGCACGTACCGCAGCTTCAACAGGGTTCAAGGGGTGGTGAAAGGTTTCGCCGGTACCTATAATGCCGATCACGAACCGGTTCACGTCTTCACCAAACAGATTTTTCTCCACCCGGGTCCGGGGGGTAATGGTATAGGAATGCACTTCCCCTTCCCGTTCCACAAGAATGTCCAGGGGGTTGCCCTCACTTTTTGAAACAATCCGGGAAATGTCTTCAAAGGATTGAACGGGAACCTGATCAATCTCCTTGATCACATCCCCTTTTTCGATACCTGCCGCCTGGGCCGCAGAATCATCCACCACCTGGCCAACCTGGGGCAGTCCCATGTAGACACCGCTGGTTTGATATAGAAGGTAAAAAATCACGACGGCCAGAAAAAAATTAAATGCCGGACCGGCAGCCGCGATCAACGCCCGTTGCCCCACGGTTTTATGGGTAAAAGAGAGATGACGGTTCTCTTCATCCAGGGCCTGGGCCGCACCGGGCTCCTCTCCGGTCATTTTGACATATCCGCCCAAAGGAATGGCGGATATACAATACTCGGTCATTCCCCGTTTGATTTTAACGATTTTAGGCCCAAACCCCAGGGAAAACACCTCAACCCCCACGCCACAGGCCCGGGCGGCGAGGAAATGACCCAGTTCATGGACAAAAACCAATACACCGATAACAATGATAAATGCAAAAAGGGAGTACCCCATATTGAATTTCCTAAAGTTTGTTACACAAGACTTTGAATCAGGGCGTGTGCCTTTTCCCTGCCCCAGCGATCAGCCTCAATAATACCTGAAAGCTCGGGATTGTCAATGCAGGTATGGGCACCCATGACCTCATCGACTAGTCTGAAAATATAAGGAAAGCCGATACGTTCTTTAAGAAAAGCGTCCACGGCGACTTCATTGGCCGCATTCATAACAGCCGGCAACGTCCCGCCCCTGCGACAGGCTTCGTAGGCAAAATTAAGGGATGGAAATCGTTCTACATCAGGGGCGTCAAAGGTTAATCCATTCATACCGGCAAAATCAGGGAATTTCAAATTTAAATCCATGCGGTTTGGATAGGAGAAGGCATAGGCAATGGCATGCATCATATCCGGTTCACCAAGCTGTGCCATAACACCACCGTCTTGGAACCCCACCATGGAGTGTACAATACTCTGGGGATGAATTAACACCTGAATTTTGTCAACACCGACATCAAACAGCCGAACCGCTTCAATAACCTCCAAGGCCTTGTTCATCAGGGTCGCCGAATCAATGGTTATTTTAGCGCCCATATTCCAGGTGGGGTGATCCAGGGCCTGGGCCGGTGTAATCTGTTTGAATTGTTCGTGGGGCAAATCCCTGAACGGACCGCCTGAGGCCGTGAGAAAAATTTTTTTAAGATCGCATTTCCGATTCCCCTGAAGGCATTGAAAAATGGCGCAGTGCTCGGAATCCACGGGCAGGATATCCACCCCTTTTTCGCGCGCCCGTGCCATAACAATCTCTCCGGCCATCACCAGGGTTTCCTTGTTGGCAAGGGCCAGTTGCTTACCGGCATCAATGGCGGCAAGGGCCGGGGCAAGGCCTGCAGCCCCCACCATAGCGGCCAGCACCATATCTGAACCAACCCATTGCGCTGCGGCAATAAAACCGGACGCCCCCCATAAAATTTCAGGGCAAGGCTTACCTGACAGTTTCTTTGCAAGACGGTCTGCCGACCTTTCGTCGAGCACGGCGACCATAGCCGGCTTGAACTGTTCTATTTGGATGGCCAGAAGATCAATATTGGTGGCACAGGTTAAACATTTAATGGTGAATTTGTCCGGATGCATGGCAACCACCTTAAGGGCGGATCTACCTATGGAACCTGTGGCACCCAGTATTGTTAAAGACTTCACAGCACAAACACCGTAAAAAAATAAAATACCGGGATGGCCAGAAGCAACCCGTCAATGCGATCCAGCATACCGCCGTGACCCGGCAGGATTTTTCCAGAATCTTTGATCTGCCCTACCCGTTTCATGGCAGACTCAAACAAGTCGCCGATCTGACCGGCAACGGCAATACACAAAGCGCAGGGAATACTACGAAAGGCAAGCCCCGCATCCTGAAAAAAAATCAGGTTGAACACAACTCCGGCCGTTACCGAGACCGCCAGTCCCCCCACAGCCCCTTCTATGGTTTTATTGGGACTGATGTTCGGGGAAAGCTTACGTTCACCCTTGAACGTACCTACATACAAGGCGCCTGTATCATTGGCAAAACAGACAATGAGCAGCCAGATCACCCACAAAGCGCCTGCGTCCGAATTCCGGATAAAAACTAAAAGAGCCAGGGATAAAGGGATATAGACGACACCGAGCATCTGCCGGGACACCAGATCAAAGATATGGGGCAAACTGGAAAAACGCGCCAGAACAAATACGCAAAGGGCCAGCATATCCAAGGCAAGGATGAAAAACAGAATCGGCCAGGACCCAAGGCATGCCCCAATGACCAATGCCCCGCAAGCCCCATAGGAGATCAGGCGAGTCGTTAGAGGAACAGGTTCGGTATCATTGGCACAGATGATATCAAAATATTCATGGATCGCAAAAATTGAAACCACGGATACCAGGGACCCAAACAACAGTAGAGATCCTTTGAGAATGGCCCAAAGCACAAGAGGGGTGAGAATGAATGCCGTAAGCCACCGTTTGAAATGCTGCATCATACCTTTCCGAAGCGTCTGTCCCGCTGCTGGTAATCAATTAAAATCTGATGGAACTCCTGCTTGGAAAAATCAGGCCAAAGCGTCGGGGTAAAAACCAGTTCGGAATATGCAGCCTGCCACATCAAAAAATTTGAAAGCCTGACTTCGCCGGATGTACGGACAATAAGATCCGGATCAGGCATGCCGGCTGTATAGAGGTGGTCGGAAACCGTTTTATCCGTAATATCTTCGGGATTCAGGGCGCCGGATTTAATTTTATCCGCAATTCGCTGAACCCCGATGGTAATTTCTTCCCGGGCCCCGTAGCTTAATGCCAGATTCAAAATCATGGCCGAGTTATGCTGTGTCTCGGCCATGGCCTGCTCAGCCTGCTTTCTCACATCGTCGGGAAGCCGTTCAACCTGACCTAAAATATTTAACCGGATGTTTTTGTTTTGAAGATCTTGGGTTTTATTTTTGAGAAACCGTTTGAGCAGATGCATCAGTGCCTTGACCTCTGCCTTGGGTCGTGCCCAGTTTTCCGTGGAAAATGCATACAAGGTAAGCACGTCAATGCCCAGTTCCCTGGCCGCCATAACAACGTCTTCAACGGTTTGGGCCCCCTGCTCATGGCCTTTTACCCGGTTCATCAGCCGTTTTTTTGCCCAGCGCCCGTTCCCGTCCATGATAAAAGCCACATGGGCGGGAATCCGGTCTAAATTTAGTCCGTCAGGCACCTGAATATTCGGATCATACTTCAAGGATCTCTTTTTCCTTGACGGCAAAAATGTCATCCAGTTTCTTAATGGAAACGTCGGTGAGATCCTGGACCTGCTTCTGGGCTTTGAAGCAGTCGTCTTCGGAGATATCACCCTCTTTTTGCAAATCCTTGAGCATCTCGTTGGCGTCCCGCCGGATATTCCTGACGGCCACCTTGAACTCTTCACAGGTTTTGCCCACGCTTTTTACAATCTCTTTTCTGCGCTCTTCGGTCAAGGGCGGGATGGAGATGCGAATCAATTTACCGTCATTGGAAGGCGTCAGGCCGATATTTGCTTTTAATATCGCTTTTTCCACCTCATTGATCACTGAAGCATCCCACGGTTTTACCGTGAGCAGACGACTTTCCGGAACAGATACGGTGGCCATCTGGGGAAGTGGGGTCTGTGTGCCGTAGTAGTCAACCCTGACGTTGTCAAGCATGGACTGGGAAGCTCTACCGGTGCGCACTTTGCCAAGTTCGGTTTCAAAGGCTTTCTCGGATTTTCCCATGCGGTCTTTGGTTTCTTCAAGCACCTCATTAATCATATTCACACGTCCTTTTATTTATTATAAATCCGTGTACCGATTCCCCCACCTGTGGCCGCCTTATAGATATTGTCGGCCTTGTGCAGGTTGAGCACCTGTAAGGGAAGATCGTGTTCCATGGCAAGGGAGATGGCCGTCATATCCATAACATGAAGCTGCTTTTCAATGACCCGCATATATGAGAGCTTATCAAACATTACGGCATCATCATGGACATGGGGATCTTTGTCATACACCCCGTCCACCTGGGTGGCCTTAAAAAGGATCTGGGCACGGACCTCGTTGGCGCGAAGAACAGCAGCCGTGTCCGTTGTAAAGTAAGGGTTACCAGTACCGGCGGCAAAAATAACCACCCGGCCCTTTTCCAGATGACGAATGGCACGTCTGCGAATAAAAGGTTCCGCCACCCTGTCCATGCGGATGGCAGACTGGACCCTTGTGGGAATATCATGTTTTTCCAGGGCATCACACAGTGCCAGGCTGTTAATCACAGTGGCAAGCATGCCCATATTGTCGGCGGACGTCCGATCCATGCCGGCAGAGGATCCTGCCACACCACGAAAGATGTTGCCGCCCCCCACAACAATTGAAATTTCCAAACCCAGATGAAACACCTTGGCCACTTCGCCAGCCACATAATTTATCATCTCGGGCGTAATGCCGAAGCCCTGATTACCCATCAGGGCTTCGCCACTTAACTTGATCAGAACCCGTTGAAACTCAGGTTTCGTATCCAAGCGATTAGTCTCCTATCTGAAAGCGTGCAAATCTTTTAATCTGGATATTTTCGCCGATCTTTCCGATGGTTTCCTTGAGTACATCTTCGATTGTTTTCTGGGGATCTTTAATATATTGCTGGCTCAGCAGGCAGACTTCCTTGTAGAATTTTTCCACCTTCCCGTCCACGATTTTATCAATGATATTTTCGGGTTTTCCTTCTTCCAGCATCTGAGCACGGTAAATTTCACGCTCTTTTTCAATAACAGATTGGTCCACGTCTTCGGGAACCAGTCCGGCCGGATTGGCAGCAGCAATGTGCATGGCAATATCTTTGGCAAAATTTTCAAAATCTTCGGTTTTTGCCACAAAATCAGATTCGCAGTTCACTTCAACAAGCACACCCAGTTTTGCACCGGTATGGATATATGAGTAAACGATACCCTCGCTGGTGGAGCGTCCTGCGCGCTTGGCGGCTTTGGCCAGGCCTTTTTTACGCAAGAGTTCAATCGCCTTATCCATATTCCCGTCCGCCTCGGCCAGGACTTTTTTGCAGTCCATAATTCCCGAACCGGTGGCTTCACGAAGCTCCTTTACCATTTGTGCAGTAATTTCAGCCATTTTTTAAGCTCCTTTTATATCAGATATTTAGAATCTCTATTTTCTTTTTATAAAATAACTATTCAGTTATTGAATTACTTTTACACCGGTTTAAGATGGGGCGCACCCCAATCTTAAACCAACGACATCAAGTTTTCCCTGCTATTCAGCAGCGGCAGGCTCCTGGACTTCTGAAGTTTCCGCAGAGGTCTTTCTTTTGATTTTTTCAATAACTGGCCCGTCGGTACCGTCAGAAACGACCTCAACCCCAATTTGTTCGTTTAACGAATCAGCAGATTTACCGCCACCGTCTTCCTTATCGGATTGGGCACGCTGGCGTTCTTCCCAGATCTGGCGGCCTTCGATTACGGCATCGGCCACCCGGGAGGCGAACAGACGTATGGAACGAATAGCATCATCATTGCCGGGTATAACATAATCGATATCGTCGGGATCACAGTTTGTATCAACCACGGCAACAATTGGAATCCCCAGGCGTTTTGCCTCTTTTACGGCAATGGTCTCATTTTTGGAATCAATGATGAACAACGCGGCAGGCAATTTTTTCATGTTGGAAATACCGCCGATGGCAAACTCCAGTTTTGCCTTGTCTTTGAGCATTTTTGCCTGCTCTTTTTTCGGATAGTTTTCCAGGGTGCCGTCATTTTCAATGGAATTTAGAAAATGGAAGCGGGAGATATTGTTTTTAATGGTCTGGAAGTTGGTCAGCATGCCGCCTAACCAGCGATTTTCAACGTAATAGCTTTCGGCTCTGTTGGCTTCTTCGTAGATGGCCTCGGACGCCTGTTTTTTTGTTCCCACAAACATCACGTCGCCACCATTTGCAGCAATATTTTTAATAAAATCGTGGGCCTGTCTGTACAATTTAACGGTCTGCTGAAGATCGATAATGTAAATACCGTTTCTGGCACCAAAAATGTACCGTTTCATTTTGGGATTCCAGCGTTTGGTTTGATGCCCGAAATGTACCCCTGCTTCCAGTAATTCTTTAATCGTAATGTAAGCCATTTTTTCTCCAATTTTTCAATGGTTTTAATGTCCATCCGCCTGTTTCATCCCCGGAATCGACTTTTGGAAAAGCACCGGATCACGGGTCCGCAGACGTGCGTTATTATGTTTGCAAAAGCAAAATCCCAACTTCTATATCAAAAAGCAGGGAAACAATCAATTTATTTTTTAAAAACAGCCAACCGATGATGCCCGGCAAGATCCTTGACAAAATCCAATTCACTCACCCAGGAAACGCCTTCGACAAGGCTTTTGATCAATGGTTTCTGATCGTATCCAATCTCAAGAATCAGACACCCGGAAGGTAAAAGCCTGTCGCCGGCCTGGGCAAGAATCAACCGAATGGCATCCAGGCCATCAGCCCCCCCATCCAATGCCTGACGAGGCTCATGATCTTTCACCTCGGGCTCTAAAGTTTCAATATCAGCACTGGGAATGTATGGCGGGTTGGATAAAATCAAATCAAACATCGGCTGCAGTGCCACCGCGGCAAGCCAATCACCTCTAAATAACGACACCGGGGTTTGAGCAAACGCCTTAACATTGGCACAGGCCACTGAAAGCGCATCCCAGGAAAAATCACTGCCGAAATAGCGATGGCTTTTACAGGCATTGGCAATGGAAACAATCACCGCACCGGATCCAACGCCAAGCTCTATCACCTGACCCTGTCTTCCGCATGCTTCCATTTCCGACAATATCCCCACAGCGGTCTCCACAAGGGTTTCCGTATCCGGCCTGGGGATAAGCACGCCCGGCGCAACCTGAAACTGATCCTTAAAAAAACCCTTGCGGCCCGTAATATAAGCCACAGGTTCCCTTGCAATCCGCCGCTGGATAAGAACCTTAAAATCCGCGAGTTCCTGTTTCTCAAGGGGCCGGTCATGCTGGAGATAGAGATCAAGACGACGCAGCCCCAGGACTTGCGCCAAAAGAATTTCAGCTGTTAGCCTGGGGCTGTCAATATTGTGCTGGGAAAAATAGCCGTCTGTCCAGGAAAGAATGGATTTTATGGTCCAGACATCCATGGATTAATTCCCCACACCTAATTTTCTTTCAGAGCAAGGGCCTGATTGTGCGCTCTCAAGGCATCAATAATTTCCTGAATATCGCCTTCCATAACACTGTCCAACCGATACAGCGTCAAGCCGATGCGATGATCGGTCATCCGGCCTTGGGGGAAATTATAGGTACGAATACGGCCGGACCGATCACCCGTCCCCACCTGCCCTTTCCGATCCGCAGCCCGCTTGGCTTCCTCTTCCTGGATCTTGGCGTCCAGAATACGGGATTTGAGAACATTCATGGCCTTGGCCTTATTTTTATGCTGGGATTTTTCATCCTGGCAGGTGGCCACAACACCTGTGGGGATATGGGTAATACGCACAGCGGAATCCGTGGTATTCACAGACTGGCCGCCAGGACCGGAGGAACGAAACACATCCACTTTCAGATCCGCAGGATTGATGTCAATATCCACGTCCTCGGCTTCGGGCAGTACCGCCACAGTTACCGCCGAGGTGTGAACGCGCCCCTGGGTTTCAGTATCGGGGACCCGCTGAACCCGATGAATACCACTTTCATATTTAAACTGGGAATAGGCGCCTTTGCCCTGCACCATGGAGACCACCTCCTTAAACCCACCGGCAGCCGAATCGTTTTTCTCAATGATTTCAATCTTCCAGTGTTTGGACTCTGCG
Organism: uncultured Desulfobacter sp.; assembly: GCF_963666675.1. Classification (NCBI taxonomy): domain Bacteria; kingdom Pseudomonadati; phylum Thermodesulfobacteriota; class Desulfobacteria; order Desulfobacterales; family Desulfobacteraceae; genus Desulfobacter; species uncultured Desulfobacter sp. Next base: position 1,306,020 of record NZ_OY762929.1, on the reverse strand, counting down.
TACCTTGTGTACATGCGGAAAAGATCTCCGGTAAAAATACCAGCCTCTTCACCGCCGGTGCCGGCCCGGATTTCCAGAATAACGTTTTTATCATCTCTGGGATCTTTGGGCATCAAAAGGACATTAAGTTTATCGTTCAGCTCTGCAATCCTGGATTCAAGCACCGGGATCTCTTCCTTGGCCATGGCCCGGATGTCGGGGTCGCTGTCCTTGAGAAGGTCCTTGGCCTCCTTAAGCTCTCCTTCTGCACCCTCATATTCCCGAAACACCGGCACAATTTTGTTCAATTCACCGTGTTCTTTTAGATACGCCTGGTACTTTTTCTGATCCGCCATAACGTCCGGATCACTGAGCAGATGCTCGATTTTTATAAATCGTTCTTCAATACCTTTTAATTTTTCAATCATGGTCAAATTGTCCCGGATGAAAATTCAAAAAGGGGTCTTTGTTCAAGACCCCTTTTACACACGCACCGATAAAACAGCTAAACCAGTTTGCTTGCGTCAAACCCTGCATATTTTTTCTTAAAGCGATCAATACGACCGGCAGAGTCAACCAGTTTCTGCTTGCCGGTGAAAAAGGGATGGCACTGGGAACAAATTTCCACCTTGATGTTCTCTTTGGTGGAACTGATGTCAAATGTTGCGCCGCAGGCACAGGATGCTGTCGTCTTTGTGTAGTTCGGATGGATGTCTTTTTTCATCTTACACGTCACTCCTTGCAGCCTTCGTTATAAAAGACCGTAAATGGTTAAATATAAAAAAGCTTCTTGCTATGAATTCATCATCTCAAGAAACTCTTTATTATCCTTTGTTCCGTTCATTTTTTCAAGTAAAAACTGCATTGCGTCCACAGAATTTAAACTTGAGAGCAATTTTCTTAAAATCCAGACGCGATTCAAGACTTCCGGATCAAGGAGCAATTCCTCTTTTCGGGTACCCGAACGGTTCATATCAATGGCGGGGAACACACGCTTGTCCGCCAACTTTCGATCAAGCACAAGCTCCATATTACCCGTGCCCTTGAACTCCTCAAAAATAACTTCGTCCATCCTGGAGCCCGTATCAACAAGGGCGGTGGCAATAATTGTCAAGCTCCCCCCCTCCTCTATGTTTCGCGCCGCACCAAAAAACCGCTTTGGACGATCAAGGGCATTGGAGTCCACGCCACCGGACAAAATTTTCCCCGAAGGCGGCATCACGGCGTTGTAGGCCCTTGCAAGGCGCGTTATACTATCTAAGAGGATCACCACATCATGTCCCTGCTCCACGATTCTTTTGGCTTTTTCAATGACCATCTCAGCCACCTGCACATGACGCTCGGCAGGCTCATCAAAGGTAGAGGAGATGACTTCGGCATCGACGGAACGTGCCATATCCGTCACCTCTTCAGGGCGTTCATCTATGAGCAGAATCATGGGAACAATGTTTTTATGGGCCTGGATCATAGAATTGGCAATATTCTGGAGCAGCATGGTTTTACCGGCCTTAGGCGGCGACACGATAAGACCGCGCTGGCCGAATCCAATGGGAGACATCAGATCAATAACCCGCGTGGAATAGTTATCAGGCTCAGCCTCAAGATTCATTTTACGTTCCGGATATAACGGCAAAAGATTGTCAAACAAAATGGTCTCAGCCGCCATTTCAGGATTCATGAAATTCACGGCCTCCACCTTCAGCAATGCAAAATACCGCTCGGAATCCTTTGGCTGCCGAACCTGCCCGGAAATGGTATCTCCGGTGCGCAGATTAAACCGTCGAATCTGGGAGGGAGAGACATAAATATCGTCGGGACCAGGCAGATAGTTGTACCCAGGCGCCCTTAGAAAACCAAACCCGTCCGGAAGGATTTCCAAGGTGCCCTCACCGTAAATCTGGCCGCTTTCTTCAATATTAGCCTGGAGCAAGGCAAAAATCAGTTCCTGCTTCTTAAGGCCGCCAATACCCTGAATATTGTATTTTTTGGCAAGCTTGGTCAGCTCACTGATTTTCATCTTATTGAGTTCTACAAGATTCATGCAATCTCCTGGTCTGATCCATCCGTTTGGTTAAAGTATATGAATTCACAATGTAATTTTTTTTGGGGATGTCTTTTTGACTATCTGGAGGCCAATTATGGCCTTGCGGAAAAAAAAGACTAATAATGTGAAACGTAAGTAATAAAAAATTTATTAAGATATTATGATTTTTTTGTCAAGCGCTGATTGACAAGTTTTCGATACAAAACTTCCACTGATGCAAAAACAGTTTCCGGCTCGCCACTATTTTCAATGATATAGTCAGCCATTCGGACCTTTTCGGACTGGGGCATCTGAATATCCAAAAGCTTTTGGGCGCTTTCACGATCCACACCGTCCCGACAGGAGATCCGGTCAACAAGCGTACGATCCGCAGCCGTCACCACCACAACCAGATCAAAAAGATGCGCCATGCCAAGCTCAAACAAAAGAGGGACCTCAACAGCACAAGACATTTGCTGTGAATTGACAGCGTCATCCATCTGCCGAACCGTTTCATTGATAATTATAGGATGCAATATAGATTCAAGCTTTTCCCGGTTCTCTTTTGCAGCAACAATCATACGTCGCAGCTCCGGGCGATCCAAGGTGCCGTCCGCCGCTATAATCTTAGACCCAAACGCCTTGACCACCAGATCATATGCGGCCTGACCCGGCGCCACCACTTGCTTTGCAATTTTATCACAATCCAGCGTAACCAAACCGATACGCCGAAACCCCTCACACACAAGACTTTTCCCTGATCCCGCAGACCCGGTTACACCAATTTTAAGCATTGTGCCCCATCGTTGATTTAGATTATCTTTACTCATCAATTTCCAACATTTATCGATATTTGACTTATAATACGTTCCTGTGATATTTATCAAGCCCGTTAAATCAACCATTGGCTTTATTATTACTTAAATCATAGAAGGGGAATTTACGTGGAGAGAACCTTATCCATTATCAAGCCTGACGGTGTAGAAAAAAACGTCATTGGCGAAGTCATCAAACGTTTTGAAACCAACGGCATTAAAATCGCGGCCATGAAAATGATCCACCTGAGCAAAACCCAGGCCCAGGGATTTTATGCTGTTCACAAGGAACGTCCTTTTTTCGACAGCCTGACCGATTTCATGACATCAGGCCCCATTGTTGTAATGGTGCTTGAAGGCGAAGATGTTATCGCAAAAAATAGAAAATTAATGGGCGCCACAAACTTCAAAGAAGCAGAAGAAGGCACCATCCGCAAAGACTATGCCACGGACATTGAAAAAAATGTTGTCCACGGTTCTGATGCCCCGGAAACTGCCGCATTTGAAATAGGTTATTTTTTCAACGACCTGGAACTGCATACCCGTTAGACCCGCTTGAAACACGTCATCCCCGGCAGATCAGTACCGCCGGGGATGATTCGATGCAGTCCTACACCCTGGACGCCGCCCCATAACCTTCCAGATCAAGGGATACGAAATGAAATCCCGCACGTTTAACCCCCTGGACCACTTTTTGCCTTAGCTTCGGATGCACAAAATCTTGTAACGCATCAGGATCTGCTTCAATTCGGGCTAAATCCCCATGACATCGCACCCGCACTTGGCCAATCCCCAATCCATGGAGGCAGGCTTCGGCCAGTTCAACCCTTTTTAATTTTTCTTTGGTGATGATATCCCCCTGGGGGATACGGGTGGCCAAACAGGATTGGGCAGGCAAATTCCAGGTTTCAAGACCCAGCGCCTTCGAGCATGTCCGTATCTGCTCTTTTGTAAACCCTGCCTCCACCAAAGGCGATCTAAACCCCAACTCCCGAGCCGCTTCCATGCCCGGCCGAATTTCCTGCAAATCGTCCATATTTGCGCCGTGAAGCAAGATGCCCACCCCGCGTTCCTTTGCCACAGCTGCAACTTTGGAAAATAGAAATCGTTTACAAAAATAACAACGCCTGTCCGTATTCCGGGCCACCTTGGCATCATCCAGAATATTTACAGGGACAAGAATGGGGCGAATACTTAAATAACGCCCCAAACGAGCCACCCGGGCCTTTTCTCGATCCGTAAAAAAATCAGAGACGACGGTGACAGGTACGATCGTTTTTAATCCTGCAATACGTGCGGCGGCAAGCAGAAAGGCCGAATCCGCACCACCGGAAAAGGCAATGGCCACCCCCGAAAAATCTTTTAACCGATCAAACAGACGAGAAAAGTTTTCATTTCTGACCTGCAACGCCTGGCCGGCCGCCTTCCAATCACCCACATTATTGCCCATATCTTTCCATATTGATTAAAAAATTTGTTTTATATGCATACGTTAAAATCCCCCGACCGTTTCATCGTTTCCAATGCTATCGACTCAAATAAAAAACAATAGCCCAATTCAATCTTAACTTTCAACGAATATTTCCTTGACTTCGGTCATCCCCTTAGTGTATATACTCCGACGTTGTTCATCTGCTGGCTGATCGTCCAATGGCAGGACTACGGACTCTGACTCCGTCAATCTAGGTTCGAATCCTAGTCAGCCAGCCACCGAAAAGATAAGGCTTTTGGGGATTTCACCAAAAGCTTTTTTTATATGGGAACATCCTTAAGCTGACCACACGGCTAAAAGCCATGACTACAATCGCATTAAAAGACAACTCTTCGGCACACATCCTTTTCCGCGCTGCCAACTGGGTCGGAGACGCCATCATGACAACGCCGGTGTTGCGTGCGGTGAGAAAAAATTATCCCAAGGCACAAATCACAGTGCTGGCAAAGCCATGGGTAATTCCAGTATATGAGCACAACCCCTATGTTGACCACATTATGTTGTATGATAATAACGGGCGACATAAAAGAGGGCTGGGTACCCTTACCCTGGCCGCAGATATTCGGCAACATCGGTTTGACCTGGCCGTTTTGATGCAGAACGCCTTTGAGGCAGCCCTGATTACATGGTTGGGGTGCGTCAGGGAAAGGCTGGGATACAACACTGATGCCAGGGGAATGCTTCTAAACCGGGCTGTAAAAATGGACCCGAAACTCAAACAGGGCCATCTTATCGATTATTACATTGCTATTCTCAAAGGCGCCGGACTTTTCACAGACGGACGCAGACTGGATCTTTTTTTATCCAAGGAAGACCGTCAGACAGCCGGAAACATACTCAAACAAAGCGGACTTGATCAGTCTGCCCCCGTTATCGGCATCAACCCTGGTGCAACAGGCGGGACGGCCAAAAGATGGTTTCCGGAACGTTTTGCAAAAGTTGCCGAACAGCTTTCCAAAAAATTTAACACAAAAATCCTGATTTTCGGGGGCCCCGCTGACCGGGAATTAGGAGATCAGATCTGCCAGGCCGCCCCGGATTGTTGCGTTAACATCGCCGGTCAGACCACCCTGGGGCAAGCCTTTGCTTTGATTGAAACCTGCCGGCTTTTCATCACCAACGATTCAGGGCTTATGCACGCAGCAGCAGCCCTCAATATCAACCAGGTGGCGGTAATTGGTTCCACAAACTTTAAAGCAACCTCCCCTGCCAACGGAAACAGCGTCATTATCCGGGTGCCGGTACACTGCAGCCCATGCATGAAAGCAGAATGCCCCATTGACCACAAATGCATGGATCTGGTAACCATCGATATGGTGTATGAGAAAGCGATAGAGATGATTCGTGTACATAAGTAGAAACAGAGAAACCACTGGTGACAGTGTCCACAAATGCAGGCGTCCCCGGAACAGGAACCCTAAAATCCTGATTGTCAAAATGAGTGCCATAGGCGATGTCATCCACACCCTTCCGGCACTCAATGCGCTGCGCACCCACTACCCCAATGCCCAGATCACCTGGCTCGTGGAAGAAGCTGCGGCAGATATTGTCATGGGGCATCCTGCCCTGGACCGGGTCATCCTGTCCCGCCGCAAGCACTGGGTAAGACAACTCAAGTCGCGGCACTGGAAAGCAGGGCTTAAGGGTCTGTATGGCTTCATCAAAACCCTTCGTGATACCCGCTATGATATGGTCATAGATTTTCAGACCCTTCTAAAAAGCGCTGCCATGGTTCTTTTGTCAAAGGGGAAAAGAAAAATCGGTTTTGCAAAGGGAATGCAGCATGCGGAAGGAAGCCACCTGTTCTATAACGAGCATATTCCGGCGATTGACATGGAAGTCCACGCCTTGAAACGCGGCCTGTTGTTTCTGGAAGCCATGGGAGTTCCGGCTCCTGACGTGGTTTACAATTTACCGATACAACACCAGGAGCGTATCTTGATCAGCCGCATTCTGGCACAAAAAGGCATCACAGGCGCCCGGAAACTTTTCTGTATCAACCCCCAGGCAACCTGGGAGACCAAACTATGGGACAACGCCAAATTCGCAGAATTGGCCGATGAACTTTCAAAAACCTGTGGCGCGGACATTGTTTTCACCGGCGGGCCGCAGGACAGCCGGGCAATTGAAACCATTCGCTCAAAAATGAAAGAGCCCAGTGTAAATTTAGCCGGAAAAACCACCCTTAAAACCCTTGCTGCCTTATATCAATGCAGCGACTTGCTTGTCACAACAGACACAGGCCCCATGCACCTTGCTGCTGCCTTGAACACACTGGTGGTGGCCATATTTGGTGCCACCGCGCCCTGGCGCACAGGTCCCTTTGGCGACACCTGTATGGTGGTGCGATCAAATGTTGCCTGTAGCCCTTGCTTTAAACGAACATGCCCGAAAACCCGAAACGCCGAAGAATGTATGAACACTATATCAGTCTTTGATGTTAAAAACTGCTGCACGAAGCTGCTCGCCGCCGCTCAAAAATAACAGACTAAACACCTAAAAAGACATTCTTAATCACCGGCATATTTTAAAATGTTCTTATGTATGCTATCTGGCATCTGCCCCACGCATGTTGATGAACCGGTCAAAATAAGAAATGGTTTTTCCGAGCCCCTCTTCAAGCTTAATCTTTGGCTCCCAGCCGAATTTTTCACGGGCAAGGGTTATATCAGGTTTACGTTGCTGGGGATCATCGGACGGAAGAGGCTTAAAAATAATTTCAGATTTAGAGTTGGTGAGCTCGATCACCTTTTCTGCCAGTTCTAGAATTGTAAATTCACCGGGGTTACCCATATTGACCGGCCCCGTGAACTCATCAGATGAATCCATGACGCGCACAAACAGCTCAATCAAATCATCAACATAGCAAAAAGAACGGCTTTGACTCCCATCTCCATAAACCGTGATGGCTTTATTTTGCAATGCCTGCATGATGAAATTTGACACAACCCGGCCGTCATCAGGGTGCATATTCGGGCCATAGGTGTTGAAAATGCGGGCGACCTTAATGCGCATGTTGTGCTGACGGTGGTAGTCAAAAAAAAGGGTCTCGGCACATCGTTTTCCCTCGTCATAACAAGAACGCCTGCCGATGGGATTAACATGCCCCCAGTAGGATTCCGTTTGCGGATGAATCTGCGGGTCACCATAGACCTCGCTGGTAGATGCCTGGAAAATTTTTGCTTTTACCCGCTTGGCCAGTCCCAACATGTTTATGGCCCCGTGAACACTGGTTTTGGTTGTCTGTACCGGATCGAACTGGTAGTGAATCGGTGAAGCAGGACAGGCCAGATTGTATATTTCATCCACCTCAATATACAAGGGGAATGTCACATCATGACGCATAAACTCAAAATGGTGGTTATCGAATAGATGAACGATGTTATCTTTTGTTCCGGTATAAAAATTATCTACGCACAGAACATCATGGCCGTCATTCAGCAGGCGCCGGCAAAGATGAGAGCCAAGAAATCCAGCACCACCAGTCACCATGACCCGTTTTCGTTGAAAATTGTACATTGGGATATTTTTTAATTTAAATTTTCAGGTTGTATGTCATAATACTACGCGATTACATTACCATTTTGAAAGGCTGGTTCATTTCATCAAACGCTGTAGTCCTGTTTTCTAAACAACTATTTAGCAGAACCTACAATAAAAGAGAAGTCTACCAAACGAATCATTACAAATCAACTGAAAAGAAAAGGGCTAAAGCCAGCCATAAGAGCCTTTTGTTATTTATGTGTGCCACCTAAAAGATGCAATCTGCATGTCTTACTTGACATAGAATAGTTCCAAATACCCTTATTTTATAGTATGATTTCATCATTTTGATAACTATAACTAAGGTCACCATTATGATGAGGGTATTTCATACTGAATTTTCTGAAAAAAATCTTACCGGCAATGCTGGGCTGGTTAACCTTGGTAGATTTTCAGAAAAATTAGGGCTTCCTAAAATTTTATCCGAGCTCCTGACTATAGAAAGAGGAGCCAGCGCAGAGTACCAGGTAAGTGACATAGTGATGATGCTCGTTTTTGGTGTCCTGGCAGGGGCGAAGCATATGAGTCATATGGCTATTCTTAGATCCGATGAAGTTCTCAGGGCGCTTTTTAGATGGGATAAGTTTCCCGTGAGCACCTCCTTTGGCCGTATATTTAAACTTTTTTCCGCAAAACACTGCAAGGAGTTATCCGATGCAGAATCTTTGGCCCGAAATAAAGCATGGGGTAAAAAGTGGTTTGGGAGAGTTACCCTCGATATGGATTCTTCTGTCCGAGGTGTATACGGGAAGCAGGAAGGTGCTGCTAAAGGGTTTAACTCAAAAAAGAAAGGTCAAAGAAGCTACCATCCTCTCCTTTGCTTTGTGGCAGAGAATCGAGAGTGCCTCCATAATTGGTTCCGTACAGGCAGCGCCTATTCAGCCAATGGCAGTGTTGATTTCATGAAGGAATGCTTTGCCAAATTACCCAAACGGGTGTGGAAAGTGTTTGTACGAGCTGATAGTGCATTTTTTGATGGCGCCTTGCTTGATCTGCTTGAGTCAAAGGACTGCCAATATTTGATCAAAGTCAATCTTCGAGGCATCACTGCCCTTTTGGAAAAGCAATCTTGGCGGAAGATTGCAGGCCGGCCAGGATATGAAAGTTCTAAATTTGAATACAAATGTTCGGGATGGTCAAAATCCAGAACTTTTGTGGCTGTTAGGCTACTCACTGAGGAGACGGTGGAAGAAAGTGCTTTGTTTGAATCAAAAAAATATGAATACGATTATTTTTGCTACGTCTCAAATTTGAACTTGAGCCCATGGGCCACCCATAAAAAATATGGGCAGCGGGCGACAAGTGAAAACTGGATTGAGTGGTGTAAAAATCAGATGGCATCGGGTAGCATACTGACACAGGACTTTTGGGCAAATTCGGCCATTTTTCAAACTTCAATTTTGGCATACAATCTATTGGTATGGATGATATGGTTAAATAATGAAGACGGCTTCAATAAAGAGCCGAATACTATCCGGATGTGCCTTATTAACGTGCCAGCACGATTAATGACCAGAAGTAGACAATGGAAATTACGATTATCCAAGAATTATGTATACAAGGAGCGGTGGCAGAGCCTGGAGAGATCAATCATACAATTGGATTTTGCCTGACACATCGGGTATCTCCTTGGGCGTAATATAAATTGTAAAGAGAAGGATGAACCAATGGACTGGTGCCTTTAAACTTCGTTTTTTTAACTTGGTTGGAATCAAAATGTCGTTTTATGCTGTGTAAAATTTAGCAGTGCGGCCCCGGTTCCAACAAAATCTGCTCGTCTTGCTGTAAAAAAATGACTGGCGGAGAAATTCCGGGCTGATTTTTTAGCTCATATTAAGCGCTGCATTTTTTAGGTGCCAGTCTTCTCTTTTCCCCAACCTTGAGTATAAAGGCTGAGCGCTAAAAAAAATCTATCTGCCATCTTTTAAATGGTGTAAAAAGCTCTCTGAAAAATTGATTGAACATGAAAACAATGTATACTTAGAAAATCTCAACACAAAAATCACCACTCATTATTGAAAATATGTCGGGCTTGTAAACCAAAAAATCGCATTAGTATCTTTAAAACCTAAAAAATGCAAGCTCATAGCAACACAGTGTATTTGTTGATCGTTTATCAAAAAGCTGGTGAGTTCGAAAGCTTAATAACTCATTGAATTTGAACGTCTTTCAAAATATCACTGCAACTTTTAGGTAAAAAGCATTTATATGTCAAATTTGAAAAATGAAAAACAGGCAACAGAAGAAATGGGAACAGATAGAATAGATCAGATTAATAATAAAAAAAAAGAACAAACAAAATCTACGGACCCAAACTCAAACAACATTGAGGGGCTTGGCGCCAATACAAAACAGTCCCATACCCATGGAGTCGACGGATCAATCTTGGAAACCATTATATGTTCCTGTCTATTTGCTTATATTTTTCTGACGCCTTTCCCTCACATGACCTTTGCTAAGGGCCTTTTTCTTTATGGCGGATTTTTGAGCTTCGTGCTTGTTTTAATTCAGAAACGTCTGGCCATCACTGACATACAAAAAGTACCACTTATTAAACTGTTATTGCTGTTTACATTCTGGGCATTTTTAGGACTCTTTCTGTCCATAAACGTTGGTAACAGCATCCATGATTTCCATACCTATCTTATCAGGTATTTGTTTTTTTATGTTATTCTGGTTTTTATTTTGCAGCAAAAAGACAGGATGGAAATTTTAGGAAAACTTATAATTTTATCTGCTTTTCTTATCTCTACTTATCTTTTATATAAACATTTTTTTTTAGATAGGCATTCGATACAGATAAAACTGCGCACGGATCTACCGGAAATGCCGGTGAACTGGGTGGGGTTCCTACTGGTACCGGCAGAGGCCTTGGCTGTTAAATTCCTTTTCCAACCTGCATCTATAAAAAACAAGAAAAAAATGCAGACTTTCATGGTATTAGCGATCTCCGTCTTCTTTCTTCTTACAATTATCACCCAGTCCAGGGCAACCTCAATTGGTTTTTTTCTGGTAATTTTATCTGGTTTTTTTTTCAAGAACTGGAAAATCGGTGTTGTGTTACTAATGCTTCTTTTAATTGTATTCTCTTTCAGCCCTGTGAAAAAAAAATTTCGGCCTTCAAATTTTATAAACGCACCGCGGGTGCTGCTTTTATTCTCTTCCATTGAAATTATAAAACAATACCCGCTCTTTGGGATCGGATATGGTTTTGAAGGGTTTAATAGCAAAGAACTGGATGACCTGAAAAAAAATTCCCAAAGAGGGGTGACCAACATCGGTGCGCCCCACAATATTTTCGCAAGCATTACAGTACGCACAGGAATCATCGGCGGGGTAATTTTTCTGATGCTGTTTGGGGTGTATGTGAGAAACACCTGGCGGGTGGCCCGGGACAAGTTAAACAAACCGAATCAGTTCTGGGGGGTGACAACGCTAACTGCCTGTTGTGGTATCATTTTTATCGCTGCCGTGGAACCGGATGGCAACCATATCTTCCATACCATTTTTTTTACTTTTCTAGGGATGGGATCTGCACTTTCCATGCAGCGCAATCAGCCAAATGATGCTTGATGGGAAACAATGCTTATCCACCGCTACAACATTACAGAAAAACACTTGTGGGATACGGTTGTCCGGTGTATTCAAAGACAAGCCGATAACATCTTGCAGGAAAGGGGTTTATGAACGCATACCAGCAAAAGACATTAGGGGCACTGCTGAGCACTGGATTTGCCTTTACGCATCTTGAAATACCAGGGCTCGATAACGCCCCTGTCATCGAACATTTCGGGGAACAGATGCGCATTGAGGAACATTGCATTTTTCACAGCAGCGTAGGGACAGGAGATGATTACTTCCAGCGCCTCCACAGCAGAATTGTCAAGGGAATGGATCAAAACATTGCCACACCTGTAGTAAGATTCGCAGACGGCGAATACGCCTTCTATGCCAAGAGCCTGCAGTGCAATGGTCTGTATAAACAAGCAGAGTCAAAAAAATCCATCAAAAACGCCCTACCGAACCATGCAGAATACATCCGTTTTTTATCACAACATGGGCTGATTGCACCATTGATTCACCCTGGGAACAGCAAGCCCCCCAGAAAATTTTTGTTTTTTTTCGACAAAAAAAAGGATGGGAGCAGCTTATCGTTACGATTTCTGCAATTCCTTAATGAGAACCAGATCATCTTGACAAGCGAGAACTATCTTCCTTTTTATGTAATCTATGCCTACCTTTCCTCAAAACGTTTTGCACAAAGTATTGATGGAAAAAAACTCTGCATCATCAACTCGACCTTTGACAAGCAGGCTGTGCATAATTGGTTCAAAAAATTGCAGAGCAAACCGGATATCAGCTTTGCAAACATCCCCCCCGCTTATGTTGCCACCCAGTGGGCAAGTATGAGAGACGAGGTTTTTGAAATGATTCCATCTGATACTGAAATCTGTCTTGTCGGGGCGGGTATCGGTGCTTTGCTTGTGGCGGTTGATGTCTCTAAAAAATTTAATATTCCTGCCATTGATGGTGGGCATATTCTTAACATGATGAACTCCCGTGAAGACAAATCCAACGGAGACAGGATGTTTACACTATGGGATAAAGGTCTTGAGAATTAGGATTTATGGTTGATCCCTTCAAAAAGTATCGTCGACAATTAAGACGTTTCCGTAACAACAAGCGACTTGAAAAAGAGAATCTTTCTTACAAACAGCTCTTTACCAAGCATGGGTTGCAAACGCCCACGGAAAATGAGTTGCGCAAAAAATATGCGAATCTTTTTCCTCACATTACCGGCAAGGAAAAAGGGGAACTATCCATCCTGGCCATTTACCACCACTATAATTGGGAAAATGAAGCCCTCTTGCCCTCCCTTGAAAAATTTGGCCGGGTCATCCATTATGACTGGTTTGCTGAATTTAACCAACAAGATGAAAAAAACTGGCACAAAAAATATAAAAGGCGGATGAACACCGATCTTATTCAAAGGGTGGCACAGTGGGTACATACAGAAAACATTGATGTCATCTTTACCTATCTTTCAGGAGAAACGGTCTACCCGGACACCTTAAAGAGAATTGCATCTTCAGGCGTGCCGATTATCAACCTGGCCTTAAATGATAAGGAATCATTTGTCGGGAAAATACGGAACGGTCGGTCCATGGGGGTGCGAGATATCTGTCGGTTTTGTCATCTGTGCTGGACAAGCACCGAGGATGCGATCGTTAAGTACGTTGTAGAAGGGGCTTCGCCCATTTATATGCCCGAAGGCGGGAATCCGGAAATTCATAAACCGTATTATGTTAATCAAGACATTGATGTTTCTTTTGTGGGGCAGTGTTATGGAAACAGGCCTGTTATCATCAATAAACTTAGAGAAAAAGGCATTCCAATCGAGGCTTATGGCTATAATTGGCCCGCAGGCCCCCTGTCAACGAAAGAGATGGTGAAGATGTACTCCCGCAGCAAGATCAACCTGGGCTTTGGTGGTGTTGCAGGATTGAATGAAACCTTTTGCCTTAAAGGAAGGGATTTTGAAATACCGATGAGTGGGGGGTTTTACCTCACCGAGCACAATGAGGAACTTGAAAGATGCTTTTTACCCGGCAAAGAGATAGCAACTTACCATAATTTTGATGATCTTGTGGAAAAACTCAATTTTTATCTCAGCAATGACGAGGAACGTGAGAAAATACGATGTCAAGGGTATGATGTCGCCATTCGCCGGCATACCTGGGAAAGTCGATTTGAAAAAATTTTTTCTATTTTAGGCGTCCTTGCCGGCGTGTAAATGCGGAACAAAGATTAAAGCTTTGTCAATTAAGCGCATCCTTAAATATCAACAACACAGTATATATTTTTTATATTTCATCCTTTTCTTGCGCCTGTTTCATAAGAAAAACAGATCTGTAGTTATCAGCCATTCTGTGCGCCAGTTCGCCCCAAAAATAATCCTTTGCCTTTTTAACGGCGTTTTGCCCCAATTCCTTCCGGATATCAGCCTGTTGCAGTTGCTCAAAAATATTGGCTGCCAATTCAGGACAGGAGGTATCAGGCAACACAAAACCACATGAATGGTCGACAAGATCCTTTGCACCGACGGTAGCCGAGATGATTGGGGGCAGACCGGCAAGCATTGCCTCCAGAACAACCATACCAAAGGTGTCGTAAAACGAAGGCATGATAAACAGGTCTGCGGCCAGATAAAATGGCTGTACAATGTCGGCAGGCCCGCAAAACCTGACGAGATCCTCGATCCCAAGACGTTTGGCCGTTTTGCGGTATTTTTTTTCATTGCCTTTGCCAACAACCAAAAGCTTTAAATTCCTGCCGCCACGGCTTGAAAAAATAGACAGGCTTTCTAATACCAGATCAAGATTTTTAATTTCAAAATTCATCCCAACAAAAAGGAGTACTGTTTCGTGTGGCGACACGTCATACTTCAGCCTAATTTGTTTTCGTTCTTCGTCCCTGTCAAACGCCTGATAATAATCGGCGGCAATACCAGGCGGCATGATATCAATCTTTGTCCCAAGCATCGGATAGCACTGTTTAAGCGCCTGGGCCGCAATGGATGAAACCGGCAATATCTTTTTCAAACGGTGACGGGTAATACCCACCCTTTCAATCCAGGTGATCATGAAATCCACCAGACGAGGGAGGTGCCTGTGCTGTATATCATTGACCCAGATCGTGTGGGGAATCCCGTGAAAGGTGAAAATATCCATGGCAAAAACTCTATCGTGGCTATGGATAAGATCAAATTTTCTGGTTTGAAAATAGGCGCCCAATGCAAAGCTTAAAGGCTCAAGGAACCTGGGAAAGGGTATTGTCCAGATTTTATGAAACTGAATCGGCGCATCCCCTTTGCGCCATTTATTGGCAAAAACATCAACGGTGATATCCTCAAATGAGGCAACCCGTTCGGTTAGCTGGAAAACAAAATTTTCAGCCCCGCCGATCAACCCGTACTTAGGGACCACCACGGCCACTCTGATTGATTTTACTTCCCCTGATATTTTCCCTTTCAGGTCTGCATCCATTCACAATTCCAATCAGAACGACGTATAAAATGATAAGATTTTTTTATATTCTAAAAGCTTTTGCCGGCGGATCGGATCAGATGGGAAAAACATCAATTCAAAACGTAACGAAACAATTCGCCAGATGGCTTGAAGGCTTTGGATATTTCTTATTTTCTTTTGACTTTTTTCAGAATAATGCTTTTTGAAAAACAGGATGGCAGCCCTCATTTTTTTTTCGAACACATGAAGGGGCAAACTGTTTTTTTCACTCTGCCCTTCATGGTGAATGACAACGGCATCTGGAATGTACCCCACTGCAAACCCGCTCTTTCTTACACAAAGACACAGGTCAATATCTTCGCCATAAAGGAAAAAACGCTCGTCAAACCCGCCTATCTCTTTAATCAGACCCGCACGGGCGATCATGCCGGCCCCCATAACCCAGGCAATATCCCCTGGAAGAGTTTTAAGATCTTTTGCTGCATGGCGGGCACCGGGGTAGGTTTTCTCCACCGAGGCTTGCGGGGTGCCGTCGGGAAAAACAAGAGCGGTTCCGGCAAGGCCGATATGTGAATTTTCTGCCATGAAATCAACCATATTACCAATGGCGTCCCGACAAACTTCTGCATCGGGATTCAGAAAAAAAAGATAGTTTCCTGTTGCCCGGGCGATTGCACGATTATTGGCTTTACCAAAACCTAAATTTTCACTGTTTTGAATAAGACAGACGCGGGGAAATTCAGTTTTTACCATATCTGCACTGCCGTCCATGGAGTTATTGTCCACAACAAATATTTCAGCCTGATCGGTGAGGCCGGAATTGATCAATTCGTTTTCCAGGGACTTAAGGCAAGCGTAAAGCAGGTCTGAGGTATTGTAACTGACAATAATAATTGTAACTACACATTCAAAGTCGAAGTGCCTGTGTTGTCGTTTTATATTTTCCACGATTAAGACCTGACCTTTACCCGGTAACAATTGGTTCAGACAGTTCAATGTCCGGGCCGTCATCTTCCACAAATAAAGGCACCCCGCCTTTAATGCCGCGACAGCAAGTCTGGATGTGCGTATCGATTTCGTCACAAATTAATTGGGGTGATAATTCATGAAGGCACGGCACCGTTTCAGTGTCATTACAGCCCTTTTTGCTGCAGGGAATACACGACATTGAGTGCGTTATAACTTTATGGCGGCCCCCCTTAGGCGCCCAGTTCCGTGTCGAGGAGGGCCCAAAAATACTTACTGTGGGGCTTCCGACGGCTGTGGCAATGTGAACGGCGGATGTATCAATGCTGATGACCATGCAGGCAAGCTTCAGCAGGCAGGCCATCTCCATAATCGAGGTTTTGCCTGCCATATTGACAATGGGCAAACCGCTTGAGTCAATAAGTGCCTGGGCACGGGGGTGTTCATCAGGAGCCCCTGTAATCACAAGGTTCACATCATAAGTCGAGGCGAGATGAGATAATACCTGGTGGTACTGCTGCGTGGTCAACTCCTTGTACTGCCAGATGGAGAACGGGTGGATCACCAAAACCGGCTTTTGGGGCTTTGGTAACAAACGTGTTACTTTCTCAGTTAAAGCCAAAACCCGTTCTTTGCGGATTAAAAGCGCCGGGGTCGGCGAAGAGATGCAATTAAGATTCAGCGGTTCAAGGAGATTTAAATTATGCTGGGTGGCATATTGTTCAATCTCGTTAGCTGGCTGAACAATATGACTAAAGCACAATCTCCTTAGCGTGCCGTCGTCCCCATGGCGGCCAATGCGTATTTTGGCCATGGAAGCAACCGAAAGGAGAGCACCCCGGGTACCGGTACGAAGCTCAATGGACAGATCAAATCTTTTAAAAGTCAAAGACACCAAAAGCTGCAACTGATGCCAAATGCCCTTTGCCCCATGTTTGTACCTGTCCACCGATAGGATCCGGTCTACAGCGTGATGGCCATGGAGCAGGGCTGCGGCTTTTTCACGTACAGCCACGGCAAGATGGGCGTTGGGGAAATTAGCGCGCAGCGTCTCAATTGTGGGCAGGGTGAGGACAAGATCACCGATATCACCCAGCTGAATCAGCAGGATAGATTTTATATCTTCTTTGTTAATGTTGATTAAAGAGCCTTTGGCAATCATTGTATTTCAGGACATCCTTTTAGGTGCCAGATTAATAGTTTGTAATATAATACGGCCTTATTTTTCTTGGAATCAGAGCGCAGACAAGACAGACCGTACAATATAAAATTGAGCAGAAAATCCACAGTCAGACGGCAAAGGACCAGCGGCATATAAATAGCCGAAAGCTGTGGAAAATGTTTTTTATAATAAATTTTCCTGGATTGGTAAAAAAGCTGTCTGGACTTAATGCTGTGACCGACACTTTGTCCCTGGAAATGGTAAATTACGGCTTGGGGAACCATATATGAAAACCACCCTTTGTGTCGCATGGCCAGTGCCATATCGGTCTCTTCAAAGAAAAAAAAGAAGGCCTCGTCTAAAAACCCCGCCGCCCTGACAGCCGACATTCTCAAAAGAATACAGGCACCGATGCAGGAATCCACCTTAACAGGCACATTGATCACTGAACGTTTGGTTTTCCGGAAAGGTGACAGGGTATTGATCAGGCTTTCATTGACCAGCAGGGTGCCGAACCCGGGAAAATAGGCAAAAGAGTTCTGTTTTGAACCGTCTTCGTTGAGCAGTTGCCCGCAGGCCACCCCGGCATCAGCCTGTTTTTCCATAAATTCATACAGGGTCTTTACAGCCCCAGGCGTCAGCCGGGTGTCCGAATTCAACAGCAGGGCATAATTTCCCGTCACCTGGCCCAGGGCAATATTATTGGCTTTGGCAAAGCCTAAATTCTTGCTGTTTTCAATTAGATGTACCTGGGGAAATTGCGTTTTGACAGCATCCGGGCTACCGTCACAGGAGGCGTTATCCACCACCACCACATCAACAGGCAACTCCCTGGTGGTCTCAAAAACACTTTCAAGGCAATTGAGCAACAGGGTTCTGGTGTTATAACTGAGAATAATAATAGTGATATCAGCCATGCTGTCTGTATTTCTCCCAAACCTTTGCATGCTTCAAAAAGGTGTACCAGGTTGAATTAACGGCGATCACAAGGCCAGCCAGCCCATCCAGAACCCCACGTTTCCAGATATAACACTCAAAAAACTTGCCGGCCATATGAAAAAGGCCCCAGATCAGATACAAATTACCTTTTTTCCCTGCATGGTCCGCATGGGTGGTTGAATAATTATCTATGGTTTTAACCTGGTGGGAAATGTCTTTATAGACCCAATGCAGAATGTCCTTGGAAAGGGGTTTGACCTCACCGTCCACCACCAGTTTTTCGTGAAGTCCGATTCCCTGCCATTGGGCTTTGGACCGTTTGATCAGTCTGATTTTCCGGTCCGGGTACCAGCCGCCGTGACGAATCCAGCGGCCAAGATAAAAAGAGAGCCTTGGCATTGAAAAAGCACAGATCGTATCATCGCAACGGGTTACAGCGCTTTGAATTTCCTGTGCCAGTTCAGAAGACAGGGCTTCGTCACCATCCAGGCTGAGAATCCAGTCCGATGTACACTGGTCAAAGGCAAACTGCTTTTGGCCTGCAAAACCAAGCCATTCCTGTTCAACAACCACCGCCCCCATATCCCTGCATAGCTGCTGTGTATTGTCTGTACTGCCCGAATCCACCACAACAACTTCGTCGACAAAAGAGGCACTGGAAATCATCCGTTCAATATTTTCTGCCTCATTTTTTGTAATTACGGCAAGAGAAATAGTTTGTGCTTTCATAGATTCTTCAGTAAGACAATTGTAAATGTTATTTTTCCAACTACGATTAACGGCTATCTAACACAGCCCCAAGTTATTTGACAAGCCTCATCTCAGGGCCCGGAATCACTATTTCACGCGCCGTTATCCCGGGGCCAGGGACAATAATTTTTGGTTTTCCAGCGCCTGTGAACCCAAAAATACTGATCCGGGTGTTTCCTGACCAGATCCTCAATAACCGTCGTATAGTTCTGTGTATTGATTTCAATATCCTTGATGGGATCGCCTGTTTCTACCAGCGGGATCTCCGGCATTATTTCAATGGTAAAATGCCGGTTTTTCCTGACCGTATAAATGGGTATCACCGGCGAACCGGTCTTCAGTGCCAGTTGGGCAAAGCCTCTATGGGTGCATGCCGGATGCCCGAAAAAATCCACAAAAGGCCCCTGTCCCCAATCCACATTCTGGTCCAGGAGCGACCCCACAATACCGCCTTGTTCTAAAATGCGTTCCGCCCGTTTAAAAGCACCTTTCAACGGAATTACCTTGACGTTGAAACGCTTTCGCCCCTCCTTGATCAGCCGGTCAAGGGGTTTAAAATCCAGTGTGCGGTATATGGCGTAGCCCTTAATCTCGGCAGGTTCTATGGAGGCAATCAACATTTCAAAATTTCCCAGATGGCATAACAGAACTAAGACTCCTTTACCCCGGGCATGGACCGCTTTGAAATAATCCAATCCATTGATGGTAAAATGGTTCAAAAACGTCTGCCGGTCAAACTTCAGAGTCCAGGCAACCTCAAACAGAATATTCACAATATTTTTAAACACGGTTTTGGCCAAAATCTCGATCTGTGCCGCACTTTTCCGGTCACCAAAAGCCAGGTTGAGATTGTCCAGGGTAATGTTACGGTGCCGTGCATCAACTTTATACCAAAGCAGTCCTAAAAAACGAGCACAAAAATCGGCCACGCACATGGGAAGCCGACCCATCGCCAAAATCAACAGCCGCAACACATGGTATATATGATCGTCATTCATTTAAATGAAAACACCTTTTCTAAAACAAAACGTTCAACAGCCCCAGGATTTGCAAACTTGAGTCGAATACCAATAACAGCGACATTAACCTTTGCGAAAAGCTTTGGGTCCGCCTTTACCCAGTCCTTCTGGGTCGTCAGAACAACATCCGCATCCAAGGCGGTTGCCCGGGCCTGAATTGAAATAAAATCTGCCTTCTTATACCTGTAATGGTCCTTAAATTCAAGGTGATCCACAATGTCTATCCCCAAGCGGTCAACAGTTTGGCGGAAGTTGTGGTTGCCGGCAAGGCCGGAAAAAAGAAGAGCCTTTTTTCCAGTTAAACCATTTGAACTCAAGATTTCCCGCCCTTGGGCGGCCGGATGGCATGTTGCCCAAAAGGGTTCATGCCCACAGTAAAATGCCGGGATTGCACCAAACCGGGCCATAACGGTATGGGAACCATGCTCTTTTCCGGATCTCTTTTTTTTCAATCCCCCTTTGCCCGGTCGCTGTTTTTCCAACAACGGGGAACGGGTAAATACGACAGCGTCCATCCGATTCCTTGCCATGGCAAGGGTTTCACGAAGTCGTCCTGCCGGAAGCATTCTCCCGTTTCCCAATGGGTAGTCATAATCCATAAGTACCAGGTTTAGGTTTCTGGAAAGTTTCAGATGCTGGAATCCATCATCGAGAATGATCACATCCGGTGCAAAGGTTTCCAAAGCCAAAAGACCCGCTTTATACCGGTCTTTTCCCACCACCACCGGAAAGGCTTTTTCCATGGCCATCATATAAGGCTCATCGCCGCAGATCGTTGCATCCAAAAACACCTCCCGGCCGTTTGATACTATGGCGGTATCTTTTTCAAGAGTGCCCCTGTACCCCCGGCTGATGACCACAGGCCGCAAGCCTTTTTCCACCAGCATGTTTGCCAGCCAGATCGTCATAGGCGTTTTACCGACCCCGCCCACCGCCAGATTACCGATGGAAATCACGGGACAATCAAGTCGCCGGGTTCTTAAAAAACCGGATTGATACATGGCATAACGCAATCTGACACCAGTCTTATAAATGCTTGCACATCCTGCCAGCACCTGGTCAAAGGAGAACGGCGCAAAAGTCCCGGGGGTTTCCATGGTCTGCAGCACCCGTTTCTCTATCCGGTCCAGCCAGGATTTAATCAAGAAACGTCTCCATCCGGCCTAAACACCGATCAAGCGCCCCGGCATTGTCCTTAAATATTTGCCGGGCATTTTGGCCGATACACCGGCAATACGCCGGGTTTGCAAGCATTTGTCCCAGCTCACGCGTTAAGGCTTTTTCATCTTCAACCTGGATACCGCCTTTGCCCTGGACAAACAATTGGGCCATTTCATGAAAATCCGTCATATGGGGTCCAAAAAGCACCGGTTTGCCAAACATGGCCGGTTCCAGAAGGTTGTGTCCGCCACGGTCCACCAAAGAGCCACCCACAAAGGCAAATGCACAGACGGCATAGGCCTTGGCCAGGACTCCGATGGTGTTTAAAAACAAAATATCCACGCCCTTTTTATCTGCCGGCGGGTCGAG
The DNA here is from genome assembly GCF_963666675.1 of uncultured Desulfobacter sp. Lineage (NCBI taxonomy): Bacteria > Pseudomonadati > Thermodesulfobacteriota > Desulfobacteria > Desulfobacterales > Desulfobacteraceae > Desulfobacter > uncultured Desulfobacter sp. The sequence continues at coordinate 1,284,774 of NZ_OY762929.1, read as the reverse complement.
ATAACATGCGACCTTAAATCCTGCAAGGGGCAATTCTTTGAGCAAGACGGCGCACCGGTACGGATCCCTAGGAGCGATGATAAGTTTGAGTGCAGGATCTGTCAGTCTTGCCTGGGTAAATGCCCGGATCACCATGGACTCTTCATCGGGATGGGTGGAGCCTGCGATCATGATCCCATATCCCGTATGAAATCCCAAATCCTGGGCAAGATTGGCAATATCTTCCTGGGACAATGCAGGACAAGGCTGGTCAAACTTGATATTTCCGGTGACCTGAATGCGGTTTTCGGGGACACCAAGCTGTTCAAATCCCAAGGCATCCTGCCGGGATTGTGCCATCACACAGGAAAGCGTTGAAAAAAAAAATTTGGCTAGCGGCCCCAGACATCGGTACCCTTTTAAGGATTTCGGCGACAACCGGGCATTCACAAGGACCACAGGAGTCCCACGCCGATGCATGGCAGACAAAAACCCCGGCCATAAATCCGTCTCCACCAGACAAACAATGTCCGGTGAAATACACGATGCAACCCGCCACACAGCAAAGCAGATATCAAAGGGGAAATAGCCCACCGCCGATACCATGGAATCGGTCCGGCCCGGAGGCATCAAATCAACGGCGCGTTCAAATCCGGTTTTGGTGGATGCCGTAAAAATAATTTCATGGCCCGGATACTTTTTTCTCAAAGCCCCGACCAAGGGCAGGCTTGAATTCACTTCCCCCACGGACAGGGCATGCACCCATATTCTGGGTGTATCGACTTTTTTTTCAGGAATCCCTGTAAAAAGCCCCAGGCGCTGCAATAAATTGGCCCGTCGTTTGGCTGAAACCATCCACACCACAGGAAAAAAAGGCAGGCAGAGAAAAAACACCGCCAGTGTAATCATATGATAAAAATAAATCATGAAGTCCACATTATTCCGTCTGAATCAAATAGATACTTCCCAGGCATAGAAAAATGAGATTTCCCACCCAGGCCGCCACCACCGGCGGCAGAATCTTTGCGTAGCCCAAAGAGGCGGTAAACCCGAAGACAAACCAGTACAAAAAACAAAACCCGACCCCCACGGCAATGCCCACGGGCAGGTTGGTTTTCACAAAATTTCTCATACCCGTGGCAGCCCCGGTCAATGCCATGATCACACAAATAAAGGGAAAGGATAGTTTTCCATACATATCCACCTTATATGTGGTGGCATCATACCCTTCTGCAGTCACTTTTTTCACGTACCGCCTCAGCTCGGTATAACTCATCTCATTGGTCTTTTTGGCTATGCGGCCAAGATCGTCCGGGTTCAAATCAAGGGCCACGACTTTTCTGGGCGTTATGCTCACATGATAGTCATCAATGCCGGGGTCATACACCTGTTCGGCAACATCTTCAAGAATCCATTGGCCGTTGTCATAGACGCCTGTTGCCGCATCAATACGCGAGGCAATCTTGAATCCTTTGCCCATGGTGGTGCATGTAACGCCGGCCACCGTCTTTTGAACCGGGTCAAAAAAATTAATATGCACCAGGGTTTTATCCGAACGAATCCAGATATCTTTTTGACTGTGAACAATCCCTTTACTCGATGACATTTCATGGTAACGGATATAGTTTGAGCGTGCCATGGACAAGGGGATCAGGGTTTCACCCAAAAGCACCATCAACAGCGCCAGAAAACATCCCACACCAATGGCCGGTTTAACCAGAAAATAAACCGATATACCCGAAGACTTTAAAGCGGTAATCTCCTGATTTCGGTTCATGATGCCAAACACGGTAATAACTGCAAGCAGCAGTCCTGCCGGGGTAAACTGAACAAACATATAGGGCAGCTTGAGCACCACATACCAAAGGCCCCGGGCCAAGGTCACATCGTGCTCAAACATTTTGTCCATATGGGACAGGTAATCAATGAACACAAACAAAACCATAACCAATGCCTGGATAATAATAAAAATCCGGACAAACTCCTTAAGCCAATATTTATGGAGACACTTGATCACGGCGTTCTCCTTTTTTTGAAACGGACCAGAACCGCTGCCGGAAGAGTTTGAATCCAAAGGGGGAGACGCACGGGCCGTTCTTTGGCATTACGGACCAAAAGGAAAACGCCTGCAATTCCCATGACCACGTTGGGCAGCCACATGGCAATGACCGGCGGATAACGACCGGCCTCACCGCCGGACCAGCCAAAGGCCAGCAGCAGATAATATAACAGGAAAAAACCGATCCCCATGCCAAAACCACTGGATTTTCTAAACGATGTGGACTGAACGCCCAAGGGAAACGCAAGCACCCCCAAAGCCAAGCAGGCAAAGGGGATGGAAAATTTTTCATGCAGCACCAGACGGGCCTCGCACTCCATTTCCGGGGTTTTAAAACCGTTTTTGATACGCTGAACCAGCTCATGCAGGCCCATTTCATCAAAATCCTTTCTCACTTCCGTCTCCCCGTTTTTCTGCATGGAAGCAAGGTCGATATTGATGTCATAGTGCCCGAAATTAATATTGGTCACCGAATGATCCTGAATATTGACCTGATTGATCATACCGTCATACAACCGGATGGTGTACAGATCCCGGTTTCCCTGGCGCACCAGCCGCCCCCTGGGTGCCGTTGAAATAGAAACCATATCGGCCGTCCGGCGGTCCTCAATGAACACATCCGTCAAATCCCGGGTGCTCATATCCACATGGGCCACATAAATCATGATACCGTCAAGCTGACTGTTAAACTGCCGCTCCTGAAGTGCAGCATCAATACTGGACCTGGCAAGTTCAATTGTTTTCACCTTCAGGGCCAATTTCCCCTCGGGAATCCCGTAAACCGTCACCCACATGGTGATTGACAGGGCAATTACGCTGAAGATAAGCACCGGCGGCAGAAGTTTGTACAAAGACATGCCCGCCCCTTTCAGGGCAATGATCTCATTCTCCCCAGACATGCGCATAATGGTCAAAAGCACCGAAATCATGGTGGACATGGGAATGGTAAACTCCATGAACCGCGGCAGGGTATAAGATATCAGAAGAAGGATATCCGTTAGACTGGAGTTATAGTTGACCACCATATTCGTGATATCCGGAATCCGGGTCATCAAAAACACCGAGGTTAAAAAAAAGGTGCTGATGGCAAACGGCGGGATCAACTCAAAAAACAGATATGTATGTATACGTTTGAAAACCTTCATCGGCTCGGAAAATAAGAGTTTCTGGACATTGTGTCAATTGGTATTGTTTGCATTATATGATTTTTCTGGTATGGATTACGGATTATGAAAACAGTTATTATAGCAAACGGAAACCTGTCTGAAACAGACAGGCTTTTATCCCGGATACAGCAGGCGGACCTCGTTATTGCCGCAGACGGCGGGGCCGTTCACCTTCGGCGCATGAACATCGTCCCCCGGGTCATCATCGGCGACCTTGATTCCATCCCCGGGAACATCCTTTCGTTTTTTAAGGAAAAACAGGTTAAAATTTTAAGGCATCCGGCACGCAAAGACCAGACAGATCTTGAATTGTGTATGGGATACGCCATTGACCAAGGAAGTGATGAGCTTCTCATTATAGGCGCCACCAGCACCCGCCTTGACCACACCCTGGCCAATATTTTACTTTTACGTCAACTTGCAGACCAGGGCATCCCGGTCACGATAATAGATGCGTATAATGATATTCATATTGTTTTCTCCCGCTTGACACTCACGGGCCGCCCCGGCGACCTGATATCCGTCATCCCGATATCAGATTGTGTCCAAGGCGTGACCCTGGCAGGGCTTGAGTACCCACTGACGGATCAGACACTATGCATGGGCACAACCATGGGGATCAGCAATGTATTTTCACAAAAAGAGGCAACGATCAGTCTTAGGTCCGGAGCCCTTCTTGTCATTAAACCCCAAAAAGAAGACTGACGAATGACTGCCACTCAAGAATCGTTGGGTTTATCTTTTTCTGGGCCGTCTTCACCGGTTTTGCCCTCTTCTCCTTCAGCGGGCGCGTCCGGAGTTGGTGCCGCCGTATGTTCAATGATAAATTCTTCAACTTTATCAGCGGAAACGGCAATCACCACATGGTCGATGACTACGTCTTCAATCAGCCCTTCCATATATGGGTTGAGTACATCCTTGATCTTTTCTTTTTGAACCTTGATACGGTCAAAATCAGATACGTTGTCATAGGTCAGGGAAGAGAGATACATAATTGCGGCATCCCTTGCCCTGGGATGAAATTTGGGCACCGGCTGTTCCGGCATCAGCTCTTTGAGTTCTAAATGTATACTCAGGCACAAGTAACGATCCTGGGTGTTGGAAGAGTGTTTGTCCATATTAACGGCATAGGGTGCCATGCCAACAATCGGATTGACGGTAGCTTGACCCTCTTTAACCTTTTTGGGAATCGTTTTTTTCCATTCTTGCCTGCGACCGTTTTCACCTTCAAGAACCATGAGATATTTACTAAGCTCAAGCACTTTGTAAAAGTAAGTGGCGTCTTTTTCCCAGACATTTTCGACATCCGAGGCCATGACATTAAAAATAAGCTGCCCCGCATCCATATGCCAGGTGCCGTTGGCCGTTCCCCTGGAGGCAACAATTTTTGAGGTCGCATCTGAAATCTTAACAGAAGAGGTCCAAGTGCCTTTCATATCAATGACGGTGAGAGTATAGGTCCGATTGCTCAAAGAAACCCAGTTTCCCAGGACCACCTCCATATTTTCTTTTTCGTTGTTGTCTGCGCCACACCCTGCAATACTGCCAAGGACCATGAACATGAACATGACGGCGCAAACAACGGCCCACCTGTTCGTAACCACTTTTTTAACCTGTTGTTCCATGGTTCGTTCCTGAAAAATGATATTTGAATGTATTTGAATTTGTCGTCCGACAGTATAAGTTACCATGGTCCATGTTGCGGGTCAACCAGGACAAAAACCATTGGGCTTGCCTCCGGACCACACAATGGTATACAATAGCTTCCTAAGGATCGATATACCATCAAATCAATTACTATAATCAATAACGCAAACACAATATAAATATTTAATCATGCCCGCAACAGAACTTAGCAAACAAAGATGTCAGACGCTTTTAATATCAATTCGTAAAATCATCCAGGCAGTTGACATTCATTCCAGAAAGTTGAACAAAAAGTTTGGACTGACAGGCCCCCAACTGATTGTGCTCCAGGAAATTTCATCCAACGGCCAAATTTCCATTACGCCCCTATCCCGGGCCACAAGCCTGAGCCAGGCAACCGTAACGGATATCACCAAGCGTCTTGAGGCCAGAGGATACATTGCCAGAAAAAAAAGAGAGGATGACAGGCGGGCTGTCAGCCTTTTTCTTACCGAAAAGGGCCAGGATATCATCCAAAACCTGCCGCCGCTGCTCCAGGAAACATTCACGGAACATTTTTCTGACATTGAGGACTGGGAACAAATGATGATCATCAGTGCGTTTGAGCGGGTGGTCAGCCTGATGGCCGCAGACAAGTTAGACGCATCGCCCATTCTGCTTGCAGGCCCCATCCCCCAGAATACAAACGATTAGATAAAAATTCTTAATATAAAAGGCGTCGTTTGCACACATCATGCAAAGACGCCTTTGTAAAAACTTGTCGGTTGGGCCGATCTATCCGCAGGAGCCCGAGCATCCTCCGCAATTGCCGCCCTGGCCCAGATCAAGTCCTGAATCAAGGCTGAACCCCATACCGTTAAAATCTATTTTAATATTTTGCGCTTGTTCCATAAACTCTTTATCTACCACAAATTTGAGTCCTTTGGTGTCGAAGAGATCGTCGCTGTCTTTAGGCTCATCCAGAGCCATCGCTAAAGAGGGACCCGCTCAGCCGCCTGAGTTAAGAAAGATCCGAATGGGCGAGGGTTCCTGCCCCTGGAAATAATTGTCGATCTGCGTTTTCGCAGCATCTGTAAGTTCGATCATTTAAAATACTCCTTTATTCAGTGAATTTACCATAGGCCTTGGCCCGGTACTAAAGTTAAGTTTAACCATACATTATTGTGTGTCAATATCCGGAGCTTGCCTTTTTGACTCATTTATAAGATATTAGGCATTTGGCAGCTTTTCCATGGACGTCGATTTTTTGATAAATACTTCAGTTATGAAACTATCTGTTCCTTTTATTGCCGACCAAGACTATGCCCGGTTTCTGGCCGGCCACCGATCACATATTTCATCCATCTATTTCCCATTGCCCCGGGGGCCTGTCACCGATGCAAGAATTCGACTCGGTAAAGATCTTCTCCCCGGCACCCGGGATATATGCGCCGAGCTATCCGGGTTAAAAGCGCTTGATAAATATATTATACTGAACACCCGGTTCATGCCCCCTCAGGTATATACGGACCACACCGTTTTGTCCGGCATACTTGATGATATCGCACACCTGGACAGCGCCGTCGGTATTAAAGGCATCGCGCTTTCAGATATGTATCTGTTACGCGCCCTGGACCAGACCGGGCATGAAATTATCCCCGACCTTGAAGCGGTCCCGGGCATCAACGCCATGCTGGACAGCCCGGAAAAAATCTTTTCTTTTTTTGACGTGCTTGATCTATGCCGGTTTAAACCACCAGCCCGCATTGTACCTGACCGGGCGTTAAACAGAACGCCCGAAGATCTTGCCGCCCTGTCAAAAACAGTCAAAGATTTTAACCCGGACATACGCATTGAACTTCTGGCCAACGAAGGCTGCATGTATCAATGCCCGTTCAAACCCAGCCATGATGCCCATATTTCCTTGTCAAACACCGGGCTTGTCAAAGAAACCACATTTCAAATGAATCAAACCCTGGGGTGCCAGGCTTACTTTAACCTGCGGCCCCATGCATTTTTAAAATCCCCTTTTATCCGGCCCGAAGACATGCCCCGTTATCACGGCATTGCAGACGGAATAAAACTTTGCGGCCGCACCCGGGGCGCAAAATTTCTCAAAAGGTGTATCCGTGCCTATCTCGACGGATCTTTTGACGGCAACCTGATTGACCTGATGGATACCCCGGAGGTCCTTGCCCGGAAATACCACATAGACAACTCCCGCTTGGGGGATCAATTTTTCACCACCCTTACCACCTGTACAAAAGTGTGCAAACCATGTAGGATATGTCCTGAACTATTCAACATGGCATCTTGGAAAAAAGAGCTAACTTTCGAACCATATAAGGAATTCCAATGAAAATTCTTGTCACCGGCGGTGCCGGATATATCGGCAGCCATACCTGCGTCGAGCTGCTTAACCAGGGCCACGAAGTGGTCGTACTGGACAATCTTGTCAACGCATCAGCCACGGCCCTTGACCGGGTCAGAAACATTACGGGTAAAGATCTTACCTTTTTCCAAACGGATTTACTGGATGAAGCCGGCACCCAGGCGGTGTTTAATGCCCATGAAGACATTGAGGCCGTCATCCATTTTGCAGGACTTAAAGCCGTGGGCGAATCGGTGTCACAGCCCCTGCGCTATTACCACAACAATATCACCGGCACCTTGCACCTCATTTCAGCCATGGAAAAAGCAGGGGTTACCGCCATTGTATTCTCATCATCGGCCACGGTATACGGCAATCCGGCCAGTCTCCCCATCACCGAAGATTTCCCCCTGTCCGTCACCAATCCCTACGGCAGGACTAAACTGATGATCGAAGAAATTCTGTCAGACCTTTACACCGCCGACCCCAAATGGCACATCACCCTACTGCGATATTTCAACCCGGTAGGGGCCCACCCGTCCGGGGATATCGGCGAAGACCCGAGGGATATCCCCAACAATTTGATGCCCTATGTGGCCCAGGTCGCCATAGGACAGCTGCCCCGGGTGAATGTTTTCGGCAACGATTACGACACCCCGGACGGTACAGGGGTCCGGGATTTCATCCATGTCACCGACCTTGCCAAAGGACATATCAGCTGTCTTGACAAACTGATGAAAACCCCGGGTGTGGGGATCTACAACCTTGGCACCGGCCGGGGATATTCGGTCATTGAGATGATCAAAGGCTTTGAAAAGGCATGCGGACACACCATCCCCTACGAAATTGCCCCCAGAAGGCCCGGCGATATTGCCGCATGCTGGGCAGACCCGTCCAAAGCCGAGCGCGAACTTGGCTGGAAAGCGGCCCTGGACATGGATGATATGTGTAAAGATGCATGGCGCTGGCAGCAAAAAAACCCCAAAGGATATGATTCATAAGGAGGATGTATGGCATCATTTTTTCCCGCATTCGAAAGGATTCTTAAAACTGGAATAGTACAGTCAGATACCCTGATACAGATTTTAAACCTTGATGAAGACCAGCAGCAGGCTGTCGTTGAGCAGCTGGCCCTGGCCCAGGACGATGTTGCCTATGACATTTTATCATTCCTTATGAACACCATGGGGCCCACCCACCCCCTTCACCCCCGTCTGTATCAACTTATCATGGACAGGGCGCATATAAATTTTAAATTTGTCTTGATCCTGATTAACCATACCAATCCTGCCCGGCCCGGCCCCATAACCCCTCTAACCCGGCACATGCTAAACAAAGCAACCGACAAAGACCTGATAAAGGACATTTTCAGGGCCGCAGGGCGGCTTGGTATGGAATTTCTCGTTGATGATCTGGCGGAATTTATTTTTTACGATGACCTTGAACTGCGTAAAGAAGCGGTGACGGCCCTGGAACGTATCGGCACGGACAAGGCCCTGCAGAAGTTGGAGCAAATTGCACAAACCGATAAATGCGATTCAGACGTTCTAGACGCCCTGGCCTTTCTAAAAGGAAAACGAAAAACAACGCCGGCACCCAAGCCACAGACAAAAGCAAAACCGTCTCAACCGCCCAAACCATCCAAGCCCCCTGCACCGCCCCAAAAACAGATTCAACCCTGCCGGCTTCCTGATGATCCCAATCTTCAGCTGCTGGTCTCCCCTCAAATTGAAGATCGCATAAAGGCCTTTGAATACTTTGAGGACAAAGGACCTGAAGTCGCCGAGGCCCTTCATGACAATCTGGAAAATGAGACACCGGACCTACTGGAAAACCTGTTAAAACTCGTTGGCAGAACCATTCCCCAGGAATGCCTGGGAGACCTTCTGACCCTGGCAGAAAAGACAGATCTTAGAAACTCCGTCCGATTTTCTTTGTACCAGGCCCTGTCACACTACCCTGAGCTTGAATCCACAGCGCCCATTGTCAAGGCGGCCACAGATCCGGCTATATTCGTAAGCATGGCAGCCATCAGAGCCTTGGACACCCACTGCTCGGACTATGTGGTGGCCGAAATCCGAAAAAAAATTGAGTCCGGTACCAAAGTGGGGGAAACATTGGCCACAACCATTCTGGATACATGTGTACCCCGGCTCATTGAGGCGTTAATGACCTCGGACACCTTTTCATATATCAGTTCAAACTATCTGAAATCTTCCGCTCAGGCCAGAACCATGGACACCTGGATCAATATCCTTGAAAAGCGAAACCAAATGTCAACGGCTAAAAAATTTATCGGGATCAAGGAAAAACGAAACCAGGCAGACCGCCCCGTAGTTGTGGTGATTCATCCCTCAGCGTCGTACACCGATATATTTTCAAGGCTCATTCACGGATGCGGATTCTGCCCCCGGACATTTTCCGGACCCCAGGGGGCATTTGAATTTATTGTCAATGAAAAGCCTGCCGGCATTATAACGGATTTTTTTGTCAGGCAGATGCGGATCAATGACCTTGCCCGGGAAATCAGAGAATTTTATCCTGAAACAGAGGTACCCATCATGGTCAGTTCCATCCAACGGCACCTGGACAAAAGCAATTTAGAGACCATGTTCCAGACTTGCGGCATTAACGGATTCTGGGAATTTCCGGCAAAACCCAGCCAGATCAAAGCCCTGGTCGGGGGCAATAGTTAATCCCCCTTCGGATTGTTGATATCGGTCAGGAGAGGAACCGTTGATGAATATATAGAAGACGAGTAGATGAAGGGTCAGACCTTCCCCGGAAAAGAGTCGTGGGCCATTCCTTGGATTTGAGGCATAAGCCCACCGATCTCGTCCCAAGCATGATGCGCCTCATACAGGTATTCTTAAATAACGGCGAACAGCAATTTAATAATTCCACAACCCCAAAAAGGCAGAGCTGAAATGGCCTCCCCCTTTTTGGGCCTGCGGCTATACGGCTTTAAACTGTTTCATAATTTTTTTCTGTTTATACAGGCCAGTCCAAGCATCCCAAAACCGAAAAGAAAAAATGTGCCCGGCTCGGGATTTGCGACAGGACTCTCCTTTTCAAGCCTTATTAAGCTAAGGAAAGAAGATCTTGTACCCATAGAGCCATCAATGCTGCCGTTAATAAGACTTACCGTCATATCTGAAAATATAGTTGTCATCCAGTCACCAGAAACATTTGAAACCCCGCTTGTTTCAAAAAAGAGAGAAAGGTCATCTACAGACGCCAGCTTTAAATCGTCAAACATTGCATTGAGATAAACCGTACTTGGATCATCTAAATCAGTAATTGAAAAATTGCCGCTGTATAAGCCTGCCGTTGTGTATTCAGCCATAATTTCAAATTTCACCCTGGAATCAAACAAAACTTTCCCCGGTTCAAATCCAACGTTTATACCCACGGCATTGGACGTTATAAAAAAACTGTCTCCAGGTACCCAATTCCAGCTACCGGCATCCCCCCAAACTGCTGTATTATGTAACGAATTCAAACAAATTGTTTCTGCTGAAACATTTTTTGTACCAAGCTGTAAGCAGAAAGCCAGGCAGATCATAACCAAACCGTATTTAAATTTTCTTTTGTTGTTCAACATACTGTGCGTCCTTTTATGATCTAAAGACCTGGGAAAAATAATTTCTATGAATTTTTCGTAAATATCCTGCAAGTATCAATAATCCCAATCCCATCAGAGTTAAAGATGAGGGTACCGGTACTGAAGTGAATGAAAGAGATATTAGTGACGGGCCGGTATAATCGGCCTTATAATCTGAAAAAGATTGGCCCTCTCCGAGCATCAGCAATATATGCGACGAAAAATTCGTTTTAAAGTCTTCACTCCAGCCGCCGCCCGTAATCGAATAGAGGCCCGACAATTTGATACTATAGCCAAAATGCTCAGACCCAGTATTTCCGACCGTCACCGCTTCAATCACATCTGAGCCGTCAAAATTCATACGGCCGCTTGATCCCAAGGTGGTTGTGAATGTAATCTTATCTCCAGGGCTCAATACATCAAAATCTGAGCGGCTTACAGTTGCGTCTGCAATGGTAAGTGTACTGGTACTGCCATTATATTCAAAATATCCCCCTGCCGTTATTGAGCCCAAGGCAGCGAATGCGGACCCGGTTAAAAAAACACCAAGCATAAGCGAGGTAAAAAGAAAAAGACGGTTTACCATTTTCAACATGATGATCTCCAATTTCAAATGTTCAAAAAAAATAGATCATTGCACATTGTATGCCAAACTCAAAAAAACGGAATTTTAATCCCTTAACCCCATTTCACAAGCTTTTCCGCACAAAATGAAATACAAAAAAAACGGCAAATATGATGATTATAGATAAAAAAAGTTATAATTATATGTAAAATGGAAGAAAATTTCATATTCCAGGTCTAAATAGAGCTGACATGAACCCGACACCCTAATTTTTGACAAAAACCGAATATCCCACCCACACAAAAAATTGATTAGGATTTTTTATATGAAAGAGCTCAGTAAGTTACTGAGTTCTTTCAACTTTCGTTGTGGGCTGTCCTTCAGTGCTGATATGTCAGGTCAGCCCATGGCTGTTATATGAAAGAGCTCGATAACTTATTGAGTTCTTTCATTCTTCGTTGTGGGTCGAAGCCTGGGTCATGATAGACCTGGCTCGGCCCATGGCCGTTATAAGAAAGTCTGGGTATTGATAGACCAGGTCGGCCCATGGCCGTTATTAGAAATAAAGGCCAGGATGGCCCACCAGGTGGTTGTAAAAAATCATTCAAAGGTCATTGGACGTGGAAAGCCAACCGGGACCATAATGGCTTTTAAAAATTTCAGGCGCCCCCACCAAGCCGGATCGAATCCCTGTCCAGGGGAGGAGGCATCAGATTCAGGAATTACAAAAACCCGGCCTCTTTTTCATCTTGTTGCCACTCATCCAGATATTCATGAATAAAGGCACTCTTTGCATTCCCACGGGGTGTCAGCCACACATAGCCCATACCATCCAGCTGCCTTTCCAGCAGGCTGAAAAAAGCCTGTTCAATCCCTGATTTATCCTGATCCAAACCCAGGCCAACACACTCATCCACCACCGCCCGGGTGAGTTGGCCTTCGGGCAGAAATCCTTCGCATATCATGGTATTCCACTCTTCCGGGAAATGAACAATCTTCCAGGCACAGATATCATCAGGTCGCAGTATACTCTTATTGTCCGGATTGAACGGGGCAGACGCAAAGGACATCTTCCTAGGGGAAAACTGCATCAACTCTTTAATCACCGCCTCTTTATCCTGACCAAATATCCACTCTTCAGGCGCCAGGAGCACAGGGGGGTATTCATTGCTGGTTAATGCGTACCGGAAAGGGCCTTGTTTTTTCCAAAACGCCTTGAAATCGGTCACATTGGGCAAAACTTTTCTTACACATGCCGTCGTCATTGCTTATTATCCATCATTTTACCGCCTAAAATATAGCTGGTTATAAATCAATGCATGACAGGTTTCAACAATAATTATAGTGGTAAAGCCCTATCCATTGAAATTTTTGCGGCGCCGGTGTAGAAAGGGGCCATCTAAAATTAAACAAAATGAGGAATCAAATGCCGGAAACCAATAAATTTCTTGAAGATATCCAAGAGGATTTGAAGCAGATACTCCAGCCCTTTCAGCGGGATCTAAACCAAAGACAAAAAAAAGCCGAATTAATTAAACAATGTATCCGGTGTGCAGGAAGAGACGACTTTCTCCAGCTGGATGAACTACTCAAAAGCAAACCGGCCAAAGAGATTTGCACGGACGAAGCCCTGGCAAGCTGTGCCCCTGTATTTGAAACATTAGGGGCCTATGCCGATGAAAAGGTAGGCCAGTACCGCATGGATCTAATTGATGATCTGACCCAAAAATGCGAAGAGGCCGGGCTTGAAATAGAGATGGATTTTCCCAGATTCACGGTTTTAAAAGGCATAACCGGAGAGATTGATTTTGCCGCCCGGTCCACAACGATTAATAAAAAAGTACTCAAATCCATCGATCCCCGGCGGATCATGACCATGGTGGTCCGGCTGAAAAAGCAATTGTACGATAAGCCCTATGATCCCCAGGCGTTCATTGACGGGCTGTGCAAGGTATACCTGGAACTCATTGAAAAAGAAGATCTGACTGCTAGCCGGCCTGTACCCATGCAGCAATTTTACCTGGCCTATGTAGTCTCTATGCAGTCCAAAACCTTTTTCCAGAACATGGACAAGGGGAAATTCAAAGGCTACAGCCTGGACCAGTTTTCCGTGGACCTGTGGCGGTACTATGAGGCGGGCATCGGCGGCACTTCGGACGGGTACGAACTGCAACTCACCCCGGGGCGAAACAAAGCGTTGTGGCTTCTGGACACCCAGGGAGAACTGCGTCAGATCACTGCCATCTCCTTTCATAAATCGTAAAGGATCTTTCGGTCATGATATCATTGGATGCCCTCAAAGAATTTAAACCCTTCCAGGCCAGATCCATCATCGAAGAGCTGCGCAAGGGCAGCGTACCTGTGGAATATGTACCTGTATTCACCGTGGGCCGACAAAAATGGATCTCCTATATCGAAGATGATTTTGAAAATTACATTGCCCAGGGCGGGGCCAAAGTGCGGTTCATCAGCGGGGATTACGGCGACGGTAAAACCCATTTCATGTCCGTAATCCGGCACCTGGCCCTGGAAAAAGGATTTGCCGTCTCCTTTGTGGTACTGACCCGGGATGTGCCCATCCACAAATTTGAAACCGTTTACCAATCCATTGTCCGGCAATTACAGGGCAATTTTGACGGCGTAGGCATCAGGGATCTGCTGGCCGTCTGGTTGGATGCTCTATCACCGGAATTCAAAAATGCCGAAGCTAAAGCCGCCAGAGAAAAATGCACAGCCCTGGCCGAAGAACTCAGGGACATCCCGGACATGGATATCAATTTTGCCAATGCGCTGGCCGCCCTGGTGAGCAACCGGTTTGCACCTCTGGCAGAAGGGGAGGATGAAGAGAGCCGCAAGGCGGACCGGGAAATCCTCATGCACTGGTTTGACGGCGGCAAGGTCACCAAACGGGAACTCAAACCTTTCCAGATTTACGAACCCCTGACCAAGGCCAATGCAAGGCAACTGATGAATTCATTGATCCTGTTTTTACGGCGGTTCGGCCACCAGGGGTTGATCCTGCTCATGGACGAAATGGAGACGGTGGTCGCCATGAGCGCCTCGGTACGCAATACGGCTTACGAAAATATCCGCCTGTTCATCGACAACAGTGAGACCGCCCAATACCTTCACATCTTTTTCTCCATCATCCCGGACGTGCTGGTATCTGAAAAAGGATTTAAATCCTACGATGCCCTGTGGAGCCGGGTGCGGTCCATCGGTGCGTCAATGGGCGACACCAAACGCCTCAACTACCGGGGCGTTCTTGTGAATATCCACCAGACCCCGCTTCAAACCCGGGAACTGGTGGACCTGGGACGATGCCTGCTGGCATTGCACGGCATTGCCTACCGCTGGTCCCCCCAGGAGATAATCACGGATAAGGTTATAGAGGATATCTGCACAGGCCAGAAAAAGATGGGGGTGATCAGCGAAGTGCGGCTGTTCATCAAACAGCTCATCGGAGTCATGGATTTGGCCGAACAAGGCCAGGCTCCCGAGGAGATGGACATGGCCCGGCAGATGGTCGAGACCCGCAAAGAGATGGAAGAAGAAAAGATCAAACAGATGCAGCCCAGCTGGGACAATTAAATTGGGCCGCTTAAACCGGGATCAATACCATGGATGAAAAGGCATTTAACGATCAGATCAACGGCACCTCAAATTTTTATCTGCGCCGGGCGGTGGAGCGTCTCAGGGAAGGCTTGTTTGATCCCCTGGGGGTCCAATGGCTCACTTCGGGGGAGGAAAAGCTCAACCAGCTCTTTGACCGGGGCGCTGCAGTCCTGGACAAGGGAACACACCATCACCTCTGCGTCTGCGGCGCATACGGCCAGGGCAAATCCCACAGCCTGACCTATCTGAAGCAACGGGCGCTGGCACATAACTTTGTGGTCAGCTATATCAACCTGGATCCGCGGCAGATCCCCTTTCACGATTTTAAAGCGGTCTACCGCGCCCTGATGGGGGCCATGGTCTTTCCCAATGGGGAAACCGGCCTGGCACAAGTGTGGAAGCAATCCGCCGCCCAATGGCTGGCCCGGTCGGAAAACCAGGACAAATCCATCGATGATTTCATCCCCAAGGATATGCCCCACCGATTCCGTGCCATCCTGGCGGCCATGGCCCACAAAAACATGGAAATTGCGTCCAACAAACGAAACCTAAAAAAACATGCCCGATTCCAGCCCAGATCCTTTGCCTGGACCCTGAAAAACGCCCTGCTGGGTAAAGAGATCCCGGCCCATAAGCTGGCCGCAGTCTTCCACTACCGGGAAGTGCCCTTTTACAAAGGCCATTCTTTGGTGTGCCGGGAACCCAAGGAATATCTGGCAATGGTAAAGGGGTTGGCCGGGTTATTTAAAGAGATGGGATACCGGGGATGGGTCCTGCTGTTCGATGAAGGGGAATCCATTGGCCAGACCCGCATCACCAGCCGCAGTAAAAGCTATGACCTCCTCCATGAGATCTTCTGCCCGGGTGATCCGGCTCCTGGATTTTACCCGGTATTTGCCTTTACCCACGATTTTTTCACCCTGGTTGAATCCGAACCCTGGGACCGGACCCGCAAGCCCGGGGGACGGCGGAAAACCGACCGGCCAATGGAAGAGATTCCCTGCTTTGTCCGCAATTATCACAAGGCCTGGAAACAAATTAATATCCATTCACTCCAGGATCTGTCACCGGGTGAATGGGACGCGCTCATGGCCAAGCTTAAAATCCTCCACGGCCGGGCCTATGGCTGGGAGCCGGAAACCGAAAAACCGGCCCGGGAAATGAGGCAGCTTCTCTCCAAAAATAAAGGGGCCGAATCCAGGATGAAATTAAGGCTATTGGTCAATCATCTGGATCTGGAACAGCAAAAAGATTTCGCCTGATCCCCATGCTTCAGGGAACAGATCCCCAGCTTGATCCCCTTCTAAGGCTGCCCAACACCTTCCGCCCTTTTTACGGGGCCTTTGCCGGTCTGCGCCCGGTCCAGATCAAGGCCATCGCCCCCATCCTCGAAGGCCGGGATCTCATCGTCCAGGCCGCCACCGGATCAGGCAAAAGCGAGGCCGTGCTGGCCCCGGCCCTGGAACGGGTCATCACCTCGGGCCGGGCCCACGGTATTTTATACATTATTCCCACCCGGGCCCTGGCCAAGGACCTCATGCGGCGGTTTGAACCCATCATCACCGAGCGACTGAACCTGACCCTGGCCATCCGGACCGGGGACGTCAAAAAAGGGGGAACCCAGCGGCCGGACATCATGTTCACCACCCCGGAATCCCTGGATGTGATGCTGGGCAGCGGCAATGCCAACCTTAAAGCCTTTTTGGCCCGGATAGGCACCGTGATCATCGATGAAGTCCATCCCCTGGTCCACCAGTACCGGGGCCGGCACCTGGTTTATCTGTTCACCCGCCTGGCGCGCAGAACCGGTAAAGCCATACAAAAAATTGCCATGTCCGCCACCATTGCCGGCATCCCCGGGGTCATGGATTTTCTCAATTTCAGACCCGATGCCACCGCCATCGCAACCGGTGGGGACCGTCAGATCCAGGCCCGGCTTCTCCATCTGAAAGACGAGGATACCGAGTTGCCTGCCCTGCTCAATGATCTGTACCGGGAGTGGGCGTATCGAAAAATCCTTGTTTTCTGCAACAGTCGTTCTGCCTGCGACCGGCTGTCGGGCATTGTCCGGCGCAACGGGGTCTTCCAACATGTCACCGAGTTGCACTACTCCAACCTCAAGGCAAAGGAGCGGAAAAAAGCGGAAAACCGGTTCCGAAAAAATCCCCATGCCCTGTGCATTGCCACCGCCACCCTGGAGTTGGGCATTGATGTGGGGGATGTGGATGCGGTAATCCTTTACCAGCCCCCGGGCTCGGTGTCGACCTTTCTCCAGCGCATCGGCCGGGCCAACCGCCGGGGGCAGTCCATCAATTTCTGGGGCATCACCGCCGGGGAGTCTGCCGGTACACAGGTAATACGCTTTCTTGCCCTGCTGGAACTGGGCCGCCAGGGAAAAATCGAGGTATCTACCCCAAAAAACCTGCCCAGTGTGCTGAGCCAGCAGATCATATCCTGCCTCTACGAAAAAAAACAAATTTCTCTCAACGCCATGAAGGAGCTGTTTCCGGACCGTAAAGAAATGTTGCCGGATATTTTCAAATCCCTTGAAAAAAAAGGCTGGCTGAGGCGAACCCGGCGGCCCGGCCTGATCCGGGGCGGATGGCAGTACCGGAATCACTTTATGAATTACAAAATCTGGGGGAACTTTCCGGAAACTGAAAAGGAATACATACTTGAAGTGGACATGGAGTCTGTTGCCGACATCCCCCAGTCCATTGTGGACCAGATGGATGTGGGGGATCGGGTCTATCTGTCGGGCCGGCGCCTTAAAATCCTGAAAATTGATGAGGGGGACCCCGGCAAGGTCACGGCCCGGCCGGCCATGGAAAAGGATGATAAGGATCTGGTCTGGGTGGGCCTTGGCGCCCATGTCTCCTGGGAAACGGCCCAGGCCATGGGGCGTATCATGGGCAGTGATACCCTTCCCAAACACAGCGGCCTTATGGCCCGGACCCGAAAATTATTCCACAGTGAACTGTCATATTTTGAACACCGGGTGAAGTTGGCATGCGGCATTGAGGTGATCCCGGGGACCCGGGCACGGTTCCACTTTTGCACCTTTCTGGGATCCGCCGGCAACCTGGTGCTGGAGTGGGTTGTCCGGGACCATTTCCAGGATAAGGACCTGGCCGTGGACTCCAGTGAAATCGGGGTGGAATGCGACCGCTGGATTGACTTTCAAAAACTGAACCTGCCCATTAAAAAACCGACATTCCACACCTGGGTCTCCACCCATTTCAAGGTGCTGCGCAGCCTGATTCCCTTGAGTATTTTCTGGCGGAGCCTGCCCCGACAACAGATGGTCCAAGAGGTGGCGGATTTCCTCTTTGATCAACGGGTGGCGGATACCTTTACCCGGTATCTTGAATTGGGTTCGGATATTGTCTCCGGAGATGTGGCAGATTTGTCCAATTTTTTACCCCTGGCTGAGGAGACTGATAAAACCTCTCTATTTGAAATGAAAGCCGGAATCGACCTGCTAACCCATGAAAAGCGAGCCGCAAAAGCACCGGAAGATTCACCCTTTTTATCCCCCTTATGGCAAATACCCTGCCTTAGTCCGGACCGAACTGCCCCCCGCGCGCTAAACGCCACCATGGTCAGTGATTATATTTTTTACGGCCAATGTGACCGCAGGTTTTGCCTCTCCTACCTTGGACTTGCACATCCAGTAAAAGAACAGAACGATATCATGGCCATTGCCCGGGAACAGGGTGTCCAACATGAACAGACTGTGCTGTCCGCCCTTGAACAGCAGGGGGACAGCCTGGCGGCCCCCGAACCGACAGCACCCGGCGAGCCCAGATGGGCTCCGTCCATGAAGCTGCTGGAAAAAACAACAGCGCAACTGACCTGCATTGATCCGAAAAATCCCGGGCCGGTTTGGCTCTCCCAGTGCTATCTCAAAACAGATGGACCAGTTCCTGACTTTTCTCACATTACAGGCATCGGCATCCCGGATCTTTTAAAACTTTACCCAGGCAAAGACGGACAGGTAATCATTGAAGCCGGGGACATCAAACGCAGCCGCAAACCCGGCTACCACCATAAATGGCAGGTGGCCTTTTATGCCATGGCATTAAAACAGCTTATAGATCACTACAAGCTGCCGGCCCGGGTCTCCGGCAAAGGGTTCATTATTACCCCACCGCTTTTAGACGAAGCCGGGGAAACAGATCAATACCAGATCCATGAATTCGATTTAACCCCATACCTTGCAACCCTGCCCACCCTTCTGATTCACCTTGGCCATGTGCTTTCCGGCCTGCCTGCCCACGCCGAGTACAGGCTTCAAAGCCCGTGCACCAGCTGCTCGGGATTTCCCGGCTGCTACCACCAGGCCCTGACCCATGAAGATATACGCTTGCTGCCCCAATTAACCAAAGGCGAACTGGCGGCTCTCCAGCAACTGAGCTGCGACACATTTGAACAGCTCCACGGTGCCTTTAAAAAAGAGACCAACCTCCTCTCGCCTGGGCAGCAGAAAAAACTCATTGGATGGTGTGATGCCTTTGTAAACGGTCACATCCGCTGCCACACAAAAAAGACCCATCGATTTCCGGCCAATTTGTCCAGGCTCATATTTATCCACCTGGAAAAAGATCCCCTGGACGGACGGCCCCGGGTCCTGGGGTGGCTGGTTTTGGATACTGACCGCCGGACAACCGTTGAATCCAAGGTATGGACCATGGAAACAGAAAACGAACGTCAAGCAGTCCAGCAATCCTTTTTAAGGAACTTGAGGCAATTGTGGGACCGGAGTATTGATGCAGGCCAGGGACCTCATCTCTTCCATCTTGGTTCCCAGACACCTGCGACCCTGGATCAATGGTTTAAGGAGGCGCCTGGACAATCCGGGGAACTTCTCAGACAATCCCAACCCGCCCCCTGGACAGATATACACCAGGTCTTGACCACCCATTTTTATATGCCCGCACCGGGCGCAGCGTCCCTGTACACCCTGGGCCGCATCTTCAACTGCCAAACCGAGCCTGCATCACCACCATCCCTGTTTCACCACGACAACGGCTTCATCAGTGATATAGGTCAGGCTGCAGCCGAGGTACAAAAACGGCTTGGGCTTATGGTAGCGCTGTATCAATGCGCCGTATCTCAACTGGACAGCCAATGGATCAAGGAATGGCCGTCAAGCAGCAATGGAAATAAAAAAGCATTGCCTTATTCTACGTTTATCCAGGAAGAAGAACGCCGGAAAACGGCCGACATCATGATGCTCCAGGAACAGCCCTTAGAAGAGCGGATGCTGCGGTTCAGATCCCTGGGATACCTGAAATTTCAGCGAACCCGCCTGGACAGCACCGGCCGATTTATCCATAGTTTCACCCCCACGGACCAGACCCTGCCGGCCAAATTCCGCCGGGGGGATTTTCTCAAACTTGTGCCCCACGGCATGGCGGACCTGCAGAACGGCTTTCCCGTGATCATGGCTGAACATGATATGGGCGCAGGTAATATCGGGCTGATTTCCCGATCCGGCAGAATGACGCTTAATAAATCATTGCTCTACTCCCTTGAAGAAGATATGGATGACTGGAACCGGGAAAAGCTGCTCCACGCGGCCCAGACTGTATTTTCCAACAGCAAATACCTCCATCTACAGCAACTTCTGGCAGGAACTGCCCTGGAAAGGCAACCCTCGGCATCAACAGCCTGGGTGGAAAGATGGCTGGCCCGGGACAATCACGGCCTCAACCGCTCCCAGCAGCAGGCTCTAAAACTCCCATTCCAACAGCGCACCGCCATGATCCAGGGCCCGCCTGGCACGGGAAAAACCCACCTGCTCGGCTGGATCATCATCGCCCTGATCCTTGAAGCCCATGAAGCCGGAACGCCCCTGCGCATCGGCATCAGCGCCCTGACCCACCAGGCCATTGACACGGTCTTGAAAAAAGTGGCCCAATTGGCGAATCAATACCTCCCGGATGGTTTTCCGGGCCACTGCGTGAAATGGGGGGAGGATAACACCCCGGAATCCGAGACACCCGATCCCAATGCCGCCATGAAGCTAGAATATACAAAAGACGCCCGGGATCTACCTACACGGTCCTGGCTGATTTTAGGCGCCACCGGATACGGATTTTATTCCCTGTTCAACAGCAAAGACAAAGGCTTCCCCCTGGCCCTGGACTGGATTATTTTTGATGAGGCCTCACAGGTTACGGTACCCCAAGCCCTGCTCAGTCTCGTCTACGCCAAAGGAAACTTCTTGTTTCTGGGCGATGTCCACCAGCTGCCGCCCATTGTCATGGGCAATTATGATCCCCATGATCCGGATGACAAAGAAACCGGGCTGCAGTTGAACAACTCCATTCTTGAAAACATCCAGGCCTTGTATCCTGAAGCGTGTCAGGCCACTCTGGACACCACCTACCGGATGAACAAAGAGATCTGTGAATTTCCATCCAAAACCTGGTACCACAGCCGACTTTACCCGGCCCCTTCGGTTGAAAACGCACGGCTTTGTCTGGATGACCTGGACCAAACATATACGCCAACAGGCAATGATCCGGTACTCATCGACATCCTGAATCCGGAACAGCCTGTTACGCTGGTTTTAACGGATCATCAGGGCTGCACCCAGCAATCGGATATGGAAGCCGATCTCATGGCCGCCCTGGCCGGCCGCCTGATCCTGGGTCACAGCCTCTCCCCGGACCAAATGGCCATCATCACCCCCCATCGGGCACAGAACAACGCCATCCGCCAAAGGCTGGAAGGAATCATGTCAAACCATCACGCCACGACCCAACTCCCCATTGTGGACACAGTAGAGCGAATCCAGGGTGCCGAACGGGACGTCATCCTTTTCGGGCTCACCGCCTCGGACCCGGATCACATGGCAAGCGATTTTTTAAACAGCCCCAACCGCCTCAATGTGGCCATGACCCGGGCCGGGAAAAAACTGATCATTATCGGCAGCCAGGCTTTTTTCTCGGTCATTCCCGATTCGGATGCCCTGCTGGCCCGGCATTGCTGCTTCAAACAGTTACTGACCCATTGCCGAAGGCGAAATGCAGTTTTTCATTTTCCCCAAAAGGGGTGCCCCGGATAACAGCCAAAATACCTTGCGATTTTCCGGTGATGAAGGTACTCTAAACCAATCGTTTCCAGATTTGAATCCTTACATAAACTTATCAACAAATGGACGGAGAAAAATATGGGCACTAATAAAGAGACCGAAATATTCAAAAACGGAATCTGGATAAAAGAGCAGCAGGGTGTTTTGATCGTGGGCTCTCTGGATAAAAAAAACACGGACATTATGAGAATACCGGATGAATTAAGTGCCAAACTCCAGGATTTCGAAACAGATATGATAGAGGCGCTTTACGGTGAAACCAGAGAACCGTTTCAACCCGACATACTTGACGTTGAACATCTGTTCAAGCAGCTTGAAAAACGGTTTAAGGATGAACGGCTGCATCTATCCTTTGACAAATCTGACGACAATCCTTTTCTTTGTGATTTTGACCCGGTTTTCTCTTTGTTTGAAAAATTAATTTTAAGCTCCCTGACCGCCAACTCAAAACCGCTTATTTATATCAATGCATCACTTGTCCAGGATCACTTGTGCATTATTTACCGGGACTCTGAATCGGTCTCAAACCCGTCGGATTTAGGACCTGACTTTTTTCGCATAAAAAACAGTTTGGGTGCCAACGTAGCGTTTAACAAGGCAGATAGCAAAGGCGGCTACTACGACATAACCATTCCTTCGGCTGACCGTTGATCATTACCTGATGCAGCAAGGCAGTTTATCTTGACATTATGAAGCATTTTCCATTTAAAGTTGTTATATTCTGCCTGGTCATCACCCCGGTTTTGTATACGGTTACCCTTGCCGGCTGCCATGATTATCTGGAAAAAAAATACCGTTTAAAAATAGAGAATGAGTTCATTGGAAATTCCAATGAACTTCTAAACGGATCAGTACGCATTGAAGACCGGATCGCAAAAAACATCCAGGCCATTTTAAACGGGGACACCCTGATCCGGCTGGTCAAACTTGACTTGGAAGTGCAGGTAACAGAAGGCCGGGGGAAAATTATTTATCCAACTTATGTGGGGACGGACGAATTCCAGGAAGATTCTCTGGGCTA